>NZ_JBVKCA010000010.1:0-349315 GCF_055656965.1 Streptomyces sp. NPDC111656
GCAGGAACCTCACGAGCCATCCGATCCGGCGTCCTACGGAGACGCTACGAGCGGCCAACCCGACCGCGCTCCGCTACCGCCATACAAGTCGGAACTTCACTTCTCGACTCCCCCATGAGCACGACCCAGTTGGTGGCCCTGACCGGGCAGGGTCTCGGCTCGGTCGGACGCCATCTGAAGGTGCTGCTGGACGCCCGGCTGGTACAGAGGGGGCGGGCCGGGCGCTCGGTGCTGTACTCCCGTACGCCCGCCGGGGAGGTGCTCGTGAAGGCCCAGCGGGAGTAGGCCGGGAGAGGCGGGTGCCCCGGGTTACCGGATCACCGGTGCCGCTGGATGCGCGGGGCGCCGGTCACCGACATCATCAGCGCGTACAAGGACGTGGACGCCGTGATGAAGAGGCGGTTGTTCTTGGGGCCGCCGAAGGTGAGGTTGGAGACCCTCTCGGGGACCAGGAGCCGGCCGATGAGGGTGCCGTCGGGGTCGTAGCAGTGCACCCCGTCGTCCAGGGCGGCCGCCCACAGCCTGCCCTCGTCGTCGAAGCGGATGTTGTCGAAGTGAACATCTTTCTTTGCTTCCGCGAATGTTCTCCCGTCCGTGAGGGTGCCGTCGTCGCGGACGTCGAAGACGCGGATGCGGGCGGCGCGGGAGTCGGAGACGTACAGCTGCCGTTCGTCGGGCGAGAAGACGACGCCGTTCGGCCCGTCGAAGCCGTCGGCGGCGAGCCGCACCTCGCCGGTCCCCGGGTCGAGGCGGTAGACGTGGCACGCGCCGATCTCCGACTCGGCCCGATGACCCTCGTAGTCGCTCAGGATCCCGAAGTCCGGGTCCGAGAACCAGACCGAACCGTCCGACCGTACGACCGCGTCGTTCGGGCTGTTGAGCCGCTTGCCGTCGTAGCGGTCGGCGAGGACGGTGACCGATCCGTCGTGCTCCGTCCGGGTCACCCGACGGTTGCCCTGCTCGCAGCTGATCAGGCGGCCCTCACGGTCCAGGGTGTTGCCGTTGCTGTTGCCCGCGGGGGTGCGCAGGACGCCGACCGTGCCGGTGGGCTCGTCCCAACGCAGGATGCGGTCGTTGGGGATGTCGCTCCAGATCAGCTGGCGCCAGGCGGGCACGTACAGCGGGCCCTCGGCCCAGCGGGAGCCGTCGTGGAGGACCTCCAGCCTGCCGTCGCCGTTCGTGCAGCGGCCGGTGACGAAGCGGTCGTCGAGTACCTCGTAGATGCCCTTGATCGTGTTCGCTGTGGTCACGTTCGCGACCTTACCGAGCGAACGGGGACGTGGCCGGGCGGACGCCGGGCGCATGCCGGGCGGACGCCCAGCGGATGCGGGGCGGAAGACGGGCGGCGGCCGGGGCGACATCAAGCGGAGTTAGCATCCGTTTATGACTACTGACAGTTCAAGCAGTTCCGTGCTCGACGTCCAGATCGACTCCCTCCAGGGCGGCACCGCGGACCTCGGGCAGTACCGCGGCAAGACCGTGCTCATCGTGAACGTGGCCTCCAAGTGCGGGCTGACCCCGCAGTACGCGGGCCTGGAGCGGCTGCACGAGCGGTACGCGGGACAGGGCTTCACCGTGCTCGGTGTGCCCTGCAACCAGTTCATGGGGCAGGAGCCCGGCACCTCCGAGGAGATCGCCGAGTTCTGCTCCGCGACCTACGGCGTCACCTTCCCGATGACCGAGAAGGTCGAGGTCAACGGGGACGCGCGGCACGAGCTGTACGAGCGTCTTGTGGACACCGCCGACGGCGAGGGCCACACCGGGGACATCCGCTGGAACTTCGAGAAGTTCCTGATCGGGCCGGGTGGAGACGTGGTGGCGCGGTTCTCGCCGCAGACCGAGCCGGAGTCGGCGGAGGTCGTGGCGGCGGTGGAGAAGCACCTGGGCGCCTGAACCGTTTGACCTTGCCCCTGGGGCAGGGAGCAGCGTCCCTCGTCACCGGGCGGAAGGCGCCCGGTGACGGAGGATGGGCTCGTGCGACAGGAACTGCTCACGATCGGCGCCTTCGCCGCCCGCGCGCGGCTCTCGCCGAAGGCGCTTCGGCTGTACGACCGGCTCGGACTGCTCGCTCCGGCCCATGTCGACGAGGTCAGCGGATACCGCTACTACCGCGCCGACCAGGTCGAGCGCGCCCGGCTGGTCGCACTGCTGCGGCAGCTCGACATGCCGCTCGCGCGGATCGCCGAGGTGGTGGAGGTCGGGGCGACGCAGGGCGCCGTGCTCCTCGCCACGTACTGGGCGGATGCCGAGGCGCGGTTCGCTTCGCAGCGGACGCTCGCCGAGTACCTCCGTGGACGGCTGTCCGGGAGGAGTACCGAGATGTACGGGAAGTTCGTGGTCGAGACGGTGGATGTGCCGGAGCGGGTGGTGCTGACGGAGAAGCGGCACACGCTGGCGGATGAGCTGCCGGTCTGGATTCCGGCCTCGCTGGCGCGGCTGGAGGACGGGGCGCGGGAGTGCGGCGGGACGACCGGCTCGCCCTTCGTCGTCTATTACGCCGAGGTGAGCATGGAGAGCGACGGGCCCGCCGAGTCGTGCGTGCCGGTCGCCGACGAGGAGGCTGCGCGGGCGTGGGCCGAGAAGCGGGGGCGGGCGTCGGGGATCGGGGTGCGGGTGGAGCCGGCGCGACGGCTCGCGTACGCGCGGATCACCAAGGCGCAGGTGGCTCATCCGCAGATCATCGCCGCGTTCGAGGCGGTCGAGGCGTGGATCGGGGAGCGGGGGCTGTCGTACGACGGTCCCTGCCGGGAGGTGTACTTCGCGGACTGGGATGCGGCGGGGCCGGAGGACGCGGTGTGTGACGTGGCGTTTCCGGTGAGGTGAGGCGCGGGCGGGGGCTGGCGCCGGAGGGTTCTCGCCCCCGCCGCCCCTACCCGTCCCCTCCCCAACCTGGGAGCTCCGCCCCCAGACCCCCATTGGCCTGAAGGGCCTCGTCCTCAAACGCCGGACGGGCTGAAGGTGCGGGCCGGGGTTTGAGGGGCGCGGGGAACTGCGCGAGCAACCCCGACCGGCCCACAGCCGAAGAACTTCCGGCAGCCGGACATGTGGGGCGCAGCCCCACCCCTAGGGGCGCGGGGAACTGCGCGACCAGCCCCCACCGGCCGTCAGCCGAAGAGCCTCCGGCGCGTCCGTCAGGTCAGCGCAGTTCCTCGGGGCACGGGGTTCCCCGGGGGAGTTGGTAGGGGGCCGCCAGGCGGTAGGTGCCGGGGGCGGGGGCCAGGAGTTCCGTCCACTTGTCGCCGGAGGCGTTCTCCGCGGTTTCCATGAGGCAGCCGTTGAGGTTGTCGTACGTCTTCGGCGTACCCTCCGCACGGTGCTTGGACTTCTGCGTCTCCTGCGGAGCCTTCACGCTCTTGCCCTCGGCGTCGACGAGCCCGAGCCACGGCGAGTACGGAATGCGGATGAGAACGCGGCCCGCCTTCTTCACCTCGATGGTCAGCTCGCCCTGCTCCGCCCGGTCGACGACGGCCGGCGGATCGGCCAGCGGCGTGGGATCCGTGACCGAGAAGAGCTGCCAGTTCGCGTCGCCCCAGATCTGGCGGAGGTAGGGCATGCCGCGCTGGACCAGCTGACGCTCGCGTTCGCCGCCGTCCCCGTCCGGTTCGCCCTTGGGCAGCACCACGTAGTGGACGGCCCAGCGCTGCAGCCACTCGTGGTAGTTCGCGGAGTTGAGGGTGTCGTCGTAGAAGAGCGGGTTGCGCTCCATGTCGGCCTGGCGGTTCCAGCCGCGGGCGAGGTTCACGTACGGCGCGAGCGCGGACGCCTCGCGGTGGGAGCGGGCGGGGACCACCTCCACGCGGCCCTTCTCGGCACCGACGACCTGGAGCTGGTTCACCAGCGGAGCGAGCTCGCGGGCCCAGGACGCCGCCGGTGTCGTATGGATGATGTCGTCGACCGACTTGAAGCCGATCCATCCGACGAATCCGGTGAAGGCGAGGACGGTCACGTACCACTTGCGTGACTTCGGCACGGTGAAGGGGAGCGCGGCGAGCAGCACGACGCCCTCGAGCAGCATCGCGAGGCGGGTGATGTTCGAGCCGATCTGCGAGCTGATCAGCCACACGAGGAGCACGGCGAGGCCGTACACCGCCGCCGTGATCCGGACCGTCTTCCACTCCTTGGGAACGAGCGCGAAGACCAGCCCGGCGGAGATCAGCGGCAGCGAGGCCGAGCCGAAGGACATCGGCTGGGTGCCGGAGAAGGGGAACAGCCAGGCCGAGACCGCGACGACGACGGTCGGCGCGATGCCGAGCGCGTACGCGCCGGGACGGCGCTTCTGGAGGAAGAGGGCGACCGCGACCAGGCCCACGAACAGTCCGGCCACCGGCGACGCGGCGGTCGCCAGCGCGGCGAGCGGCGCCGCGCACAGGGCCTTCGCCCAGCGCTTGTAGCGCCAGCGGTACGGCCAGCAGAAGACCACGGCGGCCGCGGCGAGCCCGAAGACCATGCCGAGGCCGTACGTCACCCGCCCCGAGATCGCGTTGCAGATGAGCGCGAAGACACCCGCGAAGGCGGGCGTCAGCGGCTGCCGTATCGCACGGCTGCGGACGAGGATCATCGTCAGCAGGCCCGCCGAGATCGTCCCGGCGATCATCATCGTCGTACGGACGCCGAGGACCGACATCAGATACGGCGACACCACGCTGTACGACACCGGGTGCATACCGCCGTACCAGGCGAGGTTGTACGCCGAGTCCGGGTGCCGTCCGACGAACTCCGCCCACGCGTCCTGCGCCGCGAGGTCTCCGCCACTGTTCGCGAAGGTGAAGAACCAGACGACGTGCAGGAGGCCCGCCACGACGGTGACGAAGGCGACGGGGTGGCGGGCGGCGAAGGCCTTGAGGCGGGTACGTCGGCCTTGCGTCTCGGACTCCGACGTCTCGGACCCCGACGTCTTGGAGTCCGACGTCTTGGAGTCCGAGGTCTTGAGCTCCGACGTCTCCGGTGTCACGGGCTCCCGCGGCTCGTCGTCCGTCAGGCCGTCGCCGGCGGGGTCGTCGGTGGCGTGTGCGGGCAGCCGTATTCGCGAGCCCTGTCCGCGATCCGGCTCAGGACCCGGTCCAGGGCCAGGGCCAGGGCCAGGGCCAGGATCGGCGTCGTCGGCGTGTGTCGGCTCCGCTGTCGCCACTGCAAGGCTCCCGTGTCCCGTTTTCTCGTGTTCGGCCCGGGACCCGCGGCCCGCGACCTGCCCCGATCTCGCGACGCTAGCACGCACCCCGCCGGGGAGCTCCCGGGTGGGGCGCCCCGACGGGGTGCGGTGCGTTCGTACCGCGCTCACGGCGGGCTCACGGCGCGTTCACATGGCGTTCGGGGCGCTTCCGGCGTACGGGGCATACGCCCCCTGCCGGAAGCGCGCCCCACTCGTACGCCCGTACCCGTACCCGTACGCCCGGACCCTCCTGCGTACGTCCGCTCATCCCACCGTGTACGGCCGCTAGCTCACGCGGGTCAGCTTGGCACCGAAGCCCGGCTCGGCGAGGTCCTTCTGGAGCTCGACGGGAACCTGCACGGCACTGCTGCTGCCGCCGTCACCCACGGTGAGCGAGCCCACCTTGGTGCCGGCCTTCGCGGAGTGCGGCAGCTCCGAGGAGACGAAGGACAGCTTGACCTTGAGTCCGGCCCAGCCGACCGCCGTGACGTCCTTGGTGATCACGATCGGCGTACGGCCGCCGAGCCCGTCGTCGACGTAACCGACGACATCGCCCTTCTTCAGGATCGTCGCGGACTTCAACGAGGCCTGCGCGGCGCGGATCAGCTTGTCGCCCGCGGCCAGGGCGCCGCCGAGGATGGTGTTGTCACTGCCGCCGGGGCCCTGGCTGATCACCGCGCCGACGATGGTCCGCACCTCGCCGCCGATCTCCTTGGTCGCCGCGAAGACGAGGTTGCCGCCCGCCGCGGTGGTGGTGCCGGTCTTGATGCCGATGACGTTGTTCGAGCCGACGAGGTGGTTCCAGTTGCTGTGCTTGGTGCCCTTGTAGTCGGTGTACTCCATCATCCGGGCGACCTCGCGGAAGGAGGCGTCCTTCATCGCGGCCTTCGCCAGCTTCACCTGGTCGGCAGCCGTGCTGACGGTCGTCTTCTGGAGGCCGGACGGGTCGGTGTACGTCGTGTTCGTCATCCCGAGGTCCTTGGCGGCGGCGTTCATCTTGGCGACGAAGGCCGTCTCGGAACCGGCGTCCCAGCGGGCCAGCAGCCGGGCCACGTTGTTCGCGGACGCGATCAGGACGCCCTCCAGGGCCTCCTTCTGCGTGATGGTGTCGCCCGCGTGCACGTTGACCGTCGACTCGTCGCCGGCGTCCGACTGGTCCTGGGCCTTCTGGTCCACCTGGATCTTCGCGCCGTCGCCGGACTTGATCGGGTGGTCGCGCAGGATCAGGTACGCCGTCATCACCTTGGCGACGCTCGCGATCGGCGCCGCCTTCTGCGCGCCGGACGTGCCGAACGAACCGATGCCCTGGACGTCGAGCGCGCCCTGGCCGGAGGACGGCCACGGGATGGAGGCGTCGCCGCCGCCGAAGGTGTAGCTGGACTCGGCGGTGAGGTCGAGCGTGGGGGTCGGCAGCGGCCGGAGCGACTGTGCGACCGCAAAGACGACCGCGAGCAGCAGCACCAGCGGCGTCCAGATCTTCACCCGCCGCGCGAGCGTCCGCACCGGGGTCTGCGGGGGCGGCGGCGTGTTCGTCAGCTCGGCCAGCAGGTCCAGCGGCGGCTTCGGCGGCAGCGGCTGCTGCGTGGTGCGCTCGGGGCCGACCTGCGGGAGGGCGGCGGTGGCGTCGGCGGGGGCCACCCTGGTGGGCGAGGAGGAGGCGGAGGGAACGGACGGGGTCGAGGTGGTCTTCGGCTTCACCCTCGACACGGGTTCGTCGAGGGGCTTGAGGGCCACGAACTTGCTGGTGCGCTCGGACGGGGTCTCGGACTTCGGCCGGTCCGTCTTGGGCTGGTCCGTCTTGGGCTGGTCGGCCTTCGACTCATCCGCGGGCTTGTCGGTGGCCGGCTTGGCACCGCCCAGCTTGAGCATGGTGGTGGGCTGGTCCACCGCCGGGCGCTTCGGCGCCTTGAAGATGGCGGTGGGCTGGTCGACGGGGGTCTCGGGCGCGTCGTCGGTGTCCGGGGCGTCCTTCGCGGACGGCGCGTCGTCGGCGGGCGTCGAACCGTCGGCGGGCGGCGTGTCCTTGGGGTCCTTCTGCGCCGCCGCGTCCTCGGAGGTCTCGGAATCCTCGGAGGACTCAGAGGTCTTCTCCGAAGTCTCAGACGTCTCGGACACGTTCTCCGGAGAGTCCTTCGCCTCCGCCGGCTTCGCGTCCTCGGTCCCGGACTCGGGCCCGGGCGCCGTCTCGGACTCGGCGTCCGACGTGGACTTCGCATCCGCCTTCGGCTCGGCGTCGGCGTCGGCGTCGGCATCGGCGTCATCCGCCGCCGTACCCTCGGCCACAACTTCATCCTCGGACTCGGACTCGGACTTGGCGTCAGAGTCCGCGTCGGAGTCGGAGTCGGCATCAGCGGCGGCATCGATGTCAGCACCGGCGTCGGCGTCGGACCTCGAAGCCGACTCCCCGTCAGCCTCACCCTCAACCCCAGCCGCAGCCTCAACCTCGGCCCCAGCATCGGTCTCACCCTCGGCCTCAACCTCGGCCTCAACCTCGGCCTCAACCTCGGCCTCAACCTCGGTCTCAGCCCCGGTCCCGGCCTCCTCCGCCGCCGTACCGGCCTTCTCCGCGCCCTTGGAGGCCTTGTCGGGGTCCTCCGGGCCCTTGGAGGCTTCCGGAACCTCGGACTCCCCCTCAGGGGCCTCCTCGTCCGCCCCAGCGACCCAGGCGGCCACGGCTTCGCGCAGTCGCGCGTCCTCCGCGGGGCCCTTCCCTCCGGACCCGGAGGAACCTTCCGTCAACGCCCGCGTCGAGAACACCGCCGTCGCCTGATCCACCCTCACCGTGGCGGCCCGTTCGCGGGCCACCGCCAGACGGGGGTCGGCCGCCGCCGCGGCGGCTGCCCGGTTCGGGCCCGGAACCGCGGCCGGGGTCTCCGGCGTCGCTTGTGCCGACGACGCCGACGACTCGTGCTGCTTCGACCTGTCGGGGGACTCGCCCGCCACCGATGCCTCCTCCGTGCGCCACCCACCGGGCGCCCAACGAACCGTGAACCCTTGTCCCGCCGCCCGGACATCGCTGTCCGAACCATGTACCAGTGTCCTGTGTGCGGGCTTAACCCCTGCGGTAGACGAGAACGACATACCTACTGGTTCCATTACGAACCGGTCAGGCACTCTCGACAGACCAATGTGAGAGGGGTCACCCTGTCATTCATCCACGCGGGGAGGCATGGATGGGCAGGAGCCGCAGAACTCTTCCGGAAGAGCTTCTGCTGCTGGCGTTGGACCCGACCACGGGTACCACTGCACAGCCGCAGTCGCTCGACCTCGGTCTGGCCGGAGCACAGCTAGTAGAGCTGGCGCTGGCCGGACGGATAGCCCCAGACGGGGATCGTATCGCCGTGGTGCAGCCACGGCCGACTGGAGATCCAACACTGGACTGTGCGTTGGAACTGCTTCGCCGACGCGGAGCACCCGTACGCGCGGTCAACTGGATTGGCGGACCCCGACTGGGGCTGCGCCAGACCTACCTCTCGCATCTGGAGAGGTGCGGCATGGTCCATGCCGTGGCCGGCCAGATGTGCGGGGTGCTTCCGACGACTCGCTACCAAGCGACGGACACGGAGATCAGCCGGGAGATCAAGTCCCGGCTGGACAGCGCGATCCGCACCGGCGTACCGCCGGACCCGCGGACCGCGGCGCTCGCCGCGCTGGCCCATGCGGTCGGACTCGGCAAGCACCTGTATCCGGGCAACGAGGGACGCTCGTCCCGCTCCCGGCTACGGGACCTGATCAGGCATGACCCCATGGGCGGCCTCGTGGCCCACGCGGTCATGGACGTTCAGAACGGCGTGGGTGCACAGCCACGCCGCAACCCGGCACCGGCAGGCCGTCCGGCCACCGCCGGCGTCAGGTCCGCACCGGAACCCGCCCGCGGTGTTCCGATGCAACCGCGCCACGGTTCCATGGCGCGCGCCGTGGTCCACTGAGCCGCGGTCCCACGGCGCCACCAGGCGCCGTACGCACCACCACGCACCACAAAGAGCACCGCCACGCACCGCCTGCACGACCTCAGCGCCGCACCGCAGTCCCCAAGACCCGGTTCGGGAGCCGCTGGCTCGCGCGGGGCGGTGGGGCCGTACGTCCGGACGACGACACGGCCCCACCGCCCCGCGCGGCCGCATTTCGCGGGTGCCGCGCATATGCGGACGGTACGAGTGAAGGCGACGTACGCTTACGCGATCCGCGCGATATCCACGCCAGATCTCCGAACTGGCGTGTACCCAGCGCATATCCGGTGTTTTCCAGCGGTAGAACGCACCTTGGTGGCAGTCTGCTCAACAGCAGATACGCAAAGTAGAGGCCCGCAGCCGGAGGTGCACGTCCCGTGGCGTCAAGTGTCAACCCCACCGTCCGGCGGCGCCGGCTCGGCCAGGAGCTGCGTCGGCTCCGCGAGCTCAAGGGCATGACGGCCGAAGAGGTCGCCGAGCGTCTGCTGGTCTCGCAGTCGAAGATCAGCCGGCTGGAGAACGGACGGCGCAGTATCAGCCAGCGTGACGTCCGCGATCTGTGCGGAGTCTACGAGGTCGAGGACCACCGGATCGTCGACTCCCTGATGCAGATGGCCAAGGACTCGCGCCAGCAGGGCTGGTGGCACTCCTTCGGCGACATCCCGTACAGCGTCTACATCGGGCTGGAGACCGACGCCGCGTCACTTCGCGTCTACGATCCCCAGGTCGTCCCCGGTCTCCTGCAGACCCGGCCGTACGCCGAGGCCCTGATCGCGGGCGCGCTGCCGGAGACCGCTTCCGGCGACATCGACAAGCGCGTCCAGGTTCGGCTGCGCCGACAGGAACGTATCTCCGCCCCGGAGAACCCGCTCCGGCTGTGGACCGTCCTCGACGAGGCCGCCCTGCGCCGCGTCGTCGGCAACCGCTCCCTCATGCGCGACCAGCTGGAACACCTCGTCGAACAGTCCCAGCTCCCGCACGTCACCGTGCAGGTGATCCCCTTCGACATGGGCGCGCACCCGGGACTCAACGGGCAGTACGCGATCCTGGAGTTCCCCGACGCGGCCGACTCCAGCGTGGTCTACATCGAGGGCGTCACCAGCGACCTGTATCTGGAGAAGGCGAACGACGTCCAGAAATACAGTGTGATGTACGAGCATCTGCGGGCACAGGCCCTGAACGTGGAGCAGTCGCGGCAGTTCATCGCGGACATCGCCAAGGAGTACGCGCGCTGACGCACACCCCTGAGAACGGGCCTCCCGCGGGAAAGTGCCGCAGAGTACACCCTCACCATGCCTGGACGGAAGACTCCACTGGTATATGCCACCCGGTCGAGTGAACGGCCACTTCGCCCGCCGATGTTGGCGAGTAGCGTCGATCACGCCATCGAGCAACAACGTTGGCGCAAACCGCACGGCGAGTTCCGCAGCGAACCCGCCGTGCGGTGACAGCAACTCTCAACAACTGGCTATCCGGAGCGAACATGGCAATCCAGCAAGGCGCCACGGACACGTGGACCAAGTCCTCCTACTCCACCGGCAACGGCGCATGTGTCGAGGTCAAGTCCCCGGTTCTCGCGGCGATGGCCGTACGGGACTCCAAGGTCCCCGCGGGCCCCACGCTGGCGTTCCCCGCGGACTCGTGGAACGCCTTCGTGACCGAGGTCAGCCGAGGGGCTTTCGACCTCGCCTGATGCGTCGACACTTGCATCCACCACCACAACTGCACCGACCAACCGCATACGCACCACCGAAATAGCCCTCTCGACTGGCCCGCCGTCCTGGCCGAGGGGGCTATCCCCCTTTTTTTGGGGCTCGGTTCGCCTCCGGGGCGCAAAAGCCTGTGTCGAGACGGCGATCGTGCTCGACCCTCCTTCGTCGGGCCTCCGCGCTCCCCCAAGCTCTCAACTTCGTTCGAGCAGGGGGGACCCCCATGCCGTCTCGACACAGGCGTGCCCCTTCGGCTCACTCGCCGTAGGGCGCCGCCCGTTCAGCGCAACGTGTCCACGTACCTGTCCGTCCCCGGCACCGTCGGAATGAAGGGCGCCACCAGCTCCACCTTCCCCAACCCCCCTTCCGCCACCGCTTCCTCCAGTCCGCCGAAGTGGTCCTCCCAGCACTCCCTCGGGTCCGTCTCCAGGAACCACAGGAGGGTCAGCCGGGTGTCGACGCCCTCGACCTGCTTCACGTACGTCATACGGTCGCCGGGGAGTGGGGTGGGGCGGAAGACGGTCACCATCGCGGCCGGGGAGCCCGCCAGGCGCCGGGGGAGGTGGCGGGCGCGCAGCCACTCCAGCAGTTCGGCGCGCCGGTCGGCGGAGTCGGCGTCGACGACTTGGAGGACGAGGCCCGCGTAGGGGTGGTCCAGGGCGTGGAAGTCGCGGGGGCCGGCGGCGCCGTCGCGGTACACCGTGGCCGCGTGGTCCTGGAAGGCCGTGAAGACATGTGTCCGGTCCTGGTACACGCGGCCGTCGCGATTCAGCCGCTTGTTGATGCCGACGGTCCACCTCATGTGGTCGTCGTAGCGGCCCTCGGTGACCCAGTACGTCGAGAGGTAGCAGCCCGCGGTGACCGGCTGGGCGACCGCCGACTTCTCGGGGTACCGCAGGAGTTGGAGATCGCGGGTAGCGACCCAGCGACGGCCCGCGTAGATCCAGGGCATGGCCATCGCGCCGGCGTAGTAGTGGTCGTCCTCGTACCATCGGTTGTACGCGTACTCGTGGCCCGGGTGCGGCTCGACCATGGTGATCAGGGCGTGCCCCGGGTGGACGCCGTACGGGCCGAGGGCGGCCAGTTCCGCGTACACCTCGCTACGGGTCTCCTCCGACATGACGATCCCCTTCCTCGCTCTTCCTTCCTCCGCCGGACGCCCATACTCTGACGCTCCGTCAGACAATGCGCCAGAGCCGGGGAGGCCTCGGATGTCACTGCTCGCGGGGAAGACGGTCGTCGTCTCGGGGGTCGGGGCCGGGCTCGGCCATCAGGTCGCGGCGGCCGTCGTACGGGACGGGGGCAACGCGGTGCTGGGGGCGCGCACGGAGGCCAATCTCGCCTCGTCCGCGGCCGAGCTCGACCCGGACGGCGCGCACACGGCGTACCGGGCCACGGACATCACGGACGAGAAGCAGTGCGAGGCGCTCGCGGAGCTCGCGACGGAGCGGTTCGGGCGGATCGACGCGGTGGTGCACGTGGCGGCCTGGGACAGCTACTTCGGCGGCCTGGAGGACGCGGATTTCACCACCTGGCAGTCGGTCATCGACGTGAATCTGCTGGGCACCCTGCGGATGACCCGGGCCTGTCTGCCCGCGCTGAAGGTGTGCGGCGGCTCGGTCGTCATCATCGGGACGCAGTCGTCGGTGGCCGCGCCGAGCCAGGTGCGGCAGGCGGCGTACGCGGCGTCCAAGGGGGCGCTGACGAGCGCGATGTACTCGCTGGCGAGGGAGTTGGGCCCCCATCGCGTCCGCGTGAACACCGTGCTGCCGGGGTGGATGTGGGGGCCGCCCGTCGAGGCGTACGTCCAGTTCACGGCGCACACCGAGGGCGTACCGGAGGCGGACGTCCTGCAGCGGCTCACCGAGCGGATGGCGCTGCCCGAGCTGGCCACGGACGGGGACGTGGCGGACGCCGCGGTGTTCCTGGCGTCCGACCGGGCGCGGGCGATCACGGGGCAGTCGCTGCTCGTGAACGCCGGCGAACTCATGCGCTAGCGGGACCGATGGTGGATTCCGGTCGGCCGTCCCCTCCCAGCCGCGCGGGACCCGCATCCCGTACGCCTGATCGACTTGTCGGTGTGAACCTGCCCGTGTGGTCTGACGAAGTGCCCGCTCATGGTGTGGTCCACGTCACGAGCACGACAACAGCCGTACGGGTAAAGTGGAGGCAAAATCGTTCTGCTTTCTGATCTGTGTTCATATCTGTGACCGCGAAAGGTCTTGACCGCCCCCTCCGAACGGCGGTTCAATCCCCAAAGTCCCCGCTCCCGCACGGGGCCGCCCATGTGCGTACTGGCGAAGTGCCGTCCGGTATCTGCAGGTTCACAAGGCGGACCCCTGGAGGGGGCACATGAACGGCTTCGACTGGGCCGTCCTGGTCGCGTACTTCGGCGTCATGACCGCGATCGGTGTCTGGTCCCACAAGCGTGTGGACGACGTCAGCGACTTCTTCACCGCGGGCGGCAAGATGCCCTGGTGGCTGTCCGGCATCTCGCACCACATGTCGGGCTACAGCGCGGTGATGTTCACCGGGTACGCCGGTATCGCGTACACGTACGGCATCACCTCGTACGTCACCTGGGCGCTGCCCATCGCCATCGGCGTGCTGCTCGGCGCGAAACTGTTCGCGCCCCGGCTCAACCGGCTCCGCTCCCGGCTGCACGTGGCCTCACCGCTCGAATACCTCAAGGATCGCTACAACGTGCCCACTCAGCAGGCGCTCGCCTGGTCGGGCATCCTGCTGAAGATCGTGGACGTCGGTGCGAAGTGGGCGGCGATCGCGACCCTGCTGAGCGTCTTCACCGGGGTCACGCTCACCCAGGGCATCCTCATCACCGGTGGCATCACGGCCGTGTACTGCACGATCGGCGGTCTGTGGGCGGACGCGCTGACGGAACTGGGTCAGTTCGTGATCCAGTTGCTGGCGGGGCTCTCGATGCTGATCATCGTGCTGAACAAGATCTCCGACCAGGGTGGCCTGTCCAAGGCTCTCGACTCGCCGAAGCTGCACGGTCACGCGAACGGATTCGCGGGCCCGTATCTGACGGTGTTCTTCATCGCATACCTGTTCATCAAGCTGTTCGAGTACAACGGCGGGATGTGGAACCAGGCCCAGCGTTACATGGCGACGGGCAGCGCCAAGCAGGCCACGAAGTCGGCCTTCCTGTCCGCCGGGCTCTGGTTCGTGTGGCCGGTGATCCTGTTCATCCCGATGTGGCTGTCGCCGCTCCTCGTCACGGCGAAGAAGCCGGACGGCTCGGACGCGTACGGTCTGATGACCGAACAGCTCCTCCCCCACGGGCTGCTGGGTCTGGTCGTGGTCGGCTTCTTCTCGCACACGATGGCCATGTGCTCGTCGGACGCGAACGCGATCGCCGCGGTGTTCACCCGGGACGTGGCGCCGGTTCTCTCCAAGGCCGCGCGTGCCTGGGACACCCGGGCCGGCCTCATCGCGGGGCGGATCACGACCGTCGCCTTCCTCGGCTTCTCGATGGCGGTGGCGACGCAGGTCAACTCCGCCACCTTCAAGGACATCATCACGGTCGTCATCAAGTGGGTGGCGGGGCTCATGGGGCCGATCGCGATCCCGTTCATCCTGGGTCTGCTGCGACCGTTCCGTAAGTCCGGCCCGACGGCGGCGCTCACCAGCTGGGCCTGTGGTCTGCTCGCGTTCTTCTTCGTCAACTACAACCTGGACTTCTCCCAGCGCACCGATGTGAAGCTGGAGTACCAGGTCTCCGTCCCGATGGCCATCTCCCTCGTCCTGTACATCCTCATCGGCTTCCTGAAGCCCGAGGACACGCCGGAGCGGGACGCGATCATCGAGAAGATCAACACGGATGACGACGGGGCCGCTGCCGCGGTGATCCCGGCGCCGGCGGAGGCCGCGGACGGGGCGGGCACCGCCAGCCCGTCCGGCGTCTGAGAAAGGGCACGCGTCCCTCGCCCGCCCGCGGGCCCGGGACGCGTGCCCCGAGGCGGGGCTTCGCCCCCGCATCGCCGCCCAGCCCAGGGGCACGGGGGCGAGGAACGCCTTACGCCCGCGGGTAACGGGCCAGCCAGCCCGGGGCGGAACCGCCCGGCCCGTGCAGGGCCGGGCCCTGGGTCATCTCCATGGCGAAGTCGTCCGCGAGGGCCAGCATCGTGGGACGGCCCTCCAGCTCGGCCAGCCAGGCGGGCGGGAGGGCCGTCTCGCCGTACAGGGCGCCGAGCAGCCCCCCGGTGAGCGCACCGGCGGCACCGGAGGGCCCACCCTGGTTCACCGCGAGGCACAGACCGTGCCGGATGTCGTCGCCCACCAGCGCGCAGTACACGGCGACCGCGAGCAACCCCTCCGCCGTACCGTCCCCGGCGAGTTCCTCCACCCGCCCCGGCGTCGGCATCCCCTGCCGCACGGCCCCCAGCGCATACTGGAGCGCGTCCGCGACGGGCTGCTGTCCCGGCCGCGCCGCGAGGATCGCGAGCGCCCGCTGCACGGCCCCGTCGAGGCTCTCGCCGCGGGCCAGCGCGTGCACGATGACGGCATACGCGCCCGCCGCGAGGTACGCCGTGGGGTGCCCGTGCGTCTGTGCGGCGCACTCGACGGCGAGCTGCATCACGAGCTGCGGCTCCCAGCCGACGAGCAGCCCGAAGGGCGCCGAGCGGGCGGCGGCCTCGGGCCCGAGCTCGCCGGGGTTCTTGGGCGCGTCCAGCGTGCCCATGATGTCGTCGCCGAAGCCGATCAGGCAGGCGCGGGCCGGGTCCCGGCGGGCGTACAGCCACTCCTCGCGGGCCAGCCAGCCGTCGTCCTTGCGGCGCTCGTCGGGGCCCCAGTCGCTCTGGGTGGCCGCCCAGCGGCGGTACGCCCGGTGGAGGTCGGTGGGCGGATGCCAGGCGCCGGTGTCACGGCGCACCTGGGCGCGTATCAGACCATCGAGGGAGAAGAGGGTCAGCTGGGTGAGGTGGGTGACGGAGCCGCGCCGGCCATACCCGAAGGCGAGGTCGACCAGCCCCTCCGCACCGTGGGCCTCCCGAATCCCCTCCAGGGTGAGCCCGTCGACCGGCGCCCCGAGAGCGTCCCCGACGGCCGCGCCCAGCAGAGTCCCCCGTACCCGGCTACGGAAGTCCTGCTGCTCCGCACGGCCCCAGACGGCACCGGCTGTCGCACCCACCGAGACCTCCCCAGGCACTGTCCGTACGTCCGACAGCTCAGCACTGTAATCGACCGGGAACGGTCCGTTCAGGGCACGATCGGTATACGGAGTGCGGGTCGAGTGAACCCGCCCGGTCAGTCCCGGTCGGTGACGAGGGCAAGGCTCCCTCGGCGTCCGTTCCTGGACCTGATGCTGACGAAGGTACGGACAGGAAGCTGATGAAGCCGCGTCCACCGAGGATGTCGAATTCTCGCAATCCGCCCTCTCGATCAATGGGCCTGCCGACCTTCATCGAGTCACGGCCGAGCGCAGCCAGTTCGGTGGCGATCCGCTCCACCTCCGCAACCACGCCTGACGACAGCCCGCCGGTGACGTACTCGGCACTCGGGTTGTAGTCCCAGGCCCAATCCGTCACAGTCCGGCCTCCGCCTCGGCCGTCTCCCGGATCGAGCGAATTTCGACGACGGCCTCTGCCGGGTCCTGCTCGCCCGTATCCACGAGGCGCTCCAGTTCACGCAGACGGGCGGCGCGTTCCGGGTGTCGTTCGATCGCCACGAACACCGCCCAGGAGTGGACGAAGGCCCGCAGCGGCGCGAGGCTCTGCGTCTGCTGGGCATTCGTCGTGGCTTCGAAGAGGTGTTGTGTGAGGGCGGGGACGCGGCTCGGCGCGATCCGCGCGACCGCTGCCCGCAACGCGTCCGGATTGAGTTCCGGCATGGGGATGAGCGGTCCCTACGGGCCGTCGGTCTGGGCGCTCACGGTGACCTCCGGTGCGGGTGGCTCGGTCCTCGTACGGTACCGGCGGAGGGAGTGGTGCGCTGCTGCGGCTGCGCCTGTCATGCGGATTCCCCGAGGCCCGTTACGCCGCGCCGGCCGATGTGCGGCAGTCACGGCACCGGCCGGGTCGGGGCGCCCGGAAGGCCCGCTCGCAGCCGTCGCAGGTCTGGAGGGGGGCCGGGCGGTGGGGGCTCACTGGTGGTGGAGCAGCGGCGAGAGGCGGAGGCAGGAGCGTGGTGAGGCGGTGGGCGAGGAAGGCCGCCGGATGCTTGATCGGGTCCTCGGGCAGACCGCTCGTCAGCGTCCGCCGTACGGCGGCGAGCGGTACGCCTCGCTCCAGCCAGGCGTCGACGGAGGGCGCCAGGCGGTTCACATCCCGTTCGGTGAGCAGCAGCCGGGAGTCCTGGACCCGCAGGCCGGAGAGCAGGTCGGCAGCTGTGCGGTGTGGTGGCGCGACGGTCGTGGGAGCGGGGGCCTGCGGGGCTCGGCGGTTGGGCTCGGGGGCCGTGGCTGCCGCGACCGCCGCCCGCCGCGGCTTGTTGTACGAGATCGTCCGGGTCGTCACTCGGCCCGATTGAAGACGCTCCCTGGCACGCGTGAGGTAACCGTGTTCCTCCAGCTCCCGCAGGGCGGCGGCGATCCTGATCTCGCCCTCGGGGAACTTGGCCGCCAGCGCCTTGATCCCGATGGAGGTCCCGGCGGGCAGCGACTGGATGTGGGTCGCGAGGCCGATCGCCGTCAGCGACAACTCGGGGTGCTGGGCGAGGTGGTTG
Source organism: Streptomyces sp. NPDC111656 (assembly GCF_055656965.1). Lineage (NCBI taxonomy): Bacteria > Bacillati > Actinomycetota > Actinomycetes > Kitasatosporales > Streptomycetaceae > Streptomyces > Streptomyces sp. NPDC111656. Next base: position 17,493 of record NZ_JBVKCA010000010.1, read on the forward strand.
CCGACCACGGTGAAGTTGTCGTGATGGGGTTCGTTCACGTGGGTGACGCCGGAGTGGGAATGCCGGGTCTTCGGGTGCGCGGGCGCGCTAGGCTGCTTGTCAGTCATCGGGAAGCGTCTTCTTCCTTGGTGATCAGGCCCTCGCACTGGGATTGCCGTCCCGGCGGGGGCCGATGCATGTCTGCGGCTGTTGAGGCTGACGCTGCACCACAAGTGCCGCTCCGCGCCAGTCGAGTTGGGCATATTCACTCCCGCGGGTGATCGACGGGGGCGGTGGGGGTGGGTTCGGTTCTTTCCCCGGTTCTTTGGTCTTTGACGTCGGGAGCCACCGGGTCACGTTTTCCCGCGTCCCGGTGCCAGTTCAGCCCAGACCGTCTTCGCGTGGGCCGGTGCCTCGTCGACGCCCCAACGGTGCGCGTACGCCGCGACGATCAGTAGTCCGCGACCGGTTTCCGCCTCGCCGTCCTCCGGGTCCTTGATGCAGGGGACCCGGTCACCCCGCGCGTCCGTCACCTCGATGCGGAGGGTGCCGTCGCCGCGCAGCTTCAACCCGAGCCGGAAGCCCCTTCCCCTGACGTGCCCGTGGAGTACGGCGTTGGAAGCCGGCTCCGCTTCACCGGCGCCTCCTGGACGGAGTTCGTCAGTTCGGTCCGCCGCTGAGGCGGGCGCGCAGGGCGGCGGCCCACTCGTAGGAGGGGCGCAGCTCCAGCGCGTGGTCCAGGGCGGCGAATGCCTCCTCGCGGCGGCCCAGGTCGGCCAGCGCCGCGCCCCGGCTGGCGTGGGCCGAGGCGTACGCGGGGTCGATGGTGAGCGCCTCGTCGTAGTCGGCGAGGGCCTCCTCGTGGCGGCCGGCCACTCGGAGGGCGTCGCCGCGTTCGCAGTGGCCCCAGCCCCAGTCGGGCCAGAGGGCGAGGGCTCGGTCGAGGTCGGCCAACTGGCGGTCGTGTTCGGCCAGTCCACGCCAGGCCCGAGCCCGGCGGCCCAGTGCCCAGGCATAGTCCGGCTTGAGGTCGAGCGCGCGGCCGAAGTCGGCGAGGGCCGCGTCGAGGTCTCCGGCGCGCTCGTGGGTGGCGCCCCGGGAAGCCCAGGCGAAGGCGCTGGCCGGGTCGCGTCGAATGCCTTCGCTCAGGTCCCGGACCGCCTCGTCGTCATGGCGCAGGAGGCGGTGGTACTCGCCGCGCAGGACTACGTTGTAGGGGTTGTCCGGCTCCAGCTCGACCACGCGCTCGACGTCGGCGAGTGCCCCCTCTTGGTCGCCCAGGCCGCTGCGGGTCAGGGCCCGCCCCCGGTGAGCCCGCACCAGGTCCGGGTCAAGGGCGAGGGCGCGGCCGTACTCCTCCAGGGCGCGCTCGTACGCACCGTCCCTCGCGAGGGAGTCGGCCAGCTCCGCCCGCGCCCGCGCCCGCCAGGGCTCGTCGCCCCGCGCCCGGCCGAGCAGCAGCCGGAGCACCTCGGGCTTGCCTCCCTCGTCGAGCGCCCGCGTCAGGTCGCTTCCGCAGGCCCGTACGGCCTGGGCGTCCGCGTCCTCGCCCGCGTCTGCCAGCAGGCGCATCCAGCGCCTCACCAGGTCGTCCGCCTGACCGCAGGCATCCACGACGTCGGTGAGGACGGCGGGAAGCGCGGAGCGGGGTGCGGCGCACAGCAGGTGATAGGACTCCGCGAGCCGTAGCTCCCGCCAGTCCTCGTCGGCCCACCCGTAGCCGTCCTCCAGTCCGGCCTCGGTCTCCTCCCGCCACCCGGCGAAGACCGCCGCGAGCCGCTCGTGCCGCTCGGCCCATCGCCTGGGCGAGCCCTTGCGCTGGAGGCGCAGCATCGGGGCCCGTACGACGTCGTGGTACTGCATCCGGTCGCCGCGTTCGTCGACGAACGGTCGTTCCCGGAGCCAGCCGTAGAGGGCGTCGAGTTCGGTGTCCGTACCGTCCACCACCGCCCGGAACACGTCCGCGTCCAGGCGCCGTGGCAGCGCGCACGCCAGGGCGACCGCGCGCCGCACCGGATCCGGCTCCCACTTCAGGAACCGCTCCACTGCCGTCGTGCTCGGGTCTCCCACGTCGTCCGGATCGGCGGGCCGGGTCTGCGCGAGGGTCGACACCAGCACCGGCAGCCCGCCCGTGAGCCGCAGCACCTCGTCGACCACCGGCTCGGCCACCACCCCCTTGGCGGCGAGCAGCCCCCGCGCCTCCGCCTCCGTGAACGGCCCGAGCGGCACGTCCGTCATGAAGTCCGCGAAGCCGCCCCATCGGGCGGTGTCGAAGGGGCGTTGGCCGGAGGTGACGACGACGACGTCGGCGGGCAGAGTGCCGTAGCGGTCGGTGGTCATCACCTCGTGCAGCCAGCCGTCGAGGAACGGTCCGGTGCGTTCGTAGGTGTCGAAGAACAGGACGACCCATGGCGCCGCCGACGCCACCTGCGACAACTCGCCCAGCAGTACCGGCGTCAGCACCCGTTCGGGTGTCAGGACCAGTTGCACGTCCTCTTGGCTGCGGAAGCGGGCGCTGAGGCTCGCCCGCACCCTGTCGGCGCCCTGGGCGAGTTGGCCGGCGTCCAGGGCGCCCGCGAGGGCGCTCACGCCCGGCACCATGCCAAGTCCGACCAGTCCGGCGCGTGCCACCACGAGACCGGCCGCCGAGGGCTCACCGGGCTCGGCGTCGACCACGGCGACCGCCTCGGCTTCGTGCCGCCGCTCCCGATGGACGGCGAGCAGCCGATCCAGTTCCTTGAGACTACGGCCCTGTACGCCGAGTTGGCGACTGATCGTGCCCATGGCCTCGGGCACGCTGCCGACGCCCTCGTCGACGTACGCCGTCAAGGCCCCGCGGTCCCGGGCCACCTGCTCGAACTCCCTCACCAGGAAGGTCTTTCCGACCCCCGCGTTGCCGTGCACATGGAAGAGGAAGCGGTGGCGTTCGTCCTCGGGCCGCAGCTCCAGGTTCCGCCGGAAGGCAGCCCGTTCGTGGCTCCGCCCCACGAATCCCGCCCGTCTGCGCCGAGCGATCAGCTCCTGCATCGACGGCCGCGCACGCCCCATCCGTCCGCCTCCTCCATCGCCCCGGCCGCTACTTCACCACGGAGACCTTCGTACCCTTGGTGCCGAACGCCCAGACCGCGTCCCCGTCCGCGCTGTGCATACGGATCCCGCCGGTCTTCACGCCCGCCGCGGGCTGTGGCGAGGAGCCGTCCTGGGCGTTGGAGAAGGCGATGTTCACGCCGGACGCGACGGTGAAGTAGACGATGTTCTCGACCTTCGTGCCATCCGTCCCCGTGGTGGAGGGGACGGTGGTCGACACCGCGTACCGGCCCGGCGCCGGGCTCACCGTGCCCGGCCACACCGCGAAGGTGCGGCGGACGGCCTCGCCCGTGTCGACGAGCCACACGCGCCGCTGGGCGAGCGAGTAGACGATCCGCCGTCCCGTGCCCGAGGCGTCGGGCACGGCGACCGGCTCGGCCTTCTTGGGCGAGGCGGAGGGCCGCGGGCTCGCCGACGCGGACGGCTTCGCCCCGGCGGCGTGGGCGGCGGTCGGGTGCGCCCCCTGGTCGGCCTGCGCGGCGAGGGCGGTGACGCCCACGATCGCCGCCGTGGTCAGTCCGGTGACCCAGATCCAGGAGGGAAGCCGTCGGGCAGGCACGGGCACGCAACTCCTCGGATTCACCGGGCTTCTGGGCCCTCCACCGAGGGTCGGATCATCGTACTCCGACACGCCCGGGGCCGCCGCACGCTTCGGCCGTCACTCCAGGACCGGCAGCAGCTCCGGCAGGTGCCCGTCCGACACCTCCGCCGCCCGCTGCCGCTCCTCGGAGACCTCCCCGTACAGGGTCGTCCGCGGCCTCGCCGGACGCCCGGCCGCCTCCGCGACGGCGATGAGGTCCTTGACGGACTTGTACGAGCCGTACGAGGAGCCCGCCATCCGGGAGATGGTCTCCTCCATCAGCGTGCCGCCGAGGTCGTTGGCGCCGGAGCGGAGCATCTCCGCCGCGCCCTCGGCGCCCAGCTTCACCCAGCTGGTCTGGATGTTCGGGATGTGCGGGTGGAGCAGGAGGCGGGCCATGGCCACCACCGCGCGGTTGTCGCGGGTGGTCGGGCCCGGGCGGGAGATGCCCGCCAGGTACACCGGCGCGTTGGTGTGGATGAACGGGAGCGTCACGAACTCGGTGAAGCCGCCGGTCTGCTGCTGGATGCGAGAGAGCGTGCGGAAGTGGCCGAGCCAGTGGCGGGGCTGGTCCACATGCCCGTACATCATCGTGGACGAGGAGCGGATGCCGAGTTCGTGCGCGGTCGTGACGACGTCGATCCAGGTCGCCGCGGGCAGCTTGCCCTTCGTCAGGACCCAGCGGACCTCGTCGTCGAGGATCTCCGCCGCCGTGCCGGGGATGGTGTCGAGGCCCGCCTCCTTCGCGGCGGTCAGCCACTCGCGGATGGACATCCCCGTACGCGTCGCGCCGTTGACGACCTCCATCGGGGAGAAGGCATGCACGTGCATGCCGGGGACGCGCTCCTTCACCGCCTTCGCGATGTCGAAGTAGGCGCTGCCCGGGAGGTCCGGGTGGATGCCGCCCTGCATGCAGACCTCGACGGCCCCGAGCTCCCAGGCCTGCTGGGCGCGGTCGGCCACCTGGTCCAGCGACAGCGTGTACGCGTCGGCGTCCGTGCGGCGCTGGGCGAAGGCGCAGAAACGGCAGCCGGTGTAGCAGACGTTGGTGAAGTTGATGTTCCGGGTGACGATGTACGTGACGTCGTCACCGACGGCGGACCTGCGCACGTCGTCCGCGATCCGGCAGAGGGCGTCGAGCGCCGGACCGTCCGCGTGCAGCAGCGCGAGCGCCTCGTCGTCGGTGAGCTTGGTCGGGTCGTCGGCGGCGGTCGCGAGGGCCGCCCTGACGTCGGTGTCGATGCGGGAAGGCAGCATCCCGGGCGCCGCCGCCTCCCGCAGCGCCTCCCAGTCGCCGTACACGAGGTCGAAGTCGTCCCGGCGGTCGCCGGTGCGTCCCTCCGTGTCGATGGTGCGGTGCAGATCGGTGCGCCCCGACGCCGTGAAGGCCTCCTCCGGCTCCTGCCAGGGGTGCCCCTCGACGACGGCGTCCTCGCGGGCGAGCCCCGTCTCCGGGTCGGCCAGCGCCCGTACGTGCGGCAGCAGCCGAGGGTCGAGCCAGGGCTCCCCGCGCTGCACGAACTCGGGGTACACACACAGCCGCTCGCGCAGTTCGAAGCCGACGGCACGCGACTGCTCGGCCAGCTGCTCGATCTGCGGCCAGGGCCGCTCGGGGTTGACGTGGTCGATGGTGAGCGGCGAGACCCCGCCCCAGTCGTCGATCCCCGCGCCGATCAGCCGCCCGTACTCGGAGTCGACGAGGTTCGGCGGGGCCTGGAGGCAGGCGGCCGGTCCCATGATGTGCCGGGCGACGGCCACCGTGGCGACCAGTTCGTCCAGTTCGGCGTCCGGCATCCCGCGCATCGCCGTGTCCGGCTTGGCGCGGAAGTTCTGGATGATCAGTTCCTGGATGCCGTGGTACGACCGGGACACGCGCCGCAGCGCGAACAGCGACTCGGCGCGCTCCTCGTACGTCTCCCCGATCCCGATCAGCAGCCCGCTGGTGAAGGGAACGGACGACCGCCCCGCGTCCTCCAGGACCCGCAGCCGTACGGCCGGCTCCTTGTCAGGAGAGCCGTGGTGCGGACCGCCGGGCTCGCTCCACAGCCGCGTCGCCGTCGTCTCCAGCATCATGCCCATGCTCGGCGCGACGGGCTTGAGCCGCTGGAAGTCGGTCCAGGACATCACCCCCGGGTTGAGGTGAGGCAGCAGTCCCGTCTCCTCCAGGATCCGGATGGAGATGGCACGGACGTACGCGATCGTGTCGTCGTAGCCGTGCGCGTCCAGCCACTCCCGGGCCTCGGGCCAGCGGTCCTCGGGCTTGTCGCCGAGCGTGATGAGGGCTTCCTTGCAGCCGAGTTCCGCGCCGCGCCGGGCGACGTCGAGGACCTCGTCCGGCGACATGAACATCCCGTGCCCGGCGCGGCGCAGCTTGCCCGGCACGGTGACGAAGGTGCAGTAGTGGCACTTGTCGCGGCAGAGGCGGGTGAGGGGGATGAAGACGCTCTTGGAGTACGTGATCACGCCGGGGCGGCCGGCCGCCTCCAGCCCCGCGTCCCGCACCCGGGCGGCGGACGAGGCGAGGTCCTCGAGGGCCTCGCCGCGCGCCTGGAGCAGCACCGCGGCCTCGGTCACGTCGAGGGCGACGCCGTCACGGGCGCGTTTGAGGGCGCGACGCATGGAGTTCTCGGTCGGGCCGGTTCCGGAGGTCGCGGTGGTCGTCATCCTTCGAGCATACGATCGCGGTGATCAGGCGTTACAGGGCGTGGCCGTATTCCTCCGGGGCCACGGATCGTTACAGGGTGCCACTGGCGCCCCGCGCGGGCCGGCCCCGGCAGGCGCGCCGCCTCCCCGAAAGCTGTCGATTTCCTTCTCTTGCCCCGCAGTTCACAGCCGACTACCAGGGTTGTACGTGCCAACGTGCACCACCCATGTCACTCTCACGACACCCTGGGAGCAGCAGCATGTGCGAGGACGAGCACGGCATCGAAAGCTTCGACGGCATCGGCAGACGCGCGCTGTTCGTGACGGGGGCGGCAGCCGCCCTTACGTTGGGAAGCGTGACCTTCGCGAGCGGCTCCGACGCGACCGACCGTACCGAGACCCGTACGGTGTCCGGCACCCTGCCCACCGGTTCACCGGACTTCGTGTACCTCCCGGTGGAGATCCCGCGCGGGGTGCGGGAGATCCACGTCGCGTACACCTACGAGAAGCCGTCCGTCCCGGCCGGCACCGCGGGCAACGCGCTCGACATCGGCCTCTTCGACGAGCGCGGCACGGCACTGGGCGGCGAGGGCTTCCGCGGCTGGTCGGGCGGCGCGCGCACCGAGTTCTTCGTCCGCGCGGACGACGCGACGCCGGGGTACATCCCCGGTCGGATCCGCCCCGGCAGCTGGCACATCGCGCTCGGCCCCTACACGGTGGCGCCGCAGGGCCTGCCGTACGAGGTCACGATCACGCTGACGTACGGGGAGCAGGACGCCGCCCCGGTCCCGGCGTACCCGCCGTCCCGTGCGAAGGGCCGGGGCCGCGCCTGGTACCGGGGTGACTGTCATCTCCACTCCTGGTACTCGGACGGCCGCCGCACCCCCGCGGAGATCGCCGCGCTGGCGCGCGCCGCGGGTCTGGACTTCATCAACACCTCGGACCACAACACGCACAGCTCGCACGCCCACTGGGCGGACCAGGCAGGGGACGACCTGCTGATCATGCTGGGCGAGGAGGTCACGACCCGTAACGGTCACGTGGTGGCCCTCGGCACGGACCCCGGTACGTTCGTCGACTGGCGCTACCGGGCCCGCGACAACCGTTTCGGCCGTTTCGCCCGCCAGATCCGCCGCGCGGGCGGCCTCGTCGTCCCCGCCCACCCGCACGCCACCTGCGTCGGCTGCGGCTGGAAGTTCGGCTTCGGGGAGGCGGACGCGGTGGAGGTGTGGAACGGCCCGTACACCCCCGACGACGAGGTGACCCTCGCGGACTGGGACAACACGCTGGTGGCGGCCGTCCGTTCGGGCGACGCCGACCGCTCCTGGCTCCCGGCGATGGGCAACAGCGACGCCCACCGCGACCCCGACCCGGTCGGCACCCCGCAGACGGTCGTCCTCGCCGACGACCTGACCCGCGAGGCCATCCAGGAGGGTCTGCGCATGGGCCGCTCGTACGTGGCGGAGTCGAAGCTGGTGTCCCTGACGTTCTCGGCAGCCGGTGCGAAGGGCGAGCACGCGGGCATCGGCGAACGCCTGCGGGTCGCCCACGACACCCCGGTCACCGTCCGCCTGGAGGCCACCGGCGTCCCCCGCTGCACGGTCCGCTTCGTCACCGACCAGGGCGTCCTCTTCACGAGCGCCCCCTTGCCGGTCTCGGGTTCCGGGACGGTGGAGTGGAACACGACGGCGCAGTACGCGGCCTACGTGCGCGCGGAGTTGCGCCACGAGACGGCGGCGGGTCCGGTACCGGGGGCGCTGGCGGCGTTCACGAACCCGATTTTCCTCGGGACATGAGTCGGCTGGTCTGACGTGCTCCTCGGGCCGAGGCCCGAGGCTTCCGGCCTTCCCGTCCGTTGTTGTGCCGCTGCGCGGCACAGGTTTCGGGCGGGAACCCATGACGTCCTGGTGGGGCCGTCGGCCGACTGGTGCTGCTGAGCGGGAAGCGGCGGGACCGCTCAGCGCTCACCGGCCGGTTCCGGCCACAACGCCCGCACCGCGTCAGGCACCTCGGCCACAACAGCCGGGTCGAGCACGGCCAGTTGGAGGATGTAGCCCGGGAGGACGGAGAGCATCGCCGAAGCGATCGCCTCGGCCGTCACGGTCGTGGGCAAGTCGCCGTGGTCCTGGTGGTCACGGACCATGATGACCAGGTCGGCGCGCATGCGGCCCATGAGCTGGTCGAGCTTGTGAGCCACCGAGCGGTTGCGCATGGCCTCTCCCCAGACCAGAACCGCGAGCCCGGCCAGGTTCCCCTCGGCGGACTTGACCCGGATCACGTCGAGAAGTTCCGCCATGACCGCCCCCATGGACTGGCCCTGCCGGTTCGTGGCGACGGTGAGCGTGATGTCGAGGACCTCACGCATGTTCTCCTCGGCGATCGCGAGGATCATCTCGTCCTTGCTGGTGAAGTGCCGGTACACCGCTCCCGCGGACAGCCCCGCCTCCGTGAACAGGTCCTGCATGGACGCGGAGTGGAAACCGTCGCGGAGGAAACAGCGTCGCGCCGCGTCCAGGATCTGCTCACGGCGGGCGTCCATGTACTGCTGGGTGACCTTGGGCATGGGGCCAGCCTATCAAGAAAAACGAACATTCGTGTTGACGTTTGCTCGTGCAGCGGGTCAGACTGGGGAATTAATAGAACGATCATTTCTTTTTTTATGAGAGGGGCTGACCGTGAGGAGCCCGTTGTCAGGACACCCGGCAGGGCGGGAAGCGGCCGTTGCCGTCCTGGTGTTGCCCCTGGTGATCACCCTGGTGGTGCTGTCGTTCGCCTGGCCGGCGGGACGGACCGCGCCGCGCGATGTCCCGGTCGGAATCGTGGGCACCGGAGCGGCCAGCCAGCACGCGGTGGAGGGCCTGGTCCATGAGAAGCCCGACGCGTTCGACTTCCACCTCTATCCCGACCAGCAGGCCGCGCGGTCGGCGATCGAGAACCGGGACGTCTACGGCGCCCTCGCCATCTCGGCCCACGACATCACCGTGCTGACGGCCCCTGCTGCCAGCACCTCCGTGGCCCAGCTTCTGGGTGAGGTCGGACAGCAGCTGGCCGATCGGGCCGCCCAGCAGGGGGCCGCCGGTACCCGGCCCTCGGCCAAGATCCACGTGACGGCGGTCGACGTGGTGCCCGTCGCCGCGGAGGACCCCAGGGGAGTGGTGTTCAGCTCGGCGGTCTTCCCGCTCACGATCTGCGGCATCCTGATCGGGGCGTTCGTCTCGACGGCTCGCGGCCTGCGACGCCCATGGCACCGGCTGCTGACACTTCTCGTCGCATGTGCCGTCGCGGGACTCGGTGCCTACCTCGTGGCCCAGGGTTTCCTCGGGGCGCTGCCCCACGATCACGTGGCCACGTGGGCGGTCCTGTCGCTCGTCCTGATCTCCATCAGCACCACCGCCGCCGGGCTGGTCCGACTCCTCGGGCAGGCGGGCCTCGGGCTCAGCGCCGCGCTCATGGTCTTCGTCGGGAACCCCTTCTCCGGCGCCGGCTCCGCGCCGGAGATGCTCCCCAAGGGAGTGGACTACGTCGGCCAGTGGCTGCCCCCCGGCGCCGGGGCCGGCCTGCTTCGCGACACCGCGTACTTCGACGGCAACGGCGGCTCCGGCCACCTCGCCGTCCTCGCCCTGTGGAGCGTCTGCGGGTTCACAGCGGTCATGTTCGGCCGACGGATCACCGGGCGAGCACCCGGCGCGAAGACCGGTGCGACGGCTTCCGGAGCGTCGCTCTCGTCCTTGCCGACGTCCGGCGCCGCTTCGCCGGACCGACGTCACGCGCACGCGCATGCTCACGCTCACGCACGTCGCAACGACGATGACGGCTGATGCCGAACGCTTCATGCAGGACGGCGATCACGGCCGTCCATACGAGCTGACCTCGCAAGGGGGGCGGCCCCTTCCCAGCGGGCCGCACCGCCACCTGGGAGGCGCGGCCCGGACGACACACGGGCCGGCTCCCGCCGTCGCCACGCGTACGACCTACGGCGCGAGGCGTAGATCCGCGATGCCTCGCGCCGTACCGGAACGGACACCCACCATGACCACCTCACAGCGCCCGCGGCCGGCCGGGCCCCTTCCGGCCGCCTCTCGGGCCTTCGCCCTGCTGGGCAGACGCTGGAACGGCCTGATCCTCGTGGCCCTGGCCAAAGGCCCGGCCCACTTCGCGCAGGTCCGCGAGCGCGTCCCCGGCATCAGCGACCGCATGCTCGCCCAGCGTCTCCAGGAACTGACCGCGGTCGGCCTCGTCACTCGAGACGTCCGGCCCGGCCCGTCCTCGCGAACCCATTACGCACTCTCTTCGCACGGCAACGCCTTCCTCATCCCCCTGGCCGCCTTGCTCGTGTGGGCGGAGGACCACCTTCCGGCGAGCGGCTCACCGGCCGAGGACCAGCAGCGTCACCATGAGGACCGTCAGGACGCCCAGGCCGATTCCGCCCGCCTTCGCGCCACCCCGGGGGAGGAAGATCCCGGCGACCGTCAGCAGCGTGGTGAGCGGTACGCCGAGCCGGGCGACCAGGATGAGCGCGTTCTCGAAGTGGGGCGTGCGGACGCCGTCCTGGCAGGTGTCGCAGGCGATGGCGAGGAGCGGGCCGAAGGTGGCGACCAGGCCTCCGGTGACGAGCACCAGCATCGCGAGGGCGGTCAGGCCGGCCCAGTCGAGGGGAGCGCGCCGGGAGCGGGTGGTGTGGATGTTCGCCATGCGGCCGACGTTACGAAGGGTGTCGACCGGTCGGCATCCGATGTCGTACTCAGGTCACCGTGAGGCCGTGGCCTGAGTACGGCTACTCCGGTGTCGTGTTGGAGAGGCGGTCCAGCCACTCGCCCAGGAGGGCGGACTCGCCCGGGGTGAAGTCCGGCCTCGGGGTCCGGCGGAGGAGGGCGGCGAGGTGGGTGGCGGTGGCGGGGAGTACTTCTTCCGCCCCCGCTTCTTCCGCCCCCGCTTCTTCCGCCCCCGCTTCTTCCGCTCCCGCTCCCGCTTCTCCCGCTCCCGCTTCCTCGTCGCCGGCGGACGTGGTCTCCGGCCCCCTCGCCTCCGGGGTGAAGACCACCGCGTGCACCGCGTCCCGGATGCGGCGCGACAGGGTCTCGTCCGTGAAGGTCGTCGGGCGGGAGACCAGCATCAGGGAGACGCCGACGTTGGCGGACATGATCATCTGGGCGGCGAGTTCGGGTGCCAGGCGCAGCTTGCCCTGTTCGGCCGCGCGCCGGAGGTCCGCGGTGAGGATGCGGTGGGACTCCAGGGCGGCGGCCGGTGGCGTACGCATCGCCGGGGAGTTCATGAGGCGGTAGAGGTTGGGGTTGCGCAGGGCGAAGTCGGTGTGGGTGTCCCAGCCGTCGCGCAGGTCCTGGACGGGGTCCGTGCCGGGCCTGCGGCTGCGCTTGGTCGTCAGATACTGCTCGTATCCGTGGTCGACCACCGCCGACAGCAGGCCCTCCTTGTCGCCGAAGTGGCGGTAGAGGGCCGGGGCGCCGACCCCCGCCGCCTCGCAGACCGCCCGGGTGGAGACGTCCCCGTCGGGGGAGTTCGCCACCAGCTCGGCCGCCACTTCGAGGATGCGCGCTTTCGTACTGCTCACGGACGTGCTCACGGTAGCGACGTTATCCGAGTCGTCCGAGGCCACGCCGTCCCCTTCCGCGCCACGGGGGACAACAGGTCCGCCAGGCCGATCCGGGTCAGGAACTCGGCGCGGACACGGTCCGCGACCAGGCTGACCTCCTGCGAACCGTCGTCCGCCGGGTCGACGTGCACCCGGAAAGGGCGCTTCCCGTACGGGGTGTCCACCACGTCGACGATCGCGTCGGCGACGAGCGACACGTCGGCGACGGGCGGGGTGAGGGCCGCCAGGCGTCCCGCGACCTGGTCCATCAGACCCGCGTAGTGCTCCTCGTAGGCGGGGAGCACGGTCCGTTCGGAGGGGTGGCCGCCGCTCGCGAAGTGGTTCGTGCCCGAGGTGAACGCGCCCGGCACCACGATCGTCGTCTCGATGCCGAAGCGGGCCAGTTCGGCGGCGTACGACACGGCGAGCGCGTCCATCGCGGCCTTGGCGGCGAAGTACGGCGCCAGGTACGGCGGGGTGCCGCCGCGCGTGGAGGTGGAGCCGACCCACAGCAGCAGACCGTGGCCCTGGGCCCGCAGGTGCGGCAGCGCGGCCCGGTTGACCCGCTGGGTGCCCAGCACGTTCGTGTCGTACACCGCGGCCAGTTCGGCGGGCGTGAAGGCCTCCGTCGGGCCGGTCACCATGTGCCCGGCGTTGTGGACGAGCACGTCCAACCCGCCGGCCCGCGCCAGCACCGTGGCGATCGCCGCGTCCGCCGACTCCTGGGACAGGACGTCGAGTTCGACCGTGCGGAGGTCCACCGCGTGCTCGGCGGCGTACGCCTCGGCCTCCGCGACCCGGGCCGCGTTGCGCCCGCCGGTGTCCCGCATCGCGGCGTACACCGTGTGCCCGGCGCGGGCGAGGGCACGGGCGGACAGCGCGCCGAAGCCGGATCCGGCCCCCGTGATGACGATCGTCCTGCGCGCGGCAGCATCCATGACTGAACTCCTTTTGGATCGGGGCGAGTTGAATCAGGGCGAGTTACGCGATGCCGCCGTTGGCCCGGAGCACCTGGCCGTTGACCCAGCGGCCCGCGGGACCGGCGAGGAAGGACACCACCTCGGCGATGTCCCGGGGGGTGCCGAGGCGCTCCAGCGGCGGCTGGGCCGCCATCCGCGCGATGGTCTCCTCGTCCTTGCCGTCCAGGAAGAGGGCGGTGGCGGTCGGGCCGGGGGCCACGGCGTTGACGGTGACGTCCCGGCCGCGCAGCTCACGCGCGACGATCAGGGTCATGGCCTCGACGGCACCCTTGGTGGCGGCGTACGCGCTGTACCCGGGGATCGCGAGCGCGAGCACGGAGCTGGAGAAGTTGATGAGCGCGCCGCCCGCGCGCAGCCGTCGTGCCGCCTGCTGGTCGACGACGAACGTGCCGCGGATGTTGGTGCGGTGCATGCGGTCCAGCGCGTCGAGGTCGAGGTCGACCAGGGGCGCGAGCGCCATGACACCGGCCGCGTGGACGACGACGTCCACCCCGCCGAAGGCGGATTCGGTGGCGTCGAAGAGGGCGGCCACCTCGGTCTCGTCGGCCACATCGGCGCGGACGGCGATCGCCTCCCCGCCCGCCTCGGTGATCGCGGCGACGGTCTTGTCGGCCTCGGCCTCGTTGCCGGCGTAGTTCACGACGATGGCGTGACCGTCTGCCGCGAGGCGCTCGGCGCTCTCCCGGCCGATTCCGCGGGATCCGCCGGTGACGACGGCCACTCGGCGGGGCGTTCGAGACGTGCTGGGGTGCTCGGTCATGACGATGCTCCTCGATGGGGCGGGGGTAGCGGTGTTCACCACCCGACGAGAGCAACGCTAACACCTTCGCGGTAGCAGCGCTACGGACAACCGTGCTCAGCCCAGGAACGCCGCTACGGCCGCCACGAACCGCCCGGCGTCGTCGAGCCAGGGGTAGTGACCGGCGCCCGGCTGCACGACGAGCCGCGCGTCAGGGAACAGCCCCGCGAACTCGGCCGTCGCCCCGGGCGGGCTGTTCAGGTCGAACTCCCCGGTGAGCAGCAGGACGGGGGCTCGGCAGGCGGCGAGCGCCGCGCGGGTGGCGGGCGGGTCGAAGGCGCCCTCGGCCCCGAAGAAGGCCACGGCCTCCTCGTTGCCCGGCCGGGCGGCCGCATGATGCCGCCGCGCCACGACGTCCCAGCGGCCCCAGAAGAAGGGGGCGACGGCCTCCCAGTCGCTGCCCGTCCCCGCACCGATCGCCTCCAGCGCGGCGAACGCCGCCGGGAACCATGGCTCACCCTCCCTGAGCCGCGCGCGTGCGCGCCGCGCCTCCTGCGTGACCTCGACGCCGACGGCCCGGGTGCCGGGGCCGATCAGGGCGAGCCTGCCGACGCGCTCCGGATACCGGGCCGCGTACTGCGTCGCGACGTTCGCTCCGGCGGAGTGGCCGAGCAGGTCGAGCCGGGTCTGCCCGAGGTGCGTGCGCAGCGCCTCGACGTCGTCGACCAGGCGGTCGCAGCGGTAGCCGACGGTGTCGCGCGGGAGCGCGGACCGGCCGGTACCGGGCAGGTCCAGGACGGCCAGCCGACGGTGCCGGGAGAGGCCTCCGAGGTCGCCGAGGTAGCGGGAGTCCGTGGGGCCGCCGGGGACACAGAGGACCGGATCGCCGCCGCCGTCTCCGCTCCCGCCTCCCATGAGGCGGTAGGCGAGGCGGGTTCCGTCAGGTGCGGTGAAGGTGGGCATGACGTGGATCCTGACAGTCATAACCGAGTTATACAACCGGGTTATACAACCGGCCATGACGACGTGAGGACACTCGACCTGGGTATATAACCGAGCTATGGCAGTCGAAGAGGACACGCGTCGAACCCCCGAGCCCCCGACCGAGCCCCTGACCGAGGCGCAGGCCGAGCGGATGTTCGCCGACATGAACGACGTCATCCGCGCGGGCGAGGAGATGCGCAGGCTGCGCGCCGAGATGATCCGGCTCTTCGCCGACCTCGGCTGGACCCAGGACAGGATCGCCCGCCTCACCGGCATGAGTCAGCCCGCCGTGTCCAAGCAGGTCACCAAGCACAAGGGGGACGCCCCGCCGCCTCTCCCACTCGACCGGCACGACACCCCCTGGCTCGAGGGACGCCTCTGGGGCCTCGCCGAGGAGATCTCCGAGACCCTCCACGACGCCGCCCACTGCACGCGATACGTCAACGCCGTCGCCCGGGGCCGGAAACACTTCACACCCCAGAACGTCGACGAACTCCGGCGCCTGGTCGAGGAGGACCTGCGACTGCACCGGACCGCTCTGCCCGACGGCCACCGGCACGCCTACGACGAGATCAGCCGCGCCCTCGACACCGCCGCCCCCTCGGCACCCACCCCCACCGAATCCCCCTCCGCCCGCCGCACCCTGGCCCGCCAGATCCAGCGCGCCCGCCTCAGGGACGAGGCCTGAGCGCCCCACCGGGCCGGTGTTTCCGCATTCGCCATACTCGCCATCACATTCACCGTATGATGTCCACATGACGGTCAACATGACGATGAGCCTCCCCGACGAAGTGGCTGCCTTCGTGAAGGCCAAGGGGAATGCCTCTGCGTACACCGCGCGGATACTGCGACGACAAATGCTCGCCGAGGAGCTGGAGAAGTCCGCGCGGATGCGGGCCGAGGCAGGCATAGTGATCACCGCTGCGGAGCCCGCCGAGAGCGAGGACGCCACCCTGGAGCGCTGGGCGCGGGTGGCGGGCAGGTGAAGCGCTGCCACGTCTACGAGCTGTCGTTCGCCGGAGGCCCCGCGCACGCCCTGGTGATCTCCTCCGACGCCCTCAACACGCAAAACAAGACAGCCACTTGCGTACTCGTCTACCCGCAGCAGGTGCGCGAAGCGACCCTTGTCGACATCCCGGTCGACACCCCTTCCTCGGGCACCGTCGTGCTCGGCGAGTTCCGCACCCTGTCGGCCCCTCGCTTCGCCAAAGAGCTGGGCCCTGTCGACGAACGGGTCATGGAGGCCGTCGAGATCGGCCTCCGAGCCGTGTTCGACCTGTAGACCCCGGCCGGCCGACGGGTCGCCCCGGCGGTTTACGGGCCGAGGTGGACGCCTGGTGAGAGCCACGTCGGACGGGGCAGGCCGAAGTGTTCCTCGAGCATCAGCTCGGCCCGGGTGAGGGCGACCCCTTCGTCGCCCGAGCCCGGTCGCGGGCCCACGCGCCCGCGCCCACCAGCACGGCGGCCCCAGCTCCGTACACGGGCAGCCACAGGGTCGTCGTGGCTGCCAGACAGTCGGCAACGGCCTTGCCGCTCTGGGCCACTTGTGCGTACGCCAGGGCGGCGCCGTCGCTGTCGGCCAGGTTCGCCAGCGCGGCCCTCGACCGGAGGGCCTCGTACCTGCCCGTCCCCTCGCACCCGCTCCGCGTGCCCGACATCGGAAAGAGCCAGGCCCAGCGCTGCATCATGGGGGCCAGCGCGATCGCCACGCACAGGCCGACGACCAGCGCATACGCGACCAGGCCGCGCATGTACGCCGATCGGATGCCGGGCGTCCATGCCGGCCGTCGTTGGAAGGCGAAGATCACGGCAAGAAGCGTCACCCCGATGTACGTGGAGAACCACTGCCAGGACCCCTGCGCGAGTGCGAACGTCAGCACAGCGGCGAGTCCGATGCCGATGACCCCGGCCTGGCCGGCCGAGTCGTATCCGGATCCGGTGGAGGCCGGCCTTCGGGTTCCTTGCGGGCTGGGGTCGTTCACGGGCCTCTCCTGCGGGGTGGAAGCCATCAGCATCCGCCGCGTCGCGCCGCGGGCCCCGGCGCCATGCCGGACGGTCACGACACCCCCGCTCGGATGCCCCACCCTGCCGGTCCGGAGAGGCCCAGGGCCCGTCCGGCCGATCACGCCGCCCCAGGACCTGTCCCTAGTTCCCCGACGGCCAGACGATCGCCTGCACCTCGCTGTACGCGTGCAGTGCGTACGACCCCACGTCCCGCCCCACCCCGCTCTTCTTGAAGCCGCCGAACGGTGCCTCCATGTTGCGGCCGACGGTGTTGACGCCCACCCCGCCCGCACGCAGCGCGCGGGCGACGCGGAAGGCGCGGGCGACGTCGCCCGACCAGACGTAGTCGATCAACCCGTAGTCGCTGTCGTTGGCGAGGGCGATGCCTTCCTCCTCGTCGTCGAAGGGGACGACCACGACGACGGGCCCGAAGATCTCCTCGCGGACCACCCGCATGTCGGGGGTGCAGTCCGCGAGGAGGGTCGGGGCGACGTAGAAGCCGCGGTCGTACGGGGGGCGCGTGCCGCCCGTGACGATCCGCGCGCCCTCCTTGCGGCCGAGTTCGACGTAGGCCTCGACCCGGTCCCGGTGGGCCGCCGAGATGACCGGCCCGACGACCGTCCCCGGCTCCCGCGGGTCCCCGACCGTCAACCGTCCCGCATACGCGGCCAGTTGCTCGACCAGGCGGCCGTAGATCCCCTTCTGCGCGATCACCCTCGTCGGCGCCGTACAGATCTGCCCGCTGTAGAAGGAGAACGTCGTGCCGATGCCGAGCGCCGCCGACTCCACGTCCGCGTCGTCGAAGACGACCGCCGCGCCCTTCCCGCCCAGCTCCATCAACTGGCGTTTCATCCCGCGCCCGCACACCTCGGCGATGCGCTGCCCCACCGCCGTCGAGCCGGTGAAGCTGACCATGTCCACGTCCTCGCAGTCCACGGCCGCCTCGCCGACCTCCGCGCGCGAACCGCTCACCACGTTCACGACACCCGGCGGTACGCCCGCCGCCTCCAGGGCCTGAGCCATCCGGTACACGGAGAGCGGGTCCTGCGGGGCGGGCTTCACGACCACCGTGTTGCCCATGGCCAGGGCGGGGGCGATCTTGCCTGCCGGATTGGCCCAGGGGTTGTTGTAGGAAGTGACGCAGGTGACGACGCCGACCGGCTGGCGGACGGCGAGGGCGCCCATGACCGCCGCCTTCCCGAACGGCCCGGCCTCGTTGATCTGCGGCGGCAGCGGCTGCTCGACGGGCTCCACGCGCGCGTAGCGCCGGAATCGGGCCGCGCCCACCCCCACCTGCATCCCGCGCGCGGTCCCGGTCGTGGCACCGCTCTCGGCCTGGGCGAGATCGGCGTAGGGGAGGAAGTTGCGCCGGATGACGTCCGCCGCCCGGCCGAGGAGCGCCGCGCGCTCCTCGGGGGGCGTCCGCGACCACGGTCCGAAGGCCTCGCGGGCCGCGGCGGCCGCCGCGTGCACCTGCTTCCGTGAGGCCTCCGGCGCCATCCCGACGACACCTTCCGTCGCCGGGTCGATCACCTCGTAGTGCCCGTCGTCGGGCTCCACCCACGAGCCGCCGATGAACAGCCGCTGCTCGTCGCCCGACCCCCGCACGTCGGTCACCTCGTACTCACCGTCTCGGTGTCCCGGCCGGAGCGCAGCACCTTCCCCGGTACGGCGCCCGTCACCACGTCCCCCCGGATCGACTCGACCCCGTTGACCCAGACCGCCGTGATGCCGATCGCCCTGGAGTCGAGCCGGGGGCTCTCTCCCGGCAGGTCGTGCACCAGGGTGGCCTTGCCGGCGTCGATGCGCTCCGGGTCGAACAGCACGAGGTCCGCATGGAAGCCCTCCGCGATCCGCCCGCGTTCCCTCAGTCCGAAGAGGCGCGCCGGGTCGACCGTGAGCATCTTCACGGCCGCCTCCAGCGTGGTCAGCTTCCGCCCGCGCAGACAGTCCCCGAGGAACCGGGTCGTGTACGGGGCCCCGCACATGCGGTCGAGATGGGCACCCGCGTCCGAGCCGCCGAGCATGACGTCCGGGTGCTGCCAGGTCTCGGCGCGCAGCGTCCAGGAGTCGGTGTCGTTGTCGGTGGGCATGGGCCACAGCACCGTCCGCAGGTCGTCGTGCGCGCAGATCTCGACCAGGCACTCGAAGGGCTCCTGGTGGCGCCGGGCCGCGATGTCCTTCACGACCTGCCCGGTGAGGCCGTCGTTCGCCGGGCTGTAGGTGTCCCCGATGACGTACCGGCCGAAGTCGGCGAGGCGGCGGAAGACGCCCGCCTCCTTGCTGTTCGCCCGGGCCAGCATCTCGGCGCGCACGGAGGGGTCCCTGAGCCGTGCGATGCGCTCCGGGACGGGCAGGGCGAGGATCGGGCCCCACCCGGGGATCAGGTTCAGCGCGCAGAACGTGCCCAGGGACATGTTCATGGGGGTGAGGATCGGCATGGTGAGGGCCACCACCCGGCCGCCCGCCTTCCGCGCCCGTTCGCTCGCGACCAGTTGCCTCGGTACGCGCTCGGGGACGGCGGCGTCGATGGTCAGCACGTTCCAGTTGAGCGGGCGGCCCGCCGCCGCGCTCATCTCGACGAAGAGGTCGATCTCGTCGTCGCTGAACTGGTCGAGGCAGCCGGCGACGATCGCCTCGATCTGGGTGCCCTCGTGCTCGCCGACGGCCCTGCTCAAAGCCAGCAGCTCCGCAGGCTTCGCGTGCCGGGAGGCGACCGGTTTCCCGTCGCCGTCGGAGTGGGTGGAGGACTGGGTGGTGGACAGGCCCCAGGCGCCGGCGTCCATCGCCTCGTGGAAGAGGGCGAGCATCCGCTCCAGCTGCTCCCCGGTCGGCTGCCCGCCCACCGCGTCCGCGCCCATCACGTACCGCCGCAGCGCGCAGTGCCCCACCATGAAGCCCGCGTTGACGGCGATCCGCCCCTCCAGGGCGTCGAGGTAGTCGCCGAAGCTGTGCCAGTTCCAGGGTGCCCCCTCCTCCAGGGCGACCAGCGACATCCCCTCGACCTTGGACATCATGCGGCGGGTGTAGTCGGCGTCCTCGGGCCGTGCCGGGTTCAGCGGGGCGAGGGTGAAGCCGCAGTTGCCGCCCGCGACCGTCGTCACCCCGTGATTCAGGGACGGGGTGGCGTAGGGGTCCCAGAAGAGCTGGGCGTCGTAGTGCGTGTGCGGGTCGACGAATCCGGGGGCGAGGACGAGACCGGAGGCGTCCTCGCCGGTGCGGGACGCCTCCGTGACCGTGCCGATCGCGGCGATACGGCCGTCGCGGATGCCGACGTCCGCGGTGTAGCCGGGCGCGCCCGTGCCGTCCACGACGGTCGCGCCCTTGATGACGTGGTCGAGCATGGCCGCACCCTCCTCAGACCGCTTGGCGGAAACGGGTCGTCCGGTGCACCGGATCCGTGTCGATCTTCGGGATCACGTGCTCCCCGATCAGCCGGATCGTCTGCAGGGTCTCCTCCTTCGGGACCCCGACCGGCAGCCCGAAGGAGAGCTGGTCGGCGCCCGCCTGCTCCCAGCGCTTGCACTGGGTGAGCACCTCGTCCGGGTCGCCGCAGATCAACAGCTCCTCCTCGATGAGGAGTTCGACGAACTCGGCGTTGTACTCGGGGAGCGTCTCCGGCCAGACGGGGAAGCCCTCGGGGCGCGGGAAGGTGTCGTGGTAGCGGAAGACGAGGGAGGGCAGGTAGTGCAGCTCGCCGGCGACCGCGATCCGTATCGCCTCCTCGTGCGTCGGCGCGCAGATGGCGGTGGTCGTCACCATCACGTTGTCGTTGACGAAGGCCCCGACGGGCTCGGCGTCCACGATGGCGGTCTTGTACTGCTGGAGCACCCACTCCATGTCGGAGACCTTCTGCACGCTGAAGCCGAGCACGCCCAGGCCCTTGCGGGCGGCCATGGCGTACGAGGGCGGCGACCCGGCGGCGTACCACATGGCGGGGTGCGCCTTCCCGTACGGCTTGGGGAGCACCTTGCGGGGCGGGAGCTGCCAGTGCTTGCCCTGGAACCCGACGTACTCCTCCTGGAGCCACATCTTCGGGAACTCGGCGATGGTCTCTTCCCAGATCTCCTTGGTGTAGTTCATGTCGGTGATGCCGGGGAGGAAGCCGAGGATCTCGTGGCTGCCCGCGCCGCGACCGCTGCCGAACTCGAAGCGGTTCTCGCTGAGGTGGTCGAGCATGGCGACCTTCTCGGCGACCTTCACCGGGTGGTTGACCTGGGCGAGCGGGTTGAAGATGCCCGAGCCGAGGTGGATGCGGTCCGTGGCGTGGGCGAGATAGCCGAGGTAGACGTCGTTCGCCGAGAGGTGCGAGTACTCCTCCAGGAAGTGGTGCTCGGACGCCCAGGCGTACTTGAAGCCGGACTTGTCCGCCTGGATGACGTACTCGGTCTCCTCCATCAGCGCCTTGTGCTCCGCGAGCGGGTCGGTCTCGGCGCGCTTGCCCACGTATCCCTGTACAAAGAGCCCGAATTCCAAGGAGGTTCACCGTCCCCAGTATGTTTCTGACTATCCGTCAGATTGGCTTGCCGCCGACTGTTGCACCATGGGCCTGCACCGTCAATACCTGACTGCCCGTCAGATCACGCTGACCCCCGCCAGCCACCCCCCGTCGATCACGAACGGCTGCCCGGTGATGTACGAGGAGTCCTCGGAGGTCAGGAACAGGGCGAGCCGGGCGACCTCCTCGGGCCTGCCCACCCGCCCGAGCGGCACGAGCTTGCTGTACAGCTCGTCCAGGGCCCTGGTCATCTCCTCGGGATCGGCCGTCGGGTCGAGCTGGGCCGGGTTCGACATGGCGGTGTCGACGGCGCCCGGGCAGATGGCGTTGACCCGTATCCGCTGGTGCGCCAGCTCCAGGGCGGCGACCCGGGTGAGGCCGAGGATGGCGTGCTTGGTCGCCGTGTACGTGCCCACGGCCGCCATCCCGGTCATCGCGGTGTACGAGGCGGTGTTGACGATCGTGCCCCCGCCGGCCGCGGCGATCTCCCCCGCGACGGTCTTGATGCCGAGGAAGCAGCCGACCTGGTTGACCTGGACGACCTGGAGGAACTCGTCCAACGGGGTGTCGACGAGGGCGTTGAAGCGCAGGATGCCCGCGTTGTTGACCAGCCCGTCGATCCGCCCGTACGCGCCCTTCACGGCGGCGACGGCGGCCGCCCAGTCGTCCTCCCGGCCCACGTCGAGGTGGACGTAGAGCGCGTCCAGTTCCTTGGCCACGTCCTCGCCCCGGTCGTCGAGCACGTCCGCGACGACGACCCTGGCACCCTCCGCGGCGAACAGCCGCGCCTCCTGCTCGCCCTGCCCGCGCGCCGCCCCGGTGACGATGACGACGCGTCCGTCCAGCTTGCCCATGCCGTGACTCCCTGGTTGAGGTGAGGTGCGATCCGGTTGAGTTGGGGTGCGGTCTGGTTGAGTTGGGGTGCGGTCTAGTCGAGGTGGGGTGCGGTCTAGTCGAGGTGGGGCGCGACGTCGGCGCCGAACGCCGTGATCTGGTCGACGAGTTCACTCAGCCCCCGCGCCCGGAACCGCACCTGGATCTGGTGCACCCCCATCGCCCGGTACGCCCGCAACGACTCGGCGACCGCCTCCGGGGCCCCGCTCACGGTGCGCCGCCCGACGTGCCAGTCCGGCGTGCCGACGTACAGGGGCTCGGTGATGGCCCCGACGACGAGAGGCGCGGAGATCCCCGCCTCCTCCCTGATCCGGTACAGGCGGGCGATCTGCTCCGGCAGCCGCTCGCGCGGATCCCCCTGCGGCAGCCAGCCGTCACCCCGCAGCGCGGCCCGGCGCACGGCGGCGGGCGAGGAGCCGCCCACCCACACGGGCACGCGCTCCTGCGCGGGCCGGGGTCGCTGCCCGAGCCCTTCGAAGTCGTACAGCTTCCCGTGGTGCACGGGGAACTCGTCCGCCCCCAGGGCAGCGCGCAGCGCGTCGATGGACTCGTCGAGTACCGCCCCCCGCCGAGCGAAGTCGGCGCCCACCGCCTCGAACTCCTCCGCCACGTGCCCGGCGCCGACCCCGAGGATCAGCCGCCCGCCGGAGAGGTGGTCGAGGGTCGCGTACTGCTTGGCCGTGACCAGCGGATGCCGCAGCCCGACAACGGCGACATGACTGAGCAGCCGTACGCGCTCGGTCACGCCCGCGAGATAGGCGAGGGTGGCGACGGGGTCGTACCAGATCGTGCTCATGGCGTCCGCGAGACGGCGCGGGACGGCCACGTGGTCGCAGCTCGCCACGTAGGCGAAGCCGGCACGGTCGGCGGCGCGGGCGACCGCGACGAGCTCGCCGGGACCGGCGTCCGCCTCCCAGGGTTCCGCGTAGAGGGTGCTCTGGGACTGGATCGGGAGCTGCATCCCGTAGAGCAGGGGCGAGGGGTCCGACGGTGCCCTGTTCGACGGGGAATGGTGCGATGAAGACTCGTTCAACGGGGGCTGGTTCGGCGGGGACTGGTTCATCGGGGGCCTCCCGGCCCGGGCCACAGCCCGTCCTCCGTCAGCCCCAGCAGCTCGATGGCGTTGCCCCGGACGATCCGCTCCACCACGTCCGCGTCCAGATGCCCCATCTGGGCCTCGCCGACCTCGCGGGACTTGGGCCAGGTGGAGTCGGAGTGGGGGTAGTCGGTCTCGTAGAGGACGTTCGGGACCCCGATGGCGTCGAGGTTCCGCAGGCCGAACGCGTCGTCGAAGAAGCAGCCGTAGACGTGGTCGGCGAAGAGTTCGGACGGCGGGCGGTGGACCTTGTCGGCGACGCCGCCCCAGCCGCGGTTCTCCTCCCAGACCACGTCGGCGCGCTCCAGGATGTAGGGGATCCAGCCGATCTGGCCCTCCGCGTACATGACCTTGAGGTTCGGGAAGCGTTCGAACTTGCCGCTCATCAGCCAGTCGACCATCGAGAAGCAGCAGTTGGCGAAGGTGATGGTGGAGCCGACGGCGGGCGGCGCGTCGG
Organism: Streptomyces sp. NPDC111656; assembly: GCF_055656965.1. Classification (NCBI taxonomy): domain Bacteria; kingdom Bacillati; phylum Actinomycetota; class Actinomycetes; order Kitasatosporales; family Streptomycetaceae; genus Streptomyces; species Streptomyces sp. NPDC111656. Next base: position 41,024 of record NZ_JBVKCA010000010.1, read on the forward strand.
CCGAGGTCGAGGGCATCCTGCTGCTGGAGCCGATGTGCATGGCGACGACCGTGCCGGTCTCGTCGCAGGCGGCGAGGAAGGGGTCCCAGTCGTCGGTGTGGACGGAGGGGAGTCCGAGGTGGGGCGGGATCTCGGAGAAGGCGACCGCGCGGACGCCACGGGCGGCGTTGCGGCGCACTTCCGCGGCGGCGAGTTCCGGGTCCCAGAGGGGGACGAGGGTGAGCGGGACGAGCCGGCCGTGGGCCGCCGGGCCGCACCACTCCTCCACCATCCAGTCGTTGTAGGCCTTCACTCCGAGCAGGCCCAGTTCACGGTCCTTGGCCTCGGTGAAGGTCTGGCCGCAAAAGCGCGGGAAGGTGGGGAAACAGAGCGCGGACTGGACGTGGTTGACGTCCATGTCGGCAAGACGCTGGGGGACGTCGTACGAGCCGGGTCGCATCTGCTCGTACGTGATGATCTCCAGCCGTATCTCGTCCCTGTCGTAGCCGACGGCGGTGTCGAGGCGGGTGAGGGGCCGGTGCAGGTCCTCGTAGACCCACCAGTCGCCGATGGGTCCGTCGTCGCCGGGGCCGCCCATCACCGGGGCGAACCTGCCGCCGAGGAAGGTCATCTCCTTCAGCGGCGCGCGGACGATGCGGGGTCCGGTGTCCTGGTATTTCGCGGGGAGGCGGTCGCGCCAGACGCCGGGTGGCTCCACGGTGTGGTCGTCCACGGAGATGATCTTCGGGAACGGGGTCGTGGACGCCTGGGCGGCCTCAGTGGTCCTCGTGGTCTCCATACGGCTCACGGTAGCGCCGATCTGACGACCCGTCAGCTATCCGTAAGCCACCCATCGGCTGTCCGCCGCCAACCCATCGGCTGCCCGCCGCCACCTCATCGCCTCCCCGTCGCCGACTCGTCGGCCGCCCGCGCCGCCGCCGTACGCCCCCGCACGCCTCTGGAATGGGCGGCTCTGTGCGGAGATGTGCGCAGAGGTTGTGAGAGCCCTGTGATTCCCCGTGCCTGTACGGTGTGCGCGCCTGTGATCGCCGTCTCGCACGGCTGACGCATCCGCCATGAACAAGGCAAACTGGCCTCGTAGAACTGACGGTTCGGCAGGGGGACGGCGATGGACGGTGTACCGCGAGTGCCGGAGCAGCGACGTGCCGGGGAATCGGCGGCGTTGCGCTTCAGCGTGCTCGGCCCGGTGCGCGCCTGGCGCGGCGAGGATTCCTTGCCCACGGGGTCCCCGCAGCAACGCGCCCTGCTGGCGGCGCTGCTGCTGCGGGAGGGCCGGACGGCCACGTCCGGCGAGCTGATCGACGCCCTGTGGGGCGAGGAGTCCCCGCCCCAGGCGCTGGCCGCCGTGCGGACGTACGCCTCCCGGCTCCGCAAGGCCCTGGACCCCGGCGTCCTGATCAGCGAGTCCGGCGGCTATGCGATCCGGCTGGCCGCGAGCGACAGCTCCCTCGACCTCGCCGAGGCCCAGGAACTCGCCGCCGACGCCGAGAAGGCCAAGCACTCCGGCGACCTGTGCTCCGCCCGCGACCTGCTGAACCGGGTGCTGGGCCTGTGGGACGGGGAGCCGCTGGCGAGCGTGCCCGGGCCGTACGCGGAGACGCAGCGCGCTCGTCTGGAGGAGTGGCGTCTCCAACTCCTCGAATCCCGCCTCGACATGGACCTGGAGCAGGGCTGCCACGCGGAGGCGGTCTCCGAACTCACCGCCCTGACCGCGGCGCACCCCCTGCGCGAGCGGCTGCGCGAACTGCTGATGCTCGCCCTGTACCGCAGCGGGCGGCAGGCCGAGGCGCTCGCCGTGTACGCCGACACGCGCCGCCTCCTCGCCGACGAGCTCGGCGTGGACCCGCGCCCGGGCCTGAAGGAGCTCCAGCAGCGGATCCTCCAGGCCGACCCGGGTCTCGCGGAACCCTCGGCTCCGGCGGCCGAGCCCGCCGCGGCGCCGGTCCGCCCGGCCCAACTCCCCGCGACGGTCACGGACTTCACGGGGCGCGCGTCCTTCGTCGAGGAACTGAGTGACGTCCTGGCCTCCGCGTCCTCCGCCGAGGGCGAGGGCCAGGTCATGGCCGTCTCGGCGCTCGCGGGCATCGGCGGCGTCGGCAAGACGACCCTCGCCGTGCACGTGGCCCATCAGGCGCGCGCGGCGTTCCCCGACGGGCAGCTGTACGTCGACCTGCAGGGCGCGGGCCAGCGGGCGGCGGAGCCGGAGACGGTCCTCGGCGCGTTCCTGCGTGCCCTGGGCACGGCGGACTCCTCCATCCCCGACTCCCTGGAGGAGCGCTCGGCGCTCTACCGCTCGGTCCTGGACGGCCGCCGGGTCCTGGTCCTCCTGGACAACGCCCGCGACGCGGCCCAGGTCCGCCCGCTCCTGCCCGGCACGGAGGGCTGCGCGGCCCTCGTCACGTCCCGGGTGCGGATGGTGGACCTGGCGGGCGCCCACCTGGTCGACCTCGACGTGATGTCCCCGGAGGAGGCCCTCCAGCTCTTCACGAAGATCGTCGGCGAGGAGCGGGTGGCGTCGGAGCGCGAGGCGGCCCTCGATGTCGTCGCGGCCTGCGGCTTCCTCCCCCTCGCCATCCGCATCGCGGCCTCCCGGCTGGCCGCCCGCCGCACCTGGACGGTCTCGGTCCTGGCGGCGAAGCTCGGCGACGAGCGCCGCCGCCTCGACGAGCTCCAGGCCGGCGACCTCGCGGTCAAGGCCACCTTCGAACTCGGCTACGGCCAGCTCGAGCCGGCCCAGGCCCGCGCCTTCCGCCTGCTGGGCCTGGCCGACGGCCCCGACATCTCCCTGGCCGCCGCGGCCGCCGTCCTCGACCTCCCCATCGACGACACCGAGGACCTCCTCGAATCCCTCGTCGACACCTCCCTCCTGGAATCCGCCGCCCCCGGCCGCTACCGCTACCACGACCTCGTACGCCTCTACGCCCGCGCCTGCGCCGAACGCGACGAACAGCCCCCGAGCGAACGCGACGCGGCGATGTCACGCCTCCTGGACTTCTACTTGGCCACAGCCGCCGGGGTGTACGCGATCGAACGCCCCGGGGACCGGTTGGTGGACCATCTGGAGCCGACCTCGACCACCGGCCTGACCTTCTCGAACCGACAGGCCTCCTGGGACTGGCTCTACTCCGAGGCCGTGCCGCTCCTCGCCTGCGTACGGCAGTCGGCCCACGGAGGCACGCTGCGACGCGCGATCGACCTGCTGTGGGCCGCGGTCGACCTGGCGGAGTCGGGGGCCAACTCGAAGGAGTACGAGGCGACAGCCACGGTCCTGCGCGATGCCGCCCGCGCGGCTTCGGACGTGCACGCGGAAGGGCGGGCCTGCGTCGTACTGAGCAACGCACGTCTGTTCTCGGGCGTGTTCGACCAGGCGTACCGAGAGGCCCAGCAGGCACTCCAGCTCGCCGAAGCGTCCGAGGATCCGCTCCCCTGCTGCTGGGCGGCGAACATCCTCGGAAGCATCGCCTTCTATCAGAAGCGCTACGAGGACGCCGAGGGGTACTTCAGCCGGGCCATCGAGGAGTTCCGCCGTTGCGGCGACCTGGCGGGGTCGGCGAGCCCACTGTGCAACCTGTCCCGCCTGCACCTGGCGACGGGACGCGCCGACAGCGCCGTCGTCCTCGCGGGCCAGGGCACGGAGATCTACGAGACCTTGGGGCACTCCCTACGCGTGGCCAACGGCCGTTACGCCCTCGGCATGGCGCTGGGCAAGAGCGGTCAGTTCGCCGAGGCCACCGAACAGCTCGAAGAGGCGCTGCGGGTCTTCCGTGACAGCCGTCAGCGGCTGTGGGAGGGCATGGCGCTCTGCCGTCTCGCGGAGGTCGACCTGGACGCCCGCAAGCCCGCCCGGGCCGCCGGCAACGCCGAGATGGCGCTCACGGTGTTGCGGGGCATCGGCGGCGAGTGGCGGCGGGGCAACGTGCTGACCGTGCTCGGCAAGGCGCTGAGCGGGATCGGGCAGTCCGGGCGGGCCCAGGTCTGCTGGCACGAGGCCCTGGACATCTACGTGAAGTTGGACTCGCCGGAGGCCGCCGAGGTGCGCACGCTCCTCACCCCGGTCGCCGCCGCGTAGATCAGCCACGGCGTTCATCGTTCGTTTATCGCTGCCCGGCAGTCTCTTCGTTGTCGATCCGTCGCGTCGGGGGGCAGACGGACCGCCGGAAGGGTCGCCGCACCCGCGGTCTAGGGTGGGCGACCCGAGTGGCCCGCCCGGCCGTCCTCGGGGGAATGGCCGGGCGGGCCCCCACAGTCCGAAATGAACCACCAAGGGGAGGCAGCACCATGAGCGAGCTCGAGAACGACGACCCGATCGTCAAGCCCGACAACACCCACGTCACCGGCGGTGAGGACGGCGCAGACATCACGCCGATGAACACCCACGTGACCAGCAGCCCGATCAAGCCGCTGAACACCGTGGTCGCCGCCGAGGACGACGGCACGGTCACTCCGGACAACACCCACGTGACGTCCGAGCCGTCCTAGCACTTACACCACACGGGGATCGGCCGCGGCGGCGCGGAGGGGGAGCCGCCGCGGCCGACGTGTGTCCGGTGCATGGTTCAGGTCAACCCGTGGCGGGAACCGTTCGACCCTCTCGAACAATCGCCCCTCCAGCCACTGGCGTCACTTGGAGTTCGGAACTCCCCTCTCTCCAGGAGCTGGAACGACCCGCACCACGAAGGTCCTCGTGACTCTGGCTGTCGCAGCCGCTGCTGCTGGGGGGCTACTGCTCCAGCCTTCGCCGACCAGCACGCCCCGGTAGTCACGCCGCAGGACCAGCAGGCCACCATCGTGACCCCGCTGGAGTCGTACGATCTGCACGGGGCGATTGGCAGATTTGGGCCACCTACGCCGCCCGATCACCGCCAGATCACCCCACCGCAGCAGCCCCGCGTTGGCCCAATTCCGCCAATCCCCCACCTCGTCGACCGCGCCCACCCCGGTTATCCACAGGGGGGAATCGGCGGGGCGCCGCTCCGGGATCCTCGGAGGTGTGAAGCTGAGGGGGCTGGTCGAAGGGGGTGTCTTGCTCACCTCGCGTGCTCGGGAGGCCGGGTGGGCGCGGAGGTCGCTTCTTCGGGTGCTCGGGAGAGAGGGGTGGACCCGGGTTCAGGCCGGGGCCTGGATCGAGCCGGGCCGGGATGCGGACTTCGCCACTCGGCTGCGGGCCGTGCAGCTCCTCAAGCCGCGGCTCGTCGTGAGTCACCGTTCGGCGACCGCGCTCTGGCGGGTCGAGACGCTCACCCCTAGCGGCGAAGGGACCCTGGAGTTCATCGATCCCGACCTCACTCTCCGCAGCGGCGGGAAGGGCGTGCTCGTACACCGCATGCCGCTCGCCGAGGAAGACGTGGTCCGGCGGGAGGGCCTGCGCGTCACGAACGCCGGCCGTACGCTCGCCGACCTCCTCCGAGCCGGTCCCCGGGACGAGGCTCTCGTCGCCGTCGAGTCGGCCCTGACCTGGCGGAGGGTCGGAGGCGTCCGCCGCGCGCCCGTCACGACCGCCGCCCTGGTCTCCCTCGCGCTCGAAGCGCCCATGCGCGGAGCGGAAAGCGGCCGCCGCCGACTGAAGCTCGCCGATCCGGGCTCCGGCTCCCCCGCGGAGACCGTCGCGCGCCTGCGCCTGCACGACGCGGGCCTTCACCCCGAGAGCCAGGCCGAACTCCGTACGCCCGACGGCCGCCGCCGCTACCTGGACTTCCTGTTCCGAGCTGAGGGGCTGGCCGTCGAGATCGAGGGGTACGCGTACCACGGCTCACGCGAGTCGCACCGCCAGGATGTCGCCCGCTTCAACCAGGTCCTCCAGTGCCCGGAGGTGCGTCTCCTCCTCCGCTACACCGCCGCGGATGTCTTCCACCGTCCCGCGATCGTGATCGAGGAGGTCCGCGCCGCGCTCTCCCGGCTCCGCGAGCGCGAGCGCAAACCGTGATCGCAAGCTCGAGCAAGACTCAGGAACCCCGCGCCGTAGCTTCAGAAGCTCCCGGACCGCAACTCCCCCTTCACCACCTTCCCGCTGGCGTTCCGTGGGAGCTTCGTGACGAACTCCACCACCCGCGGGACCTTGTAGTTCGCCATCTCGCGCCGCGACCAGGCGATGAGGTCGTCGGAGGTGAGGGCGGATTCCGGGCGGCGGACCACGTAGGCCTTGCCGACCTCGCCCAGGCGGTCGTCGGGTACGCCGATGACCGCCACGTCCGCGATGTCCGGGTGGAGGCCGAGGAGTTGTTCTATCTCGGCGGGGTAGCCGTTGAAGCCGCCGACGATGAACATGTCCTTGATGCGGTCGGTGATGCGGAGGTTGCCCGCCGGGTCCAGGACGCCCACGTCGCCGGTGTGCAGCCAGCCGTCGGGGGTCAGGACGCGGGCGGTCTCCTCGGCGTCCTCGAAGTAGCCCCGCATCACGTTGAAGCCGCGGACCAGCACCTCACCCGGGGTGCCCGTGGGCGCATCCACTCGCACCTCCACGCCCGGGATGGCCCGGCCCGAGGTCGACGCGATCACCGACGACGGGTCGCCCCGGCGGCACATCGTCACGAATCCGCTGGCCTCCGAGAGGCCGTACGCGGTCAGGACCGTCTCCACGCCCAGTTCGGTGCGCAGGCGTTCCACCAGGCGCAGCGGGACCACGGCCGCTCCCGTGACCACCAGCCGCAGCGTCGACAGGTCGTACGACGCCCGCGCCGGGTGGTCCAGGAGGGACTGGTGGAGGGTCGGTGGGCCCGGCAGGACCGTGACCCGCTCGGACGCGATGTTCGCCAGCACCGTGTCCACGTCGAACACCGGCTGCGGGATCATCGTCGCGCCCCGCATCAGACAGGCGAGCACCCCGGCCTTGTAGCCGAAGGTGTGGAAGAAGGGGTTCACGATCAGATAGCGGTCCTCCCGGCGCAGACCGGCCAGCTCGCACCACACCTCGTACGCCCGCAGGCTCTGCGCGTGTGTGATCACGGCGCCCTTGGGCCGGCCCGTCGTGCCCGAGGTGAAGACGATGTCCGACGGGGCGGATCCGAGTAAGGCCGCTGCCCGTTCCCGTACCTCCGCCGCCCCGACGCCTTCCCCGTCCGCCAGGAAGTCCTTCCAGGTGCGGAAGTCGGCGGGGGCGTCGTCCGCCAGTACCACCACCTGTTCGAGGTGCGGGAGTCCGGGGAGGGGGCCGTCTCCGGCGCCCTCCCCCGCCTCCGCCCTCTCCCCCGCCGCCCGTCGCAGCGACGCCACGTACGACGTCCCCAGGAACGTCCCCGTCACGAACAGCAGCCGCGCGCGGCTCCGGGACAGTACGTACGCCGCCTCGGTGCCCTTGAAGCGGGTGTTGAGCGGGACGAGCACCGCGCCCGCCGACACCGCGCCGAGGGCGGAGACGATCCAGTCCAGGGTGTTCGGCGCCCAGATGGCGACGCGGTCGCCGAGCCGGACCCCGTTCGCGAGGCAGGCGGCCGCCGCGCGTTCGACGCGGGCGCCCAGCTCGGCGTAGGAGATCCGCGTACGGCCCTCGACGACGGCCTCGCGGTCCGCGAAACGCGTCGCCGCCGACCGCATCAGCCCCGGGATGCCGCCCCGTTCCAGGTCTCCGCGCATCTCACGCCTCCCGTAGCCACGAACCCACTAGCTGACTACCCGTCAGATTAGCTGTAGCCTGACGGCCTGTCAGCAGTCGGGCCCTTCCGTGGAGGTGCACCCATGCCGGGGATCAAGGACGCCACCGCCGTCGTCGGCATCGGTCAGACCCCCTTCGCCAAGCAACTCCCCGAGTCCGAGAAGACCTTGGCCTGCCGCGCGATCCTCGCCGCCCTCGACGACGCCGGAATCGCGCCCTCCGAAGTCGACGGGCTCGCCTCGTACACCATGGAGGAGACCGACGAGGTGGAGGTCGCGAAGGCGGTCGGCCTCGGCGATCTCACCTTCTTCAGCAAGGTGGGCTACGGCGGCGGCGGCTCCTGCGCCACCGTCGCGCACCTCGCCGCCGCCGTCGCCACCGGCCAGGCGACGGTGGGCGTGGCCTGGCGGTCGCGGAAGCGGGGCAGCGGGCCCCGGCCGTGGAAGAACACCGCCGTCCAACTCCCCACCCCCGCCCAGTGGACGCGCCCCTTCGGGCTGCTCAGACCGGCCGACGAGATAGGCATGCTGGCCCGCCGCTACATGCACGAGTACGGCGCCACCCGCGACCACCTCTTCAACGTCGCCCTCGCCTGCCGCAACCGCGCCAACCAGAACCCCGGCGCGATGATGTACGAGCGCCCGCTGACCCGCGAGATGTACATGACCTCCCGCTGGATCAGCGAACCCCTGTGCCTCTTCGACAACTGCCTGGAGACGGACGGCGCGTTGGCCTGCGTGATCGTGTCCGCCGAGCGGGCCCGGGACTGCCGGCAGCGCCCCGTGTACGTCCACTCCGCCGCCCAGGGTCTGCCCGCCCAGCACCACGGCATGGTCAACTACTGGAACGACGACCCGCTCACAGGCCCCGCCTGGACCGCCGCCCGGCACCTGTGGAAACACGCCGATTTCACCCCGGACGACGTCGACGTGGCCCAGATCTACGACGCCTTCACCCCCCTCGTCCCGCTCTCCCTGGAGGGCTACGGCTTCTGCGGACGCGGCGAGGGCGCGGCCTACACGGAGGGCGGCGCCCTGGAGATAGGAGGCCGGCTGCCCCTCAACACCGGCGGGGGCGGACTCAGCGAGGCGTACGTCCACGGCTTCAACCTCATCAACGAGGGCGTGAAGCAGTTGCGGGGCACGAGCACCGCCCAGGTCCCCGGCGCCGCCACCTGCCTGGTCACGGCGGGGGAGGGCGTCCCCACCTCCGCGATCCTGCTGAGGAACTGAGGAGCCGAGATGACCGAGCCCCTTCTCACCCCCGTCCTCGACGACGACGGCGCGCCCTTCTGGGGGTACGCCGCCCAGGGCGAGCTACGGATCCAGGCGTGCGCCGACTGCGGCGAGCTGCGCTTCCCGCCCCGCCCCTGCTGTCCCCACTGCCGGTCCTTCGGCAGCGAGTGGCGGCGGATGAGCGGACTGGGCCGCGTCTGGTCGTACGTCGTCCCGCACCCGCCGCTGCTCCCGGCGTACGCGGCGCTGGTCCCGTACAACGCGATCGTCGTCGAACTCGCCGAGGCCTCGCACATCCGCCTGGTCGGCAACCTGGTCACGGCGCCGGGCGCCCCGCTCGGCTCCTTCCCCCCGGACCGGATCCGGATCGGGGCGCGGGTACGGGTGGTGTTCGGCGGGGAGGGGCTGCCGCAGTGGGTTCTGGACGGCCGGTCGTGAACGGCGGCGCGCTGCGGATCGCGGCCGACAAGGACACGGGCGTCGCGGTCCTGACCCTGGACCGCCCGGAGAAACTGAACGCCATCGACGAGGCCCTGGCCTCCGAACTCTCCACCGCCTGGCGGGCGTTGCGCTTCGACGACTCGGTACGGGCCGTCGTCCTCACGGGCGCGGGCGAACGGGCCTTCTCCACGGGCCTCGACCGCACCACCGAAACCCCCCAGCCCGCCTCCCCCTTCATGGTGGACGACCCGCTCCTGCGTATCGGCCCCAAGGCCAACGACCTGTGGAAACCGGTCGTCGCGGCCGTGCGGGGGATGGCGTGCGGAGGGGCCTTCTACCTCCTCGGGGAGGCGGAGTTCGTCGTCGCCGACGAGACCGCCACCTTCTTCGACCCGCACACGACGTACGGCATGGTCAGCGCGTACGAGTCGGTGTACGCGGCGCACCGGATGCCGTACGGGGAGGCGGCGCGGATGGCACTCATGGGGAACGCCGAACGGATGTCCGCGCGGCGGGCGTACGACATCGGGTGGGTGTCCGAACTCACCCCGCCCGGGGGCGCGTTGGAGGCCGCCGTCCGCTGCGCCGCGGTGATCGCCGCCTACCCCTCCGAGGGGGTGCAGGGCACCGTACGCGCCCTGTGGGCAGCGCACGAGGCGGCCCGCGCCCACGCTTTCGCCCAGGCGCCGCACCTCATCTCCCTGGGCAACCTGCCCCCGGCCCGACAGACGGAGTTGTTCTCCGCACGCCACCCGAACGGGTTCCGGGTGCGGTGATTCGGCTGCGGGTGGGTGGGGGCTGGTCGCGCAGTTCCCCGCGCCCCTAAAAGCCTCCGGCCGACCGGCGTTCCAGAGCAAGGCCGATGGGGCACCGGGGCGCAGCCCCGTGCCCCAGGGGCCCGGTCGCCCCTACGTCGTGCGGGCCGTCCCCGTCCCCTTCTCCGCGTCCAACGCGTACACGCACCGGTCCTTGCTGCACGCGTACACCACCCCGTCCTTGACCACCGGCGCACCGGTGATCTCCCCACCCGTCGCCAGCTTCCACCGGAGCCGCCCGTCGTCGGCCTTCAGGGTGTAGAGGAGATGGTCCGTCGAGCCGAAGTGGATGCGGCCCTCGGCGACCGCGGGCGCGCCCACGAGGTCGCCCCCGGCCTGGAAGCGCCACTTCGGGGTGCCGGTGACCGCGTCGAGGGTGTACAACCCCTTGCCGCTGCCGACGTGGACGTGGCCGGCCGCGACCAGGACGGGATCGATCGAGGAGCGGGCCTCGGTCGCGATGCGCCAGCGGTCGCGCCCGTCCGTCGCGTCGAGGGCGTACACCGTGCCGAGGTAGTCGGCGAGGTAGACGCCGCCTCCCGTGACCGCGGGGCCCGGCACGAAGGTCGGCGGGGAGAGGAAGACCGCGGGGGCCTCGAAGTGCCAGCGCACGTGCCCGCCGGCGACGTCGACGGCGAGGACGCGGGTGCCCGCGGAGATGTAAACGTAGCCGTCGGGAGCGGACGTGATCCGTACGGGTACGCCCCCGCACGACGCCGCGTCGCCGATCGGGTACGACCACCGCTCCTCACCCGTACGGGCCTCCAGGGCACGCAGCCGGGCGTCCTTCCAGACGTACACCGTGCCGTCGTGGACGGCGGGCCCGGCCTCCGGGGACTCGAAGTCGGTCTGGGCGCCGGTGATCTCCCAGAGTTTCTGGCCGTTGGAGGCCTCCCAGGCCTGGACGCCGCCCCCGCGTGTACCGGTGATGACGGTCCCGCGGTCGGCCTTCAGGGAGTACACCCAGGCGTCCGTGGACAGACGCCACAGGTCCGCGCCCTCCCGCGCGCTCAGGGCGAAGAGGGTGGGGCCGTCGGAGGCGTGGATGCGGCCGTCCGCGACCGCCATGGACCAGGCCACGTCCCGCGTCTTGAAGCGGCGGCGGCCGGTCGCGACGTCGAGGGCGTGGACTTCGAAGGAGGTGACGTAGACGAGGTCGTCCGCGACGGAGGGCGTGCCCCAGACGTCGTTCGACATGCGGAAGCGCCAGGGCCGCCAGCCGGACGGGGAGTCCGGGGCGGGCGGCGGAGCGACCGCCGGCGCGGGGTCGGCGCCGTTGACGCCGACGCGCGGCCGGGACCAGGAGGCGGCGAGTCCCGCCTCCGGAGGAGGTGCCTTCACGGCGGCGGCACGGGCGTCGGCGACGCGCGGCCCGGGGCCGATGGGCACCTGGCCGCCCGCGAGCCGCACGGGGCCGCTGTCGGGCGCTCCGACGGGCACGGGAGCGTGCGAGGGCGGCGGGGGCAGCGCGGGGCGTCCGCCACCGCTGCGACCGCCGGAGGACGGGGGCTTCACCGGCGGACGGCCCCCACGGCGTGACTCGATCAGGCCCACCGCCCGCTCGGGCAGCCAGGCCGACGCCGTACCGCTGTCGTCGGAGCCGGAGCCGAAGAGGTGGGGTGCCAACTGGGCCTGGAGGTCGGCGGGGTTGGGGCGGCCGGTCGCCTCCATCTGCATACAGGACTCGATGAGAGGGCGCAGCTCGTCCGGGAGGCCCTCCAGGTCGGGGCCCTCCCGCAGCAGCATGAAGACCGTCTCGACGGGGTTGGCGCCGTGGAAGGGCGCGTGCCCGGTGGCGGCGAACACCAGCATCGAGCCGAGCGAGAAGACATCGCTCGCGCCCGTCACGCTGCGCGAGTCCTTCGCCTGTTCGGGGGACATGTAGGCCGGGGTGCCGACGGCGACGTTCGTCATCGTCAAACGGGTGTTCGAGACACCGGAGGCGATACCGAAGTCGATGACCCGCGGCCCGTCCTCCACCACCAGCACGTTCGAGGGCTTCAGGTCGCGGTGGACGAGCCCGGCGCCGTGGATCGACTGCAGCGCCTCCGCGACGCCCGCCGCCAGCCAGCGCACCGCCTGGGCCGGCATCGGCCCGCACTCGTTCACTATTTCTTCGAGGGAGGGCGCCGGAACGTACGCGGTGGCCAGCCACGGCACGGCCGCGCGCGGGTCGGCGTCGACCACGGCCGCCGTATAGAAGCCGGAGACCGCTCGCGCGGCCTCCACCTCACGAGTGAAGCGGACCCGGAACAGCTGGTCCTCGGCGAGCTCGGTCCTGACCGTCTTGATCGCCACGCGTCGGCCCGAAGCCGAGCGCGCGAGATAGACCAGCCCCATGCCGCCGGCACCCAGCCGTCCCAGCACCTCGAACGGCCCGATCCGCCGCGGATCGTGCTGTGTCAGCTGATCCACCACTTGCCTGCCACCTCCCCGTACGAGCCACGTCATCCACGTATGAACGCAGCCCCGTGCAGCGTCTCACCACCGCACCGCCATGGCGGCACGCACCCCGATTCTTCCTGTCCGGGCCACAGGTTGCGAACCCGGGGGCGGAACGGGGTGTCTCGGGACATAATCACCGGCCCCGCACCTCGAGTACGGCGAACGACGCCCCTTGATTGTCCGTGACGACGGCCGCCCTTCCGTACGAGGTGTCGAAAGGGGACGCCTGAACACGTCCGCCGAGCCGGTTCACCGTACCGAGAACCGCGTCGATGTCCTCCACTCCGAAGTGGACGAGGAAGTGCGGCGGCATCTCGGCCGGGAAGACACCGGAGACCGGGGCGCGGCCGAAGTCGGGCGAGGCGTCGGGGCCGAACAGGGCTTCGTGGAACAGAGTGCCGTAGAAACGGTCGACGGTTTCCGGGTCCCGCGCGTACAGCTCGGCCCAGCAGAACGAGCCCGGCTCGTGCCGCTTGCCGAAACCGGGGTGGGTGCCCGCCTGCCACAGGCCGAAGACCCCGCCCTCGGGGTCGGTCGCGAGGGCGGTCGTACCGTAGGGGCCCAGCCGGGTGGGCGCGGTGATCACCCGCCCGCCCGCCGCCTGGATCCGGGCCGCGAGCGCGGCGGCGTCCGGAGTCGCGAAGGACACCGTCCAGACGGTCGGCATCCGGCCGTCCCGCTTGGGTGTGAGGGCGGCGACGGGCTCCCCGTGATGGCGCGCCCACACGCCCTCCGCGTGCGGCTCGAACCCCTCCCCGAAGGTCCAGCCGAACAGCTCACCGTAGAAACGCCTGCCCGCCTCCACATCGGGAAGCTGCGCGTCGACCCAGCAGGGGACGCCCTCCGGGTAGGCGTGCGTTGCGTCGGACGCCCGGGATACGGCCATGCGGCCAAGTTAACGGCCTTTCATCCACTCCGCGCGACGGCCCGGACACCCCCGGACACCTCCCAGGCCCCCCACTCGCCGCCCGCACTCCCCCACGCACCCCATTTGCAGTCGGCCGAATCGCGCTCCGATCACCCCTCGGTAAGCTGACGGCATGACAGGACAAGTGCGTACCGTCGACGGCCGCGTGGCCGGACGGCGAGGGCAGGCGACCAGGCAGAAACTGCTCGACTGCCTCAGTGAAATGCTCAGCTCGTCGCCGTACCGGGACGTCAAAGTCATCGATGTCGCCCGGAAGGCGGGCACGTCGCCGGCGACTTTCTACCAGTACTTTCCGGACGTCGAAGGCGCCGTCCTGGAGATCGCCGAGCAAATGGCCGCGGAGGGCGCCGGGTTGACCCAGCTCCTCGAAGGGCGCTCCTGGGTCGGCAAGGCCGGCTGGACGACCGCGCAGGAACTCGTGGACGGTTTCCTGGAGTTCTGGCGGAAGAACGAGGCGATTCTGCGCGTGGTCGACCTGGGCGCCGCCGAGGGCGACAAACGCTTCTACAAGATCCGCATGAAGATCCTGAACTCGGTGAACAACTCCCTCGCGGACTCCGTCTCCGAGCTCCAGTCCAAGGGCAAGGTCGACAAGGACGTGAACCCCGCGGCGATCGCCGGTTCCCTCGTCGCGATGCTCGCCGCGGTGGCCTCGCACCAGAAGGGCTTCCAGAGCTGGGGCGTCAAGCAGGCCGAACTGAAGCCGAACCTGGCGCTGTTGGTACACCTCGGGGTGACCGGGAAGAAGCCGACCAAGTAGCGCGACCGTATCTCTTGGGGCCCTTTCGGCCCACATCCTGTCATGCAGGCGGCAGTCCACCTCGTGGACTGCCGCCTGCTGCGCTATGCGCCGCGGCGCACGATGCGAAACAGCCTGATCTCCCGATCGATCCGCGCCTGGTACGTGGCGTACGGCGGCCAGAACGCCAGCACCGCCTTCCACGCCGCGGCCCGCTCCTCCCCCTCCAGCAGACGGGCCCTCACGGGGATGTCCTCGCCCTGCCGGCTGATGACGGCGTCCGGATGGGCGAGAAGGTTGGCGGTCCAGGCCGGATGATCGGTGCGCCCGAAGTTGGACCCGACGAGAATCCAGCCGCCCTCTCCCTCCGGCATACAGGCCAGTGGCGTACGCCGCTCCAGCCCGCTGCGGGCGCCCCGCACGGTCAGCACGATCCCCGGCAGCAGCTGCGCGCTGAGCAGCACCTTGCCGCGCGTCAACCGGTGCACCGCGCGGTCCATGGCAGGGACGAGGTGCGGGGCGACCCGGGCGAAGGCCCGCGTCGAGGACACCTTCTGCACACCCCGTACGACGGCTCGCGACCGGATTCCCCGCGCCATCAGACCGCCACCTCCGCCCCGTCGAAGAGCCGCGCCGCGTCGGCGGCGTACGCCCGCAGCCGGTGCACGGGCCCGAAGAGCAGTTCGTCGCCGGCCGCGCGCTTGAAGTACAGCTGGGCCTCGTGCTCCCAGGTGAAGCCGATGCCGCCGTGCAGCTGGATCGCCTCGGCGGCGGCCGTGCGCAGCGCCTCCAGGCCCTGGGCGAGCGCGAGCCCGCCGACCCGCTCGCCCCCGGCCCCCGCGGCCCAGGCGGCGTAGTACGCGGCGGACCGCGCCGCCTGCACCCGCACATACACATCCGCGAGCCGGTGCTTCACCGCCTGGAAGGACCCGATCGCCCGACCGAACTGCTCCCGCTGCCGCACGTAGGCGACGGTCCGCTCCAGCGCCCGGTCCGCGGCCCCCACGGCTTCGACGGCGAGCACGGCGGCGGCGGTGTCCCCGACGGAGGCGAGCGCGCCGAGCACGTCGGCGCCCTCCTCACCGAGCAACTCGGCCCGCACCTGACGCAGTTGCACCCGCCCCTGCGCCCGCGTCTCGTCCAACGACGTCTGCCGCATCCGTACGAGCCCCTGGGCGCCCTCCGTCACGAGGAAGATCCGCGTCCGGGCCCGGGCGAACCCCCCGGTGTGCGCGGCGACCAGCAGGAGCCCGGCGCTGTGCCCGTCGAGGACGCGTTCCACCTCTCCGTAGAGGCGCCAGCCGCCCTCCTCGTCCGGCCGGGCCTGTACGCCCCCGGCCCGGCCGCCGCCCGCCCAGTCCCCGCCGTTGTCGCCGACCAGGCCGAGCGCGGTGGGGAGCCCGGTGCCCGGTACCGCGAGGGCGGCGGTCAGCTCACCGACCGCGATCCTGGGCAGCAGCCCGGCGCGCTGGGCGTCGGTGCCGAGGGCGAGGATCAGCGGGGTCGCGAGGGCGGCCGTGGCGAGCAGCGGCGAGGGCGCGAGGACCCGCCCCGACTCCTCGCAGGCGAGGGCGAGGTCGGCGAACGAGCAGCCGACCCCGCCGTACGCCGTGGGCAGGGCGAGCCCCGGCAGCCCGAGCTGCTGCGCGAGGGTCTCCCAGAGCCCGGCGTCGTATCCGACCCCGGTGCGCACGGCCGACCGCACCTCCTCCGGACCGCAGCGCTTGAGCAGGAGCTCCCGCAGGGTGCGGCGGATCTCGTCCTGTTCGGCGGTGAAACGGGCGTCCATGGCCAGGCCCTTTCTCCCGATCTGACGGCCCGTCACATTAGCGCCGTGCGGTACGGATGCCCAGAGCCACGACGACCTCCCGCGCGCCGCCACATCTGATGTACCGTCAGATTCATGACTCCGGGGAAGCGCAAGGTCGCCGTCGTGGGTGTCTCCCTCTCGGACTGCGGTCGCGTGGACGACGCGACGCCCTACGCCCTGCACGCCCAGGCCGCCAGGCGTGCGCTGGCGGACGCGGGGATGGACCGCTCGCTGGTCGACGGGTTCGCGTCGGCGGGCCTCGGCACCCTGCCGCCGGTCGAGGTGGCCGAGTACCTGGGCCTGCGCCCCACGTGGGTCGACTCCACCGCCGTCGGCGGCTCCACCTGGGAGGTCATGGCGGCGCACGCGGCGGACGCGATCGCGGCGGGCCACGCCGAGGCCGTCCTCCTCGTCTACGGCTCGACCGCCCGCGCCGACATCAAGGCGGGCCGCCGCACCGGCGATCTCTCCTTCGGCGCCCGGGGCCCCCTCCAGTTCGAGGTCCCCTACGGCCACACGCTCATCGCCAAGTACGCGATGGCCGCGCGCCGCCACATGCACGCGTACGGCACGACACTCGAACAGCTCGCCTCGGTGGCCGTCCAGGCACGGGCGAACGCCGCGCTGAACCCGGACGCGATGTTCCGCACCCCGATCACCACCGACGACGTCCTGTCCGGCCCGATGATCGCCGACCCCTTCACCAAGCTGCACTGCTGTCTGCGCTCCGACGGCGGCGCGGCGGTGCTGCTGGCGGCCGAGGAGTACGTACGGGACTGCCGTACGGCCCCGGTGTGGATCCTCGGCACCGGCGAGCACGTCTCGCACACGACGATGTCCGAGTGGCCGGACTTCACCGTCTCCCCCGCGGCGGTGAGCGGACGTCTCGCCTTCGAGCGGGCGGGGGTGCGGCCCGACGAGATCGACGTGGCCGAGCTCTACGACGCCTTCACCTACATGACCCTCGTGACCCTGGAGGACCTGGGCTTCTGCGCGAAGGGCGAGGGCGGTCAGTTCGTGGAGAAGGGGCGCCTGACGGTGAGCGGGGAGCTGCCGGTGAACACGGACGGGGGCGGGCTTTCGGCCCAGCATCCGGGAATGCGGGGCTTGTTCCTCCTGGTGGAGACCGTACGGCAACTGCGCGGGGAGGCCGGGGAACGCCAGGTCAGGAAGACGGGCGGACGCCTTCCCGAGCTGGCGGTGGCCTCCGGGACGGGCGGGTGGTTCTGCTCGTCGGGGACGGTGGTGCTGGGACGGGGGTGAGCCGACCGCATCAACGGACGGTACGGACGAAGGCCGTCCAGTTCACACCCTCCCCCTCTTGCAAGAGGGGGATTCCACGGGGTGCTCATGGCGCGGCTTTGCCGGACCCCCGAGTGATACTCGGGGCATGGGAACGGATCTTCACGAGCTGCTCAGGTCACTGCGGGTGTGGGACGTAGAGCTGCCCTCCTTCGACCCGGCATCCGCACCCGCCGAACCACTCCCCCTGTTCACGGAGTGGTTCACGGAGGCGGTCGCGGCCGGGCAGAGCGAACCGCACACGATGTCGCTGGCGACGGCGGACGAGGACGGACTGCCCGACGTCCGGATCGTCATGCTGCACGGCGCGGACGCGGACGGCTGGGCCTTCGCGAGCCATGTCACCAGCCGCAAGGGCCGCCAGCTGGCCGCGCGCCCGTACGCGGCTCTGGGGTTCTACTGGCCCGCCCAGGGCCGTCAGATCCGGCTGCGGGGGCCGGTCGAGGTCGCCCCGGCCGAGGAGGGGCGGGCGGATCTGCACGCCCGCTCCACGGGGGCGCTGGCCGCCGCGCTCGTGGGCGGGCAGAGTGAAGTGCTCGGTTCCGTGGAGGAGTTGGGGCGGGCCTCGGACGACGCCTGGGACCGCGCTCAGCGCGAGCCCGACGCCCCGGCCCCGACGTGGACCCTCTACCGCCTCCGGCCGGAAGAGGTGGAGTTCTTCCAGGGTGACGCGAGGCGTCGGCACGTACGGCTCGTCTACCGCCGTACGGAACCTTCTTCGGAGGTCGGTGGCTGGCGCAAGGAGCTGCTCTGGCCCTGAGACGCGGGACCGCTCAGGTGGGCCTCGGCGCGTTTACGGAAGGCTGTCGCGGGGCGGCTGCGGTCGTCGCCGCGCACCGGCTCACGGGCTGCTTCACCACGCTGAGCCGTACAAGCTCAGCCGTTCACGGCCGAGAAGGTGACGAAGTCGTGGACGGCGAAGTCGGCGACGGGACGGTAACCGATGCGCTGGTAGAGGCCGTTGCTGGTGGGATTGGCGAGGTCGGTGAAGAGGAGTACCTCGTCCGCTCCGGTGGCCAGCGCGGCCCTGCTGACCTCGGTGGTGGCGGCCCCCGCGTAGCCGCGTCCGCGCAGGGGTGCCGGGGTGTAGACGGGGGCGACCCGGATCTGCCCGGCGATCAGGGGGGTCGCTCCGGCCATGGCCACCGGCGTACCGTCCGGCGTCTCCCAGAGCGTGACACCGCCGTACGCGAGTCGGCTCTCGGCCCAGCGGTCCGGGTCCTGCCGCTCGTTCCGCTCGAAGATCCCGGCGAACTCGGAGTACCAGCGCGCGACGAGCGCGTGGTCGCTCTCGCCGGCCACCCGGGCGCGGCCCGGCGGAACGGGCGTCGGCGGCGTGAGCGTACCGAGCCGGTACAGCCGTTCGCTTCTTCTGAGGTGGGCCCGCGCGCCGGTGTGGCGCTCCCAGGCTGCGGCGAACTCGGCGGCCGTGTCCACCGGACCGCCGACGCCCGGGAACGAGTACCCCTCGTCCGCGAGCCGCGCGGCCAGCACGTCGACGTCTTCCGCCGGGAGGTCGGTGAGGTTGAGCTGGTACGGCGGTGTGTGGAACAGCACGGCCGACACCCCACCGACCCCGTCGCCCGCCCCGTTTCCGTTTCCGTCGGCGTCGGCGAACCGGCCGAAGAACGGCGCCTCCTCCCCGTACACGTCCGGTCCTCGTCTGCGCAGCGCGTCGGTCACGGACAGCGCCACGGTGTGCGCCGCGGGCCGCGAGCGCAGGAAGTCCCCCGCGCTCGTGAGGAATTCGTCCAGATCGTGGGTGAACACCCAGCCACGCGCGTCACGAGTCATACCCAGCATGATCCCGCTCACGGCGTGCCCGGTGCCTCCGGTTTTCCCGGCCCGCGCACCGCGCCTGATGCCTGTCCCGACCGGCGGCCCGGCCCCTCCCGCGGGGCCGTGTAGGCCGTTCGCCTCCGCGGTGGTGCACGCGTCGACACCGTCGATGACCATCCAGGTGTACCCCTCGGCCATGAAACGCATCGGTATGTCCGGGGTACCCGAACGAAGGAACTGGACATGCGGTATCGAATCGTCGCCCTGGCCGTGGTGAGCGTGCTGGCCATGTCGGTCCCGGCGGGCGCGACTCCCCCACGGATCGCGCTCGCCGGCGCGGGGCCGAAACCCCCCGGGCCGACGCCACCCCCCGGAACGACACCTCCGCCCGGGGCGCCGAACGGCGAGTCCTGGGCATGGACCCAGCTGACCAGCGGCGGCACCCAGATCCGGTACGTGTCCACGGACACCAGCCAGACGTGTCCCGTAGTGCGCTACACCCTGGGAGGGAACCGGAATCCGCACTCCCTGCACCGGGTGAGCACTCCCACGACGTCACAGTTCCCGACCACCGTCTGTGAGCTGAGGGTGCCGCTCACGGCCTCCGACGCGGTGCTCGAGCAGACATCGATCCAGGCGGCCACGGTGCATCCGGCGAACCGTCAGCTCCCCTTGCCCAAGTGGACCTCGAACACCCGTCCCAGCAAGATCGCTGTCATCGGCGACGCGGGCTGCGAGGTCCCGACGACCGGTCCCGTGCAGAACTGCGCGAACCATCAGACCGGCTGGCCCTTCCAGCGGATCGCGGACAGCGCGGCCACCGTGACGCAGCCGGATCTCGTGATCCACACCGGTGACTACCTCTATCGGGAGGACCCCGGCAGGGAGAACGACAAGGCGGCGAATCCGGGCTGCACGACGCTCGCCGACAGAGCCAGTTGGGACTGTGTGATCGCCGACTTCTTCAGGCCCGCCGAAGCTCTGCTGGCCGCGGCGCCGATCGCGTTGACCCGGGGCAACCACGAAGACTGCAACATGCCGCATCAGGGCGGCGCGGGCGGCGCGTGGTCCCGCTACCTCGCGGACGATCTCCGCTCCAACGGATCGTGCAGCGACTACTCGGCGCCCTCGCTGATCCGTGCCGGCACCCTGACCCTGGCGAACGTGGACTCCGCGTTCGCCGACCCGACCGACAGTGGAAGCACAGCCCAGCGGAACATCTACGCCAGGCAGTTCCAAGCCGTGAACCAGGCCGCGCTCCAGACCCCCGCCAACGACTTCTTCGTGGTCACGCACAAGCCGCTGTGGATGGTGAAGGCGGCCGGCACCCCGCCCAACTCGGCGGAATGGGTGACTCGCGTCCTCGACGCGGCCGTCGTCGGCACCTCCCTGCACCGGCTGGCGGACAACGTGCGACTGGTGCTGTCGGGGCACATCCATCTCTACCAGATGCTCGATTTCAACTCCCCCCGCCCGCCCCAGCTGACCGTGGGTTCCTCGGGCGGACCACTGGACAACGGCCCGGACGACACCAAGGTCGTCGGCCAGCTGATCGGCTCACCCCCGCAGGCCGTCACACAGTCGATCACCCAGGAACAGAACCCTCCCGGAGGCGTGGGGGTCTTCGGATACGCGGTCCTCAACGACAACGGCGGGACCTGGAACCTCACCTTCCATGACACGGCCGGTGCCGTACGGGGCAAGACCTGTGCGCTGAGTGCGAGCAAGACCAACAAGTCGTTCGCCTGCCATTGAGGCAGACCGGCAGGCCAAAGAGCGGACCGACAGGTCAAGGAGTCGGGACCGGGCCTGTCGCAGGGCCGGGTTCTACCGGGGCCCGGAGCCCGTCGGCGGCAGCGTCGGCTCCGGGTCCGTCGCGATCCGTGCGTGCAGGTGGACGTCCCGGAACGCGTCGTGCCGGCCCGACTCGAACATCGCCTCCCTCAGGGTCCCCTCGTACGGGAACCCGCACCGCTCGGCGATCCGGCAGGACGCGTCGTGGCCGAGGGCGTGGCCCAGTTCGACGCGGTGCAGACGGACGGCGCCGAAGGCGTAGCGGGCGGCCAGGGCGAGGGCACGGGTGGCGACCTGCCGACCGCGGGCCTCCGGAAGGACCCAGTAGCCGACGATGCCGACGCGTATGACGTGGTTGATGTCGTTGACGCCTATGTGACCGAGGGTCGTACCGGTGGCCGCGTCCGTGACGCAGAAGGCGACGGCGGTGCCGTCTGCGACGGCCTCGGCGCGCGAGCGGAGCGAGTCACGGGCGCTGTCCAGGTCCCGGACGATCTTGACCGGGGTGTTCCAGCGCTGGAACTCCGGGTCGGACAGCCCGCGCAGCCAGGTCGCGACATCGGCCTCGGACTCCGGGTCCCAGGGGCGCAGCCGCAGACCGTGGCCGTCGAGCACGGGGAAGGGGTGGGCGAGGGACTTCTCGTGAACGTCGGGCATCCGGCCATTATTCACGGGGCCCAGAGGGGTTCAGGAAGTGGTTTTCGACACGGAGGAGGGGGATGGGACGGCGGTGGAAGGAGGCGGGACAGCGCCGGACCGCGGCCGGAACACGGGCACCCCCGCCCTGAACGTGACCTCCAGCCCCATCCCGATCCGCAGCGCGTCGCCCTCGCACTCCACCACCTCGGTCATCATCCGCGGCCCCTCCACGAGGTCGACGACCGCGGCGACGTACGGCACCCGCTCGCCGAACGGCGGGAGGTCGTTGCGGTGCACGACGGACCAGGTGTAGAGCGTGGCGTGTCCGCTCGCGGGCCGCCAGCGCACGTCCTCGCTCCAGCAGTGCGGGCAGAACTCCCGGGGGTAGTGGTGGGCCCGGTCGCAGCCCGCGCAGTGGCGGATCAGCAGCCGGCCCTCCGCCGCCGCGTCCCAGTACGGCCGGGTGAACGCATCGACTTCGGGCAGATCGAATCGCGCCCCACCCGACGCGCGCTCCCCACTCACGAGCACACCCCGGCCCCGATCGACCCGCGCCTCACGAGAAGAGCCCGATCGCGCTGTCCAGCGACCACGTCTGCCATCCCATCCCGAAGAAGGCGACGACCGAGATCAGCGCCATCATCGCGTTCTGCCCCTGCTCGGCCCAGTCGTGGATCATGAGGGTGAAGTACAGGACGTTGAGGAGCAGTCCGCCGACCAGCGCGATCGGCGTCAGGAACCCGGCCACCAGTCCCAGCCCGAGCGCCAACTCCGCGTACACGACGACGTACGCCATCGTCCGCGGCCGGGGCGCGACCACGGTGTCGAAGCCGGAGCGCACCGCGTTCCACCGGTGCTTGCCCGCGACGTCCGCCGCCCACGCGATCCCGGTCCCCCGCTCGAACCAGCCCTTCTTGTCCTTGTGCCGCCAACTCTCCAGCCACCACAGCCCGAGCCCGATCCGCAGCACGGCCAGCCACTCCGCTCCGCCGAGCCAGATCGTGTCCATGGCAGTCCACGCCCCCTTCGGTTTCTGACGGTACGTCAGTTCAGCGCACGGAGGACGCCCGCGCAAGAGGCGTACGCCACCCTCCCTTCCCGTTCACTCCCCACCGCCCCTCACCACTCCTCACCACCCTTCGAACACAACCAAGTGACCTACGCCACCAGCCCCACCCACTCCTCCTACAGCCGTGATCAGTTCGCAACCGATTCCGGGCTTGACCGAGACCTATCAAGTGACGACGTGATTACGCTCGCGCACATGGCCGACTCGACTGCTTCCTCCTCACCCCGCCCGGTGCCGTCCCACGAAGACCGCCCCGTGTACGTCATCGGCGGCGGCCCCGGGGGACTCGCGACGGCGTACGCGCTGCGCGCCCAGGGTGTACGGGCCGTCGTGCTGGAGAAGTCCGACCAGGTCGGAGCGTCCTGGCGGCGCCACTACGACCGGCTGCACCTGCACACGACCCGGCGGCTGTCCGGCCTGCCCGGCCTCGCGATGCCGCGCTCCTTCGGGCGGTGGGTCTCGCGCGACAACGTGGTGCGCTACCTGGAGAAGTACGCCGAGCACCACCAGCTGGAGATCGTCACGGGCGTCGAGGTCTCACGCGTCGAGCCCGCTCCGGGCGGCGACGGCTGGCTGCTGCACGCCACCGGCGGCCGCGAACTGACCGGCAGCGCCGTGGTCGTCGCCACCGGCCACAACCACACCCCGCGCCTGCCCGACTGGCCCGGCCGCGACACGTACACCGGCGAACTCCTGCACGCCGGCGACTACCGCAACCCCGCCCCCTACGCCGGCCGTGACGTCCTCGTCGTCGGCGTCGGCAACACGGGTGCCGAGATCGCCGTGGACCTGGTCGAGGGCGGCGCCTCCCGGGTACGGCTCGCCGTGCGCACCGCGCCGCACATCGTGCGCCGCTCCACGGCCGGCTGGGCCGCCCAGTTCACCGGGATCCTCGTACGACGGCTGCCGGTGCGCCTCGTCGACGCACTCGCCGGGCCGATGGCCAAGGTCAGCGTGCCGGACCTGGCGGCGCAGGGGCTGCCCCGCCCCGACACCGGCCTCTACTCCCGCGTCAACGAGGGCTCCATCCCCGTCCAGGACATCGGCCTCATCAACGCCGTCCGCAAGGGACGGGTCGAGGTCGTGGCCGCGGTGGAGGGCTTCGAGGAGGACAAGGTCGTCCTCGCCGACGGGAAGCGGATCGACCCGGACGTCGTGATCGCCGCGACGGGGTACGTACGCGCCCTGGAGGGCATCGTCGGCCACCTCGACGTCCTCGACGGGCGTGGCCGCCCGGTCGTGCACGGCGCCCGCACCCCGAAGAACGCACCCGGCCTCTACTTCACCGGCTTCACCAACCCCATCAGCGGCATGTTCCGCGAACTCGCCCTCGACGCGGAGAAGATCGCGAAGGCGGTCGCGAGGACCGCGCAGAAGGCGGAGAGGGCGGCTGCCAAAGCGAAGGAAAAGGCGGCGTCGAAAACGGGGGCGAAGACGGGGGCGCGCGACACGGGAGACACCCGCGCCGCGCGCTGAGCCATCGTCAGTTGACGACGAGAGCCGCCGTGTTGTTCGTGGTGTCCGGGTCGAAGGCGAAGTCGCCGAACTCTGGGTGGATGCTGACCTCACCGGTCGTGCCGGGCACCGCCGCGTCGATCCGCAGCTGGAAGGCGTACGTGCGCTCGGTGTTCTCGGACACCCAGTACGGGAGTGCGCAGTCGTAACGCGGGGCGCCCGTCCGCTTCTCGTAGTACCCACCCGTGAGGGTGTGCGGGACGCAGTCCGCGGGGACGCCGGTGACCGTCGTCCCGGTCGGGACGATCAGCCTGACCTTGGCGGCCGGGTCGCCGGAGCCGAGGTTCGCGAACCAGGCCGGGCCGTTGTTCTTGAAGGTGAGCGGGGCGGTCACCGTCTGGCCCGCCGTACCGGCGACCGCGGCGCCGGTCACCGAGAAGTCGGCGGTGTTGTCCGTGCCGATCTGCAGAGCCGCGTAGTTGTCGCGGCTCGCGAGGTCGGTCGCGCCGTCGGCCGGGTCGACACTGATGTCCAGCCGGTCGTTCAGCGCGTGCCGCGCGATCGCCAGCTGCAGCGGCGCGGGCAGCTCGAAGGAGTCGCCGGGGGCCAGCACCTGGTCGAACGTGCAGGTCGCGTGCGCCATCGGCGCGTACTCGTCACCGCCCGACCGCGTGTAGGTGCAGGCGTCGTACTTGTTCAGGAAGTCCAGCCCGTACGACGCCGTCATCTTCACCGTGACGCCGTGCGCGCTCTCGTTGCCCTTGTTGGTCAGCGCGAAGGGGATCGTCTCGGTGCCACCCGGCTGCGCGTGCTCGACGCCGGCGACGGAGGCGAGGGAGAGGTCGGGGCCCGAGGCGACCGTGAAGTCGGTCTCGAAACTGTCCTCGGGCGCGGTGAGCGTGCCGTCGGGGCCGCCGGTGGCCGTCGCCCCGTAGGTGATCCTGCCCTGCGCCCCGGCCCGCGCACCGTCGGCCGCGCGGATCCCGAGGTGGATCTGCCGGCTGTAGTCGGACCCGATCACGGGCACGTCCGGCACGCTGCACACCGCGGTCGTGCCGTTCGGCGCGCAGTTGTCCGGCCAGGTCACCTCGCCGACCCCGGCCAGTCCGGAGGCGTCGACGGTCACCTTGCCGTCGGTCACCGTGAAGTGGCCGTTGTCGTGGTAGATCCCCACGTCGAGCGTCCGGCTCTGCGGCGCGCCGCCGTCCGTGCCGAGCGGCAGGGTCTGCTCGGAGGGTGCGTCGATCCACAACTGGTCGGACTCGGTCTCGGCCAGCGCGGGGGCGGCGGTGAGCCCCACGGTGACGAGTCCGGCCGCGAGCGTCGTACAGGCTCCGAGCCGCAGCGCGCGGCCGAGGGAGACAGGTCTCATGACATCCCCAAGAGTGCGAAGAAAAGTGAGGAAAAGGACAGAAGCGGTGGCTGACCGGCGCGAGCCGACAGGGCCATGTCATAGACGATCAGCGGGAGTTGATGGTTGTGCGGCGCCCCCACGGGTTCCGGCCCCTCGCGCGGCGGGTACGAACCAGGTCCCCGGCGCACAACGTCCCCACGACGTCCCGCACAACGCTCCACACAACGTCCCGCACGACGTTCCGCACGACCGGCCGCGCGGCATCCGGGCCCCGATAACCGCCCGTCGCCCAGCCTTTTGCTTGCACGATGGTTCCTGACGCGGCGTCAGTTAAGTAATCTGACAGAGCGTCAGTTAATTGGCTGTCACACAGGAGCGGGCGGACCGATGCTTGGATCAACCCACGGCACCCTCACCACCGACTCCCGCCGGGCCCGCGTCATCGCCTGCGGCGAGCAGCCCTCACCCGTCGTGCACGGCCGCCCGGCCGACGTCGACGACCTGGACGTCAGCGGTCGTCCGCTGTACGCCGACGTACCCGATCTGGACCGCTTCTTCCGTCCCGAGTCCGTGGCCGTCGTCGGCGCCTCGGACGCCGAGGGCCGGCCGAACACCGGCATCACCCGGCAGCTGATCGCCTGGGCCGAGCGGGTCGGCGCCCGGCTGCACCCCGTGCACCCCACCCGTCAGTCCGTCTTCGGCATCCCCTGTTCCCCTTCCCTCGCCGACCTGCCCGAGCAGGTCGATCTGGCCGTGCTCCTCGTCGGCGACCCGCTCCCCGTGATCGGGGAACTGGCCGAGGCCAAGGTGAAGTTCGCCGTCGCCTTCGCCTCCGGATTCGCCGAGACCGGGGCCGAGGGCGCCGCCGCGCAGGCCCACCTCGCCGCCGCCGTCCGCCGCGCCGGCCTCCGGCTCCTCGGGCCCAACACCAACCTCAACGCCTTCGAGAAGTTCCGCGACGATCTCGACGGTCCCGCGATCGCCCTCATCACCCAGTCCGGACACCAGGGCCGGCCGGTGTTCGCGATGCAGGAGCTGGGCGTACGGCTCTCCCACTGGGCGCCCACCGGCAACGAGGCCGACCTCGAGACCGCCGACTTCATCTCCTACTTCTCCGAGCAGCCGGAGATCGGCGCGATCGCCTGCTACGTCGAGGGGCTGAAGGACGGACGCTCCTTTCTGCTCGCCGCCGACCGCGCCGCCCGCCGCGGAGTGCCCGTCGTCGCCGTCAAGGTCGGCCGCACCGAGACCGGCGCCCGCACCGCCGCCTCACACACCGGCAAGCTGACCGGCGCCGACACCGTGGTGGACGCGGCGATGCGGCAGTACGGCGTGATCCGCGTCGACGGGCTCGACGAACTCCAGGACACCGCCGCCCTGTTGGCCCGCTCCCGCGCCCCGCGGGCCGAGGGTGTCGTCGTCTATTCGATCTCGGGCGGCACGGGGGCGCACTTCGCCGACCTGGCGACGGCGGCGGGGCTGCCTCTGCCGCGTCTCTCCGCCCCCAAGCAGGCCGAGCTGCACCAGTGGATACCCGAGTACCTGAGCGTGACCAATCCCGTCGACAACGGCGGGCACCCGGTCGGCGACTGGCGCGGGCGGAAGATCATCGACGCGATCCTCGCCGACCCGGAGGTCGGCGTACTGATCTGTCCGATCACCGGGCCCTTTCCTCCCATGAGCGACAAGCTCGCGCAGGACCTGGTGGACGCGGCGGAACAGTCGGACAAGCTGGTGTGCGTGGTGTGGGGCTCGCCGGTCGGCACCGAGGCCGCGTACCGCGAGACGCTGCTCGGCTCGTCGAAGGTCGCCACCTTCCGGACCTTCGCCAACTGCATCACGGCCGTGCGCGCCTACCTGGACCACCACCGGTTCGTCGCCGCCTACCGCTCCCCCTTCGACGAGGCGCCCCGCACTCCCTCGCCGTCCTTCCGCAAGACGCAGGCGCTGATGCGGCCGGGGCAGCAGCTGAGCGAGCACGCGGCGAAGCAGCTGCTGCGCGCCTAT
This sequence comes from Streptomyces sp. NPDC111656, assembly GCF_055656965.1. Taxonomy (NCBI): domain Bacteria; kingdom Bacillati; phylum Actinomycetota; class Actinomycetes; order Kitasatosporales; family Streptomycetaceae; genus Streptomyces; species Streptomyces sp. NPDC111656. The sequence continues at coordinate 68,424 of NZ_JBVKCA010000010.1, forward strand.
GGGATCCGGGTGCCGCGCGAACAGTTGGTGACCAGCGCGGCGGCGGCCGTGCGCGCGGCGAGTCTCGTCGGCTACCCCGTGGTGATGAAGGCGTCCGGCGCCCAGATCGCCCACAAGACCGAACTGGGTCTGGTGAAGATCGGACTGACCTCCGCCAGCCAGGTCAGGGACGCCTACCGCGAGCTCACCGACATCGCGCGCTACGAGGGGATCTCGCTCGACGGGGTGCTGGTGTGCCAGATGGTCGAGCGGGGTGTGGAAATGGTCGTGGGCGTCACGCACGACCAGCTCTTCGGGCCGACCGTGACCGTCGGGCTTGGCGGCGTGCTCGTCGAGGTGCTGCGGGACGCGGCCGTCCGCGTGCCGCCGTTCGGCGAGGACCAAGCGCGGGGCATGCTCGGCGAGCTGCGCGGGCGGGCTCTTCTGGAGGGCGTGCGCGGGGGGCCGCCGGTGGATGTGGACGCGCTGATCGAGGTCGTCATGCGCGTACAGCGGATGGCGCTGGAACTCGGGGACGACATCGCCGAGCTCGACATCAACCCGCTGATGGTGCTGCCCAGGGGGCAGGGAGCGGTGGCGCTGGACGCGCTGGTCGTCTGCCGCTGAGCCCCGGCGCTCCCGCGCCCGCCGCGGCGCCGGCGCCGACCGCAGCCCCACCCCCAGCCGCACCATCCCCCGTAAAAACCGGAGCATCCCCATGACATCCTCCCCCGAGAAATCTGCCGAGAAATCTCCCGATCCCGTCGACTCATTGGTACTGCACGCCACTGACAATCACGTCTCGTGGATCACCCTCAACCGCCCCGAAGCCCTCAACGCCATCACCCCTGACCAGCGCGAACGCCTCATCCAGCACCTCTCCCACGCCTCCTCCGACCCGGACGTACGGGCCGTCGTGATCACGGCGACCGGCCGTGGCTTCTGCGCGGGCGCGGACCTGCGCGGGGGATCGTCGACCGGGAGGCCGCCGGCCGGGGAGCGGGTGGCCGGGGACGTGGCCCGCACGATCCGGCTCGGCGCCCAGCGTCTGATCGGCGCGGTCCTCGACTGCGAGAAGCCCGTGATCGCGGCGGTCAACGGCACCGCGGCAGGCCTCGGCGCCCACCTCGCCCTCGCCTGCGACCTCGTACTCGCCGCCGATTCCGCCAAGTTCATCGAGGTGTTCGTACGCCGCGGCCTGGTCCCCGACGGCGGCGGCGCGTACCTGCTGCCCCGGCTCATCGGCCCCCAGCGCGCCAAGGAACTGATGTTCTTCGGCGACGCCCTGGCGGCGGCGGACGCGGCGCGGCTGGGGCTCGTCAACAGGGTCGTACCACCGGACGATCTGGAGAAGACCGCCCGCGACTGGGCCGAGCGCCTGGCCACCGGCCCGACCCGCGCCCTCGCCCTCACCAAACAGCTGGTCAACGCCTCCCTCGACACCGACCGCACCACCGCCTTCGCCGCCGAAGCCGCCGCCCAGGAGATCAACATGACCACGACGGACGCGACGGAGGGCGTAGCCGCCTTCACGGAACGCCGAACCCCCCACTACCGGGGCCGCTGAGTCAGTCCCGCCCCTTCCTATCTGACACTCCGTCAGCTTCAATGGATGGTGTGATGGGACACGCAGGGATGGCGGCCGCCGCCGTCCGTTATCTCAGGTCGGCCGGGGCTTCCACCGTCGCGGGGCGGGTTGAGGCGCTGCCGCGGCCTGAGCTGCGCGCGGTGGGGGACGATGAGCGGGCGCCGGTCGATCAGGCGGCGTTTCGGCGGGTGTTGGGGAACTTCGCGACGGGTGTCACCGTCATCACCGCGCCGGGCGTCGAGGGCGAGGCGGGGGGCGGGGGACCGGCCGGGTTCGCCTGTCAGTCGTTCGCGTCGCTCTCGCTCGATCCGCCCCTGGTCTGCTTCATGGTGGGGCGTACGTCGGCGACCTGGCCGCGGATCGCCCGCGCGGGCGTGTTCTGTGTGAACATGCTGGGGGCGCACCAGGGCGCGCTGTGCCGCGGGTTCGCGGTGAGCGGGGCGGACAAGTTCGCCGGGGTCGTGTACGACGCGGCGCCCGTTTCCGGTTCGCCGCGTCTCGCGGGGGCCGCGGCCTGGGTCGACTGCACGATCCACGCGGTGCACACCGGTGGGGACCATCTGATCGTGGTGGGACGGGTGGACGCGCTCGGCGCGAGCGACGGTGACGACGTCGCGCCGCTGCTGTTCCACAAGGGGCGGTTCCTCTAGTTCGGTGGCAGGCCGCCCGGTCGGAGTGCCGAAGTCGTCAGGCGATCGCCGGTGTCGCGGGGGTGCCCGTCGCGGGGCGTCGTCGGATCACCAGTGCCATCAGGGCCGCCGCCGCGCACAGCGCGCCCGAGGCGTACCAGACCACGTCGTACGAGCCGAACGCGTCCCGCGCCACACCGCCGAGGAAGGCGACGAGGGCGGCGCCGACCTGGTGGGAGGCGAGGACCCAGCCGAAGACGATGGCGCTGTCCTCGCCGTACTGCTCGCGGCACAGGGCCAGGGTGGGCGGGACGGTGGCGACCCAGTCGAGGCCGTAGAAGACGATGAAGAAGATCATCGGGGGATGAACGGAGGGGGCGAGGAGCATGGGGAGGAAGAGGAGAGAGATGCCGCGCAGCGCGTAGTAGACGGCGAGCAGTCGGCGCGGTTCGAAGCGGTCGGTGAACCAGCCGGAGGCGACCGTTCCGACCACGTCGAAGACCCCGATGACCGCGAGCAGCGAGGCCGCAGCCGTGATGGGCATCCCGTGGTCGTGGGCCGCGGGCACGAAGTGCGTCTGGACCAAGCCGTTCGTCGAGGCGCCGCAGATCGCGAAGGTGCCGGCCAGCAGCCAGAACGGGCCGGTGCGGACGGCGGAGAGCAGGATCGTCACCGCGCGCCGGGCGGCGCCCTGCACGGGCGCGGGCTTCGGTACGAACTCCGCCGACCCGTACGGCTTCACGCCCACGTCCGCCGGGTGGTCCCGCAGCAGCAGCCATACGAAGGGGACGACCGCGAGCGCCGCGAGGGCCACCGTCACCGCGGCCGGGCGCCAGTCGTGCTGCGTGACGATCCAGGAGAGGAGCGGCAGGAAGATCAGCTGGCCGGACGCCGAGGCCGCCGTCAGGATGCCCGTGACCAGGCCCTTGCGCGCCGTGAACCAGCGGTTGGTGACCGTCGCCGCGAAGGCCAGCGCCATGGAACCGGACCCCAGGCCGACCAACAGGCCCCAGCAGAGCAGCAACTGCCAGGCCGCCGTCATCCACACGGTCAGACCGGAACCGAGCGCGATCACCATCAGGGCGACCGCCACCACCCGCCGGATGCCGAAGCGGTCCATCAGTGCCGCCGCGAACGGCGCCGTCAGCCCGTACAGCGCGAGGTTGATGGACACCGCCGCACCGATCGTGCCGCGCGACCAGTGGAACTCCTGGTGCAGCGGGTCGATCAGCAGACCCGGCAGCGAACGGAAGGCCGCCGCACCGATGATCGTCACGAAGGTGACGGCGGCGACGAACCAGGCGCGGTGGATGCGGACGCGTGGGGCGGCCGCGCGGGTCGCCTCGGTGGAGTCGGTCGGCTCGGTGGAGTCGGTCGGCTCGATCGAGTCGGTGGAGTCGGTCGGCTCGGTGGGGCGGGGGTCCTCCGCGGCTGCGGCGCCCCCCGGGGAGGCGGCATCGGTTGTCTGGGTCACGACATAGAGTTTCGGGCCTGCCACTCGCGCCAACGAGTGGCCCGAAGGACAGCATTCGCTAAGATCGGGCCATGGCCTCTCAGGGTACGCATCCTCGCCACCGCGTCGTCGTCCTCGCCCTCGACGGGCTGCTGCCCTTCGAGCTCGGCATCCCGCAGCGCATCTTCGGCAAGGCACGCGACACCGACGGGCGGCCGCTGTACGAGATCGTCACCTGCTCGGTCCGGCCGCCCGGCCCCGTCGAGACGGACGCCGACTTCGCCGTCCTCGTCGCGAACGGCCCCGAGGCCCTCGCCACCGCCGACACCGTCGTCATCCCCGCCTCCTACGAACTCGGCCCCGTCCACGAGGAAGGCATCCTCACCCCCGAACTGACCGCCGCCCTCGCCCACATCCGCCCCGGCACCCGCCTCGTCTCCATCTGCACCGGCAGCTACATCCTCGCCGCCGCGGGCTACCTCGACGAGCGCCCGGCCACCACCCACTGGATGCACGCCGAGCACTTCCAGCGGCTCTTCCCGAAGATCAAGGTCGACGCCGAAGTGCTCTTCGTCGACGACGGCGACGTCCTCACCTCCGCCGGCGTCGCCGCGGGAATCGACCTGTGCCTCCATCTCGTACGCCGTGACCACGGCACCGCCGTCGCCAACGACGTGGCCCGCCGCACCGTCGTACCCCCGCACCGCGACGGCGGGCAGGCGCAGTACATCCAGCGGCCGGTGCCGGAGCCGCAGGCGGCGACCACGACCGCCGCCCGCGCCTGGGCGCTGGCCCGCCTCCACGAGCCGATCCAGCTGCGCGACATGGCCGAACAGGAAGCCATGTCCGTACGCACCTTCACGCGCCGCTTCCGCGAGGAGGTCGGGGTCAGCCCCGGGCATTGGCTGACCCAGCAGCGCATCGAACGGGCCCGGCACCTGCTGGAGACCAGCGACCTGTCCATCGACCAGGTCGCGCGGGACGCCGGCTTCGGCACGGCCCAGTCGATGCGCCAGCACCTACAGGCGGTGCTCGGGGTCACCCCCACCGCGTATCGGCGCACCTTCCAGAGCTCCGGGGCCTCCACAGCCGAGGGCCTCGGCAGGGGTCCGGGTGAGAGGCTCGGTGAGGGATCGGGTGGGGGTGACGTCGCCCCTCTTGGGGCCGTGCGTTGAGCGCGGTCCGGTGGCGGGGGCCTCCGAACCCCCTAGAACGTCAGCACCGCCCGCGCCACCTTCCCCCCCTCCGCATCCTGCGCCGCCTTGTCGAAGTCCTCCACCGGGTAGGTCTGGGTGACCAGTTCGTCCAGGAGGAGGCGGCCTTCTCGGTAGAGGTCGGCGTACAGGGCGATGTCACGCTGGGGACGGGAGGAGCCGTATCGGCAGCCCAGGACGGACTTGTCGAGGTACATGGAGGAGACGAGGAAGGACGCCTCGGCCGTGGCCGGGGGTACGCCGAGCAGGACCGCCTGGCCGTGGCGGTCCAGCAGGTCGATGGCCTGGCGGATGAGTTCGACGCGGCCGACGCATTCGAAGGCGTGGTCCGCCCCCGTGGGAAGGATGTCCTTCACGGCCTCCGTCGACGTCAGGAAGTGCGTCGCGCCGAAGCGCCGGGCCACGGCCTCCTTCGCCGGGTTGGCGTCGACCGCGACGATCTTCAGGGCGCCCGCGATCCGCGCGCCCTGGAGAACGTTGAGCCCGATTCCGCCGGTGCCGATGACGAGGACGGTGTCCCCCCGGTCCACCCTCGCGCGGTTCAGGACCGCGCCCACTCCCGTCAGGACGCCGCATCCGATCAGCGCGGCGGACGGGAGGGGGATGTCCTTGGGGATGCGGACGGCCTGGACGGCCTTCACCACCGTCCGTTCCGCGAACGCGGAGTTGGACGCGAACTGGTACAGCGGCCGCCCGCCCCGCGCGAACGGCTGCCGCGGCATCCCGATCGCCTTGCGGCACATCGTCGGCCGCCCCCGGTCGCACTCCGCGCACGCCCCGCAGTTGGCGAGCGTGGAGAGCGCGACATGGTCGCCGGGGCGGACATGGCCGACGCCCGCGCCCACCGCCTCGACGACCCCCGCGCCCTCGTGTCCCAGGACCACGGGGACGGGAAAGGGGATCGTCCCGTCCACGACCGACAGGTCGCTGTGGCACAGCCCGGCCGCGGAGATCGCGACCTGCACCTCGCCGGGCCCCGGATCCCGTATCTCCAGGTCGTCCACGACCTGGGTCCGCTCGCCGTCGAAGATCACGCCTCGCATCGCGCCTCCCTCAACCCTTGGGTTCCCTCGGCAGACCGAGCACGCGCTCGGCGATGATCGTGCGCTGGATCTCGTCCGAGCCGCCGTAGATGGTGTCGGCCCGGCTGAACAGGAACAGGTGTTGAGAGGAGTCGAGTTCGTACGGGGCCACGGCCGACCAGTCGGCGGGGCCGGTCGCGGCTTCCGCACCCCGTACCCGTACCGCCAGTTCACCGAGCCGCTGGTGCCAGCGGCCCCACAGCAGCTTGGCGACGCTGGGCGCGCCCGCGTCGCCCGAACCGCCCAGCGTCCGCAGGGCGTTCCAGCGCATCGTGCGCAACTCCGCCCACTGGCGTACGAGGTGGTCGCGGACGACCGGGTCGGCCGCGGCGCCCGTGGCGACGGCCGTCTCGATCACCCGGCCCAGCTCCTGCGCGAACCCGATCTGCTGGGCCAGGGTCGAGACCCCTCGTTCGAAACCGAGGAGGCTCATGGCGACCTTCCAGCCGTCGCCCGCACCGCCGACCACGTGTTCGGCGCGGGCCACCGCCCCGTCGAAGAAGACCTCGTTGAACTCGCTCGTGCCGGTGAGCTGGCGGATCGGGCGGACCTCGACGCGGCCGGGCTGGTCCATCGGGACGAGAAGGAAGGACAGGCCGTGGTGGCGGGTCGACCCCGGTTCCGTACGGGCGAGGACGAAGCACCAGTCCGCCTCGTGGGCGAGCGAGGTCCAGATCTTCTGGCCGCTGACGCGGTACGTGTCACCGTCCCGTACCGCCGCCGTACGGATCCCCGCCAGGTCCGAGCCCGCGCCGGGCTCGCTGTATCCCTGACACCAGAGTTCCTCGCCGCGGGCGACCGGGGGCAGGAAGCGGTCCTTCTGTTCCGGGGTCCCGTGGGCGATGAGGGTGGGGGCGAGGAGCTTCTCGCCGATGTGGCCCGAGCGGGCCGGGGCCTTGGAACGGGCGTACTCCTCGGCCCAGACGACCTGTTGGGTCAAGCTCGCCCGCCGGTTGCCGTAGCCCTCCTCCGCCCAGCCCAGGCCGATCCAGCCGCCCCGGCCCAGTTCCCGTTCCCAGTCCTGGCGGACGACCGGCTCACCGACCGGGTGAGCGGTCAGCCAGTCCCGTGCCGTGCGCCGGAAGGCCTCGTCCTCGGCGTCGAATCCGAACTCCATGTGTCCCCCTCGCCCACGGCCCCAACAGAACAACGGCACTTCACGCGTTCAGCCGCACCTCACGCGTTCGGCCGCGCCTTGCGCGCCGCCGCCCGCGCCATCGCCTCCACCTGCTCCAGCAGGGGCATGGGGTCCACGCCCACGGTCCCCGGCAGGAAGTCCGCGATCCGCTCGGGAGTCCAGGGGCCGCCCTCCGCGTACCCGGCGCGCAGCTCCCGCGGCTGTGCCCACACCGCGATCTTCGGGCCGGCGATCGTGTAGACCTGCCCGGTGATGCGTTCCTCGCGGGCACGGTCGGAGAGGAGGTAGACCACCAGCGCGGCCACGTCCTCCGGTTCGCCGATCTCCTTGAGCTCCATGGGGACATTGGCCGACATGCGGGTACGGGCGACCGGTGCCACCGCGTTCGCCGTCACCCCGTACTTGTGCAGGCCCAGTGCCGCGCTGCGGACCAGCGAGATGATCCCGCCCTTCGCCGCGCTGTAGTTGGCCTGCGCGACCGAGCCCTGATGGTTGCCGCTGGTGAAGCCGATCAGCGTGCCCACGCCCTGCTTGCGCATGACCGCCGAGGCCGCACGGAAGACCGTGAACGTGCCCTTCAGATGGGTGGCGACGACGGGGTCCCACTCCTCCTCGGACATGTTGAAGAGCATCCGTTCACGCAGGATGCCGGCCACGCACACCACTCCGTCGATGCGCCCGTACGAGGTCAGCGCGGCGTCGACGACCCGCTGACCGCCGGCCATCGTGGAGATGTCGTCGGCCACCGCGACCGCTTCCCCGCCCGCCGCCTCGATCTCCTTGACCACGGCGTCGGCGATCGAACTCGTCGGCTCGGCGCCTTCGATGGACACCCCGTAGTCGTTGACGACGACCCGTGCGCCCTCGGCGGCCGCGGCGAGCGCGACGGCGCGGCCGATCCCGCGGCCCGCCCCCGTCACGGCGACGACCTTTCCTGCCAAGAAGTTCCCCACGTCCGGCCCCTTCCCGCAGTTTCTGACGGTCCGTTAGATTCGGTCTCCTCGGATTCTACGACCCGTCAGATACCCGGAGACAAGCCCCGCGGAGGACTCATGTCACTTCCGGTCGAGTTCCACGACATCGCCAAGCGCGTGAACAACTGGGGGCGTTGGGGCGCCGACGACGAGATCGGGACCCTGAACCTGATCACCGACGAGGTGGTACGAGAGGGCGTCGCCTGCGTCCGCACGGGGCGGCGTGTTCCGCTCGCGCTCCCGCTCCAGCAGGACGGGGTGCAGACCGGGATGATCCCCGGGCGAGTCAATCCGCTGCACGTCATGGTGCAGATCAACCAGGAGATCTTCGGTCCGGGAACGGTCGCGTGCAGCGACGACGCCGTGACCCTGGGGCTCCAGGCGGCGACCCACTGGGACGCGCTCACCCATGTCTCACACTCCGGGAAGCTCTACAACGGCCGCCCGGCCGGCACGGTCACCCCGCACGGCGGCGCCGAGTTCAGCGGCATCGACAAGCCCCGGCACATCGTCTCGCGGGGCGTCCTGCTCGACATCCCGCGCGCGCGGGGCGTCGACCGCCTCGACGGCGGGCACGCCGTGACCCCCGAAGACCTCGACGCGGCGGAGGAGTTGGCGGGCACGCGGGTGCGGTCCGGGGACATCGTGCTCGTACGGACCGGGCAGATCCAGATCTACCTGGCCGGCGACAAGCACGCGTACGGGTATCCGTCACCCGGGCTGTCGATCCGTACGCCCGAGTGGTTCCACGCGCGCGATGTCGCGGCCGTCGCGAACGACACTCTCACTTTTGAGATCTTCCCTCCCGAAATCGAGGACCTGTGGCTGCCCGTGCACGCGCTCGACCTGGTCGAGATGGGGATGCTGCAGGGCCAGAACTGGAATCTCGAAGAGTTGTCCACAGCCTGTGGACAAGAGAATCGCTATGCCTTCCTGCTGTCCGCGATGCCGGAACCCTTCGTGGGCGGCACGGGTACCCCCGTGGCACCGGTGGCCATCCTCTGAGGTCCTGGATGAGCCCCTCGGGGTCCCGAATGAGCGCCTGGAGTCCCTGGAATCCCTGGGGAACGGGTCGGCCGGCGGCCGGGGAAAGGGTCGGCTGGCGGCGCGCCACTGCGCGCCCCGAGCACGGCATCGCGCGCCGCCATCCGGTTCCGGCGTACCCGCCCCGCTCCCTCTGGCCCTGTAGGAGCCGACGCCGAATCACGACCCGCACTCGCCGAGGGCTCCCGTCACCGAAGCCCTCGTCGTCCCCTCGCGGCGAATCGCTGAACACAAGCGTGATCAAACGGACACGTCACGTCAACACCCGTTCGGGGAATTATCACTTACGCACCCTTTGCGAAGGCGCGCACGGAAGCACATCCCGGCGCACTCGGCCCCGACCCGGGCCGCGGAAACGGAACGCGTGCACAGATGCACGAACCGTGCTCCCGCACCGGAGGCACCAGAGGTACGGGAGCGGGTACGGACGCAGGCGCGGACTAGACCGCCTCGTACGCCTCGTACGCGAAGTCCTCATAGGGAGACGCCGCGTACGCGCCCCCCGCCCGGGCGCCCTGCGTACAGCGGTCGATCTCGCACCAGATGCTCTTGCCCGCACCCTCGGGGTTCCAGCCCCAGCGGTCCGCCAGGCCGTCGACCAACTCCAGGCCGCGGCCGTTGGTCTCGTCGCCCTCGGCGTGCCGGGGTACCGGGGGGCGGGCGCTGGAGTCGGCCACCTCCAGGCGAACGGTGCCGATGGGCTCACCGAGGACGCCCGGCAGGGACAGCCGCAGCACGGCCGGACAGCCGGTGTGCACCACGGCGTTGGTGACGAGTTCGGAGACGAGCAGGATCAGCGTCTCGGCGAGCGGTTCATCGACCCCTATCCCGGACCCGGCGAGCCTCGAACGGGCCCACCTCCGAGCTCGCCCCACCTCCGCGGGGTCGGGCCGGATCTCCAGCTGCACTTGAAGCACCTGCACCGCTCACACCATCCGAACCGGCGGACACATCGCCTCGCGCCTCACGAGGGCCACGATCGTGGCCATGACCTGCATGACCAGAACCAGGATCACGGAACGTGATTCCCTTGAGAGACAGCATGGTTGACGTACAGTCACCCCAACAAGCGCTTCGGGCATATTCCAGCGCGAAGGAGTACGCGTGCGGCATACTGTGCGACGCTCGCCACGGGGAGTCGAACAGGCAGTCGCGGGGGTCCGCACTGCCTTGCGAGCGGCGAGCATCGCCGGATCCGGCGCGGCCTCAGAGGCAACACCGGGATCGCTCGATCTCGGAACCACTCGCATCTCACACAAGGTACCCGAGCCCGCCGCCGACTCCAGGCCGTGACAAGTCACGCGTAGGACACAACCCGATATCAACGCTCCGTAATTCCGGTATGCCACGATCCGCGACATTCATCGCACCCCTTTCCGGACCGTGCCTGCACAGAGCCCTATCGGCCCACTCCGGACACCAGGTCGGCCGCCAACAACTCCTCACTCTCCGTAGCCTGTCCCGTACGTTGAGTCCGCGTCCAAGCCCGCTTCAGACACAGGTGGACGTCGGACTCCCAGGTGAAGCCCATGCCGCCGTGCACCTGGAGGCAGTCGCGGGCGCCGCGCACGGCGGCCTCGTCGGCGAGCAGCCGGGCCGCCGCGATGTCCACGGGGTCGGCCGTGACGGCGGCGGCGTAGACCGCGGCGCGCGCCAGTTCCACCCGCACCAGCATCTGCGCGCACAGGTGCTTGACCGCCTGGAAGGCCCCGATCGGCTGCCCGAACTGCTCGCGGGTCCGGGCGTGTTGCACGGCCGTCTCGCAGGCGCGGGCGGCGGTGCCGAGCTGTTCGGCCGCCGTGAAGAGCGAAGTGAGGGGAGCCGTGGGGAGTGCGCCGGTGGAACTCATGGGGCGCACGTCGGTGAGACCGGCTCCGCCGGATACGGGTACCCGGTGCAGCGGCGTCAGGGGGTCCACCGGCCGCAGCGGCTCGGCGCCGGTCGCGTCCCCGCGTACGACGTCCGCCTCGGCCAGCCACTCCACCAGGCCGCCGCCGTCGACGGCCGTCACCACGGTCTCTCCGGTGGCGGCCCCGTCCACCACGCCCGCCGCGAGGTGCGTGGCGATCAGCGGGCCGGGCAGCAGGACCCGCCCCGCCTCCTCGAAGGCGAGCACCGCCTCCGGGAGGCCGAGTCCGACGCCGCCGTCCGTCTCGGGCAGGCGCAGCGCGAAGAACCCGGCCTCGCCGAGCTCGCGCCACAGGGCCCGGTCGAGGCGCGGCCCCTCGTCCACGGCGGCGCGCAGCCGTTCCCGGCCGAACCGCGCCGCGAGCAGCTCGCGCACGCCCGTCTTCAAGGCTCGCTGGTCGTCCGTGAGTTGGAAGTCCACGGGGAAGTTCTCACCGTCCCTTCGGCAGGCCCAGGATCCGCTCGGCCACGATGTTGTGCTGGATCTGCGAGGTGCCGGCCGCGATGGTGTACGACAGGGAGCTGAGCCGGTCGAGGGTCCACTCCCTGCCCAGGTCCAGCGCCTCGGGCCCGAGAACCTCGGCGGCGGCGTCGTACAGCTCCTGCCGCGCGTGTGAGTACCTCAGTTTGAAGACCGAACCGCCGACCCCCGGCACTCCCCCGTTCCGCTGTGCCTCGCTCACGTTCCACTGCGTGAGGCGCCACAGCGCACGGAACTCCGCGTTGAGCCCGCCCAGCCGCCGCCGGAGTGCCGGATCGTCCCAGCGGCCGTTCTTCCGGGCCTCGCGCGCGACGTCCCCGAGCACCCGTCGGCAGGCCACGACCTCGCCCACGAAGGCGGTACCGCGCTCGTACGACAGGGTCACCATGGTCACGCGCCAGCCGTCGTTCTCGGCGCCGACCCGGTGGGAGACGGGCACCCGCACCTCGTCGAGGAAGACCTCCGCGAACTCGGTCGAGCCCGCGAGGGTGCGCAGTGGCCGGACGGTGATCCCGGGCGCGTCCATCGGCATCGCGAGCCACGAGATCCCGCGGTGTTTCGGGGCCGCCGGGTCGGTCCTGACCAGCAGCTCGCACCAGTCGGCGACCTCGGCGTGGGAGGTCCAGATCTTGGACCCGCTCACTACGTAGTCGTCGCCGTCCCGCCACGCGCGGGTGCGCAGTGCCGCGAGGTCCGAGCCGGCGTCCGGTTCGCTGAACCCCTGGCACCAGACCTCCTCGCCGCGCAGCACCGGCGGCAGCCAGCGCGCCCGCTGTGCGGGGGTCCCTTCGGAGGCGATGGTCGGCCCGGCGTGCAGTAGTCCGACGAAATTGGCCCCTACGTAGGGGGCGCCCGCCTTTTCCGTCTCCTCCAGGTAGATGAGGTGCTGGGTCGGCGTGGCGCCCCGGCCCCCGGCGTCGACGGGCCAGTGCAGCCCCGCGTACCCGGCGTCGTACAGCATCCGCTGCCACCCGAGGTCGTACGCCCGCCGGCCGGGCCAGTCGTCCGGGGACGGTTTCGGGGGCAGCGACGGGAGCACCTCGGCGAGCCACTCCCGCAGCCGCGCGCGGAACTCCTCCTCCTCGGGGGTGTACGTGAGGTCCATGGGCCCGCTACTTGTCGAGGTCCAGGTCGAGCATGCGGATGGCGTTCCCGCGCATCAGCTTGTAAATGGTCTCGTCGTCGAGGCCCTTCACATGGTCGAGGGCGACCTCCTTGGTGTGCGGGAAGGTCGAGTCGACGTGCGGGTAGTCGGTCTCGAAGGTCGCGTTGTCCCGTCCCACGACGTCCAGCGAGGCGACGCCGTGCTTGTCGCGGAAGAAGCAGCAGAAGATCTGCCGGTAGTAGTACGTCGAGGGCGGCTCCGGGATGAGGTCCCGGACGCCGCCCCAGGCGCGGTGCTCCTGCCAGACGTCGTCGGCGCGCTCCAGGGCGTACGGGATCCAGCCCATCTGCCCCTCCGAGTAGGCGAGTTTGAGGCGTGGGAACTTCACCAGCACCCCGCTGAAGAGGAAGTCCATCATCGAGGCCATCGCGTTGTTGAAGGACAGCGAGGCCTGTACGGCGGGCGGCGCGTCCGGGGACGCGGCGGGCATCTGCGACGAGGAACCGATGTGCATGTTCACGACCGTCCCCGTCTCCTGGCAGACCGCGAAGAACGGGTCCCAGTAGCCGGAGTGGATGGAGGGCAGGCCGAGGTGGGTGGGGATCTCGGAGAAGGTCACCGCCTTCACTCCGCGCGCGGCGTTGCGCCGGATCTCCGCGACCGCCAGTTCGATGCCCCACAGCGGGATGAGGCACAGCGGGATCAGCCGGCCGCCGCTGTCGCCGCACCACTCCTCGACCATCCAGTCGTTGTACGCGCGCACGCAGGCCAGGGCCACTTCCTTGTCGTGCGCCTCGGCGAACGTCTGCCCGCAGAAGCGGGGGAAGGTCGGGAAGCAGAGGCTTCCCTCGACGTGGTTGAGGTCCATGTCCTTGAGCCGCTCGACGGGGTCCCAGCAGCCGCGCCGCATCTCCGCGCGCGTGATGCCCTCCAGGGTCATCTCGTCGCGGTCGAAGCCGACGGCGGCGATGTTGCGCTTGTACGGGAACTTGAGGTCCTCGTAGATCCACCAGTCGGTGGGCGGGCCGTCCGGGTCCATCGTGATCTGGTACTTGCCGCCGACGTAGGCGAGTTCACCGATACCGGCCGTGAGGGGCTTGGGTCCCCGGTCCTGGTACTTCTTCGGCAGCCAGGTCTCGAAGAGGTGCGCGGGCTCGATCACATGGTCGTCGACGCTGATGATGCGGGGCAGTTCGGTCATGGTTCCCCTCCGTCTGACGTGCATATCTGATGGACCGTCAGATTCTCGTCTCCTCAGCAGGCTAGTCCCGCACCCCTGGACCGACAAGGCGCCGAGCCCTACGCTCTGCCCACGATCTGACTGCCCGTCAGCTCCATCACGGTCACAGGGGGCCGCCGCCGTGAACGACACCGCCCACGCACTGAGCGCATCCCGCACCCTCTGGGAACTGGTCGCCCGCCGGGCCGGCCTCACCCCCGACCGCCCGGTCCTCCTCCAGGGCGACCGCACCCTGAGCTTCGGCGAGTTGCGCGACCGCGCCGAACGGGTGGCGGCGGGCCTGTACGACCTGGGCGTACGCCCCGGCACGGTGGTCGCCTGGCAGTTGCCCACCCGTATCGAGACCGCCCTGCTGTCCTTCGCCCTGGCCCGCCTCGGCGCCGTGCAGTCCCCGGTGATCCCCTTCTACCGCGACCGAGAGGTCGGCTTCGCGCTCAGGGAGTCCAAGGCCGAGTACTTCGCCGTACCGGGCGAGTGGCGCGGGTTCGACCACACGGCGATGGCGCGGCGGCTCGGTGCGAAGGGTGTGTTCGAGGCGTACGACGTGCTGCCGGACGGCGACCCCGCCGTGCTGCCCGCTCCGCCCGCCGAGGGCACCTCGGTCCGCTGGATCTACTGGACCTCGGGGACGACGTCCGACCCCAAGGGGGTCCTCCACACGGACCGTTCGCTGATCGCGGGCGGGTCGTGTCTCGCCCACGCGCTGCGCCTTTCGGCCGCCGACGTGGGCTCGATGGCCTTCCCGTACGCACACATCGCCGGCCCCGACTACACGGTGATGCTGCTGCTGTACGGCTTCCCCGCGGTGATGTTCGAGCACTTCGCGCTGCCGGAGGCGCTGGCGGAGTACCGGCGGCACGGGGTGACGGTGGCGGGCGGTTCGACGGCGTTCTACTCGATGTTCCTCACCGAGCAGCGCAAGCGGCCCTCCGAGCCGGTCGTCCCCACGCTGCGGCTGCTGGCGGGCGGGGGCGCACCGAAGCCGCCCGAGGTGTACCACTCCGTCGTACGGGAGATGGGCGTGCAGCTCACCCACGGGTACGGGATGACCGAGGTCCCGATGATCACGATGGGGGCGCCGGACGACACGGCCGAGAACCTCGCGACGACGGAGGGCCGGCCGCCGGCGGGCATGGAGATACGGATCGTGGACGGCGAGGTACGGCTGCGTGGGGAGGCCGTCTGCCAGGGGTATCTGGACCCGTCGCAGACCGCCGAGGCCTTCGACGAGGACGGGTTCCTGATCACCGGTGACGTCGGTCGTCTGACGGAGAGCGGGCACCTCGTCCTCACCGGGCGCCTGAAGGACGTCATCATCCGCAAGGGCGAGAACATCTCGGCGAAGGAGATCGAGGACCTGCTGCACCGGCACCCGGCCGTCGGCGACGTCGCGGTGATCGGCCTCCCGGACGCCGACCGCGGCGAGCGGGTCTGCGCCGTGGTCGAACAGCCACCGGGCGCCGACGAACTGACGCTCGCCGTCGTGGTCTCCTACCTGCGCGAGGAGGGACTCTCCGTCCACAAACTCCCCGAGCAGTTGGAGGTGGTGGACGCCCTCCCCCGCAACGAGACACTCCGGAAGGTACTCAAGTACAAGCTCCGGGAGCGGTTTTCGGGGCGTGCCGGAGGTGCCGGGGCTGTAGGGCCGGACCCGGCACCGTGAAGACAACTGTGGAGCAGGTCTACTCCGGAACTTTGAATCCTCCCCCCCAACTGAAGCAGGGGATTCCTGGTTCACGCTGCTCGGTCGCTCAGCGAACGATCGAGTCTTCCACGATCAGCACCAGCCGGGTTGAAACCAGCCCGGGTTCCAGAAGTCTGGAGGCTTGCTGTGCCAGCTTGATTCTCGCTCAGCACATCGTGCGCGCTTGGTTCTCGCAACGCACGACACGCAGTTTACCCGAAACCTACTCCGGGACCGTGAAGTAGCGGGCGAACGAGGTGACGACCTCCGTTTCGCCGATCCGGCCGTCGGCGTCCGTGTCGAGCGCGGCGGCCGCCGCGGCCGCGACGCCGTCGGGCACGCCCAGGGC
The DNA here is from genome assembly GCF_055656965.1 of Streptomyces sp. NPDC111656. Classification (NCBI taxonomy): domain Bacteria; kingdom Bacillati; phylum Actinomycetota; class Actinomycetes; order Kitasatosporales; family Streptomycetaceae; genus Streptomyces; species Streptomyces sp. NPDC111656. The sequence goes on from NZ_JBVKCA010000010.1 coordinate 84,292, forward strand.
CCTGAGTACGCGGACGGCCTCCTCGACCGTGGCCGCGCCGTCCCCGTCCGTGTCCGCGACGGCGAGGGCCGCGTGCAGGAAGGGGCGGGCGATCTCCCCGAAGCGGTCGGGATTGTCGCGCAGCCGCTTCACGGCGCCGTTCACGAACTCTTCCCGGGTGATGCGCTGATCGCCGTCACGATCCGCTATCCCCGCCATGCCCTGCCAGAACGCCTCCGCGCCGACGTACAGGGCCTGACCCTTGTCCGACCGTGCCGCCGTATCGAACTCGGCGAGAACCGCCTTCGTCGCGGCGTTGAAGTCCTCCCGGTCGATGTAGCCGTTGCCGTCCTGGTCGAAGCCGGCGAAGCGGGCGGCAATCCTGCGCTCGTACTCGGTACTGACCATGGTCTTCTCGGACCGCCTCACAACTCAGCCGGACTCTCAGCCGGACTGCGGTTTCATCTGGCACGGAGCGTACGACGCCCGGGCAACCGGGGGTGCGGGAAAACGACGGTTGTGCCAAGACCGAGGGAATTCCCGGACAACTGTGTGGCGCGGGCTCACGCCGACAGCGGGCTCGACTCCTCGTCGACGGCCGAGACGACGTCCGGATAGACGTCGAAGAGTCGGCGCACGCCGAGGGCCCCGAGAACGCGGTTGACGTGGGAGCCGTCGGACGCGCCCCGGGCCGGCAGGATCAGCCGCAGGCGCCCCTGGCAGGAGCGGACCAGGCGGCGGGTCGCGATGAGGACGCCGACGCCGCTGGAGTCGCAGAAGAGGACCTCGGAGAGGTCCAGGACCAGGCTGTGGCGACCCTCCGCCACCGCCTCGTGCACCCGTCGGCGCAGCACCGGAGACGTCACGAGATCCATCTCGCCCGACACCCGGAGCACGGCCCACTCACCCCACTCGCCCCACTCGTCGTCGGTCACCTTGAGCGTCACCACAACGCCTCCCGCTCGCCTCGCCCGCCGAAAAAACGGAAGCACTTCTTACGCTTCCTTTCAGCGCGGCTGCCCCACCGTCGTTCCATGAAACACCGGTGAGCGATCGATGAAACGTCGGTCTACGGTCGAAAATGCTGGACGACCGAGCCGTTTCGGTCGTTCAGTGGTCACGTACGGTCCAATTCGATCGAATCCAAGGGGGGAAGCGATGGGCTTCTACCATCCGCACCCCGTCCAGGGGCGCACATTGACGTAAAGGGGCGTGCGCTGTCGGACGTGCCGACTACATTCGAGACAGCGATGCACACAGGCTGGACGGGGACACCGGCCGCCGACAGGTACGGACAGGGACGCAGGGACAGGCGCCGGGCAGGAGCAGAGTGAGGGGGCCGCATGGCGACGAAGGACGCACCGCCCCGCTGGGACCGCAAGATGCAGCAGCGGCTCGCACGCGGGGAGGCGGCCGCGCTCGGTGAGCTCTACGACCGGTTCGCCTCGCTCGTGCACGGCCTCGCGCACCGCGTCCTCGGCGACGAACGGGCCGCCGACACCATCACCCGCGAGGTGTTCGCCCACGTCTGGCAGAGTCCCGAGTCGTACGACCCCAAGCAGGGTCCCCTGCGTTCCTGGATCGCCACGCTGACCCACCGGCTCGCCGTGCAGCGACTGCGCGCCACCGAGACCGCCGCGCTCGCCCTGGACGGCGGCGGCACCACCGAGGAGTTGGAACGCAAGGTGCGCAGCGCCTCCGTCGCAGCCCGCGCGGACTACATCGTCACGTCCATGCCGACCCCACTGCGGGCCGCCCTGGAGCTGGCGTATTTCCAGCGCCGCGACTACCGCCAGGCCGCCGCCGACCTCGGCGTCACCGAGGACGAGGCCCGCCGCCGGCTCCGCCTCGGCCTGCAACTGCTGTCCACCGCCCACGACGCCGGGCTCTCCGGCACGCCGCCCGAATACGGAGGTGCGCGGTGAGCGGAGGAGCGGACCGGTTCGAGCCCTTCGACGAGCCCGTCGGCGAGCCTTTCGACAAGCCTCTCGACGAACACGGCGAACACGAGGAGCACAAGGAGCACGAGGAGCACGAGGCGAAAGAGCAGGGCGGTGAGGGGGACGGCGGGGACGGAGGCGGGCGCGCGCAGGAGGCGGCCGACCGGAGTTCCGGCGGGCCCCACGACGTCGACGGCAGTCATGGTGACGCCCCTGCCGGCGGCGGGAGTTCCGGGGGCAGCGGTGGGTTCACCGGCCCCGCCGGGTCGGGGCAGCCGCCGCGCATCCCCATGCCGCGTTCCTCCGTCGAGGACACCGGACTGCCGCTGCCGGAACCCGCGCCGCTCGTGCTGGAACACCGGGTGCTGAAGTCGTTGCTCGGCGCGTGGGCGCTGGCCGCCTGCTCGGCACAGGAGACGGCGGCGGTCGAGGAGCACCTCGGGGAGTGCGGTTCGTGCGCGGACGAGGCGCTGCGGCTGCGCGGGGCGGTCGGGCTGCTGCACCCGCCGGAGAGCCTCGATCTCGACCCGACGCTGCGCACCCGGGTCCTGGAGGGCTGCCTGGACCGGCGTCCGGCGCGTATCCCGGTGCCCGAGTGGGCGACGCCCTACGACGCGGAGGCCGCGCGGCTCGACGCGCTGTTGCAGGACATAGGAGACGCGGAGTGGCACGCGCCGGTGCGGCTGCGCTGGTTCGAGGGCGACGGGCCCGTGAGCCGGCGTACGACCGTGGCCGGGGTCATCGCGCATCTGCTCTCCGTGGACGGGCTGGTGGGGGTCGCGCTGGGCCTGGAGGACCCGCTCGGCGGCGCGACGGCCGAGAAGACCGAGGCGGAGGGTGCGGCTGCGGGCGCCCCGACCCCTTCGCAGCGCACCGAGGCGTACTGGCGTGCCTCGCACTTCCCGCCCACCCGGGCCGTGCGCGCGCCCTGGCGGGAGCAGAGCCACCACATCGTGCGTACGGTGTCGTTCGCGGGCGGAGGCTCCGGGCGACTCGCCGTGTCGTACGGCGGTTTCGCACTGCCGCTCAGCGACTCGATGCTGGATCGCGCCTTCGAGTGCTGGGTGCACGCGGGGGACATCGCGGACGCCGTGGACTATCCGTACGAGCCGCCCGCGCCACGTCATCTGCACCGGATGATCGACCTGGCGGCGCGGATGCTGCCCGTGTCGCTCGCCGAGCGGCGGCGGGCGGGGCTGTCGGCTCCGGCGCCCCGCCGACTCGTCGCCGCCGGGGCGCCCGGGCGCAGTCTGCGTCTGGAGATCGAGGGCTCCGGTGGGGGCCAGTGGCTGATCCCGCTCGACTCCCCGGCGAGCGTCGCCTCCGCCGAGCACGAGGTCGCGCATGTCGCGCTGGACGGGGTGGAGTTCTGTCGGCTGGCGGCGGGGCATGTGTCGCCGGAGGAAGCGGCGGCGGGTCAGGTGGGCGACCGCGAGGCCATCAGAGACGTACTCTTCGCCGCCGCGTCCCTGAGCCGGATGTAGACCGGCCGCCACCCCTCCGCGGCCGAAACGATCTCCGGGGCCGGGGGCGAAGCCTCCGCGTGCCCTACGCGAATACCACCGTGCGGCGGCCGTTCAGGAGGATACGGCGCTCGGCGTGCCACTTCACCGCGCGCGCCAGCGCCTGGCACTCCACGTCCCGCCCGATGGCGACCAGTCCGTCGGGCGTCACGTCGTGGCCGACGCGCTCGACCTCCTGCTCGATGATCGGCCCCTCGTCGAGGTCGGCGGTGACGTAGTGCGCCGTCGCGCCGATCAGCTTCACACCACGCGCATGCGCCTGGTGGTACGGCTTCGCGCCCTTGAAGCTCGGCAGGAAGGAGTGGTGGATGTTGATGATCCGGCCGCTGAGCTGCTTGCACAGGTCGTCCGAGAGCACCTGCATGTAGCGGGCCAGCACGACCAGTTCGACGCCTTCGGAGCGGACCAGTTCGAGCAGCTGCGCCTCGGCCTGCGCCTTCGTGTCCCTCGTCACCGGAATGTGGTGGAAGGGGACGTCGTACGAGGCCACGAGCTCGGCGAAGTCCGTGTGGTTGGAGACCACGGCCGCGATGTCGACGCGCAGCGCGCCGGTCCGCGCACGGAAGAGCAGGTCGTTCAGGCAGTGGCCGAACTTGCTGACCATCAGCACGACCCGCATCTTGTCCTCGGCCCGGTTGAGCTGCCAGTCCATGTGGAAGGAGTCACCGATCGCCGCGAAGCTCGCGCGCAGCTTGTCCACGGTCACCGGCGCCTCCGCCGAGAAGTGGACGCGCATGAAGAACAGTCCCGTGTCGTGGTCGCCGAACTGCTGGCTGTCCTCGATGTTGCAGCCGGTCATGAAGAGGTAGCTCGACACGGCGTGCACGATTCCCTGCTTGTCCGGGCAGGAGAGGGTCAGGACGTACTGTTCGGCGGGCGCGACGGCGCCGGTGGACTGATCGTTCATGCAGGACAGGGTCCCATACGAGGCACGGCGCCGGACGAACCGTCCCGCCACGCGGACGCGGTACCGAGCGTCCCGTCGCGCGGACGCTACGCCGACCGCGTCAGGATCCGCAGGACCTCCAGCGTCCGCGGCGGAGCGTCGGGATCCTCACCGTCGCTCACTGCGAGACGTACGTGCGCGTCACGCGCCGCCCGCAGTGCCTCCGGCCACCCCTGGTGGTCGAGGTAGGCGGAGACGGGGGCGTCGGGCCCGACCTGGTGCATGATCCGCAGGACGCGGAGCACGGCGGTGTCGACGAGGGCCGCCTCCTGGGAGTCCCGGAAGATCGTGCCGACGTACTTCTCGGCGGACCAGCTGTCCAGCCAGGTGTCCTCGACCAGGCGGTACACGGCGTCGGTGACGTCCCCGTACCCGTCGATCCCGGCGAGCCAGACATCACGTTGGAAGGTGGGGTCGGAGAGCATGTGCAGCGCGGAGCGCACATTGCTGCGCCAGCGCCACCAGGGCATGTCGTTCAGTGGCATGCCGCCCATGGTGGAGGAGCGACGGCCGCGACGGGAAGAGTTCTCCGAACCTTGCACAGTCGTCGATCGTACGTTCCCCGCAAAAATGCGATCATCGGCCCCCGCAATTCACCTCTACGTCACCTCACGTTGACCGCTGGTCACACGGAGGTTAGTGATGTGGCGGAATCGTGCGTGTCTATGACCGGTAGGCGACGCACCAGCACCACCCCACCCGTCCGCTCCCAGCGGACCGGGTCCAAAGTCTCGACGAAGGTCAAGGCCAGAGCCCTCTTTGCGGGCGCGGTGGTGGCGTGTGCGTCGATCGCTGTCGGGTGCGGAGTCGTCCCCGGTATCACGGGGGGCTCCGGGGACGACCCCATCACCGTCATGACCTGGGCGCCGCAGGACACCCCCGCGACCAACAAGCCCGGCATGCCCGCCATGGCCGAGGCCTACGCGCGCTGGGTCAACGCGAACGGTGGCATCAACGGCCACAAGCTCAAGGTCCTGACCTGCAACGACCACAACGACACCGTGTACGCGGCGAAGTGCGCCCGTCGCGCGGCCGACGAGAACGTGGTCGCGGTCGTCGGCTCCTACAGCCAGCACGGCCGTTCCTTCCTGGCCCCGCTGGAGGCCGCCGGCATCCCGTACATCGGCGGCTACGGCGTCACCGACGACGAGTTCTCGAGCCCGCTCTCCTATCCGATCAACGGCGGCGAGCCCGCCCTGCTGGCCGGTCTCGGGGAGCAGCTCGGCAAGAAGTGCGGCCCGGTGGCGCTCGTCCGCCCCGACACCGTCGCGGGCGACCAGCTCCCGGTGCTGCTCAACGCCGGCCTGAAGGCGGAAGGCCACGCGCCCGGCACCGACCAGCGGGCCGCCGAGGACGCGACCGAGTACTCGAAGCAGACCGAGCTCGCGCTCGGCCGCGCGAGCTCGGACCCGCTCAAGCAGGGCTGTGTGGTGTCCGCGCTCGGGGACCGTACGGAGACCTTCATGGACTCGTTCCGGCGCGACCGCCAGGACTATCCGAAGGTCGGCACGGGCACGGTCCTGGGCAGCCTCGACCAGTCCCTGATCGATTCCACCGGCGGCCCGTCGAGCCCGTACGAGGGCGCGCACGTCACCGGCTGGTACCCGGTGGCGAGCGACAAGCGCTGGGACCCGATGCGCAAGGTGATCAAGGAACAGGCCTTCGGCGACAACCGGATCGACCCCGCGGACGCCGGCGTGCAGACCACCTGGATCGCGTACAACGTGCTCAAGTCGATCGTCGAGTCACTGGGCGACAGCCAAATAACCTCGCTCGCGATCCGGCACGCCCTCGACAACGGCCTCAAGGTGACCACCGGCCGGCTCACCCCGACCCTCAGCTGGCGCTACGAGGACCTGATCGCGGCCGTCGACTTCCCGCGCCTGGTCAACGCCCACGTCACCTTCCAGGTCGTACGCAAGGGTCAGCTGGCCTCGGAGCGCAACGGGTTCATCGACGTGTCGAAGACGCTGGAGACCGCGGACTCGAACTGAGACGCGGGCTCGGACCGGGCGGCGGCCGACCGCCGCGCGGTCACAGCTGGGTCGTCGTGCGCCGCGTCAGTCCGTACGTCGAGGCGATCGAGTTCCACAGCCTGGCGGCCTTCGCCTTCTGCCCGCTCGCGGTGCCGCTGGCCTGGTCGCCCGCCGCCCTCTGGCCGGTGCTGCGGGCGTGGCCCTTCCGGCAGCCCTTCTTGTCCTTGACCTGGTCGGCCCAGGCCGCGTAGTGGTTGTCGGCCGACGCGGAGGCCTGCCAGGCGCTGTTCAGCGCGGCGGTCAGCTGGGCGTTGTCGGGAAGCTTGTCGACCGAGAGACCGCCGAGCCTTGTCACCAGTTCGGACCGCTGCTTGGCCGCGTCGCGCAGGTCACTGGCCGCCTGGTCCAGGTTGTTGCACACCTTCACGTTCTCCACGGCCTTGATCACCGAGTCGCGGCTGTTGTTGCTGTCCGCGAGGAGCTTGTCCAGCGCGACGGCCTGCGCCTTGGCCGGGTCGGCCCCCGACGACGAGCCGTCCGTGGCCTCGGCCGTCGCCGACACGTTCTTGCTGCTGTCGTTCTTGCCGCTGTCGCTGCCTCCGCCGCCACCGCTGAGCATGGCGCCGGCGCCGATACCGAGCACGACGATGCCGATCCCGACGGCCGCTATCAGCGGGACGCGCGAGCGGCTCCGTCCACCGCGGCCACCGCCGCCGCCGTCGTCGTCGGCCGCGCCGCGCCGGGTGGCGGCCCGCCCGCCCGGCGCTCCGGGCATCCCCGGGGCCTGCGCGGCGTACGGGGCGTGCGGCGTGTGGGGGGCGTGCGGGGCAGGGGCCTCGAACCGCGGCAGCTGCTGCGTGGACGCGGGCCCCTCCGACGCGCTCGGCGCGCCGGGCGCACTGCGGAACAGGTTGTCGAACTCCGCGGGCGGCTGCCGGTCCTCCGGCCCGCCCGGACGTATCCCGTACTGCGCCGCACCATGCTCGGCGGGCACGGGGGCGATGTACTGCGTGGCCTCGGCGTCGGGGTGCGCGGCCTGGGGCAGCGGCCCCGAAGCCACCTCGGGCGGCAGCGCACCCGGGCCCACCGGCGGGATGTACTGCGTGGCGCCCTCGGCGGACGTGGCGGGGACGGGCGGCAGGAACTGGGTCGCGCCCTCGGCCGCGGCCGGAACCGGCGGGATGTACTGCGTGGCGCCCTCGTCGACGGCGGGCGGCAGCGCCCCGGGAACGGCGGGCGGCAGCGCGGCGGCGTGCGCGTGCCCGCCCTGCGGCTGCTGCTGAGGTACGGCACCACCCTGCTGGCCGCCGTACGCCGGATCCTGTCCGCCTCCGTAGGAGGACGTCTCCTGGCCGCCGTACGCCGGCGGCTGCTGCTCCCCGTACGGTCGCTGCTCCCCGTACGACGGCGGCTGGGTGCCCTCGGCCGGCAGCGGGCCGCCGGGGGCCTGCTGGGCCGGGAAGCCCGGCTGCTGGGCGGGGGCGGCGCCCCAGCCCTGCGCCGGCTGCTCGGGCGCGGCCCAGGTCTGGGTCGACGGGTCGTGGACGCCCCAGTCCGGGGTGGGGGCGCCGGACTGGGGCGGCTCGGAGCCACTCCACGTCTGGGTGCCGTTCACGGGCGCCCCCCAGCCCTCGGCCGGCTGCGGGGCCGGTGCCGCCGACGGGTCCGGTCCCCACGGCTGGTCCCAGGTCTGACCGCCCGCCGGGATGGCCGGGGCCGCCGGAACGGCCCGGTCACCCGTCATGCCCGGCAACAGCGGTTCGCCGCCGTCGGAGGGCAGCACGATGCCTTCGCGCGCCGTGCGCGCCGAGGGCTGCTCGCCCTGTCCACTCTGCGTCACCGGGACTCCTACTAATGGGGGACCTTCGGAATCGTCGGCTCACGCTACCGGGTCCCCACGCACCCGTGCCACGCAGCACAGGGCGTTACCCCCGTCCCCTGTGACCGGGGTAACGAATACGCCCCGCCGTGCGCTGTATCTGACTCCTCCCACTGCCAGCGCCTTCGTTAGCCCGGCGTTCACACCCGTGCACACCGCGTGTTCACCGGCACGCACACGATCCACTCACGCCGCCGCCTGCAACTCCAGCCGCGCCCCGAACTCCCGCACCACCGCCTCGTCCCGGTACGGCTCCAGACGCTGCTGGAAGTCGTCCAGGTACTCGGCGCCGCGGTTGGAGCGGAGCGTGCCGAGGAGTTCGACCGCGCGCAGACCCGTGTGGCACGCCTGTTCCACCTCGCGCTGCTGGACCTGCGCGGTGGCCAGCAGGACGTAACCGATGGCCCGGCGGCGGGCCCGCGACTCCGGATGCCCGGCGAGGGACTCCTCGGCGCAGCGCGCGGCGGCCTCCGCCTGACCCAGGTCACGGTGGCAGTGCGCCAACTCGTCGGCGAGATAGGCCTCGTCGAAGTGCGCGATCCACGTCGGGTCGTCCCCCGAGGCCTCGTCGGCGCCCTCGAGCGCGGTGATCGCACGCCCGGACGCCACCTGAGCGGCGCGCGCGTCGCCCATCAGGGCGTGCCCGCGCGCCTCCGCGGCGTGGAACATCGACTCCGCGCGGGGTGTCACCCGCCCCCGCGCCCCCTCCTGCGCCGCCCGCGCCAACTGCGCGATCTCCCGCGGGTTGCCGAGCTGCGCCGCCAGGTGGCTCATGGACGCGGCCAGCACGTACCCGCCGTATCCCCGGTCCCCGGCCGCCTGGGCGAGCCGCAGCGCCTGGATGTAGTACCGCTGGGCGAGGCCCGGTTGACCGGTGTCGATGGCCATGTAGCCCGCGAGTTCCGTCAACCGCGAGACCGCCGAGAAGAGTTCACGTCCGACGCCCTCCCGGTACGAACCCGCGAGCAGCCCGGAGACCACGCTGTTGAGGTAGTGCACGACGACCGGGCGCACATGCCCGCTGCCGTACTGGTGGTCCAGGTCCGTGAGCGCCTGGGTCATCGCGCGGACCGCCGCCACGTCCGAGAGCCCGACCCGTGGACCCGCCGCACGCGCCACCTGCGAGTCCGGCGCGGAGATCAGCCAGTCGCGGCTCGGCTCGACGAGCGCGGAGGCCGCGACGGACGAGCCGGACAGGAAGTCCCTGCGCCCGACGTCACTGCGCCACAGCTCGCACACCTGCTCGATGGCGCCGAGGACGGTCGGCGAGAACTGCAACCCCACGCCCGACGCGAGGTTCTTGCCGTTGGCCATGCCGATCTCGTCGATCGTGACCGTACGGCCCAGCTTGCGGCCGAGCGCCTCGGCGATGATCGCGGGAGCGCGCCCCCTCGGCTGCTGACCGCGCAGCCAGCGCGCCACCGAGGTCTTGTCGTAGCGCAGATCGAGGCCGTGCTCGGCGCCGCACATGTTGACCCGGCGGGCCAGGCCGGCGTTGGAACAGCCCGCTTCCTGGATGAGCGCCTGCAGCCGTTCGTTCGGCTGCCTGGCGACGAGAGGCCTTGCGGCCATGGCGTACCCCCTGTGGCTGCGGTGCCTGCCCACGCACCGAGTTGACGTGTCCTCATCGGCCAACCACGGCGAAGGAAGTCGGCCATGAAGATCAATGCCCCGCCGACATACCGAAGATGCGAGACATGTGAGGATTGCCGGGGTACAGGCGGTTGCCTCGACCCCACCCCTGGTTACCCACGACCCGCTGCCGTTCCCCCTGCGCGCCCCCACCCGTGCATCCATGCGCCCCACGCGCGGGAACGATGCCCCTCCCCCGCGCACGGGACCCCCGTAACCCCCTGTGGCGGCTAGAGTTGTGTTCATCGTGGAAGAGACCATCGCGGGGCCCGAGGCCGTCCAAATCCCGAAGCAGCGTGGCGAATCACTGCTTGACACCGCCGTGCGATATGCCGAAGAGCGCCATTGGGACGTGTTCCCGGGCACGTGGCTCGAGGCCGTCGAAGGGATGCAACGCTGCTCCTGCGGCGAGGCCACCTGCGCCACGCCGGGCGCACACGCGGTGCGCGAGGACTGGGCGACGCAGGCGACGGGCAGTGCGACCGTCGCGCGCCGGATGTGGTCGAAGCAGCCGACCGCGTCGATCCTGCTGCCCACCGGGCGTACGTTCGACGCGATCGATGTGCCGGAGACGGCCGGGTTCCTCGCGCTCGCCCGCATGGAGCGAATGGAACTGACGCTGGGGCCGGTGACGTGCACGCCGGACCGGCGCATGCACTTCTTCGTCCTTCCCGGCGCGGCGGTGAAGGTCCCCGACCTGGTACGCCGACTGGGCTGGCCGCCCGCCTCCCTCGACCTGCTCACCCTGGGCGAAGGCTCGTACGTGGCGGCTCCGCCCACCCGGTTCGGTTCGCGGGGTGCGGTGCAGTGGGCCTGCCGACCGACGCCGGCGAATCGGTGGCTGCCGGATGCGGAGGAATTGATCTCGCCGCTCGCCTATGCGTGCGGGCGGGATCGCTGACGCCGGTCTGCGCGTATTCGTCCGCGGGTTCGCTGTAGCCGGTCGCGCAGTTCCTCGCGCCCCTAAAAGCCTAAAAGCAGGGCACTCGCCCTTAGGGTGCTCACATGGCCGAGCAAACAGGGGCAGACGCTCCCGCCGTACGTGTGCAGGGGCTCTGGAAGCGGTTCGGGGAGCAGGTCGCCGTCGCCGGGATCGATCTGGAGTTGCCGGCGGGGCGGTTCATCGGGCTCGTCGGGCCCAACGGCGCGGGCAAGACGACCACCCTCTCGATGGTGACCGGGCTGCTCAGGCCCGACCAGGGCGGCGTCGAGGTCGTCGGCCACGACGTCTGGCGCGACCCGGCGGCGGTGAAGGCCCGGATCGGCATACTCCCCGAGGGCCTGCGGCTCTTCGAACGGCTCTCCGGGCGTGAGCTCCTCGCCTACACCGGCCGGTTGCGCGGCCTGCCCGGCGCCGAGGTCGACAAGCGCACCACCCAGCTCCTCGACGTCCTCGACCTCGCGGGCGCCCAGCACAAACTCGTCGTCGACTACTCGACGGGCATGCGCAAGAAGATCGGCCTCGCCGCCGCTCTCCTCCACAACCCCGAGGTCCTCTTCCTCGACGAGCCGTTCGAGGGCGTCGACCCCGTCTCCGCGCAGACCATCCGCGGCGTCCTGGAGCGCTACACGGCATCGGGCGCCACGGTCGTCTTCTCCTCCCACGTCATGGAACTCGTCGAATCACTGTGCGACTGGGTGGCCGTCATGGTCGCGGGGCGCATCCGCGCGCACGGCCCGCTCGCGGAGGTCCGCGGCGACGCGTCCTCCCTCCAGCAGGCGTTCCTGGAACTGGTCGGCGCACAGGGCCGCGACCGCGGGTCCGACCTGGACTGGCTGGGCGGCGGGGCGACGCGATGAGCACGAGCACCTCCGGGGTCTCCTCCGAGGCCTCGATCACCCCCGTCGTCGTACGGCTGAAGCTGTCGCTGCTGCGCAACGGGCTGCGGCAGTCGGCCGGGCGGCGGGCCGCGTACATCACCTCGGTCGTCGTCGTCCTCCTCTTCGCCGCCCTCCAACTGCTCGGCCTCATCGCCCTGCGCGGCAACGCGCACGCCGCGTCCGTCACCGTCCTGCTGATCGCGGTCATGGCGCTCGGCTGGGCCGTGATGCCGCTGTTCTTCCCCAGCGGCGACGAGACCCTCGACCCGACCCGGCTCGTCATGCTGCCGTTGCGACCGCACCCGCTGGTCCGGGCGCTGCTCGTGGCCTCGCTGGTCGGTATCGGACCGCTGTTCACCCTGTGCCTGCTGGTCGGTTCCGTGATCTCCGTGGCGCACGGCACGGCGGCGTACGTCACCGGTGTCGTGGCCGTGCCGTTGGCTCTGCTCGTCTGTGTGGCCCTCGCGCGGGCCGTGGCCGCCGCCAACATCCGGCTGCTGTCCAGCCGCAAGGGCCGCGACCTGGCCGTACTGAGCGGCCTCGTCGTCGCGATCGGCGCGCAGCTCGTCAACTTCGGCGCGCAACGGCTCGGTTCGGCGGGCGGACTGTCCCGGCTCGACCCGGCGGCGGACGTGCTGCGCTGGGTGCCGCCCGGGTCGGCGATCGGCGCGGTGGACTCGATGAGCAGGGGCTCGTACGGGGTGGGGGTCGCCCAACTCGTCCTGAGCGTGGCGGCGCTGGTGGGGCTGCTGGCGCTCTGGTCGAGGCACTTGACCCTGCTGATGACCTCCCCGGACGGGTCGACGTTGCAGGCGGGCGAGAGTGCGGCACGGGAGCGGGTTCCGACGGGCGGGCTGCGCCGGCTGCTGCCCTCGGGGCGCACCGGGACCGTGATGGAGCGCAGCCTGCGGTACGTGTGGCGCGACCCGAAGACGAAGGCCGCGTGGGTGACCTCGCTGGCGATCGGGCTGATCGTGCCCGTGTTCAACGCCCTGCAGGGCACCGGCTCGATCTACTTCGCGTGCTTCGCGGCCGGAATGCTCGGCATCCAGATGTACAACCAGTTCGGTCAGGACACCTCCGCGTTCTGGATGGTCGCGATGGCCATCGCGTCCCCGCACGACGCGTACGTCGAACTGCGCGGGCGTGCGCTGGCGCTGCTGGTGATCACCCTGCCGTACGCGACCCTCGTGACCGTGCTGACGACGGCGATGCTCGACGACTGGTCCAAGCTGCCCGAGGTGCTCGGCCTGTCCTTCGCGCTGCTCGGCGCGATGCTGGCCACCGGCGCCTGGTCCTCGGCCCGCTTCCCGTACTCGATCCCGCAGGAGGGCTACAAGAACGTGGCCCCCGGGCAGGCGGGCCTCGCCTGGATCGCCATCTTCGGCGGGATGGTCTCGGCGGCGCTGCTGACCGCTCCCGTCATCGCCCTCGCGATCTGGCTGAACGTGACGGCGGACGGGGACCGGTGGAGCTGGCTGCTGCTGCCGCTGGGGGCCGGATACGGGGCGCTGATCACGGCGTTCGGGCTGCGGATGGCAGCGCCGCGGACGGCTCGACGGCTGCCGGAGATCCTGGCGGCGGTCAGCAAGGGCTGAGCCGACGGGGAGGGCGACGAGGAGGGCGAGCTGTCCGGTCGGCGCCCCGCGTCCGCGGCGTGATCCGCCGGACAGGGCCTAGCGGTCCTGGCCGGTGAGTACGCCGTCGAGGAAGGGCTCGATCGCCGCGCGCCACGCCTCCGGCTGGTCGTAGTGCACGAGGTGACCGGCGTCGGCCACCTCCGCGTACTGGCCGTGCGGCAGGACGCGGACCATCTCCTGGGCCTCGGCCCGGCCGAGCTCGCCGTCCAGGCCCCGTACGACCAGTGCGGGGCACTGGACCTGGGCGAGCTCCTCCCAGTGGGCGTCGTACACCCAGGTCTGGCGGGACTTGAGCATCTGCTCGGGTTCGAAGACCGGGCGCCAGCCGTCGGCGGACTCGTGCATCACCTCGGCGTAGAACTCGCCGCGGGACGGGTTCGGGCGCTCCACCCAGGGGTCGTCCTCGCCGAACCACTTCCGTACGTCGGCGAGCGTGGCGAAGGGCATGGGCCAGGCCTTGAACCAGTCCTCCCACTCACGCTGCGACGCGGCCCCCAACGCCGAGGCCCGCATGTCACAGATGATCAGCCCGCGGACGAGGTCGGGGCGCTTGGCGGCGAGCTGCCAGCCGGTCAGCGCGCCCATCGCGTGCCCGATGAGGACGGTCGGGGCGAGACCCAGCTGCTCGAGAGCGGCCTCGACGTCCTCGACGTACGCCTCCCGCGTGTACTGCCCCTCCGGCGCCTTGTCGCTCTGGCCGTGGCCGCGCTGGTCGAGGGCGACCGCGCGGTGCCGCTCGGAGAGCCAGCGGGCGGTGGACGCCCAGTGGGAGGCGCGGCCCATGAGGCCGTGCAGAAGCAGCACGCCGGGGACGGGCGGGGTCCTGGGCGGGTCGGTCTTGGGAGGATCGGCGAACTCCCAGGCAGCGAGGCGTAGGCCCCCCGCGCCCGTCACGTCGATGCGCCGCACCATAGGTCTGGCACCCCCCTAGCTCGCTCGGACCGCTCGCTCCCGCTCGAGTCGGCCGGTCCACTCGTACCGCTTCCTGCCGCGCTTCCTGCTGCTGTCGTGCCGCTTTCGTGCCGTTGAGTCTGCTGATGTGCTGCTCTACGTGTACCCGATTTGCCTGTGATACGCCGCCACGCTATCGAATGAGTATTCGAAAATACTCCTCTCGGCGGCAATACCCCTCGTTCGAGTGACCACCCTCGGGGATTGACCGCCGCCGCCGAGGGGAGATCTTCAGCGGGAGGCGGACCGCTCGGGGAAATTGGTCCGAAGGGGATGACCCTGGGAGCTCGGGGCTCCGGGTCAGCACAGGGGAGGACAGGCCCCGGCGCCGTAAGGTGCCGGGGCCCTCTCCACATCTACGGCACATCCTTCCCGCCCCCTCCCCAACCGTGCGACATCCCTCTTGGACACGGTCAAGAGCCCTCAGGTCATATGCCTCACGGGTCAGCCTCGCACGCAAACGGTCGCGGCGCTGCGATTCCGCACACTGAATCTTGGTTTCGGCCATGTAGCGAAAACATCACAACTGCCCCTGTGGTCGCGGGAGTTGACATGACCGAGGTGAGTCGACGGAGGTGCGGGAAGGGGGTGGAGCGTTGGGTCACCGCAGGCGGACGACACGCTCCACGGCGAGCGACCTGCGCCATGGCGCCCACGCCCGCGCCCGGCGCGTTGAACGGAGCGCCGGGTCGGCCCCGACGGGCGGTGTCACTGTGCGCGGGCTCGATCGCCACCGACGCGCAGTGGGCTGGGCCGGGTCGACGCCTGCCCACGACGGTCGGCGGGCGCCCGGAGGCCGACCCGGGGTTCGACGAATGCCGGACCCCGTGGCCCACCCCCGGGAGCTGCCCCTCGCGGGCTCAGGGCCAGGAAGCCCGCACCGGGGTGCGAGGCCTCCCACGATCACCGGATGTCAGCGCTTGGCGACGAACACGTGGGACGCGACGTCCGACTCCAGCTCCGCCGCCTCACCACCGCTGCCGACGAGCACGCCGCCCGCCGACTCCGTCACGCTCACCACGGAGCCGGGCTGCACACCCGCGCGCCGCAGCGTGTACATCAGCTGCGCGTCCGTCTGGATGGGCTCGCCGATCCGGCGTACGACGACGGTCTTGCCGTCCAGGCCGGGGTCGAGCTCGGCCAGCGACACCATGCTCTCGTCCAGGAACGGGTCGGCGCCGTCCTTCTCGCCGAGCTCCTCCAGTCCGGGGATCGGGTTGCCGTACGGCGACTCGGTCGGGTGGCGCAGCAGCTCCAGCACCCGCCGCTCCACCGCCTCGCTCATCACGTGCTCCCAGCGACACGCCTCGGCGTGCACCTGCTCCCACTCCAGACCGATCACGTCGACGAGCAGGCACTCCGCGAGGCGGTGCTTGCGCATCACGCGGGTGGCGAGACGACGGCCCTCTTCGGTCAGCTCCAGGTGCCGGTCGGTGGCGACCGCCACCAGACCGTCGCGCTCCATGCGCGCCACCGTCTGGCTGACCGTCGGACCGCTCTGATCGAGCCGCTCCGCGATCCGGGCGCGCATGGGGACCACGCCTTCCTCCTCCAGCTCGAGGATGGTGCGGAGATACATCTCCGTGGTGTCGATCAGTCCGGACATACGTGCCCCTTGATTAGCTCTGCCGAAGGCTCGGTGGCTCACCGGCGTGTGCGCTGGCCCTGAACCCAATTCTGACGCATACCACTGACAAGCGTGCCTCGCCGTCGAAACCGCAGGGTTACGAGTGTCCCCGCGGACGCCCCACCGGGTGCCTCCGCGGCCACCTCCGCGGGCCGTATTGACAGCGCACTGGTCCAGACCGCAACGTGATCCGCGGCACGAAGCGTGACCCAGCGCCCACCCGACGCCGACGAGACTTCTAAGGGGCTTCGCCGATGAGCGACCGCAAGCTGGCCGGGCAGTTCTTCGACGCGGCGATCGGCCTGCTCCAGCGGGTGCGGGACGAGGACGCGGGAGACATCGAGGCGGCCGGCACCCTGATCGCCGACACCGTCGCGGACGGCGGCCGGCTCTTCGCCTTCGGCGCCGGGCACTCCTCGCTCGCCGCGCAGGACGTCGTCTACCGCGCGGGGGGCCTCGCCCTGATGAACCTGCTCGCCGTGCCGGGCGTGGTCGGCGTCGACGTCATGCCGGCGACGCTGGGCTCGGCCCTGGAGCGGGTCGACGGCCTCGCGAGCGCCGTCCTGGACTCCAGCCCGGTGCGCGCCGGCGACGTACTCGTGATCATCTCCCTGTCCGGCCGCAACGCGCTCCCGGTCGAGATGGCCATGAACGCGCGGGCCCTGGGCGTGAAGGTCATCGGCGTCACCTCGGTCGCCTACGCCTCGGAGACGAAGTCCCGGCACGTCTCGGGGACGTATCTGAAGGACCACTGCGACATCGTCCTCGACTCGAAGATCGCGGTCGGCGACGCGGAACTGACCCTGGAGGCGATCGAGGCGCCCTTCGCTCCCGCCTCCACGGTGGTCACGACGGCCCTCCTCCAGGCCGTCATGGCCACGGCCGCGGGCGCGCTGGCCGACCGGGGCATCGAGCCGCCCCTGCTCCGCTCGGGCAACGTCGACGGCGGCCACGAGTGGAACGGCCGAGTGATGACGGAATACGGCGACCGAATCTTCTACCGCCGCTGAGCCGACGGGGATCTTTCACAGCGGTTGGGCCGACCGGGATCTTTCACCGCGGCTGGACCGACCGAGATCTTCCAGCCCGGCTGGGCCGACCGGGACCTTTCACCGCGGCTGAGTCCACCGAGATCCTTCACCGTGACTGGGCCGACCGGGACCTTTCACCGTGACTGGGCTCACCGAGTTCCCCCACGCCGCTGAGCCGACCCGGAATCCTCCCCCCACTCTGAGCCGAACGAGCCTCTCCACGGCCGCTGGACCGACCCGGAGTCTCCGCCCCTCCGAGCCGACCGGGATCGTCGACCGACACTGGGCCAACCGAGACTCCCCACTCGCTGTACCGGCCCAGATCCTCCAACCCCGCTAGCCGACCGGGAGTCCTCCACCCACGCTGGGCCGACCCGGAATCCTCCTCCACGCTGGGCCGATCGGGTGGGGAGTGGGTGGGCGCGGCGGTGCTACGTGCGGCCCGCCAGCCCCTCCAGATCCAGCGCCGCGGCGATCCGTACCGCCACGTCCTCCGCGTATGTCGCGTCCGTGCGCTCGAACTGGCTGCGCCCCGCCCCGCGCAGAAACGTCACGACGCCCAGCGTGCGCCCCCGGCTGCGCAGGACCGCGCACAGGGCGTGCACCGAGTCCGGCGGCCACTGGCGGGCCGTGGCCCACTCCCGCTTCCGCTCGGGGGTGGTCTCACCGGAACTGGCCCGCACGGACCCGACCCGCTCCACGCACTGGAGCGCGGGATGCCCCTCGGCGTACCGCACGGGCAGTCCGGCCTTCCCGGTGAGCAGACTCGGCCCGGGCGCCCCGGCGGGCGTGGTGACGGCGCGTACCAGCCGTACGGGCCCTTCGTCGTCCCCCGCCGGCCACCCGGTCGCGACCCGGTCGATCAGCGCGTGGTCGGCGAACCCGGCGAGCGCGAAGTCGAGGTGGACGGTGGCGGCCTCCCCGGGGTCCTCGCACTCGGCCGCCGCCCGGGCGGCCCGGTGCAGCTGGTTGGCCCGGAACCGCAGCAGGTTCGCCTCCTGCTCGGTGTGCTTGGCCTCGGTCACGTCCTGGAAGAGCCATCCGACCCCGAGCGGAACCGGTTCTTCCGCGAGCGGCGAGGCGAGCCGCAGGAACCCGCTGCGCCAGCACCGCCGCTTCTCGCCCTCGGTCGACCGCACGCTCACCCACATCTCGGCGGGCGCGGGCGGCGCGCCCTCGGCGAGCACATGCGTGAGCGCGCTCTCCAGCTCCTCGACCCCTTGGGAGAGCAGCTCCCCCAGCGGCCGTCCGAGCACCGCCGTACGCCCGGTCCCCAGGGCCCGGGCCGCGTGCGCGTTGACGACGGCGGGCCGCAGGTCCGCGTCGACCAGGACCACACCCCAGCTGGCGTCCTCGAACAACGCCTCGCTCAGAGCGATGGACCGCTCGAGATCGATCTGCGCGTGCACCTCACTGAAGGCGCAGTACACCCCGGCGGGCTTCCCGTCGGCTCCGCGCACGGCGGCGGACTGGGTCCGCACCAGCACGCGCCCGCCGTCCTTGGTCAGCAGCGCGAACTCGTGCACCTGACGCCCGGGGGCCTCCATGACGGACAGCAGCCGCGCCTCGACCTCCTCGGCGTCCGCGGTCCGCA
This sequence comes from Streptomyces sp. NPDC111656, assembly GCF_055656965.1. Lineage (NCBI taxonomy): Bacteria > Bacillati > Actinomycetota > Actinomycetes > Kitasatosporales > Streptomycetaceae > Streptomyces > Streptomyces sp. NPDC111656. Next base: position 102,831 of record NZ_JBVKCA010000010.1, read on the forward strand.
CGGCCCATCCGGCGAACCCGCGCCGCCCCACGGCCTCGGCCGCGGTCCAGCCGAGAATCCTCTCGGCCTCGCGGTTCCAATGGGTGACGACCCCATCGGCGTCGAACGCGCACAACGCCGCGTCCATCCCGTCCAACAGCGCGGCAAGCAGATCGGAACCAGCCGGCTCGGGCTCGTCCGGCCCCAGCTCGTCGGTGGTCCCACTACGCCGGGAAGCACTCACCTGGACCCCCTGCAGGCTGCGTCCGCACGTACGGCGAGACAGTTCGCTCACTCGCCTTCATTCAACTCGAACGTGACCCAGCCCACATCGTGTTCCCCAAAGATTGGACGAAATCGTTGTACGCAGGGATTCCGCCCCGCCAGCCCCAGGAATCGCACCACTGGACACACCCGCCCAGCGCCCGACTCCCTCCGGTCACCCGTTCGACGATTCGCCTTAATTCACACAAACGGATGCCTTCATGCGTGTCCACTCCCGCGGATCAACCTCATCGTCCCAGGCGGCCACGCGGGCACCAGCCACAAGAACCTGCGCCTGCTCCAGCGGGCTGACGGATACGCGTACGGCACCAGGTTCGAAAAACCGGTTGAGTCGCGTTCGATCGGTTCCTAGTGTGGGCTGCACGCCGAAAGGAGGTGATCGGGTACATGTATGAAACCCGGACCAGCGAGGTGGCTGCGGGCTAGCGGCCCGTCACCACATCCAGTGCGGTGCCGGACCAGCGCGTGAAGTGAGCGTGCAGCCGGCCCCAATCCCAAGCAGTCACCCGACCCGCGAGCTCGCCGGTACGTCCGGCCGGCTCCTCCGCCGTGAGGCGGAGGAACCCGAGTTCGCGGGTCGTCTGCGTTTCGCAGGGCATGTGAGGTGGGGCACATGCGTTTCGCGGGGTCCGCAGTACTCTTGGACCATGCTTCCGATGCTCGTTCGACGCCGACACGTGGACTTCCTGCGCGTCACGAGCATGGGCTGTCGGGCTTCTTCCTGACCTCGGCCCCCCTTTCCTCCCTTCGGCACCCGTGGCCCCCGCCCCATCCCCGGCGGCCGCCCGGGCACCCGTACACCCTGCGGACGCACCTCATGACGACGAACACGTCTTCTGCTCAGAACCTGCAGAACCTGCAGAACCGACAGCACCGGCCCTACCAGCAGCTTCCGATCATCGATCTCTCCGCGGCCGACCGCGGCCCCCAGGCCCGCGCCCTGCTGCACGCGCAGTTGCACAGCGCCGCCCACGACGTGGGCTTCTTCCAGCTCGTCGGGCACGGGGTGACCGAGGGCGAGACCGCCGCCCTGCTCGACGCCATGCACCGGTTCTTCGCGCTGCCCGAGGCCGAGCGGCTCGCCCTCGACAACGTCAACTCGCCGCACTTCCGCGGGTACACGCGCACCGGCGACGAGCGCACGGGCGGCAGCCGGGACTGGCGGGACCAGCTCGACATAGGGGCCGAGCGGCCCGCATGCAGGCCCGGTCCCGGCGAGCCCGCCTACTGGTGGCTGGAAGGGCCCAACCAGTGGCCGACCGCGCTGCCGGAGCTGCGGACCGCCGCGCTGGCCTGGATCGACCGGCTCAGCTCGGTCGCGGCCCGCCTGCTGCGCGAGCTGCTCACCGCGATCGGGGCGCCCGCCGACTTCTACGAGCCGATCTTCGGCGAGCGGGCCCATCCGCATCTGAAGCTCGTGCGCTACCCGGGCAGCGCGGGTGACGGCGCCGACCAGGGCGTGGGCGCGCACAAGGACTACGGATTCCTGACACTGCTGCTCCAGGACCAGGTCGGCGGCCTTCAGGTGCAGCGCGAGGACGGCCTCTTCCACGAGGTGCCCCCGCTGCCGGGAGCCTTCGTGGTCAACCTGGGCGAGCTGCTGGAAGTGGCCACCAACGGGTACCTCGTCGCCACCAACCACCGGGTCGTCAGTCCGCCCGGGGCCACGGAGCGGTTCTCCGTGCCCTTCTTCTACAACCCGCGCCTGGACGCGCGCGTGGAGCCATTGCCCTTCCCGCACGCCTCCGCCGCGCCCGGCGTCACCGACGACCCGGCGAACCCGCTGTTCGCGGAGTACGGCTTCAACGAGCTGAAGGGCAAACTGCGGGCCCACCCGCTGGTCGCCACCCGTCATCACGCGGAGCTGCTCACCCCCGCGTGATGACCGGCCACTCCCGGGCTCGACGGTGGCTCAGTGACTCAACGGTGGCTCAGTGCGCGATGTCCTCGTAGCCCTTGATCTCCTGGGGACTGCGCGGACCGGGGCCCACATAGAGCGCGGACGGCCGTACGAGCCGTCCCGTGCGCTTCTGCTCCAGGATGTGCGCCGACCACCCGGCCGTACGGGCGCAGGTGAACATCGACGTGAACATGTGCGCCGGGACCTCGGCGAAGTCGAGCATGATCGCGGCCCAGAACTCGACGTTCGTCGCCAGGACACGGTCCGGACGGCGCGCGTGGAGCTCCTCGAGGGCCGCCTTCTCCAGCGCCTCGGCGATCTCGAAGCGGGGGGCGCCGAGCTCGCGGGCGGTGCGGCGCAGGACACGGGCGCGCGGGTCCTCGGCGCGGTAGACCCGGTGGCCGAAGCCCATCAGGCGTTCGCCCTTGTCGAGGGCCTTCTTGACGTAGGCCTCCGCGTCGCCCGTGCGCTCGATCTCCTCGATCATGCCGAGGACGCGGGAGGGCGCGCCGCCGTGCAGCGGCCCGGACATGGCCCCGACGGCGCCGGAGAGGGCGGCCGCGACATCCGCGCCCGTCGAGGCGATGACGCGGGCGGTGAAGGTGGACGCGTTCATGCCGTGCTCGGCGGCGGACGTCCAGTAGGCGTCCACGGCCGCGACGTGCTTGGGGTCGGGCTCGCCGCGCCAGCGGATCATGAAACGTTCGACGACGGAGTGCGCCTTGTCGATCTCGCTCTGCGGAACCATGGGCCGGCCCTGGCCGCGGGCGGACTGGGCGACGTACGAGAGCGCCATGACGGCGGCGCGGGCGAGGTCCTCGCGAGCCTGGGCCTCGTCGATGTCGAGGAGGGGCTTGAGGCCCCAGACGGGGGCGAGCATGGCGAGCGCGGACTGGACGTCGACGCGGATGTCGCCGGAGTGGACGGGGATCGGGAACGGCTCGGCGGGCGGCAGACCGGGGTTGAAGGCGCCGTCCACGAGGAGGCCCCACACGTTTCCGAAGGAGACGTGGCCGACCAGATCCTCGATGTCGACGCCCCGGTACCGGAGTGCGCCGCCCTCCTTGTCCGGTTCGGCGATCTCCGTCTCGAACGCGACGACTCCTTCGAGTCCGGGTACGAAGTCGGACATCAGGCGGCTCCTCGTGATGTGTACGACGGGGGATTTATGGGGGTGGTGGGGGTGACGATGGGGGCGCGTCTTGCGGTTGAAAGGGGGAATCCGTGCGTCGGTGATGGGTGGTCGACGTCCGGCTCCACGGTCGGCTCGTGGACTCGCGGTCCGGTACGTCTTCCCGGTGATGCCCCGTGCGACCGGCGGTCATCCCACCGGAACGGTGGCAGCACCATATCTCCGAGTGCCACCTTTGGGGAGGCCCTGCGGCACTCAGTGCCACCCACTGACACTCAATGCCGTACCGGGATACGGCAAGATGACCGCGTGACCGACCGCGACCGCCTGCCGGATGAATCCGCCGACGAGCCCCTCGTCCTGCGCGCTGCGGAAGCCGCCGCCGCAGAAGCCACGGGCGACGCCGAAGAACTCGCCGCCGACCCCGCCGCGATGCGCGCCCATTACCGCGCCGAGGGGCTCGTCGAGGCCGATCTCGCCGCACATCCCATGGACCAGTTCGCCCGCTGGTTCAAGCAGGCCGCGCAGGCCTCCGTGCAGGGCATGGTGTACGAGCCGAACGCGATGGTCGTCTCCACGGCGGACGCGGAGGGCCGGCCCAGCTCACGCACGGTGCTGCTCAAGCAGTACGACGAGCAGGGCTTCGTCTTCTACACCAACTACGACTCCCGCAAGGCCCGCGAGCTGTCCGAGAACCCGTACGTCTCGCTGCTCTTCCCCTGGCACCCGATGGCCCGCCAGGTCATCGTCACCGGAACGGCGCGGCGCACCGGACGCGACGAGACCGCCGCGTACTTCCGCACCCGCCCGCACGGCTCCCAGCTCGGCGCCTGGGCCAGCGCCCAGTCCTCGGTCATCTCCTCCCGGGACGAGCTCGACGCCGCCTACGCGGAGTTGAGCGCCCGCTATCCGGAGGGCGAGCAGGTCCCCGTGCCCCCGCACTGGGGCGGTTTCCGCGTCGCCCCCCGGACGGTCGAGTTCTGGCAGGGCCGCGAGAACCGCCTCCACGACCGGCTGCTGTACGTGGTGGAGCCGGACGGCAGCTGGCGGGCGGAGCGCCTCAGTCCGTGACGTCGGCGGGGCTCAGCCCAGCGCCTCGTCCAGCAGTACGCCCCACTGCGCCACCACCCGTTCCCGTCGCCCCCCGTCGTTCGTGAGGAGGTTGGCGAGGCCGAGGCCGCGGGACATGTCCAGCAGGCCCTGGACCGTTTCGCGAACGCCCGGGCGGGATTCGTCGGCGGCGAGGAGTTCCACGGCGATCCGGTGGGTCTCGCGGCCCACGCGGGCCTCCAGCTCGGTGACCCTGGGGCGGAGCTGCTCCTCGTTGGAGGCGGCGACCCAGAGGTGGAGGGCGGCGCGGAAGAGGGGGCCGGTGTAGAGGTCGACCAGGGCCGCGACCACCTCGCGGCGGTCTGCGGCACCCTCAGGGAACAGGGCGCGCAGGGCGGTGGAGCGCTCCTCGGCGACGTACTCCACCGCGGCGGTGAACAGGTCCTCGCGGGTGCGGAAGTGGTGCTGGGCGGCCCCCCGGGACACTCCCGCGCGCTCGGCGACGACGGAGACCGTGGAGCCCGCCCAGCCGTGCTCGGCGAGACAGGCCACGGCGGCCGCGAGCAGCCGCTGCCGGGTGGCGCGGCTGCGGTCCTGCTTGGGGACGTGCGGAAGCCGGGGACTGCGGGGGGCGGTTTCGGCGGGCTCCGTCGCGTCCGTGGCGTCCGTGGTCGCGTCTGCGGCGTCCGTGGGCTCCGCGCGCTCCGCGGCTTCCGTCGTGCTCACACCACCCATGCGGGATCCCGTCGTTCGAGGAAGGCCGTCATCCCCTCGCGGGCCTGCGCGGAGGAGAACAGTTCGGCCGAGAGCGCGGTCAGGGCGTCCGCGTCCCGGTCGAAGGCCTCCAGCACCCTAGCCGTGAGCAGCCGTTTCGTCTCGGCCAGGCCTTGGGGGGAGGCGCGGCGCAGGCCGTCCAGGACGGGTTCCAGGGTGATGTCGACGTCGTCTCCGGTCGCCGTCAGGAGTCCCGTCCGTACCGCCTCCGCCGCGTCGAAACGTTCGCCTGTGAGGTAGTAGCGGGCGAGGGCGCGAGGGTCCGTACGGGGCAGCAGGGGAAGGGAGATCACGGCGGGCGCGACGCCGATGCGTACCTCCGTGAAGGCGAACGTGGCCTCCTGGGAGGCGATCGCCAGATCGCAGGCTCCGAGGAGTCCCAGTCCGCCCGCCCGCACATGGCCCGTCACCCGGGCCACCACGGGCTTGTGCAGCTCGACGATCTGCCGCAGCAGGGCGACGAGCGCGTCCGGGTGCGGGGGGTCGCGCAGGTCGGCGCCCGCGCAGAACGTGTTCCCCGTGTGGGCGAGGACGACCGCGCGGACGTCACGGTCCTTGCCGCACCGGGTGAGCCCGTCCGCGAGCTCGCCCACGAGGGCGGCGGAGAGGGCGTTGCGGTTGGCGGGCGAGTCGAGGGTGAGGGTGGTGACGGCGCGGTCGTGCGCCACGCGGACAACCGGTTCAACGGTCATGACAGGCCTCGCAGTTCCCGGCGCAGGATCTTTCCTGAGGCCGCCCGTGGGACGGCGTCGATGAAGGTGACGCCGCGGACCCTCTTGTACGGGGCGACGCGCTCGGCGACGTACATCATCACCTCTCCTTCGGAGAGGTCGGGGACGTCGGAGAGGTCCGCCGCCGGACCAGCCGGACCGGCCGGACCGGCCGGACCGGCCGCGGACGGCTGGCGCACCACGAAGGCGTGCGGGACTTCGTTGTTGTCCTCGTTGTAGACCCCGATGACGGCCGCGTCCGCGATACCGGGGTGGGTGAGGAGCAGTGCCTCCAGTTCGGCGGGCGCGACCTGGAAGCCCTTGTACTTGATGAGCTCCTTGACGCGGTCGACGACGAACAGCCAGCCCGCAGGGTCCACATGGCCGACGTCTCCGGTGTGCAGCCAGCCGTCCGGGTCGATCATCGCGGCGGTGGCGTCGGGCTGCCCCAGATAGCCCTTCATGACCTGGGGACCGCGGATGACGATCTCGCCCGCCTCTCCGACGCCGAGGTCCTTGTCGGGGTCGTCGAGGGAGACGATGCGCATCTCGGTGCCCGGGACGAGCCTGCCGACCGTTCCCGGGGGCGCGTCCTGGGCGGCGTCCAGGGGGACCAGGTGCGTGCAGGGAGACAGTTCCGTCATCCCGTAGCCCTGGCCGATGGGCGGCAGCCCGAGCCGCTCGGCGCAGGCCAGCGCGAGTTTGGCGTCCAGGGGCGCGGCGGAGGAGACGATGTACTTCAGGGACGACAGGTCGTACCGCGCGACGGCCGGGTGCTTGGCCAGGGCCAGCACGATCGGCGGCGCCACGAAGAGGCCGCTGATGCGGTGCTTCTCGATGGCCGCGAGGAAGGTGTCGAGGTCGAAGCGGGGCAGTACGACGACGGTGGCGCCCTGCCTCAGGGGCGCGTTCATGAGGGCCGTCAGCCCATAGATGTGGAAGAAGGGCAGCACCGCGAGGATGCGCTCGCCCTCGCCCATCGGCAAGAAGGGCACCAGTTGCGCCAGGTTGGTGGCGATGGACCGGTGGGTGAGCATCACCCCCTTGGGTATGCCGGTCGTCCCGGAGGAGTACGGCAGGGCCGCGACGTCCGTCACCGGGTCGATGTCGATCTCCGGTTCGGGCGCGGTCGAACCGAGCAGGTCGATCAGCGAGCGATGCCCCGGCGCGCTGTCGCACACGAAGATCTCCCGCACTCCGCCGGCGAGCTCGGCGGCCTGCCGCGCCGCCCCCAGGAGGGGCGACACGGTCACGATCCAGTTCGCGGCGCTGTCCCGCAGCTGCTTGGCGAACTCCTCGGGTGTGGCGAGCGGGTGCACGGTCGTGACCGACGCCCCCGCGCGCGTGGCGGCGTAGAACGCCGTCGGGAAGGCGATGGTGTTCGGGCTGTGCAGGGCGAGGACGTCGCCCTTGCGGACGCCCGCGTCGGCGAACGCGGCGGCCAGTCGGCGGTGGAACCGGTCCAGTTGCCCGTAGGTGAGCGTGGTGCCGTCGACTCCGTCGATCAGCGCGGGCGTGTCGCCGCGCTCGGCGGCGCGGCCGAGGACCGCCTCGTGAATGGGTTCCTCTACGGCCGGGACTTCGGCGTACTCGCTGCGGAACACGGTTCCTCCTGGAGCGGCTCGTGGAGCGGCGGGCTAGTACGACTTGGGCAGGCCCAGGGTCTGGTGGGAGACGTAGTTGAGAATCATCTCCCGGCTCACCGGAGCAATACGAGCCACGCGCGAGGCCGTTATCAACGTGGCGAGGCCGAATTCGCGGGTGAGGCCGTTGCCGCCGAGGGTGTGCACGGACTGGTCGACCGCCCTCACGCAGGCCTCGCCCGCCGCGTACTTCGCCATGTTGGCGGCCTCACCTGCGGCGACGTCGTCCCCGGAGTCGTACAGGTACGCCGCCTTCTGCATCATCAGGCGGGCGAGTTCGAGATCGATGTGGGCCTGCGCGAGGGGATGCGCGATGGCCTGGTGGGCACCGATGGGCTGCTTCCAGACGGTGCGCTCGCGGGCGTACTCGACGGCCCTGGAGAGCGCGTAGCGGCCCATGCCGATCGCGAACGCGGCCGTCATCACCCGCTCGGGGTTGAGCCCGGCGAAGAGCTGGAGCAGGCCCGCGTCCTCGTCGCCGACGAGCGCGTCGGCGGGCAGTCGCACGTCGTCGAGGGTCAGCTCGAACTGCTTCTCCGCGCTGTGGAGTTCCATATCGATCCGCCGGCGCCCGAAGCCGTCGGCGTCGCGCGGGACGATGAACAGGCAGGGCTTGAGGCTGCCCGTGCGCGCGTCCTCCGTGCGCCCCACGATGAGGGTGGCATCCGCGATGTCGACGCCGGAGATGAACACCTTGCGGCCGCTCAGGAGCCAGTCGGCACCGTCCCGGCGCGCGGTGGTGGTGATGCGGTGCGAGTTGGAACCCGCGTCGGGTTCGGTGATGCCGAACGCCATGGTGCGGGTGCCGTCGGCCAGGCCCGGGAGCCACTCCTGCTTCTGGGCCTCCGTGCCGAAGCGGGCGATCACCGTGCCGCAGATCGCCGGCGACACGACCATCATCAGGAGGGGGCAGCCCGCGGCGCCGAGTTCTTCCAGGACGATGGAGAGTTCGGCTATGCCGCCGCCCCCGCCACCGTATGCCTCCGGCAGGTTGACGCCGAGGTAGCCGAGCTTGGCGGCCTCGGACCAGAGGGCGTTGATGTCGTAGTCGCGGCCGTGGCGTTTGCCTAGGGCGGCCACGGCGGATCGGAGGGCCTTGTGTTCTTCGGTTTCTGTTGCGGGGCTCATGGGGGCTCCTGCTGAGTACGAAGAGTGCGGGTTGTTTGTGGCCGGTCGCGCCCACGCGGCGGAGCCGCATGATGTGACAGCCCCGCGCCCCTTTCGGGGCGCTCTTCTCACGGAGTTGGATCTACTACTGCCAACAAGGCCCCGACCTCAACCTGTTGGCCGGGGGTGGCGTGGAGGGCGCTGAGGGTGCCTGCCGTCGGCGCGGAGATCTTGTGTTCCATCTTCATCGCCTCCAGCCACAGGAGGGGCTCTCCGGCCCGTACGGCGGCTCCCGTGGCCAGTCCCTCGGCGACGCGGACGACGGTTCCGGGCATGGGGGCCAGGAGGGAGCCGGGGGCCTGCTGGGCGGTGGGGTCGGGGAAGCGGGGCAGGGCGGTGAGGGCGGTGGCGTTCACGAACACCTGGTCTCCGTACCGCGTCACCTCGAACTTCCTCCGCACGCCGTCCACTTCGAGTACGACGAGACGGGCGTCGGCGTGCACCACGCGCACCCCGTCGGCCGTGAGGCCCGCACGGGTGTGCCGGTAGCGCACCTCGTGCTCGGTGCCGGCCAGGTCGTAGCGCTTGATCTGGGGCTGCGAGGGGAGGTTGCGCCAGCCGCCGAACCGGGAGCGAGCGTGGCTCCGCGCGTCCGCCAGGGCCGCCGCCAGAGGCACGTACGGGTCCGGGGCCGGCGTCGTGAGGGCGGCGAGGTGGCGCTCGTAGAACCCGGTGTCCATGCGGGCCTCGGCGAACTCCGGGTGCCGCAAGGAGCGTACGAGCAGATCCCTGTTGGTCGCCGGGCCGTGGATGGCGGCACGTTCCAGGGCACCGGACAGCTTGCGCAGGGCCTCCGCACGCGAGGGCGCGTGGGCGATCGCCTTCGCCAGCATCGGGTCGTAGTGGACGCCGATCGGGTCGCCGTCGGTGTATCCGGTGTCCAGGCGGACGCCCTCCGCGACGGCAAGGCGGTGCAGGGTGCCGGTCTGCGGGGCCCAGGACCGTGCCGGGTCCTCGGCGTACAGGCGGGCCTCGATCGCGTGCCCACGCGCGCGTGGCGGGTCGTTCGCGAGCGCCGCGCCCTCCGCCACCTGGATCTGGAGCGCGACGAGATCGACGCCGAAGACCGCCTCCGTCACCGGGTGTTCGACCTGGAGGCGGGTGTTCATCTCCAGGAAGTGGGCCTTGCCGTCGGCGACCAGGAACTCGACCGTTCCCGCGCCCACGTAGTCGACGGCTCGGGCGGCCCGCACGGACAGGTCGTAGAGGCTTTCCGTGAGGTCTCCGAGACCGGGGGCCGGGGCCTCCTCGACGACCTTCTGGTGGCGGCGCTGGAGGGAGCAGTCGCGGGTGCCGAGCGCCCAGACCGTGCCGTGCGCGTCGGCGAGGATCTGCACTTCCACATGCCGACCGCCCTCTACGTAGGGCTCGACGAAGACCTCGCCGTCGCCGAAGGCGCTGAGGGCCTCGGCGCGGGCGGCGGTCAGCTCGGCGTCGAGGGCGTCGAGCTCGCGTACGACACGCATACCGCGTCCGCCGCCGCCCGCGGCCGCCTTGACGAGCACCGGGAGATCGGCGGCGGTCACCGTCTCCAGCGGTTCGAGCCCCATCAGTTTCTTGGCGCGCGTCTTGGAAGCCATCGCCTCGATGGCCTCGGGCGGCGGCCCGATCCAGACGAGGCCCGCGTCGAGGACGGCCCGCGCGAAGCCTGCGTTCTCGGAGAGGAAGCCGTACCCGGGGTGCACGGCGTCCGCGCCGGCGCTCAGGGCGGCCTTCACGATCAGGTCGCCGCGCAGATACGTGTCCGAGGGCGCCGCCCCCGGCAGCCGTACCGCCTCGTCGGCCACACGCGTGTGGAGGGCGTTCTCGTCGGCGTCCGAGTACACGGCGACAGTCCGGATCCCCAACTCACCGCAGGTGCGGAAGACCCGGCAGGCGATCTCGCCCCGATTGGCCACGAGGACAGAAGTAATCACTGGGACCTCACATCCGGAAGACGCCGAAGCCACCGCGCGCCCCCTCATAGGGGGCCGTGTGGATCGCGGACAGGCACAGGCCGAGGACGGTGCGGGTGTCGCGGGGGTCGATGACCCCGTCGTCGTACAGCCGCCCGGACAGGAACATCGGCAGGGACTCCGACTCGATCTGCTGCTCCACCATGGCGCGCAGGGCCGCGTCGGCGTCCTCGTCGTAGGGCTGCCCCTTCGCCACGGCCGACTGCCGGGCGACGATCGAGAGGACGCCCGCGAGCTGCTGGGGACCCATGACGGCGGACTTGGCGCTGGGCCAGGCGAACAGGAAGCGCGGGTCGTAGGCGCGCCCGCACATGCCGTAGTGACCGGCTCCGTAGGAGGCCCCCATGAGGACGGACAGGTGGGGGACCTTCGAATTGGAGACGGCGTTGATCATCATCGCGCCGTGCTTGATGATCCCGCCCTGCTCGTACTCCTTGCCGACCATGTAGCCGGTGGTGTTGTGCAGGAAGAGGAGGGGAATGTCGCGCTGGTTGGCGAGCTGGATGAACTGGGCGGCCTTCTGGGACTCGGCGCTGAACAGCACTCCCTGGGCGTTGGCCAGGATGCCGACGGGATAGCCGTGGAGGGTTGCCCAGCCGGTCGTGAGGCTCGTCCCGTAGAGGGGCTTGAACTCGTCGAAGTCGGAGCCGTCGACCACGCGGGCGATGACCTCGCGCGGGTCGAAGGGGTGTCGGAGGTCGCCGGGGACGATCCCCAGGAGCTCGTCCTCGTCGTACTTGGGGGGCTCGGCCGGACCGGGATCGCCGAACGCCTTGCGGTGGTTGAGCCGGGCGACGACGCGCCTGGCCTGGCGGAGGGCGTCCTGTTCGTCGACGGCGAAGTAGTCCGCGAGACCCGACACGCGCGCGTGCATCTCGGCGCCGCCCAGGGACTCGTCGTCGCTCTCCTCGCCGGTCGCCATCTTCACCAGCGGCGGCCCGCCCAGGAAGACCTTCGCCCGCTCCTTGACCATGATCACGTGGTCGGACATGCCGGGGATGTACGCGCCTCCGGCGGTGGAGTTCCCGAAGACGACGGCGACGGTCGGGATCCCCGCCGCCGACAACCTGGTGAGGTCGCGGAAAATCGCTCCCCCGGGGATGAAGATCTCCTTCTGGGACGGCAGATCGGCGCCGCCCGACTCCACCAGGCTGATGCAGGGCAGCCGGTTGGCGAGGGCGATGTCGTTGGCCCGCAGGGCCTTCTTCAGGCTCCAGGGGTTACTGGCGCCGCCCCGCACCGTCGGGTCGTTCGCGGTGATCAGGCACTCCACGCCCTCGACGACCCCGATCCCGGTCACCAGCGACGCGCCGACCGCGTACTCGCTCCCCCAGGCCGCGAGCGGCGACAGCTCCAGGAACGGTGTGTCGGGGTCGAGCAGCAGCTCGATGCGTTCACGGGCGAGCAGCTTGCCGCGCTTTCGGTGCCGGGCCACGTACTTCTCGCCGCCGCCCGCGAGCGCCTTGGCGTGCTCGGCGTCCAGCGCGGCGAGCTTGGCGAGCATGGCCTCGCGGTGGGCGGTGTAGTCGGGGGCGGCGGTGTCCAGGGCGGACGCCAGGACCGTCACAGCAGTGCCTCCGGGATGTCGAGGTGGCGGGAGCGGAGCCATTCGCCCAGGGCCTTGGCCTGGGGGTCGAAGCGGTGCTGGGAGGCGACGCCTTCGCCGAGGATTCCTTCGACGACGAAATTGAGGGCGCGGAGGTTCGGCAGAGTGTGACGGACAACTTTCAGATGACAGCTTTCAGTTATCAGATTCTGAAATCTGTCAGCCGTCAGTTGATGAACCAACCAGCGCCACGCGTCATCCGATCGCACCCACACCCCGACATTCGCGTTCCCGCCCTTGTCCCCACTGCGCGCACCCGCGACCACACCCAGGGGGGCGCGTCGCGTCGGCCCCGGAGGGAGCGGTTCGGGCAGGGCGGGCTCGGGCGCCGGTTCGAGTACGAGGGTGTCGGTGGCCGGAGCGACCGGCACCCGCCGCCCGTCATGGAGGACCGCCACGTGCGCCACGGCGCCCTGGGGGACGTACACGTCCTCGAAGACCCCGTACGGGGAGCCCTTTCCCGGGGGCGCGAGCACGTGGAACCCGGGGTAGCTGGCCAGGGCCAGTTCGATGGCGGCGCCGCTGAGGGTGCGGCCCACCGCGTCCTGGTCGGGGTCGCGTACGACGAGGCGCAGGAGGGCGCTCGCGGTCTCCTCCGTGGGAGCGTCGGGGTGGTCGGTGCGCGCGAGGTCCCAGCGGACCTCCGTGGGGCGCGACTTGGCCGCGTCGAGGGCCGCCTCCATCTGGTCCCGGACGAGGGCGGCCTTCGCCTCGATGTCGAGGCCGGTGAGGACGAAGGCGACTTCGTTGCGGTAGCCGCCGAGGCGGTTGAGGCCGACCTTGAGAGTGGGGGGCGGGGCCTCGCCGCGTACACCGGAGACGCGGACGCGGTCGGGAGCCTCCTGGGTGAGGCGGACCGAGTCGAGGCGGGCGGTGACGTCGGGGCCCGCGTACCGGGCGCCGGAGGTCTCGTAGAGGAGTTGCGCGGTGACGGTGCCGATGTCCACGAGGCCGCCGGTGCCGTCGTGCTTGGTGATGACGCTGGTGCCGTCCTCGTGGAGTTCGGCGAGCGGGAATCCCGGGTGGCGAAGGCGCGCCGGGTCGTGGTCGGTGAAGAAGGCGTAGTTGCCGCCGGTGGCCTGGGTGCCGCATTCCAGGACGTGACCGGCGACGACGGCGCCGGCGAGGCGGTCGTACGCGTCCGGCGCCCAGCCGAAGTGAGCGACGGCGGGCCCGGTGACCAGCGCCGCGTCCGTGACCCGACCGGTCACCACGATGTCCGCGCCCTCGCGCAGACAGGCGGCGATCCCGTCACCGCCGAGGTAGGCGTGCGCGGCGAGGCTCCTGGGGTGGCCGGCGGTCAGGTCGTCGCCCTCGACGTGGGCGACGCGTACCGGTATGCCGAGGCGGTCGGCCAACTGCCGTACGGCGTCGGCGAGTCCGGCGGGGTTGAGGCCGCCCGCGTTCGCCACGACCCGCACGCCCCGCTCGTGCGCGAGGCCGAGGCACTCCTCCAACTGGCCCAGGAAGGTGCGGGCGTAGCCGCCGGAGGGGTTTTTGAGGCGGTCGCGGCCGAGGATGAGCATGGTGAGTTCGGCGAGGTAGTCGCCGGTGAGGACGTCCAGGGGGCCGCCGGTGAGCATCTCGCGCATCGCGTCGAAGCGGTCGCCGTAGAAGCCGGAGGCGTTGCCTATCCGGAGGGGCGCGATGGTCACCTCGCGTCTCCCTTGGACGCGCGCCCCTGCCCGGGTGGACCCGCGAAGGCCTGGGCGATGTCAAGCCAGCGGTCGGCGTCGGGGCCGTCCGCCCGTACGGCGAGGTCGCCGCGGTGGGCCCGTTGGGTGACCAGGAGACAGAAGTCGAGGGCGGGGCCGGTGACGCGCTGGGGTGCCCCTTCGGGCCCGTACGTCCACAACTCGCCCTTGGGGCCGACCAGTTCGACACGGAACTCGGTGGCGGGCGGAGTGAGCCCCCGTACGTGGAAGGCGAAGTCCCGGGCCCGTACGCCGATGCGGGCGACGTGGCGGAGACGGTCGGTGGGAGTGCGTGCCACGCCCAGCCCGTCCGCCACGTCCTGGCCGTGGGCCCAGGTCTCCATCAGGCGGCCGGTGGCCATGGAGGCGACCGACATGGGCGGGCCGTACCAGGGGAAACGGGTGCCGGCGGGGGCCGCGCGGAGGGCCTCTTCCAACGCCGTTCGCCCCGCCCGCCAGTCGCCGAGCAGCGTGGCGGGCGGCAGCCCGGCCCCCTCCTCCGCGCCCTCGTCCACGAATCCGCCGGGCGAGGCCATCGCCTTCTCGACCTCCTTGGCGAAGGCCTCGGCGTCCGTCACGGCGAGCAGGGCCGAACGGTCCGTCCAGGCCAGGTGGGCGATCTGGTGAGCGACGGTCCAGCCGGCGGCGGGGGTGGCGAGTGCCCAGTGGCTCTCCGCCAAGTCCCTTACCAGCAGGTCGAGTTCTTCGCTCTCCTGGTGCAGATCGTCGATCACTGACGACGGGTCGGACACGATGGAGCTCCCCTCGGGGCACGACGGTGTGCGGCGGCGCGCGGCGATGTGCGGCGGGCGTGCGGAGTCTTTCGCGGTGCGCTCTGGAGCATGGCAGCGGCCACAGAAACAAGCAAGCATGCTTGCATTAATTGATGTGCCGCGCGGGTTGCAGAAGAGACGTCCCGCGCGGACTACAGGGAACGGAAGACGCCGTCCGGCGCCGCCTCGGCCGCGTCGGCGAAATCGGCGAAGTCGAGGTTGGCGATCATCAGGTTGGCGTGAATCTCGTGGACCCCGGCCGGGGCCGTGCGGAACTCGCCGCCTTCGGCCTCGAACTCCTCGTCGCTCTCGCACTCTTCCCTGGTCAGCGTGGACACCGCCAGCAGAGCTCCCTGTCCGGTGCGCAGGGCGACGCCGTCCGCGAGGAAGACGACGGCCAGTTCGTCGTCGGCGGAGACCGCGGCGAGTACGTCGGCCGTCGTGAGCCCCGCCCAGGAGGGGTCGTCGACAACATGGACGCGTGGCTCGAAGTCTCCTGGACCCCAGGGCAGGGACAGCGCGCGTCTCAGCGCCGTCCACGCCCCTTCGTCGCCGAAGTCGGTCCTGATGACCAGCGCCGCGAACTCGTCGCGGTCCGCCACGCCTTGCCCGGTGCGATCACTCATGACGCAGCCCCACTCCCCCGCTCGGATCACCGTCTGCATGTGCGGCACGCACACTAAACGAGGGCACCGACAAGCCGCGTTCGATGCGACGGAGTGGGGCAGGGGCAGGAGTCAGGCGTCGTCGTTGTGGGCGGACGCGCCCCGGCTCATCGCGAGGACCGCGTCACGTCGGCTGAGCGCGCCGAACGGGGAACCGCCGGTCGGGGTGTCGCTCCCGTAGATCCAGGTGGGGCCGTCGGCGAGGTGGTCGAGGGCCTCCGCCGCGACGTCGTCGGGATCGGCGAGTTCTCCGTACGGCCTGCCCTCGGCGTCGAACGCCCGGCGCATGGACGGGGTGTCGGTCTTGCCGAGGACGAGCCCCAGTACGTCGACGCCGCGGGTGCGCCACTCCGCCCACAGGCTCTCCGCGAGGATGAGGTCGAACGCCTTCGTGGCGCCGTAGGCGGCGAGCGTCGCACCGCCCGCCCAGGCCGCGCCCGACGTCACCAGCACCACGGCCCCGCGCCCGCGCGCCACCATCGGACCGCCGAAGCGGTATGCCGCTTCGAGCGGGCCGACGCAGTTGCGGTGGACCAGTTCGAGGTGGGTGGCGAGGTCCTTGTCGAGGAAGGCGACGCTGCGGTCGTCGCCGCCCGCGTTGTAGACGAACAGGCCGACTTCCAGGTCGGAGGTGGCGCGCGTCAGTTCCGACAACGCGTCCGGGGCGCCGAGGTCGAGCGCGACCGTGCGGGTCTCGACGTCGTACTTCGCCCGGATCTCGGCGGCGGACGCCTCCAGTACGGGTACGCGCCTCGCCACCAGGACCACGTTCATGCCGCGGGCGGCCATCGCGTGGGCGAACGCGGCGCCGACGCCGTCGGATCCACCGGCGACGACGCCCCAGGGGCCGTACGTGCCGGTCAGGGCTTCAGTCACTCTCCGCACCTCGTCTGCTCGATCGCCGAAGGGTCGTCAAAGGGTCATCGGGGGGCGCCGGAGGGGAATCCGGGGACGCCGGAGGGGCGTCGGCGCTGCTCACCGCGTCCTGTCGGACGCGGTCCGCGGGCGGCGCGAGCATCGCGCGGGGGCCCTCGGTTCCGTCCAGGTTGGCGTTGATCCGCTCGGCGATGCGCCAGCCCTGCGGGGTGCGCGCCCAACGCCAGGTGTTCGCGGAGACCTGGAACACCCAGAACCGGCCGGCGTCGGCGTCCCAGCGCAGGTGCAGCGCGTGGCTGCGGCCGGTGGCCCGGTCGCCGTCGACGACGATGTGCGGCACGGTCAGAACATGGCCGCAGCCGTTGTGGATCACGCTCTGGTGACCGGCGCCGTGAACCATCCCGAGGACGCCCTCCCGGCCCTCCATCCGCAGGTGAGGGACCGCGTCGAAGACGCCGTCCTCGGTCCAGAGGTCCGCCGCGGCCTCGCCGGAGCCGCTGTCGACGGCGGGCCCGTACTGGGCGACGAGCTGCATGATCTCGACCTGGTCCTCCAGGGCGTGGACCTTGGCCGCCAGCAACTCGACGGCGGCACGGAGCTCTTCGGTCTCGGTCATCCGTCACAGCCCTTCCCCGCTCGGATCCCCGCTCGGACTGTAGCTACGCGACGTCATTTATAGAAGAGGGCCTCCTATAAACAGGAGGCCGTGAACAGCCGGTCATTACGATGTCCGCCATGACAGAGCCGCGCCGTCGCCCCGGTCGCCCCCGGGACACGAGCATCGACGAACGGGCCCTCGCGGCAGCGCGCGAACTGCTCGTCCGGCGCGGCTTCGACGCGACGACGATCCAGGCGGTCACCGAACACTCCGGCGTGCACGCCTCCGCGATCTACCGGCGCTGGCCGT
Organism: Streptomyces sp. NPDC111656; assembly: GCF_055656965.1. Classification (NCBI taxonomy): domain Bacteria; kingdom Bacillati; phylum Actinomycetota; class Actinomycetes; order Kitasatosporales; family Streptomycetaceae; genus Streptomyces; species Streptomyces sp. NPDC111656. The sequence goes on from NZ_JBVKCA010000010.1 coordinate 119,947, forward strand.
CCCGGATCGAGCTGATCGAAGAGGCCACGTTCCCCGGGCTCAGCCCGCTGAGCGTGCGGCCGACGGGGGATCTCGGCCGCGATCTGGGCCGGTTCGTCCGCGCCTACCTGGCGGCCTTCAGCACTCCCGCGGCCCGCGCGGCCGCCGCGGGCCTGCTCGCGCACCACCAGACGTCGGACCGGACCGGCCCGCCGGAGGTGTACGTCCGCATGTCGGCGCGACCCCTCTTCCAGGACATCCTGCGCGCCGCGCCACCCGGGACCGTCGACCCCACCGTGGACCCGGACGACGTGTTCGACATGCTGCTGGGCGCCGTCCTGACCCGCACCCTGTTGTTCAGCGCCACGGCGCGCGCCCGCCCCGTCGAGCGGACGGTCGAGATGATCCTCCGGCTGCTACGGCCTCTCTGAACCAGCCGAAGCGGCCGAAGCGACCGAACCAGCCGAAGCAGCCGGCCCGCCCGAGCCGACGTTCTTCGCCCTGCCCCGCCCCACCTGTGTCCGTACCGCCCCCATGCTCGCGGCGATGACCAGGGCGATCGCGAGGGCCTCGGTGGCGGAGAGGGCCTGGTCCAGGACGAGGAAGCCGGCGGTCGCGGCGACGGCGGGCTCCAGGCTCATCAGGATGGCGAAGGTCGCGGCGGGCAGGCGGCGCAGCGCGAGCAGTTCGAGGGTGTACGGCAAGACGGAGGACATGACGGCGACCGCGCCGCCCAGGGCCACGGTCGTCGGGTTGATCAGCCGGGTCCCGGACTCGGCGATCCCCAGCGGCAGGAACGCCACCGCCGCGACCACCATGGCGAGCGCGAGCCCGTCCGCCTGGGGGAAGCGTCGGCCCGTACGCGCGCTGAAGACGATGTACGCCGCCCACATCGCGCCCGCGGACAGGGCGAAGGCGACGCCGACCGGGTCGAGGGAGCTGAAGCCTCCGCCGCCGAGGAGGAACACGCCGCCGAGGGCGAGGCCCGCCCAGAGGAGGTTCAGGGCGCGGCGGGAGGTGAGGACGGAGAGGACGAGCGGGCCGAGGACCTCGAGGGTGACGGCGGGACCGAGTGGGATACGGGCGACCGACTGGTAGAAGAGGCCGTTCATCGCGGCCATGGTGAGGCCGAAGATCACGACCGTGCGCCAGTCCGCCCGTGAGTGCCCGCGCACCTTGGGCCGGCAGACGGCCATCAGCACGATCGCGGCCACCAGGAGGCGCAGGGTGACGACCCCGAGCGCGCCCGCGCGTGGGATGAGGGTGACCGCCAGCGCGCCGCCGAACTGCACCGAGACGCCTCCGGCCAGGACCAGTCCCACGGGGCCGAGGGCACCCCACCGGTTCGGGGCGCCCTCGCCCGGGGTGGGCGCGGGCGCCATCGCCGGGGCGGCCGAGGCCGGGGAGGACGGGGCGGCGCTGGGGGTGTTCACGGGGCCTTCCAGGGGCTCGACTCAGGAGTCGTGCATCAAGGTGCACTTCTCAGTCCACAGTAATGGACTAAGTCAGGCACGTGAACCCTTTATGCGCCTGTCCAGGGTGTCTCGTCGCGGAAGAGGGGCCGACCGTCGGGCAGATAGCCGTCAAGGGGGTCCCGCAGAGGATCGGGATCGGGGAGGGGGTAGGGGTCGGGGAGGGGGTAAGGGTCGGGAAACGCACCGGGGTACCAGGCTCCCTCGGCCCCGGACTGCCCGGCGGCTCCGTAGTACGCGTACTGCGGAGCCGCTTCCGCCACGAAGCCCCCCGCGTAATCCATCGGCACCCCGGTCGGCATTCCCACAGGCACCCCGGTCGGCATCCCCGCAGGCACCCCCACCGGCACTCCGGTCGGCATCCCCACCGGCACTCCGGTCGGCATCCCCACCGGCACCGCGCCACCCACCGGAACCTCCGCCTCCGTGAACAGCGGCAGCCTCAGCTCTCCGGTGTCCATCACCGCGTTGTTCTGCGATCCGTGCAGACGGGCGTACGCGCCGCCGCAGGCCAGGAGTTCGTCGTGGCGGCCGGTTTCGACCACGCGGCCGCGGTCGACGACGAGGATGCGGTCGGCGTCGGGCGCGAGGTTGAGGTCGTGGGTGATCATGATCGTCGTACGGCCCTGCATCAGTCGCCGCAGCGGCTTGATCACGCGGCGCGCGGCCATCGCGTCCAGGCCGGTGGTCGGCTCGTCGAGGACGAGGACGGGGGCGTCGCGCAGGATGGCGCGGGCGATGGCGAGCCGCTGGAGCTGGCCGCCGGAGAGGCGGGCCGAGTTGGGGTCGATCTTGGTGTCGTATCCGTCCGGCAGCTTCATGACGAAGTCGTGCGCGTCGGCGGCGCGCGCGGCCTCCACCAGCGCCTCGTCGCTCGCGCCGGGGCGCCCGCAGCCGATGTTGGCGCGGACGGTGTCGTGCAGGACGAGGGTCTCCTGCGGCAGCAGCGTGACGTACTCGCGCAGCCGGGCCAGCGGGAAGTCGCCCACCGGGACGCCGTCGAGGAGCACGGAGCCGGCGTCCGGGTCGTAGAAGCGCAGGAGGAGCTTGGACACGGTGGACTTGCCCGCGCCGCTCGGGCCGGTGACGATCACGAGCTCGCCGGGGTTGACCGTGAAGGACAGGCCGCGCAGGGCGTCGCTCTCCGCACCGGGGTAGCGGAAGGTGGCGTCGCGGACCTCCACGGCGCCGTCGGGGCGGCCGAGCCGGCTCTCCGCCGAGGGCGTCGGATCGGCGACCGCGGGCCGCACATCGAGAATCTCGATCAGCCGTTCGGCGCCGGCGGTGGCGGCGGCGATGGTCAGACCGAGCTGGGCCAGGCCGCGCACGGGCGGGTAGAGGTAGCCGAGGAACGCGGCGAAGGCGAGCAGCTGGCCGAGGGTCATCCGGCCGCCGGAGATCTCCCACACGCCGAGGCCGATGACCGCGAGCACGCAGATCGTCTCGATGACCTGGACGAGCTGCTCGTACAGCTCGTTGAGGCGCCCGGAGCGTACGGAGGCCCTGAACCAGGCGTTCGCCTCCTGGTTCAGCCGCCGCCGCTCGGCGTCGCGGCGGTCGTACGCCTGGGTGAGGACGATGTTGCCGAGGGACTCCTCGACGACGGAGGTGATCGCGCCGTCGGCGACCCGGCCGTCGCGCGAGACGGACTTGATGGCGCCGGAGAAGCGGCGGGCGGCCAGCCAGAACAGGGGGGCGAGCACGAAGGTCGCCGCGGCCAGGTCCCAGCGCAGCCAGAAGGCGGCGGCCGCGTAGAACAGCGCGCTGAACGCCGCCGACGCCGCGCCGACGAGCCCGGACACGACCATCGTCTCGATCGACTCGACGTCGCTGGTCAGCCGGGACAACAGGTCGCCCTGGCGGTGGCGTTGGAAGAAGTGCGGTGGCAACTGCTGCACGTGGTCGAAGACATGCTCGCGCAGCCGCATCACGAAGCGCTCGGTGACCCAGGTGGCGAGGGAGTTGCCCGCGTAGGCGACGGCGGCGCCGAGCACGGCGACGGCCAGCCATTCGGCGGCCGGGGCCCAGAACGCGGCCAGTGAGCCCTGTTGCAGGGCGTGGTCGGTTAGATCGCTGAAGAGGAGGATGGCGGCGGTCTCGGCGAGAGCGGCCAGCACCGTGCACAGCCAGATGGCCAGCAGCCAGCTCCGCAGTCCCTTGGTCAGCGGCCAGAAGCGCCGGAAGGCCGTACGGGCGGGGATGGTCGGCGTGTCGTGGTCGAGTTCATCGTCGTCCTCGTACTCGTGATCCTCGTACCGATCGTACGCGACCGCGCCGACGCCGGTTTCCGCGTATTCCTTGTGTTTCTCGTACCCCTGATTCTGCCTTTGCCGGGTCATGGCCCTCCTCATTTGAATTGCAGGCCGTGCCGAGGAATTCAAAAGAGAGAGGCCGACGGCGCACCGTCGGCCTCTCTGCTACCGCTCGATCAGCCGCTCGATCAGCGTTCGTCGTTGGGGAACGGCTTGGGGAGCGGCTTGTGCGCCTTCTTGCGCGGCTTCGGCGCCGGCGGGGGCGGGAGCTGCTTCGACTTGGGCTTGGGGGGCAGGGGGGCAAGCTTCTTGAAGCTCATGCCAACTCCTTGAGGTTTCTGGCTACGCAATAGCGAGCGCAAAAGTGCGATGGTGCGAGAATTCTCTACGGACCGGGCGGGAATTCCTGGTCGTCACCTCGGTTTTCCCTGCCGCCCGACATCAAGGAACCTACACGCCTCGCACCCCAAGGCACAGCAAAATGCAGCACATGACGACTGTGAATCCCCTTATGAAACCTGAGAGTTGCCTAAAAAACCTGGGTATTGGATATCCACGCCGTCAGTCCGGCCCTTGGTCGATCTCCAGGTCCACCCCTTGGTCCAGCGCCTCGGCCAGCGCCTCCGCCAGATGCCGCCCCTTGCGCCCCACCAGCTGTTCCAGCTGTGTACGGCAGGAGAAACCGTCCGCGAGAAGCAGGGTGTCGGGCGTGGCGGCCCGCACGGCCGGGAGCAGCTGTTCCTCCGCGCAGGTCTTCGACACCTCGTAATGGCCCTTCTCGAAGCCGAAGTTGCCGGCGAGTCCGCAGCAGCCGCCCGCGAGGGAGCCGGTGAGGCCCGCCGCCTCGCGCAGTCGGCGGTCTGCGCCGTCGCCGAGGACGGCGTGCTGGTGGCAGTGGGTCTGGCCGGTCACCGGACGGTCGAGGGGCGGGGGCGCCCAGTCCGGGGCGAGGCGCTCCAGGGCCTCGGCGAACGTCAGCACCGCGGAGGCGAGGCGCGCCGCGCGCGGGTCGTCGTGCAGGAGCTCAGGGAGGTCCGTGCGCAGGGCGGCGGCGCAGCTCGGTTCCAGGACGACGACGGCGGGTGGCCGCGGGTGGACGTCCGGGTCCAGGAACACGCCCATCAGGTCGAGCGTGCGGCGCATCACCGCGCGGGCGCGGTCGAGTTGGCCCGTGGAGACGTATGTCAGTCCGCAGCAGACGTGGCCCCGCGCGCCCACCGACCAGGGGTGGTGCGAGGGGGACACGCTTTCCCCGGCCCGCGGCGTCCGCTTGCGCATCACCACCGTCGGCGGGAGCATCACGTCCACCCCGGCCGCCTCCAACACCCGTACGGCCGCCTGCCCGACGGAGGGCGACAGGTACTCGGTGAAGGTGTCCGGCCAGAGGATCGCCACCTCCCTCCGGGACCCGTCGAGCTCCGCCTCGGGGTCGTACACCCCCTCCCGCATCATCCGCCGCACCCGCTCCTTGAACCGTCGCCCCCACCACCGGCTGAACGTCTCCGGCGCCAGGCGCGGGATCTCCCGCTCGGGTGCGATCCCGCCGAGCCGTTTGCCGAGCGCCGCGAACGGCCGCACGGACGCCAGGGAGTTGAGCAGCGGCGCCGTTCCCGTGCGGTCGACCAGGCGCAGCCACGCCGGCAGCCGGCCCATCGTGCAGTGCGCGGCGGGGCGCCTCCTGCCTTTGTAGTGGTGGTGCAGGAACTCCGCCTTGTACGTGGCCATGTCGACGCCCACCGGGCAGTCGGACCGGCAGCCCTTGCAGGACAGGCACAGGTCGAGCGCGTCCCGGACCTCGGTCGAGCGCCAGCCGTCGGTGACCACCTCGCCCGCGAGCATCTCGTGCAGCAGCCGGGCGCGCCCCCGCGTGGAGTGCTCCTCCTCGCCCGTCGCCCGGAACGACGGGCACATGACGCCCGCGTCGGCGGCCGTCGTACGGCACTTGGCGACCCCCACACATCTGCGCACCGCCGCCGAGAAGTCCCCGCCGTCCGCCGGATATCCGAACGCCACGTCCACCGGCTCGCGCGGCAGCACCGCGAACCGCAGGTTCTCGTCCAGCCGGTGCGGGCGCACCAGCATCCCGGGGTTGAGCAGGTCGTCGGGGTCCCAGAGGTCCTTGGCCCGCTCGAAGAGGCCGACCAGCTCCGTGCCGTACATCCTGGGCAGCAGTTCGGCCCGTGCCTGCCCGTCGCCGTGCTCGCCCGAGAGGGAGCCTCCGTGGGAGACCACCAGTTCGGCCAGTTCCTCGGAGAAGCGGCGGAAGCGGCGGATGCCCGCACCGGTCAGCAGGTCGAAGTCGATGCGGACGTGGATGCAGCCGTCGCCGAAGTGCCCGTACGGGGTGCCGCGCAGGTCGTGGGCGCTCAGCAGGTGGCGGAAGTCGCGCAGGTATGCGCCGAGCCGGGCCGGCGGCACCGCGCAGTCCTCCCAGCCCGGCCATGCCTCGCTCCCGTCCGGCATCCGGGTCGCCGTGCCGCTCGCGTCCTCGCGCAGCCGCCACAGTGCGCGCTGTCCGGCCGGGTCGGTGACCACGAGGGCGTCGAGCACGTCGGCGGCCCGGACGATCGCGTCCGCACGCGCGCGTGCTTCCGCCGGGTCCGCGCCCCCCGTCTCCACGAACAGCCATGCGCCGCCGCGCGGCAGCCCCGCGTCCGGCGGTACGAGGTCCGCGGCCATCCCCTCCACGGTGAGCGGCCCCAGCGGCAGCAGCCCGGCCGCCGCCTCGGCCGCCGCGCTCTCGTCCGCGTACGCCAGCACGGCCAGCGCCCGCGCGCGCGGTGCCTCGACCAGTCGTACGATCGCCTCCGTGAGCACCCCGAGCGTGCCCTCGGAGCCGCAGAAGGAGCGGGCGACGTCGGCGCCCTTCTCGGGGAGCAGCGCGTCGAGCGCGTAGCCGGAGATGCGGCGGGGCAGCTGCGGGAAGCCCGTGCGCAGGCGGGCCAGCTCGCCCTCGACCAACGTCCGCAGGCCGTCCGGGGCGCCCTGCCAGCTCTGTCCCAGCCGTACGACGGAGCCGTTCCCCTTGACCACCGACAGTTCGCGCACGCTGTCCGCCGTCGTGCCCCAGGCCACCGAGTGCGAGCCGCACGAGTTGTTCCCGATCATGCCGCCGAGGGTGCAGCGGCTGTGGGTGGAGGGGTCGGGTCCGAAGCGCAGGCCGTGCGGGGCCGCGGCCTCCTGGAGGCGGTCGAGGACGACTCCGGGCTGGACGACGGCCGTGCGTGCCTCGGGGTCGAGCGCGACGATCCGGTTCATGTGGCGGGTGAGGTCGAGGACGACTCCGGTGCCGGTCGCCTGCCCCGCGATCGAGGTGCCGCCGCCGCGCGGCACGACCGGCACCCCGTGGGTCCGGCACACGGACAGGGCGGCCGCCACGTCGTCCGCGTCGCGCGGACGGACCACGCCGAGCGGGACCCGGCGGTAGTTGGACGCGTCCATGGTGGTCAGCGCCCGCGCGGTCACGTCGAAGGCGACCTCGCCGCGCATCTCCGCCGCGAGGGCGGCCCGCAGCCCGTCCACGTCGGGCGGGTCCGCCGCGCCGCTCGTGCCGTCCTTCGCGCCAAGATCCGTCATGTCTCCAGGATGACCCCACGCACCGACAACGGTCCGTAACCGTGACGCATCGATCACCGAGCGATCACTGGCCGATCGCCGACCGGTCACTGACCGACCCCTGACCGATCACCGACCGATCGCCGACGCGATCACAGACCGATCACAGACCGATCACCAGCGGATTAGCAGCACGGATCCGGAACCTTCCCAATGCGAACACGAACTCTCATATAGTGACGGCAAATTGAGCAACCGGTGTCGGCTCTCGCCCAGGAACTTCCTCCCAGGAACCTCGCCCCAGGAAATTCGTCCAGGACACGACCGAGGACACGATTCATGACCGCGCCCATCCCCTCCGGCGAACGACCCACCCTCCGCGCGAGCGCCCCCGCGCCCCTGCTCACCGCCGTCGCGGCGGCGGTCGCGGTCGTCGTCGCCGTCTCCGTGGCACCCGACTCGGCACGCGTCCCCCTCGCCTGGGGCACGGGCGCCGCCGCCGTGCTGCTGTGCGTCGCCGTCGCGGTCGCCGCACGCGCCCTGCAGACCGCGAAGCTCGCGCGCCGCCGCCTCGACGCCGTGGCCCAGGACGCCGGACGGCTCCTGCAGGAACGGGCCCGCATGGCGGAGGAGTTCAACCAGGAGCGGTCCCGGCTCGCGGAGGAGTCCGCCCGCGACCGCGCGCGCCTGGCCGACGCCGACGCCCGCGAACGCGCCCTGCTCACGCAGGGGTTCGAGGAGGAGCGGCAGCGCCTCACCGCCGAGATCGCCGAGGAGCAGCGGCGGTTCGCCGAACTCGCCGAGGAGAACACCCGGCTGACCGAGCGCATGCGGCGGGCGGGCAGCGACCGGGCCGCCGCGATCTCGGCCACCGCCAACGCGGCCGGGCGGATGCAGGCACTGTCCACCGGCATGCTCGCCGACCTGCGCGCCATGGAGGACAAGCACTCCGACGAGGAGGTCCTCGCCGATCTCCTCCACCTCGACCACCGCACCGCGCAGGCGGGCCGCCTCGCCGACTCCGTCGCCGTCCTCGCGGGCGCCCGCTCCGGCCGCCGCTGGGCGCGCCCCATCGTCATGGAGTCGATCCTGCGCGGCGCCATGGGCCGCATCGGCGGCTACCAGCGGGTGCGCGTCCACTCCGCGAGCGACGCCGCCGTCGCCGGGCACGCCGCCGAGGGCGTGATGCACGCGCTCGCCGAACTCCTCGACAATGCCGCGAACTTCTCGCCGCCGACCGCCGAGGTGCACGTCTACGTCGAGGAGGTCCCGGCCGGTGTCATCGTCTCCGTCGAGGACAGCGGCCTCGTCATGGGCGACGTCCAGCTGCGCCGCGCCGAACGCGCCGTCTCCGCGGACGCCGCGGACGCCGCCGACCTCGGCGGCCTCACCGGCACCCGGCTCGGCCTCGCGGTGGTCGGCCGGCTCGCGCGCAAGCACGGCCTGAAGGTGTCCTTCCGGCCCTCCGCGCGCGGCGGCACGGGCGTCCTGGTGCTCATCCCCCAGGACATCCTGAGTCTGCCCTCCGCACCGGCCCCGGCCGCCCCTGCGGCGACGGAGTCCCAGGTCAAGCACGCCGCGGCGACCCCGCCTGCCGAGGACCGCCCGCTCGCCGAGCCGCGTCCCCAGGCGTCGTACGCCGCCGCCCGCGCCTCCGAGGACCTCGACCCGGACCCGGTCCCCACCCATGAGTCGCCCCGGCACGCCACCGACACCGACACCCCGCCGAACGGCACCCCCACGGCGGGCGCTCCCGCGACCGGCGGCCTCCCCAAGCGCCGCCGCGGCCGGACCCTCGCGCACGCCGAGCGCAGCCGCGCCCATCTCACGAACCAGGCCGACCCCGAGCCCCGTACGACCGACTCCAGGGCCACCGCCGCCCGCTTCAGCAGCTTCCGCCAGGCCGTCCGGGGCACCGCGCCGGACCAGGCGGCGGTCCAGGGAACGGTGCCCGAGGACGACGCCGTACGGGTCGAATCCGTACAGGGCGAATCCGGGAACGCCGTACGCGGCGAAGAAGCCGTACGGGAGCCCGCCCCCGCGCATCCCTCGCACGCCACCTCGCACACCTCTTCGCATCCGGAAGGCGACACCACTTCATGACCGGCACCACCACCGCCGACGAGAAGCTCTCCTGGCTCATCGAGGGCCTCCTCGAGCGCACCCCGGGCGCCCGGCACGCGCTCGTGCTCTCCCGGGACGGCCTGAAGCTGTGCCGCACGCCGGAGCTCACCGTCGACCGCGCCGACCAGCTCGCCGCGATCGCCGCCGGCATCCAGTCGCTGTCCCACGGGGCGTCCGTGGAGTTCGGCGACGGCACGGGGGGCGTGCGCTCGGCGATGACCGAGTTCTACGGCGGGGTCCTGTTCATCGTGGAGGCGGGCGACGGCGCCCACCTCGCCGTGGTCACCGCCGAGGACGCGGACGCCGGTCTGGTCGGGCACAACATGAGCGAGCTCGTGGAACAACTCGGCGAACACCTGAGCGCGCAGCCCCGGACGTCATGAGCCGTCCGGGCAGGGACGACGCGCCCGACCGGCTCTACACCCTCACCGGAGGGCGCAGCCGGTCCGCGCCCGACACCCCGTTCGACCTGGTGACACTCGTGGTCGCCGAGTGCGATCCGGCGGTGGGCATGCAGTCGGAGCACGCGGCGATCCTGCGGCTGTGCGAGCGGCCGACGGCGGTCGTGGAGATCGCCGCCGTGCTGAAGCTGCCGGTGTCCATCACCCGCATCCTGCTCTCCGACCTGCTCGCCGCGGGCCGCGTCAGCGCCCGCCACCCCCAAAAAGCCGCTCTTCCCGATCCCGACATCCTGGAGCAGGTGCTCGTTGGACTCCGTAACCTCTGATGCCCTTACGTCCCAGGGGGCCGACGCCCGTACGCCTCTGGGGGCACAGGCCGACAACGGTCTGAAGATCGTCATCGTGGGCGGCTTCGGCGTCGGCAAGACCACCCTGGTCCGCTCCGTGAGCGAGATACGTCCCCTCAACACCGAGGAGACGATGACGCAGGCCGGTGCGGCGGTCGACGACATCAGTGAGGTGCGCGGCAAGTCCGCGACCACGGTCGCCTTCGACTTCGGGCGCATCACGCTTGACGCCCGCAATGTGCTGTACCTGTTCGGCGCGCCGGGCCAGGAGCGTTTCTGGTTCCTGTGGGACCGGCTGTTCTCCGGCACGCTCGGGGCCGTCGTCCTCGTCGACACCCGCCGTATCGACGACTCCTGGTACGCGATCGACCGGCTGGAGCACCACGGGACGCCGTTCATCGTGGCCTGCAACGACTTCGGGGGCTCCGCCCACACCCCCGCCCAGATCCGCGAGGCCCTCGACCTCGATCCGCAGGTCCCGCTGCTCGACTGCGACGCGCGTTCGCGGGAGTCCAGCAAACGAGTGCTGATCACGTTGGTGGAGCACCTCAAGACCTTGCACGCCGCCGAAAGCGCCCTCACAACACCGGAGTTGGCCCTGTGACCCCCGCCCCCGTGCCCCTCAGCGGGCCCCGGTTCCAGACCGAACCCGCCGAGCTGTACCGGGAGATGCGACGCGACCACGGTGCCGTGACGCCCGTCGTCCTGGACGGCGACATCCCGGCGTGGCTGGTGCTCGGCTACCGCGAACTGCACCAGGTCACCGGCGACCCCGTGCTGTTCAGCCGCGACTCCGAGCTGTGGAACCAGTGGGACCGCATCCCCTACGACTGGCCACTGCTGCCGATGATCGGCCGCAAACAGCCCTCGATCCTCTATACCGTCGGCGAACGCCACCGCGAGCGCGCCGCGATGATCAGCGACGCCCTCGAAGCCGTGGACCCCTTCGAACTGCGCGCCCAGGCCGAGAGGTTCGCCGACGAACTCATCGACGCGGCGTGCGCCAAGGGCGAGGCGGACCTCATCGGGGACTACGCCGCCCTCCTGCCCGTCCGTGTCCTCGCCATGCTCTACGGCTTCGCCGAGGAACAGGGTCCTGGCCTCGTCACCGCCCTCAACGACATGGTCAACGGCCGTGAGACCGCGCTGGCCGGACAGCAGCACCTGGCCGGCTCCATGGCCCAGTTGATCGCCGACCGGAAGGCCGCGCCCGCACACGACGTCGTGTCCCGCATGCTCGCGAACACGGCCGGCTTCACGGACGAGGAGATCATCCAGGACCTGATGGTCATGATGGCCGCCGGCCACCAGCCGACCGCGGACTGGATCGGCAACTCGCTGCGCCTGATGCTGACCGACGAACGCTTCGCCGCCTCGCTCTTCGGCGGCCGCAACAGCGTCGCCGAGGCCATGAACGAGGTCCTCTGGGAGGACACCCCCACCCAGAACGTGGCCGGCCGCTGGGCCTCCCGCGACGCCCAGCTCGGCGGTCACCGCGTCCGCGCGGGCGATCTCCTCCTCCTCGGCCTCCAGGGCGCCAACTCCGACCCGCAGGTCCGCACCGACGGCTCCGCCCTCACCGGCGGCAACAACGCCCACTTCTCCTTCGGCCACGGGGAGCACCGCTGCCCGTTCCCGGCGCAGGAGGTGGCGGAGGTCATCGCGCGGACGGGGATCGAGGTCGTACTGGACCGCCTGCCGGACATCGACCTGGCGGTCCCGGCCGACTCCCTGACCCGGCGCCCCTCACCGTGGCTGCGGGGCCTGACCGAACTGCCCGTGCGCTTCACCCCGACCCCGGCCCTCGGAGGCACCCCCGCATGACCAGTCGTATCGCCCTGGACCCGTTCGTGTCCGACCTGGACGGCGAGAGCGCCCGGCTCAGGGAGGCGGGCCCGCTCGCCGCCGTCGAACTGCCCGGCGGCGTCCCGGTCTGGGCCGCCACCCACCACGCCGAGGCACGCGCCCTGCTCACCGACCCCCGGCTGGTCAAGGACATCAACGTCTGGGGTGCCTGGCAGCGCGGCGAGATAGCCCCCGACTGGCCGCTGATCGGGCTCGCCAACCCCGGCCGCTCCATGCTCACGGTGGACGGCGCGGACCACCGCCGGATGCGCACGCTGGTCGCGCAGGCGCTCACCCCGCGCCGGGTGGAGCAGATGCGGGAGCGCATCACCAAACTGACGGAGGGTCTGCTGGACGCCCTCGTGCCGGGCCCGGGCGGGCTCGTCGACCTGAAGGCCGCCTTCGCCTACCCCCTCCCCATGTACGTCGTCGCCGACCTCATGGGCATCGAGGAGTCCCGGCTCCCCCGCCTCAAGGAGCTCTTCGAGAAGTTCTTCTCGACGCAGACCCCGCCCGCGGAGGTCATCGCCACGCTGACGGAGCTGGCCGGGATCATGGCGGCGACGGTCGCCGCGAAGCGGGCGGAGCCCGGCGACGACCTGACCTCCGCCCTGATCCTGGCCTCCGAGGACGGCGACCACCTCACCGACGAGGAGATCGTCTCCACCCTCCAGCTGATGGTCGCGGCGGGCCACGAGACGACGATCTCCCTGATCGTCAACGCGGTGGTCAACCTCTCCGCCCACCCCGAGCAGCGCGCGCTCGTCCTCTCCGGCGAGGCGGACTGGTCGGCGGTCGTCGAGGAGACCCTCCGCTACTCCACCCCGACCTCACACGTCCTGATCCGCTTCGCGACGGAGGACGTACCCGTCGGGGACAAGGTGATCCCCGCGGGCGACGCCCTGATCGTCTCGTACGGTGCGATCGGCCGCGACGAGAACGCCCACGGTCCGGGCGCGGGCGACTTCGACATCACCCGCACCACGAAGAACCGTCACATCTCCTTCGGCCACGGCCCCCACGTCTGCCCCGGCGCCGCCCTCTCCCGCCTGGAGGCTGGGGTCGCCCTCCCGGCCCTGTACGCCCGCTTCCCGTCCCTGGACCTGGCGATCCCCTCCTCGGAACTCCGCAACAAGCCGGTGGTGACCCAGAACGACCTCCACGAACTCCCCGTGCGCCTGACCCCAACCCCCTGACCCGTTCCCTCGCCGCAGGCCTCCGCCCCGTACCCGGTCGGACGTCTTTCCGGCTGCGGGTGGGTGGGGGCTGGTCGCGCAGTTCCCCGCGCCCCCAAGGGGCGCCGGCGCGCATCTTTCAGCCCGTCCGGCGTGTGAGGACGAGGCCGTTCAGGCCGACGCGGGGGTCTGGGGGCGCAGCCCCCGGGGACGAGTCGGGTAGGGGCGGCGGGGGCGAGGAGAAGTGGGCCCCGCCTCGTCTCACCCGCCGGACGAAGTTTCCACTACGTTTCGTATAACGGATACGCTCGCTCCGTGGCTGATATCCAGATCCCCGCTGACATCAAGCCCGCCGACGGACGTTTCGGCGCGGGCCCCTCCAAGGTGCGCACGGAGGCGCTGGACGCGCTGGCCGCGACCGGTACCTCCCTGCTCGGCACCTCCCACCGCCAGGCCCCGGTCAAGAACCTGGTCGGCAAGGTCCGCGAGGGCGTGCGCGACCTGTTCTCGCTCCCCGACGGCTACGAGGTCGTCCTCGGCAACGGCGGCTCCACCGCCTTCTGGGACGTCGCGACCCACGGCCTGATCGACAACAAGTCCCAGCACCTCACCTTCGGCGAGTTCAGCTCCAAGTTCGCGAAGGCCGCCAAGCTCGCCCCCTGGCTCGCCGAGCCCACCGTCATCTCCTCCGACCCGGGCACGCACCCCGAGCCGGCGGCCGAGGCGGGCGTGGACGTCTACGCCTACACCCACAACGAGACCTCCACCGGCGTCGCCGCCCCCCTCAAGCGCGTCAACGGCGCCGACGAGGGTTCCCTCGTTCTGGTGGACGCCACCTCCGGCGCCGGCGGCCTCCCGGTCGACATCACCGAGACGGACGTCTACTACTTCGCCCCGCAGAAGTCCTTCGCCTCCGACGGCGGCCTGTGGATCGGCGTCTTCTCCCCCGCCGCCATCGAGCGCGCCGAACGCATCCACGCGAGCGGGCGTCACGTGCCGGAGTTCTTCTCGCTCCCCACGGCGATCGACAACTCCCGCAAGAACCAGACGTACAACACCCCGGCCCTCGCCACCCTGTTCCTGCTCAACGAGCAGCTGGAGTGGATCAACGGCCAGGGCGGTCTGGAGTGGTCCACGGGCCGTACGAAGGACTCCTCGACCCGCCTCTACACCTGGGCCGAGGAAAGCAAGTACGCGACCCCGTTCGTAGCCGACCCGACCAAGCGCTCGCAGGTCATCGGCACGATCGACTTCGCCGACGAGATCGACGCCGCCGCCGTCGCCAAGGTCCTGCGTGCCAACGGCATCGTCGACACGGAGCCCTACCGCAAGCTCGGCCGCAACCAGCTCCGTGTCGCGATGTTCCCGGCGATCGCCCCGGCGGACGTCGAGGCGCTGACGAAGTGCATCGACTACGTGATCGAAAAGCTGTAGTCCTCACTCGTACGCAGAGGGGGCGCCCTGCGCGAGCCATCGCGCCGGGCGCCCCTTTCTCATGCCGTACGCATCCTCACGTCGCCGTGCACGTCGCCATGCGGCGACTACGACTTGCGCAACAACCTCTTCAGCCCGAACCCCGCCGCCAGAACCGCGGCGACGGCGAGCGCCCCCTTGGCACCGGAGCTCAAGCCGCCGCCGTCGCTCCCACCGGCCGACGCCGATCCCCCGCCCTCCGAGGGCGACTTGGAGTCGGACCCGCCCCCGGGAACCGAGCCGGGCTGGACCGGACTGTCCTTGCCCTCGCTGCCGTACATGAGCTTGGACCCGTCAGGGGTGTACGTGACCGACTCCCCCTGGCGCTGGAGCGGCACGTCCAACCGCCCCTGGCGCTTGAGCTTCCCGTCGTTCCAGGCGTACGCGATCCCGCCGAAGTACCCGCGCACGACGAGCTGTTCACCGTCGGGCGAGAAGGCGCCGTCGGTGACCCAGAGGTCGATGGGGGCGACGGACCGGAAGATGTTGGCGCCCGACGTGGAGAGCCGGGCCGGACCCTCGTACAGGTGGCCGCCGTCCTCGTTCTTGTCGGCGATGTAGACCCGTCCGGTCTTCGGGTGGACCATCAGCGCCTCGGCGTTGCGGGGCCCGTCCGCGTACTTCACGACGTACTGCGTCGCCCGGATCGTCTGGTCCTTGAGCACCTTCGGCTCGGGCAGCTTGTAGATCCACACGTAGGACCACTTGCCGCCGAGGTTGTCGCCGATGTCGCCGACGTAGAGGTCGCCGTCGGGCCCGAGGGAGATGGCCTCGACGTCGCGCGGCGCGCCCACCCCCTTCATGGTGATGGTGGCGACGGTCTCGCCGGTCCTGCTGTCGACGGCGTAGAGGTAGGGACCGTCGTCGCTGTCGTTGTGGGTCCAGTAGATGCCGGGGTGGAGGTGCGAGGCGGCGAGCCCGCTCGACTCGGTGATCCGGGGATCCTTGATCGTGAACCCCCCGTCCCCGTCGGCGGCGAGGGCCGGTGCCGGCAGCGCGAGGGCGAGAACGGCAGCGGCGGAGGCGGCTCCGGCGAGGAACGAGGGCGATCGGCGCATGGCCCAAGCCTGCCATCCCTGAGCCGCCGGGACCCGGTGAGCCCCCGGGGAGCCGCCGCCCCCGGCGTGTCCATCCTCACACCCCACACCCCACACGGCCCTTACTGATCGCCCGCCCGATCATCCATGATGAGCGGATGCTCAGGTTCATGCCCGTCGGAGACTCCATGACGATCGGAAGCGCGGGCGAACACACATGGCGTTACCGAATGTGGCAGCACCTGCGCGCGACGTACGGGGGCCCGTTCCGGATCGTCGGCCCGCGCGAGACGCTGTACGACAAGGCGACGGAGTCCCCCGACTCGCACGAGTACGCGGACCCGGACTTCCCGCGCGCCCACCTCGCGGGCTGGGGCGAGGGCTGGCAGCACATGGTGCCCCTGATCGGTGAGGCGGTCCGCACCCAGCGCGCGGACGTGCTCCTGGTCTCCCTCGGCCTGATCGACCTGGGCTTCTACACGAACGCCGTACAGACGGCGGCGAACGCCCGCGCCTTCGTCGCCGAGGCCCGTGCGGCGAACCCGCGCATCCACCTGGTCCTCCTCCCGGTGATACCGAACGTCCGCGCGGAGTCCGACGCGCCCTTCGCCGCCGAGGTCGCCGCCTTCAACGAACTCCTGGCGAAGGCGGTGGCCGACCTGGACGAACCCCGCTCCCCCGTCCTCCTCGCCTCCCCGCCCCCCGGCTACGACGTCCACCACGACACGTACGACGGCACGCATCCCAACGCGTCCGGCGAGCACAAGATCGCGGAGGCCTTCGCGGAGGCGATGTACCAGGCCTGGGACCTGGGCGAGCCCTACTCGGCCTGACCGCCGACGCCGACCGGCGGCTATCCGTGCGTCCGGATCGCCTCGACGGCCCACTCCAGCACGGGCGCCGGACTCTCCGGGGCCGGCCAGCCGTTGATGACGGCGAGCAGCTCCGTGTACCGCTCCCTGCGCGGGTCGTTGACGGCTTCGAGCCAGGTCAGGACGTGTACGTCGTGAGCGAGGAGCGCCTCGACGACCGGCGCGGCGGCACCGTCTCCCGGCTCGATCCCCGCCGCGAGGACCGGGCCGACCAGCTCACGCACGGTCAGGACCAGCCCGGGGCGGAGCCCGCCGCCCCGGGCACCCTCCTGCTCCGCCTCCAGATGTGCGACCAACCGCCTCAGGACGGCCCGGAACTCCCCGTCCTGGGACAGCTCGGCCAACTCCACCCAGGCCGCGATCTGTTCGGGTTCGGGGTTGTCGGGCAGTTCGGGGGTGAACGAGCGCCGGATCCCGACGAACGCGCCTGAACGGGCCGACCCGGCGAATACGGAGTCGAGGAAGTCGTCGATCAGACGTCGGCGTTCGTCCTCTGAGAGCCTTGCCAACCGGTGCATGAGATCCATCTCCTCTGGGCTGGAGTCGCGCCGGGCCACCGCCGTCAGCACCGCGTGCCGCAGCCGCAGGGTGCGGATCTGTACGGCGAGCGCGTCCGCGTGCGCCGCCGCGACCTCGGAGAGCGAGAGCTCGCGTGCCACGACCTTCCGGATGTCCGGAAGTCCCACTCCCAGGTCACGCAGGGTCCGCACGAGATCCAGACGCGCGAGGGCGTCGGCGCCGTAGAGGCGGTAGCCGGCCGGGCTGCGACCGGTCGGCGGCACGATGCCCCGATCGGAGTAGAACCGAATCGCCTTGACCGTCAGCCCGGTCCGCCGCGCCAGCTCACCGATCGAGCAGAGCGGACCAAGGGGGTCGTTCATGCCGCCGTCCATGCCCCCACCCTGCCGCCTCCCCCTACGGGAGACTCAAGCGACCGCCGGGAACTGATCCCCACGTGACCAAGTCACCGTGCGTATCGTTGTACCGCGCGGCTGCACTCGACCGGGTTGCGGCCGGGGAGGAACGCCACGATGACCGTCCTTGAAGACAGGATCGAGATGGCCGACAGCGACGACATGAGCGCCTTGGACAGGCTCTTTGAACGACTGTCCGTCCCCGAGGGCTACAGGGCCGAGATCGTCGAAGGGGCCGTCTACATGGTGCCGCAGCGGAGCATCCACTGGCTGATCATCCGCAGGATCGTCCGCGCCCTGGACGAGAGGTTCGGCATCGACGCCATGGTCTTCTCGGACGTGCGCATCGACTTCCCCGGCCGCCTAAACGGCTTCTGCCCCGACGTGGCGAAGTTGCGCGACGGGGCGGAGCAGAACTCGGCGAACCACTGGCTCTACCAGGACGTCGAGTTCGTCGCCGAGGTGATCTCCAAAGGGACTGCCGCCAACGACTACGGCCCCAAGAAGACCGCGTACGCCACCGCCGAAGTCCCCGTCTTCCTGGTCGTGGACCCGTACGTTGGCAAATGCCACGTCTACACCCAGCCCAAGGACGGCGAGTACGTCACGGAGACGACGGTCTCCTTCGGCGGAGACGTCGACCTGACCACCACCCTGGGACTCACCCTCAAAACGGACGAGTTCCCCCGCGACTGACCCGCCACGCGGACACCTCCCTTGCCTAGAGCGCACTCCACCCCGTTGGCTAGGGAGTCATGAAGTACACGCAGCTCGGACGCACGGGACTCAAGGTCAGCCGACTCGTCCTCGGCACCATGAACTTCGGTCCGCAGACCGACGAAGCCGACAGCCACGCCATCATGGACGCGGCGCTGGACGCAGGAATCAACTACTTCGACACCGCGAACGTGTACGGCTGGGGCGAGAACAAGGGCCGTACGGAAGAGATCATCGGCAACTGGTTCGCGAAGGGCGGTGAGCGGCGCGACAAGGTCGTGCTCGCCACCAAGGTGTACGGGAACATGGCCGCCGACGGCGACGCCTGGCCCAACCACGACAAGCTGTCGGCCCTCAACATCCGACGGGCCGTGGACGCCTCCCTCAAGCGGCTCCGGACCGACTACATCGACGTCTACCAGTTCCACCACGTCGACCGCCGCACTCCCTTCGAGGAGATCTGGCAGGCCGTCGACGTACTGGTGCAGCAGGGCAAGATCCTCTACGTGGGGTCCAGCAACTTCCCCGGGTACAAGATCGCCCAGGCCAACGAGATCGCCGCCCGGCGCCACGGCACCATCGGTCTCGTCAGCGAGCAGTGCCTCTACAACCTCGCCGAGCGGCGCGCGGAGATGGAGGTCATCCCGGCCGCGCAGGAGTACGGCCTCGGGGTCATCCCGTGGTCGCCGCTGCAGGGCGGGCTGCTCGGCGGTGTCATCAAGAAGGAGGTCGAGGGCGGGCGCAGGGCGAGCGGCCGGGCCGCCGACTCCCTCGCGAACACCGCCATCCGCGCGCAGGTCCAGTCGTACGAGGATCTGCTCGACAAGCACGGGATCGAGCCCGGCGAGGCCGCCCTGGCCTGGCTGCTGACCCGCCCCGGCGTCACCGGCCCCATCGTCGGCCCCCGTACCGCCGCACAGCTCGACTCGGCCCTGCGCGCGGTCGAGCTGGAGCTGTCGGAGGAGCTGCTGACCGGCCTGGACGAGATCTTCCCGGGTCCGGGCCCGTCCCCGGAGGCCTTCGCCTGGTGACGCTCCCCAGGGGCGCCCGCCCGGGCGCCCCTCAAGGGGCGTGAGGAACCGCGCGACCGGCCACGGCCGCCCGCAGGCGGACGAGCGGCGCGGAGTTCCGGCCGAACCGGCAAAGCGGCCTGGCCGGCCCTACTTGACCGCCGCCGCCAGCGCCACCACGACGAACATCAGCACGAGCACACCGGCCATGATTTGGTTTCGGGTCTTCGGGTTCACGCCATCGAGGTTAACCGGCCGCCCCCGAGGACCTTCAGCCGCCCGCCCCGTCCAGCGGCCAGCACGCCACCGTCTCGTAGCGCGGCTGCTCCCCCGAGACTCCTGACCTCGGCAGATCGCTGCGTACGAGACACAGCTCCCGGACCGTCCAGTCCCGCCCGGCGAAGGCGTCCAGGGCGGCGACGTACGGGGCGAAGTCCGCGGTGTCGCGGCTGCGGGCCACCGTCAGGTGCGGGCGGTAGCGACGGTGCTCGCCCGTCCCGACGCCCGCCTTCCGCGCCGCCGCCTCCGCCCGGTCGGCCAGCAGCCGCATCGTAGGGACGTCTCCCGACACCCCGGTCCACAGCGCCCGGCCCCCGAAGTGGCCGCCGCCGCGGAGGGCGAGGGGGAAGGAGGGGGTGCGGTGGGCCGCGCGGGCCAGGCGGTCCGACAGGGGCTGGACGAGCTCTTCGGCCACCTCGCCGTAGAAGGCGAGGGTGAAGTGCCAGCCGGGGCGGCCCGTCCAGCGCAGTCCGTCCGCGCCCGGCAGGCGGTGCAACTCGTCCACCATCGTGCCGAGTTCACGCACCGCGGCCTGAGGTGGCAGCACGGCCGCAAAGAGTCTCATGCCCCTCACCCTTCCAGGGAATGGATCACCGGGCCACCCTCGCGCCGTGCCGACGGCCGACGGCCGACGGCCGACCTCCGTACGGCGGTCGGCCGGGCAACCATACGGCGGCCGTCGTCACACCGCCGTGGCCAGCCGCTCCTTCTGCTCCCCGGCCTCTCTCGGTACGAAGCTGACCTGCGGGTGGCCGCGATGCCAGCCCACCGACAGGCGCAG
The DNA here is from genome assembly GCF_055656965.1 of Streptomyces sp. NPDC111656. NCBI lineage: Bacteria > Bacillati > Actinomycetota > Actinomycetes > Kitasatosporales > Streptomycetaceae > Streptomyces > Streptomyces sp. NPDC111656. The sequence continues at coordinate 140,180 of NZ_JBVKCA010000010.1, forward strand.
GCCGCCGACGCGGGCCAGGACCAGGCCGACGGTGGTCGCGGCGACGGCCGAGACCAGGCCGCCGAGGGCGAAGCCGACCCGGGCGCCGTAGGCGTCCGTGACCCAGCCGACGAGGGGCGCCCCCAGGGGCGTACCGCCCATGAAGACCATCATGAACAGCGCCATCACCCGGCCGCGCATGGCCGGGTCGGTGCCCATCTGGACCGCGGTGTTCGCCGTGACGTTGACGGTGAGACCGAAGATCCCGATCGGGACCATGAGGAGGGCGAAGAGCCAGAAGGACGGGGCCAGGGCCGCCGCCACTTCCAGGATGCCGAAGGCCACGGCCGCCACGATCAGGATGCGCAGTCTCGCCGTGCCGCGGCGGGCGGCGAGCAGCGCGCCGGCCACCGAGCCGACCGCCATCAGTGTGTTGAAGAGGCTGTACCCGCCGGCGCCCGCGTGGAAGATGTCGTCCGCGTACGCCGAGAGCCAGACCGGGAAGTTGAAGCCGAACGTGCCGATGAAGCCGACGAGGACGATCGGCCAGATCAGCTCGGGGCGGCCGGCGACATAGCGCAGGCCCTCGCGGAGCTGGCCCTTGCCGCGCGGCGCCCGCTCGACCGGGTGCAGGTCGCGGGCGCGCATCAGGAGCAGGCCGACGAGGGGGGCCACGAAGGACAGGCCGTTGAAGAGGAACGCCCAGCCCGTGCCCACGCCGGTGATCAGAACGCCCGCGACGGCGGGGCCGACCAGGCGGGCGGACTGGAAGTTGGCGGAGTTGAGGCTGACCGCGTTCTGCAGCTGGTCCGGGCCGACCATCTCGGAGACGAAGGACTGGCGGGCCGGGTTGTCGACGACCGTGGCGAGGCCGACGACGAAGGCCGCCAGGTAGACGTGCCAGACCTGGACATGGCCGGAGAGGGTCAGGAAGGCGAGCGCGAGGCCGGTGACGCCCATGGCGGTCTGCGTGGCCAGCAGGGTGGGGCGCTTGGGGAGGCGGTCGACGAGGACGCCGCCGTACAGCCCGAAGAGCAGCATCGGCAGGAACTGCAGCGCGGTGGTGATGCCGACCGCGGCGGAGGAGCCAGTGAGGCTCAGGACCAGCCAGTCCTGCGCGATGCGCTGCATCCAGGTGCCGGTGTTGGAGACGACCTGGCCGAGGAAGAACAGCCGGTAGTTCCTGATCCTCAGCGAGCTGAACATCGAGGAGCGGGGGGAACGGGAGGAACTCTCGGGGGCGGGCGGGGAGTCGGGGGTGGCTGGTCCGGGGGCGGAAGGTATTCCGGATCCCGTACTCAAAGGGATTCGCCTCCTAGCGTGGGACGTCATTGCACGCGGGCGCGGCCGCGTCTGTCACGGTGAGGTTCGGGCACGGCGGAGCGTGCGGGGCAGTGCGCACGGCCGTCACGGCGTGCCCCCGGCGGGGCATGGGGCACCGTGGCCGGCGCACATCCGGCGGTCCGCCGTGCGCGGCTGCGACCACCGCGCGGCGCCCGCGCCGAACCCGCGCCTGTCGCGTGCGGGCCCGGGCCGGGTGTGCGCCCCTGTCACAGTTGCGCGAGCTTTTCGAGGACGGGCGCGGCCTCGCGGACCTTCGCCCACTCGTCCTCGTCGAGGGCCTCGACCAGTCCGGCCAGGAACGCGTTGCGCTTGCGGCGGCTCTCCTCGAGCATCGCCTCGGCCTTGTCGGTCTGGGTGACGACCTTCTGGCGCCGGTCCTCGGGGTGCGGCTCCAGTCTGACCAGGCCCTTGGCTTCCAGCAACGCGACGATGCGGGTCATCGACGGTGGCTGCACATGCTCCTTACGGGCGAGCTCGCCGGGCGTGGCGGTGCCACAGCGGGCGAGGGTGCCGAGCACCGACATCTCGGTCGGGCTCAGCGACTCGTCGACCCGCTGGTGCTTGAGTCGACGCGACAGCCGCATTACTGCGGAGCGCAGGGCGTTCACGGCGGCAGCGTCGTCGCCATGGGTGAGGTCAGCCATGTCTTTAGAGTAACTCATTACCCTCTCTAAAGAGCCACAGGATGCCCGTGACACGGGTGACTGAACCGTCACGTCACCCATATGAGTGAGTCGCATCCAGAAAGTGACCTCGCGTCGCTCCCGCTCCCGCGACCCTCGACTGCATGGGGACCAGCGTGCTCAGCCTGCGGATGGACGGGGAGCTGCTCGACCGGCTCCGACACCATGCCGCCAAACGCGGAATGAGCGTCCAGGACTATGTCGTCCGGACGCTCATTCGCGATGACTTCGACGAGCGGTTCCAGACCGCGGTCGAGGAGACGGAGAAGTTCTACGGGGTCACGTGAGACCCCGTGGGGCCGCTCGCGCGACCCCCATGGGACCGCTTACGTCAGGCCCAGGGCCGGCATCAGGTAGTAGAAGGCGAACACCGCCGAGACGACGTACATCGCGACCGGGATCTCCCGGCCGCGGCCGGCGGCCAGGCGCAGTACCACGAAGGTGATGAAGCCCATGCCGATGCCGTTCGTGATCGAGTAGGTGAACGGCATCATCACCATGGTCACGAAGGCGGGCATGGCGATCGTGTGGTCCGCCCAGTCGATCTCCTTGACCGAGCCGGAGAGGATCAGGAAGCCGACCGCGAGCAGGGCGGGGGTCGCGGCCTGGGACGGGACCATCGTGGCGATGGGGGTCAGGAACAGGGCCACGGCGAAGAGTGCGCCGGTGACGACGTTCGCGAAGCCGGTGCGCGCGCCCTCGCCGACGCCCGCCGTGGACTCCACGAAGCAGGTGGTGGCCGAGGAGGAGGTGGCGCCGCCCGCGGCGACCGCGATGCCGTCGACGAAGAGGACCTTGTTGATGCCGGGCATGTTGCCCCGCGCGTCCGTCAGCTTGGCCTCGTCGCCGATGCCCATGATCGTGCCCATCGCGTCGAAGAAGCACGACAGCAGCACGGTGAAGACGAAGAGGATGCCGGTGAGCACACCGACCTTGCCGAAGCCACCGAAGAGGCTGACCTTGCCGACGAGACCGAAGTCCGGGGTGGCGACCGGGTTGCCGGGCCACTTCGGGGTGGTCAGGCCCCAGGAGGGGACCTTCGCGACGGCGTTGATGATCACCGCGAGGACCGTCATGCTCACGATCGAGATGAGGATGGCGCCGGGCACCTTGCGCACGATCAGCGCGAGCGTGAGCAGCGTGCCGAGGATGAAGATCAGGACGGGCCAGCCGTTGAGGTGACCGTCGGCGCCGAGCTGGAGCGGGACGGTGGTCTGGGCGACGTCCGGGATGCGCGAGACGAAGCCCGAGTCGACCAGGCCGATCAGCATGATGAACAGGCCGATACCGATCGAGATGCCCTTGCGCAGGCCCAGCGGCACTGCGTTCATGACGCGCTCGCGCAGACCGGTCGCGACGAGCAGCATCACGATGAAGCCCGCGAGGACGACCATGCCCATGGCGTCCGGCCAGGACATCCGCGGGGCGAGCTGGAGGGCGACGACCGTGTTCACGCCGAGGCCCGCCGCCAGCGCGATCGGCACGTTGCCGATGACGCCCATGAGCAGCGTGGTGAAGGCCGCGGTCAGGGCGGTCGCGGTGACCAGCTGGCCGTTGTCCAGGTGGTGCCCGTACATGTCCTTCGCGCTGCCCAGGATGATCGGGTTCAGCACGATGATGTAGGCCATCGCGAAGAAGGTGGCGAGACCGCCTCGGATCTCGCGGGGCAGGGAGCTGCCGCGCTCGGAGATCTTGAAGTAGCGGTCCAGCGCGCCCTGCGCGGGGCCGGGTCCCGGCTGGTCCGGGGCGGGGGCCTTGGTGGTGGCCGAGGTGGACATGGGTGACCTCATACGTGCGGGGCCTTGCGGGCCAGGACTGGCGCCGGGCGGGGACTGGCGCCGGGCTGGGGAAAAAACATGATCGAGTCTGGCCGCCGCACGATCACCAACAGGTTTCTCGGATGTTTCTGTTGGAGTTTCGTACGAACAGAAAGAGCCAGACTCGGACCGTTTCAGTATGAACATATGAGTTCGAAATCGCTATCTCCGCGCGTAGACCGTTGGTATACAAGGGCCCGTACGGGTCCGGCGGAGCCGGAGCGGACGGCCTCGTAAGCTGTGTCCATGGCGAAGTGGACCCCCAAGCACGAGGCGCCGGAGCCCCTGGAGGGGCCCGTCGTCGCCACCATCACGGGCGGCACGATCCTCTGGTTCGTCCTCTTCCTGGTGCAGCTGCCGTTCTACGGCTGGTTCGACGACCACGGACACCTGTGGTGGGTGTGGACCTGCCTGGCCGGCGCGGGCCTCGGCCTGATCGGCATCTGGTACGTCCGTGGGCGCGACGCCGCCCTCAAGAAGGCCGCCGCTGAAGCGGAGCAACAGCCCACCGCCACTACGGAGTAACCGTCCGCTGCTGCGGAGCAACCGGTTCCCCCTACAACCACGGCATCACTGGCCGCCGCTCCGGTCCTCCCCTGGTCGGATCTTTGGGGCACTCGGCGGGTGAAGCCGTATTTCCGCACGTACCGTCGGATGCATGACGCACATCGACGCGGGCGCCGAACTCGATCCTGTTCACCCCGTGCCCCTGCCCGCCCCCAAGCGGGCCCCGGGGCTGTCCGCCGCCGAAGTGGCCGAACGGGTCGCCCGCGGCGAGGTGAACGACGTCCCCGTGCGCAGCAGCCGCTCCATCAGCGAGATCGTCCGCGCCAACGTCTTCACCCGGTTCAACGCGATCATCGGTGTGCTCTGGCTGATCATGCTGTTCGTGGCGCCGTTCCAGGACAGCCTGTTCGGGTACGTGATCATCGCCAACACCGGGATCGGCATCATCCAGGAGTGGCGGGCCAAGAAGACCCTGGACTCGCTCGCGGTGATCGGCGAGGCGAAGCCGACGGTGCGCAGGGACGGGGTCGCGGGCGAGGTCAGTACGTCGGAGATCGTGCTGGACGACGTGATCGAGATCGGGCCCGGGGACAAGATCGTCGTGGACGGCTCGTGCGTCGAGGCCGACGGTCTGGAGATCGACGAGTCACTGCTCACCGGTGAGGCGGACCCGGTGGTCAAGCACGCCGGCGACGAGGTGATGTCGGGCAGCTTCGTGGTCGCGGGCGGCGGCGCGTTCACCGCGACGAAGGTGGGGCGGGAGGCGTACGCGGCGCAGCTCGCCGAGGAGGCGTCCCGGTTCACGCTGGTCCACTCCGAGCTGCGCAGCGGTATCTCCACGATCCTCAAGTACGTGACGTGGATGATGATCCCGACCGCGATCGGTCTGGTCATCAGCCAGCTCGTGGTCAAGCAGCACGGCTTCAAGGACTCCATCGCCCGTACGGTCGGCGGGATCGTCCCGATGGTCCCCGAGGGCCTGGTCCTGCTCACCTCCGTGGCCTTCGCGATCGGCGTCATCCGGCTTGGCCGGAAACAGTGCCTCGTGCAGGAACTTCCCGCCATCGAGGGCCTCGCCCGCATCGACACCGTCTGCCTGGACAAGACCGGCACCCTCACCGAGGGTGGCATGGACGTCACCGAGCTGCGGCCGATCCAGGGCGCCGACGAGACGTACATACGCAAGGCGCTCGGGGCGCTCGGCGAGTCCGACCCGCGCCCGAACGCCTCCCTCCAGGCCATCATCAACTCCTACCCGGACAGCGAGGACTGGCGCTGCACCGAGTCGCTGCCGTTCTCCTCGGCCCGCAAGTACAGCGGGGCGTCCTTCAGCGAGGGCAACGGAGAGTCGAGTACGTGGCTGCTCGGCGCCCCCGACGTCCTGCTGCCCGACGGGGACCCGGCGCTCGCCGAGACCGGACGGCTGAACGAGGACGGGCTGCGGGTGCTGCTGCTCGCCAAGGCCTCGAAGGACCTCGACGACCCCAAGGTGACGGAGGGCGCCCGCCCCACCGCCCTGGTGGTCCTGGAGCAGCGGCTGCGCCCGGACGCGGCGGACACCCTGCGCTACTTCGCCGAGCAGGACGTCAAGGCGAAGGTCATCTCCGGCGACAACGCGGTCTCGGTGGGCGCGGTGGCCGGGAAGCTCGGCCTGAGCGGCACTGTCGTGGACGCGCGCCACCTTCCCGACGAGAAGGAGGAGATGGCGAAGTCGCTGGACAAGGGCACGGTGTTCGGACGGGTCACCCCGCAGCAGAAGCGGGACATGGTGGGCGCGCTCCAGTCACGCGGCCACACGGTGGCGATGACGGGCGACGGCGTGAACGACGTGCTCGCCCTGAAGGACGCCGACATCGGCGTGTCCATGGGCTCGGGCTCGGAGGCGACCCGGGCGGTGGCCCAGATCGTGCTGCTCAACAACAGCTTCTCGACGCTGCCCTCGGTGGTCGCGGAGGGCCGCCGGGTCATCGGCAACATCACCCGCGTCGCGACCCTCTTCCTGGTGAAGACGGTCTACTCGGTGCTGCTGGCCATCCTGGTGGTGTGCTGGCGGGTCGAATACCCCTTCCTGCCCCGGCACCTGACCCTGCTGTCCACGCTGACCATCGGCATCCCGGCGTTCTTCCTCGCGCTCGCCCCCAACACGGAGCGGGCGAGACCGCACTTCGTCCGGCGGGTCATGCGGTACTCGATCCCCGGGGGCGTGGTCGCGGCCGTCGCCACCTTCATCACGTACATGGTGGCCCGTCACCACTACACCGGACCGGGCGAGTTGGACGCGGAGACCAGCGCCGCCACGCTGACACTGTTCCTGATCTCGATGTGGGTGCTGGCGATCATCGCCCGCCCGTACACCTGGTGGCGCGTCGCCCTGGTGGCCTCGATGGGCCTGGCGTTCCTCGTCGTACTGATCGTGCCGTGGCTCCAGCACTTCTTCGCCCTGAAGCTGGTGGGCGTGCAGATGCCGTGGATCGCGGTGGGCATCTCGGTGGTGGCGGCGGCCACCCTGGAGTTCCTGTGGAGAGGGGTGGACCGCCGGTTCCCGGCGTAGCCTTGCCGTCCCACCACGCGGAAAGCCCCTTGGAGAAGCCCCACGTGAGTGAATTGCAGCGCCTTACGGGAGTCGGCCTCGACCTCGACCACTACGAGTATTTTCTCGAGGTCCTGGCCGACTGAGGGCCGGCGCCCACCGGGAGGAGAAAAGGCCGGGTGCCGCCCGTCCACAGGGCGGCACCCGGCCTTCGTGTTGCGGCTCGCGAGGATCAGCGCACGTCGATGTAGTCACCGGTGGCGTTGACCGCCGGGGTGCTCGTGGTGCCCGCGAAGGCGTAGCGGTAGGTGCCGTCGACGGACGCCTTGACCGTCGTCTTCAGCGCGCCGCCACCGGTCGTCTTGATCGTCTTGACCGTGGTGTAGGCGCTGGCGCCCTTCTTCATGAACTGCAGCTTCACCGGCTGGCCCACGTAGCCCGTGTACTTGCCGGTCTGCCAGTCGGCGCGGGTCAGGGCACCGGTGACCGTGATGGTCTTGCCCTTCTTGACCGGCTCCGGGGCCGCGTTGACCGTCAGCTTGGAGGCGCGCTGGAGCTTGGCGGTGCCGAGCCCACCCTGCCACTTGATGGCGCCGCCGGCCGTGACCGCGACACCGCCCACGTTCCAGGTACCGGCGTCGGCGTTCGCGATCTCGTCGGCGACGGTGGGACGGAAGTACATGGTCGCCGTGCAGTTGGCCACGGTCGTCGAAGCGGCCTTGCAGGTCCCCGGTTCGTCACTGCCGAAGGCCGCGGTCCGCTCCGTCAGCGAGGAGCCGCGGTAGAGGATCGGGCCGGTGCCGAGCTTGTCAGGGGCGATGCTGACGTTGGCGGGGTGCGTCAGGGTGTACGTGACCGTGACAGCGGTCTTCTTGGTGCCGACGACCATCGCCTTGGCCTTGTTCACCTTCACGTTGGAGAAGGTGACGTTGGGCGCGGCGGCGGCGTGCGCGGCCGGTACGGCAAAGGCGGACAGGGCCAGGGCGCCGGAGACGGCGGCCACGGTGGCGCGAATGCGCATGTGCATTCCCCAGAGGGAGAAGTGATCGAGGAGTCTGTTGACTCACGTGCTCTGATCCGTGACGGGCGTGGCGGGTTGTAAGGGGCGATGCGAGTTTTACCCGTACATGACCAATGTTTGGGATACGCGTGTGCCACGCCTCGGTTCCGCATGCCGCAACACGAAACGCCGGTCCCGGAAAGTCCGGAACCGGCCCTCGCATCACACAACACCTAGACCGTCGGCCACATGCTCTTGCCGGCCGCCAGTCCACCCTTGCCGTCGCCCGCGTACCAGCGCAGGTCGCCGGCGGCCGTCACGGCGGCGAGGTCGGCCCTGCCGTCCCCGTCTCCGAATGGCTTCTCGCCCGCAAGGACGAGGAGACCAGTCTCGGCTGGAGGGCACTCGTCCTTGAGGAGGCCTTCCCCGGCGCCGGAATCCGGCACTGGGGGGCGCTGAACAAGGAACAGCAACAGCACGCAGTGGAACGCCTCTTCGCCCTGCTGCTCACGTTCCTGACCGAACGGGACACCGCCTAGCGAACGCGAGGGCGCCACCGACGAATCCGGTGGCGCCCTGCGCGGGTTCAGGTCTCAGTCGAACCAGCGGTCCCGGGCCAGTTCCTCCGTGCGGGACGGGTCCTCCAGCAGGGCCGCGACCTCGAAGCGGCGCGGCCACTGTCCGGCCGCCCAGGCGAGGCCGGCCGCCACGCCCTCCAGGGTGGCGGCGTGCAGCACCCCGTCCCGTGTGCGGCGCCAGTCCAATTCGGTGCCGTCGACGACGAGTTCCTCGTGTTCGACGTACGAGGTGGGGGTCGAGTGGCCCAGCAGGACCCGCACGGACTCCGGTACGTCGTGCTCGGTGCCCTCAGAGGTCACCTCGCCGGTCACCGACTCGCTGAGCCGCCGCACCTGGAACAGCTCGGCGAGATCGGCGGCGCGCGCGGGCCGTACGGGGAGCAGCGGCATGCCGCCGGTGAAGGGCAGCAGGTCGGGCGAGTCGACGACCACGGCGTCGGCGGCGTCCACCACGACCACCTCGCCGTCCACCACGGCCCGCAACTCGTCCGGCAGGGTCACCTGTTCGGGTTCGAGGTCGGCCAGGGCCCCGTAGAGGGCGTGAAGTTGCGCTCCGGAGACCTCGCGGTCGGGGTCGGCGAGCCGGTCGAGGAGTTCGGCGGCGCCGCCGGGCTCGCCCAGGAGGGCGGCCACGGACGTGCGTACGCCCAGCGCCCGCAGGACCTGCTCGTCGTCGAAACCGGTGGCGTCGGCGGCGTCGTACAGGCCGTGCAGGAGGGGGTCGCCGCCCGCCGCCCGCAGACCGGCCGGGCGGCGGCCGTCGAGGACGGGGTGGTCGCGCAGCCACCAGGCCGTGTACGGCCGGACGATCTCGTGCGTGCCGTCCGGGAGGAGGATCCGCACCGGCTGGGTGAGCGCGTCCCGCAGGGGCGGCCGGGAGAGCAGGGCGAGTGCCTGCGGCCAGCGGTCGTCGTCGACCAGGTCCAGGTCCCGTACGGCGACGATCTCCGTCGCGACCGGCGGCACCGGCGTGTCGGGCAGCCGGTCGAGGACGTCCTCGCACCACACGTCGACGGCGTCCAGCAGACCCGCGTCGTCGGGTTCGGCGAAGTCCGAGTCGCGGGGCTCCAGTTCGTCCGGGTCGAGGACGACGTCGGTGGCGCGGACGAGGGTGAAGTTGGCGAGCACACCACAGGCCGCGAGCGGCTGTTCGCCCCAGCGGTCGGCCAGCTCGCCGTCGACGAAGGCGAGTTCGTCCTCGCGCATGACCTGCGCGAAGGGGCTGCCGGGCAGTACGAGTTCACCCGCGGGCAGGAGTTCGCCCTCATCGTCGGGCAGGGCGAGGGCCCCGAGCCAGGGTTCGTCGCCTGGTTCGAGGGCGGCGTCGCGGACGAGGGCGAGGACGAGGTCCGCCAACTCCTCGGTGTCCGGGGTCTCCTGGTCCCAGGCCGCGCCCTCGTCGTCGAGGGAGGCGGCGACGGCGGCACGCACCTGCGGGGTGGTGAGGACGGCGCGGGGGGTGGCCGGGAGGGCGCCCAGCTTCTCCAGGAGGGGGTGGGCGGCGTCCGGGTGGGCGACCTTGAGGCCGATGCGGGCGAGGGCGTCGGAGGTGGCGGCCCAGGTGTCGTCGGGAGTGGGCCCTTCGGGGAGCGGCAGCAGGACCTGGCGGGGGCCGATGGTCGTACGGCCGTCGGCGAGCGGTACGGGCAGGCCGGAGAGCCGGTCCGGGTCGACGCCGGCGAGGCTGTCGTACAGCCGCCACCACCATCCCGGGTCCTTCTCGAGACCGGCCAGCCGGTCCACGGCCTCGGTGAGCGGGACGCGGGCGACACCCAGCGTCCGCAGCTCCACCCGGCGTTCCAGCCCGGCGGGGAGCAGGCTGGGGATCACCTCGGCGAGGACGCGGACGGTGTCGGCACCGGCGCCCTCGACGACCTCGGCGTCGCGCGGCCGCAGGGCGTCCGGGTTCTCCGCGAGACCGATCCCGGCCCCGGCTGCGTCGCTCTCGCCCTCGGGCCAGTCCGCCGGAGCGTCCTGGTCCTTGGCCTGCGGGACGGCGGGCGGCAGGAAGGCGGTACGCGGCAGCCGGTCCAGGATCGCCTGCCGCAGGGTGCCGTCCAGCTCGCCCTTGCCGAGGGGGCCGGGCACGAGGTCGATGATCCCGGTGTCCACCGGGCGCCAGGCGGCGAGGAGTTCGGCGTAGGCGTCCGCGGCGCGCTCCACCAGGAACTCGGTGAGCGGGCCGGGCGCGGCGTGGCGCCGGGTGGTGTCGAGCGGGAGGGAGGCGATGAGGAGGGCCGGCACGCCGAGGGGCTCGTCGCTGGGCGTGGGCGCGTGCACGACGGGGCTGGTACGGGGTCGGGCGGGCGTGCCGTCCTCGTCCACCGGGACGGCCCAGGTCACCGACCAGTGCGGGCGCAGGCGCTCCTCGACCGGGCGGTCGGCGAGGAGGGCGGGGTCGAGGGGGCCGTGGTGGGAGACGGTGCGGTAGGGCGTGGTGCCGTGGCGGGAGTCCTCGATGGTGACGCCGTGCTCGTCCCCGCGGCGCCGCAGCGTGCGTACGTCCTCGCCGCCCTCCCCGACCTCGACGATCACTTCCTCCAGGCCCGGGAGGGCGAGCAGGAGGGCGTCGTCGATGTTCTGCAGGAGGCGCTCGGCGAGGCCCTCGGCGGCGGGGTCGCGCAGCGGGAGGATCACGACGGTGTCGTACGGGTCCGGGGCGGTGCCCTCGGCCGCGAACGGCAGCCGGAGCAGCGGCACATGACCGTCGCGCCGACGGATCTCGTCCCCGAGGCCCGGGCTGTGGCGGGCGGTGTCCGCCGCCAGTTCGCGGGCCTCGGCGAGGGACCAGCGCACGCCGCCGTGCCGGCCGACCACGGCGGGCTCGTCGGTCACCGCGAGGACGGCCGCGAAGCCGACGCCGAAGCGGCCGACGGCGGTGTCGTGCGCGTCCCGCTTCGCGGAGGCGCGGAGGGTGGCGAGCGATTCGACGCCGGCCGCGTCGAGGGGGGCGCCGGTGTTGGCCGCGAGGAGTACGCCGTCGCGGAGGGTGAGGCGGAGACGGCCGGGGACGCCGGCGCGGGCTGCCGCGTCGGCGGCGTTCTGGGCGAGCTCGACGACGAGCCGGTCCCGGTAGCCGCCGAGGACGAGGTCCTCCTCGGCGTTGGCGTCCTCGCGGAACCGGGCCGGGCTGGTGGCCCAGGCGTCCTGCACGCCGCGGCGCAGGCGGGCCGTGCCGAACGGGTCCGCGCCCTCGGCTGCCGGCCGCACGAACTTGCTCACGGTTCACTCTCCCTCTCGCTTCGCGCGATCGCGAGCGCTGGGCTCGGCCGCGGCACGAAGGTACCGCGCGGCGGAAGGGGTTCTGGCCCGGGCCACGGTGCGTCTCGGCCTGCGGCGCTCTCACTCCGGGGCCGGGACCCCGGATTCCGGCCTGCCCGGATCCGCCCGGCCGCGGGCTTCCGGGCCCCCTGAACCGGGGCTACGCCCCGGATCCCCACCCACAGATCCCCTGCCTGCGGGCCGGTGGGGGCCGGCCGCGCGGTTCCCCGCGCCCCTGAAGGGGCGCTGCATCTTTCAGCCCGTCCGGCGTTCGAGGACGAGGCGAGGGACGTTACGAGTGGCCCAGTTCGGCCGCGGTTTCGTCGGGGGTGACGGAGACCGAACCGGAGTCCGGGGACGGGCGCAGGGGGAAGGGGTCGACCTTGGTCTCGTCGATGACCGGAGGAGCCGGGCGGGGAGGTTTGGGCATGACCGCGGCCTCGGAGTGGCCACCACAGCCGTAGGAGAGCGAGACGACACGCCCGTCCGCCGGAGAGAACTCGTTCGCGCAGACACCGAACGCCTGTCCGAGCGAGCCCCCGATGGGGTTCAGGAAGCCACAGCTGACGCAGGACGCCGGGGCGGCCTGGGCCATCGCCGTCTTGGGGCCGTACGACTCCTCCCAGCGGTCGGCCGCGACATGCAGGCCGTAGCGGGAGAGCACACGGGCCCGGCGCAGGCCGAGTTCCTCCGCGACGGCCGCGATCGAGCCGCGGCGCGGGGCGAACGGCAGATGCGCGGGGGTGCCGGCGGTGACCTCGGCGTCCTCCGCCTCGACCAGTTCCGCCATGTCCTGGGAGACCGCGGAGTTCGGCGCCGGCTCGTCCTCCCCGGAGAAACCGGGCTCCAGACGCAGATCCTCGGCGTCCGTGGGCAGCAGGTCGCCCGGGCCCATGTCCCCGGGGCGCAGCCGCTCGCTCCACGGCACCCACTCGGGGGCGAGCAGGGAGTCGGGGCCGGGCAGCAGCACCGTCTCGTCGAGGGTGACGACCTTCGCGCGGGAGGCACGGGCGACGGTGACGGCCCAGCGCCAGCCGCGGTACCCGAACTCCTTGCACTCGAAGTAGTGCGTGACAACGCGGTCCCCCTCGGAGACCAGTCCCACGTGTTCGCCGACGACGCCGGGGGCGGCGGCCTCCTCGGCGGCGGTGCGCGCGAGGTCGACGGCCTCGGCGCACAGGCGGTCGGGGGTGCGGCTTCGCGTTGTCGCTGCGCTCACAGGTATCGCTTCTCTCCTACGCCGTCTCACGGGTGCGCCATTCCTCGGCGGGGGTGCGGACGGAGCGGACCGGTGGGCCGCGTCGACGTCCACGCCCGATCGCACTCGGGCGCACCTACGTCATCCATTCTGCGGGATGACCGAGAGGCGCGCGGCCGAGAACAACCGCCGCAGGCGCGCTACGCACGCTACCTTCTCCTGAGCCCTGGGCCCACACCGGCGGGGCGCTTCCGCACTCCGCGCCAGGTTTCCGGACCGCTCCGAGGCCGTGTTTTCCCACCCCACACCCCCTCTCGTACGGATCGAAAAGAACCTCGCACAACCATCGCGGTCGGCCGGAAAACGCTCCTCACCCCCGACCCGGTCCGGTTCGGCACCCCGACACGCGCCCCGCATGCGGCCCGTCACCCGCCCACTCGGCCGCCATACGCGCGGTAACCGCACTACGTACGCACTTCTCGGGGCACTATTGCGGAGTGGCAGCCGCGAGGTCGCCCCAAGGAGCCGCCGGTGTCGGCGCTGCCAAGGGCGGCACCAGAAATGGCGGATCGGGCCGGATGACCGGTTCCGTCCGCGCGATGGGCCGTGCCCTGCACTTCCCGGTGACCGGAACGGCGCGCGGGATCCGCAAGGCGACGCACGCGCACGGGGCGGGCGAATCCGGCCTCGGGAAACTGATCGAGCTGCACGCGGTGAACGGCGCGGGCGATGTCATGATCACCGTCGCGCTCGCCTCCACCGTCTTCTTCTCGGTGCCCACCGACGAGGCACGCGGGCGCGTCGCTCTCTACCTCGCCATCACCATGGCGCCCTTCACCCTCCTCGCCCCGGTGATCGGCCCGCTTCTGGACCGTCTGCCGCACGGCCGCCGGGCCGCGATGGCGGGCGCGATGTTCGCCCGGGCCATGCTCGCGCTGCTGCTGTCGGGCGCGGTCGTGACCGGCGGCCTGGAGCTGTATCCCGCCGCGCTGGGCGTGCTGGTCGCGTCCCGGTCGTACGGGGTCGTACGAAGCGCCGTGGTGCCGCGGCTGTTGCCTCCCCGGTTCTCCCTGGTGAAGGCGAACTCCCGGGTCACCCTGGGCGGGCTCCTGGCCACCGGTGTCGCCGCGCCGATCGGGGCGGGGCTGCAGGCCCTCGGCCCGCGCTATCCGCTCTACGGCGCCTTCGTCATCTTCATCGCGGGCACGTTCCTGTCGTTCACGCTGCCGCCCAAGGTCGACTCGGCCAAGGGCGAGGACCGGGCGCTGCTCGTCGCGGACGAGGAGCATCTGCACCGACCGCAGCTCATCAAGGACAAGCTGCGGCGTCCGGGACTGCGCACCGTCGGTACGGCCGTCACCCACGCCCTCGGCGCCAACGCCGCCCTGCGTTGTCTCTCCGGCTTCCTGATCTTCTTCCTCGCCTTCCTGCTCCGCGAGCACCCGCTCACCGGCGAGAGCGCGGCCGTCTCGCTCGGGATAGTGGGCGTCTCGGCGGGCGCGGGCAACGCGCTCGGCACGGCGGTCGGGGCCTGGCTGAAATCGCGCGCCCCGGAGATCATCATCGTGACGGTCGTCGCGTGTGTGCTGGGGGCCGCGATCACCGCCGCCCTATTCTTCGGGGCCTTCCTGGTGGCCTGTCTGACGGCGGTCGCGGGGTTCTCGCAGGCGCTGGCCAAGCTCTCCCTGGACGCGCTGATCCAGCGGGACGTGCCGGAACTGGTCCGTACGTCGGCGTTCGCGCGCTCGGAGACGCTGTTGCAGGTGGCCTGGGTGTTCGGCGGCGCGATCGGCATCGTGCTGCCCCTCAACGGCACGCTGGGCCTGTCCGTGGCCGCCGCGATCGTCGCCGTCGGGTGGCTGACCACCACGCGGGGGCTGCTCGGCGCGGCGCGGCGCGGGGGCTCGGTGCGCTCACGCGTGGCCTGACGGCGGCACGCCGTACCCCACGTGGGGAGAGCGGTGGACGTGCCCGATAGCCTTCGGCCATGACCTCCCTGCCCCGCGGCAGAGCCGCCAATGGACATCGCCGTCGCGCCGTTGCCGCTCTCGGCGCCGTTTCCGCCGGACTTCTCGTCCTGTCCGCCTGTGACAAGCCGACGCCGCTGGCCACCATCACGGTCGGCAAGAACTCCGTGAGCTCCGAGACCGACTGCTACAACGACGGCAAGGAGGTGAAGACCGCGGACCTGGCCAAGTGCCTCAAGGGCACGGACATCAAGTCCATCAAGGTCGACCCCGACGAGACCGTCCGGTTCGGTGTGGACCCGAAGATCGCCGACAACGGCTGGACGATCCTGATGAACGGTCAGCCGCTGACCGACTCCAGCAAGAAGACGTACCGCACGATCCCGGGCAGCGTGTTCTTCAACGCGCAGTACGGCGCGAGCGGCAACTCCACGCTGGTCTCCATCAAGGAGGGCGACAAGACGGTGACCGGGCTGTGGTCCTTCAAGCTCAAGAAGGACGCCTGATCGCTGTCGCTGGGCTGAAGGTGCTGGTGGCCACCGCCGTTCCCGTGGAGAGGGACGCGGTGGCCGGGGCGTTCACTGCCGCCGGCCGTTCGCTGCGGCTGCCCGGGACGACCCTGGAGCGGCTGTCCCCGGCCTCCCGTGACGGCACTGCCGCCCGCGTGACCCTCGATCTGCTGGCCGCCGGGGTGGGGCCCGCTCCGGCCGCCGCGTCCACCGCGGGCGCGCTCACCGCGGCCGCCCTGGACGGCGCCCCCTACGACCTCGTCGTCTCCACCGGGATCGGGGGCGGTTTTCAGCCTGGGGCCCCGGTGGGATCCCTCGTCGTCGCCGACGAGATCACCGTGGCGGACCTGGGCGCCGAGACCGCGGACGGGTTCCTGCCGGTCACCGAACTCGGGTTCGGGACCGTCAGCCACCGTCCACCGCAATCACTCGTACGAGAAGTCGTGTCGGCCACGGGCGGACGCGCCGGAACCGTACTGACCGTGTCCACCGTGACGGGCAGCGCCGAGCGCGCCGCCGAGCTGCGGGCCCGGCACCCGCGCGCCCTCGCCGAGGCCATGGAGGGCTTCGGGGTGGCCGAGGCGGCCGCCGCGCACGGTGTGCCCGTACTGGAGATGCGCGCGGTCTCCAACCCCGTCGGCCCGCGCGACCGCGCCGCCTGGCGGATCGGAGAGGCTCTCGCGGCCCTCACCGAGGCGTTCGGGAAGCTCGCGCCCGTCCTGGAGAGTTGGAACCCACATGACCCAGACCCAGACCACCAGCCCTGAGAAGACGCTGCAGATCGCGTACTCGCCCTGCCCGAACGACACCTTCGTCTTCGACGCCTGGGCCCACGGCCGCGTCCCGGGCGCGCCCGCGCTCGATGTGACCTTCGCGGACATCGACATCACCAACGGCATGGCCGAGCGCGGCGAGTTCGACGTGCTCAAGGTGTCGTACGCCGTCCTGCCGTACGTCCTCGACGAGTACGCGCTGCTGCCGTGCGGGGGCGCGCTGGGCCGGGGTTGCGGGCCCCTCGTCCTCACCCGGGAGCCGGACGCGGACCTGACCGGGCGCACGGTCGCCGTGCCGAGCGAGCGGTCGACCGCCTACCTGCTCTTCCGTCTCTGGGCCGCGGACACCGTTCCCGGCGGGGTCGGCGAGATCGTCGTCATGCCCTTCCACGAGATCATGCCGGCGGTACGGGACGGGAAGGTCGACGCCGGACTCGTCATCCACGAGGCCCGTTTCACGTACCAGAACTACGGGCTGCACAAGCTCGCCGACATGGGCGAGCACTGGGAGCGCACGACCGGACTGCCCATCCCCCTCGGCGCGATCATCGCCAAGCGCTCGCTGGGCGAGGAGCGCCTGAAGGGCCTCGCCGACGCCACCCGCTCCTCGGTCCGCGCCGCCTGGGACGACCCGGAGGCCTCCCGCCCCTATGTCCTCGAACACGCCCAGGAGATGGACCCGGCCGTCGCCGACCAGCACATCGGCCTGTACGTCAACGAGTTCACCGCCGACCTCGGGGAGGACGGCTACGCCGCGATCCGGGGCCTGCTCACCCGCGCCGCCGCCGAAGGACTGGTCCCGGCACTCGGACCCCACGCGCTGTCGTTCCCCTGATCCCCGGCCGACGGTACGGACGGGGCCGAGGGGCTGATCACGCCCCTCGGCCCGGATACGCCTCCGGCGCTTCCTTCCGCCCGCCCGCGGGCTATACGTCGAGTTGGTCGGCGACCGCACGCAGGAGGCCCGCGATCTTCTTGCCGGAGGCCTTTTCGGGGTAGCGGCCCTTCTCCAGCATCGGCGTGATGTTTTCGAGAAGGGTCGTCAGATCCTGCACGATGGAGGCCAGTTCGTCCGGCTTACGGCGCTGGGCGGCCGCGACGGAAGGGGTCGGGTCCAGGATGGTCACCGAAAGCGCCTGGTCACCGCGCTGGCCGGCGACCACGCCGAACTCCACGCGCTGGCCGGGCTTGAGCACATCTACTCCGGCGGGCAGGACCGAGGAATGAACGAAGACGTCGCCGCCGTCGTCGCGGGAGAGAAAGCCGAAGCCCTTCTCGCTGTTGAACCACTTGACCTTGCCGGTAGGCACGTCTGTCCTCGTCCTCGTACTCGTCGGAAACTGCTCTGAAACTGCACGGGCGCACACTCGGGCCGTTGCACGGGCAACGGTCGAAAACTGCCCCGGATAGCACTACAGCGGGTCGTCGGACCCGCCGGTACCAAGGCTAATGGTCCCGGGGCCGGTGACAAGACGTCGCCGGATTGTTCCTTCGCGCTGGGAACTACCCTGGTCCGGTGCGTGACAAAACCCAACCGAATTCCGCCGAGCCCGGTGACCGGCTGATCCGTGCCGGTGCCATCGTGTTCTTCGTCGGAGCCGTGGCCACACTCGTCACCGTGGCCCCGCTACTCCTCCATACGACGCCTTTCCCTACGTACATGTTCGGCTTGAGCATGTTCATGGGCGTCGGCTTCCTGATTGCCGCGGCGGGGGTGCTGCGGTCCGTCGCCGCGGGACGCCGTCAGGCCCGCGCGATTCAGGCCCGGACGGCCTCCCGGTAATCCCCGCGGTAGTCGCTCAGCCACGCCGGGAACTCCGTCAGGTCGGCCAGCACGACGTCCGCGCCCGCCGCGCGCAACTCCGCCGCGTCGCACGGGCCGGTGGCGACCGCGACGGAGTACGCGTCCGCGGTGCGCGCGCCGCGGACGTCACCGGTGTGGTCGCCGACGTACACGCTCGCGCCGTGCTCCCGCAGTGCCTCTGCCTTCTGCTCGGCCCACAGGTTGCCGACGACCGCGTCGGCGTCGATGCCCAGGTGGTCCAGATGCAGTTTGGCGTTGGGCTCCCACTTCGCGGTGACGACGACCGCGCGCCCGCCCGCCGCGCGGACCGCGGCGACAGCCTCGCGGGCGCCGGGCATCGCGAGTGTGCCGGTGATGGCGTGCACGGGGTACATCTCGCGGTAGAGGTCGGCGATCGCGGGCACCTGGTCCGCCGGGAACCAGTTGATCAGCTCCTCCGCCAGCGGCGGTCCGAGCCGCGTGACGGCCAGGTCGCAGTCGATGTACGTCCCCGTGCGCTCCGAAAGTGCCTGGTAGCAGGCGTGGATGCCGGGGCGGGAGTCGATCAGGGTCATGTCGAGGTCGAAGCCGACGGTCAGCAGGTGGGCAGTCCGGGGGGTCGTCGATGCGATAGGCATATGGACCATTGTGCCCAGGTGCCCACGCGCCCGTGTGGTGGCCGGTGGCGGTCGGTCGCGGGGGTCAGCGGCGTCGCTGTGAGCGCCACACCAGGTACAGCGCAGAGGCCACGGCCGCGCCCCTGACCACCCACGGCCAGGTCTGCGCGACCGCCTCGTTCATGTGCCCCTTGACGATCGGATCGCCCCAGCGGCCGTCCGTACGGCCCCACAGCCAGACGACGCCCGCCGTCACGGCCAGCCCCGGCATGCCGAGCACGGCCCACTTCGACTCGACGGGGCTCAGCCGCCGGGAGGCCCAGGCGATGAGCCAGCCGAGGCCGAGGACGAACCAGTTGCCGAGGACGGCGCCGACGACGAGGAGGACGGCGGCCAGCAGAAGGAGGGGGTTGGTCCAGTTGCCGGGGCGGGGGAGTCGGCGACGGGGCGCGACGGTGACGTCGGGGTCCTCGACGGGGGCGGGCTTTTCTACCTTGGGCGCCTTGGAAGGCTTCGCCGACTTGGAGGGCTTGGAGAACTTGGAGGACTTGGCCGGATCGTCCCCGGTCGCGTCCTCGTCGTCGTCCTCGTCCTCGTCCTCGTGCTTCGGTGGTGGCTTGAGCAGTTCGGGGATCTCCACGCCGCCGACGAATCCCGGCACGCTGTCACCCAGCCCGAACGGGCTGGTGTCCTTGCGCCACCAGTCCGGATCCGCGGAGCTGTCGCCCAGTTCGTGCGTGCTCGCCAGGTGGGGCGGGGAGGGGGCGTCGTCGGTCTCGGTGGGGCGGGGCGCGGGTTTCGGCTCCGCCGGGCGCGGCCTCGGGACGACTCGGCGCAGGCCCTTGGGGCGGTCTTCGGCCTCGCCGGCGCGCTGGGTGGGGACGGCGGCCCAGGTGTCCGTACCGGCCTCGGGGGCGCCCTCGCGGGCGGCGGCGACGATGTCGTCCGGGGTGCCGAGGCGGGAGAGGATGCGGCGGACGGCGGCCGGGCTGTCGACGGGGGCCTTCGCCCGGCGTCGGTCGATCTCGTTGCGCAGCTCCGACACGAGTCGCATGCGGGTGGCCGAGGGCAGCTGGCGCTGCTGGGCCAGGTCTCCGACGCGGCTCAGATAGTCGAATACGAGCTGGTCGCTCTCAATCCCCACGAAGTCCCCTCCGGGGCGCGCACGTTGTAAACCCCGTGGCCACGACGGTACCGCGTACACCCCGAGTTCTTCGCCCCCGCCGCCCCTACCCACCCCATCCCCACCCGGGGGCTCCGCCCCCAGACCCCCGGGTGGGTTCTTCGACTGCGGCCGGGTGGGGGCTCGGCGCGCAGTTCCCCGCGCCCCTGAGGGGCGCCGGGGCGCAGCCCCGTGCCTTAGGGGCGCGGGGAACTGCGCGACCAGCCCCCTCCCAGCCGCAGCCGGACAACACTCCCGGGGTCCGGGGCGTAGCCCCGGGGATGGGGTGGGTAGGGGCGGCGGGGGCGAGAAACCACTACCGTTGAGCGGATGAGCACAGAGGAGCACCCCACGCCGGGCCGAACCCCGGACCCCGCCCCGCAGGGCACCGCTCCGCGCTCCCTCGCGGAAGCCCTCCGCGCCCGGGACGACGCCTCCCTGTCGGCCCTCCTCCGCACCCGCCCCGACCTCATCACCCCCGTCCCCACGGACCTCACCCAGCTCGCCACCCGCGCCGGCACCCGCGCCTCGGTGGTCCGCGCCCTGGAGCGCCTGGACCGGTTCGCGCTCCAGACCGCGGAGGCCCTCGCCGTCGCGTCGGACCCGGCGGCGCGCGACGAACTGCTCGCACTGCTGGCGGGCGACGACAGCGACCCGGCGGTCACGGCGGCGTTCCCGCGCGCTCTGGGGACGCTCCGCGAGCAGGCCCTGGTGTGGGGCCCCGACGACCGCCTGCGCCTCGTACGCACGGCGCGCGAGCTGCTCGCGCCGTCCCCCCAGCACCCGTCCCCCACCGGCCTGGGCCCGACCGTCGCCGAAGCCACGGCCGGGATGTCCCCGGGGCGCATCCAGGAGATCGTGGCCGAGGCGGGGCTGGCGACCACGCACGACTCCGTCTCCGCCGTCGCCTCGCTCACCGGGCTGTTCACCGACCGGGCCCGGATGTCGGCGCTCCTCGACACCGCCCCGGCCGAGGCGGTGGACGTGCTGTCCCGGCTGGTGTGGGGGCCGCCGTACGGCCAGGTGACCGCCGACCCGGCACGCCATCTGCGCTGGCTGATCGACCGCGGGCTGCTGCTGCCGACGGCGCCCGGCACGGTCGTACTGCCCCGGGAGGTCGCCCTGCATCTGCGGGCGGGCCGCGCGCACCGGGCGACGGAACCGGCGGCCCCGGCGGTCGAGGCCGCACGGACACACCGTCCACAGGTTGTGGACAGTGCGGCGGCGGGCCAGGCGTACACGGCGCTCGCCACCGTCGAGGAGCTGCTGAAGGACTGGCACGAGGGCGGGCCCGCGGTACTGCGCGCCGGTGGGCTCAGCGTGCGGGACCTGAAGCGGACCGCGGTGGCGCTGGACGTCGCGGAGCCGATCGCCGCGTTCTGGGTCGAGCTCGCCTACGCGGCGGGCCTGCTGGCCTCGGACGGGGAGGCCGACGAGAGGTACGCGGCCACTCCCGCTTATGACGAGTGGCTGGAGCGGCCCGCCGCCGAACGGTGGGCCACGCTCGCCGCCGCGTGGCTGGCCGCGACTCGTACGGCGGGCCTGATCGGCGGGCGGGACACGAAGGACCGTACGTTGTCGGCGCTGGGCCCCGGCCTCGACCGCTCGGCGGCCCCCGAGGTCCGCCACCGCGTCCTCACCCTCCTCGCCACCCTGCCCGAGGGCGCCGCCGCCACCCCTGACTCGGTCCTCGCCCATCTCCAGTGGGAGCGTCCGCCGCGCGGGGACCGGAGCACGGCCGAGGATCTGCGGGCCCGGCTCGCCCGGTGGACGCTGTCCGAGTCGGAGCTCCTGGGAGTCACCGGCCGGGGCGCCCTCTCGGCGCAGGGGCGGGCGCTGCTGGGGCTGCCGTCGGCGAGCGTGCGGGAGACCGGGACGCGCGCCCCGTCCGGTCCCGGCGACAAGCTCCCCGCCCACAAGCACCACCGCCCCGCCGTCGAGGCCCCCCTCTCCGAAACCCCGCGCTCCCCCGCCGAGCAGGCCGCTGCCGTCGCCCACGCCGCCCGGCTCCTCGCCCCGCTGCTGCCCGAGCCGCTGGACCACGTCCTGCTCCAGGCGGACCTGACCGCCGTCGCCCCCGGCCCGCTGGAGCGGCCCCTCGCCGACACGCTCGGCGTGCTCGCGGACGTCGAGTCGAAGGGCGGGGCGACGGTCTACCGCTTCACCCCCGGGTCGGTACGGCGCGCCCTGGACGCGGGCCGGTCGGCCTCGGACCTGCACGCGTTCCTCACGGCCCACTCCCGCACGCCCGTCCCGCAGCCGCTCGCCTATCTGATCGACGACGTGGCGCGCCGGCACGGCCATCTGCGGATCGGGGCGGCCTCGGCGTACGTGCGCTGCGACGACGACGCGCTGCTGAGCGAGATCCTCGCCGACAAGCGCTCGCAGGGACTGCGGCTGCGCCGCCTCGCACCCACCGTGCTCGCCGCCCAGGCCGACCCGGCGGCCCTGCTGGTGGGCCTGCGCTCGATGGGCTTCGCGCCCGCCGCGGAGTCCGCCGAGGGTGATGTGCTGATCACCCGCGCGCACGCCCACCGCACCCCGCCGCGCTCCGCCCCCGTGCCGGTCCCGGACGGTCCGCCGGTGCCCGACGCCACGCTCCTCGGTGCCGCGGTCCGCGCCATCCGCGCCGGTGACCTGGCCTCCACGACCCCGCGCAAGGACACGCAGGCGTCGGCGCCGGGCAACGGCGAGCTGCCGCGCACCAGCTCCGCCGAGACCCTCGCCACCATGCAGGCCGCCGTCATGACCGGAGAGGCGGTGTGGATCGGGTACGTGAACGCCGAGGGCGCCGCCAGCCAGCGCGTGATCGCCCCGATCCGGGTGGAGGGAGGCTTCGTGACGGCGTACGACCACACCGCGGACGAGGTCCGCACCTATCCGTTGCACCGCGTGACGGGGGTCGCCGAGCTCGCCGACGACCAGCCGTGATCACCGCCCCTTGAGGCACACTGGACGTTTGGCCGGTCATCCGCGCGGGGTGACGGCACGCAGAAAGGGACGGGTGTGAACGGACCCCTCATCGTCCAGAGCGACAAGACCCTGCTCCTGGAAGTCGACCACGAGCAGGCCGACGCCTGCCGTCGGGCCATCGCGCCGTTCGCCGAGCTGGAGCGCGCGCCCGAGCACATCCACACCTACCGGGTGACACCGCTCGGCCTGTGGAACGCGCGCGCCGCGGGCCACGACGCCGAGCAGGTCGTCGACGCGCTCGTCGAGTTCAGCCGCTACCCCGTACCGCACGCCCTGCTCGTCGACATCGCCGAGACGATGGACCGCTACGGACGTCTCACCCTCAGCAAGCACCCGGCCCACGGGCTGGTCCTCACCACCACCGACCGGCCCGTCCTGGAGGAGATCCTGCGGTCGAAGCGGATCATCCCGCTCGTCGGCAACCGGATCGACCCGGACACCGTGGCCGTGCACCCCTCCGAGCGCGGGCAGATCAAGCAGACGCTGCTGAAGCTGGGCTGGCCGGCCGAGGACCTCGCCGGGTACGTCGACGGGGAGGCGCACCCGATCGAGCTGGCGGAGGACGGCTGGGCGCTGCGGCCGTACCAGAAGCAGGCCGTGGAGAACTTCTGGCACGGCGGGTCGGGCGTTGTCGTCCTGCCCTGCGGAGCCGGGAAGACGCTCGTCGGCGCCGGGTCCATGGCGCAGGCCAAGGCCACCACGCTCATCCTCGTCACCAACACCGTCTCCGCCCGGCAGTGGAAGCACGAGCTGGTGAAGCGGACCTCGCTGACCGAGGACGAGATCGGCGAGTACAGCGGGACGAGGAAGGAGATCCGCCCGGTCACCATCGCCACCTACCAGGTGCTGACGACCAAGCGGAAGGGCGTCTATCCCCACCTGGAGCTGTTCGACTCCCGGGACTGGGGACTCATCGTCTACGACGAGGTGCACCTGCTGCCCGCGCCCGTCTTCAAGTTCACGGCCGATCTCCAGGCGCGGCGGCGCCTCGGCCTGACCGCGACCCTGGTCCGCGAGGACGGGCGCGAGTCGGACGTCTTCTCGCTCATCGGGCCCAAGCGGTTCGACGCGCCCTGGAAGGAGATCGAGGCGCAGGGGTACATCGCGCCCGCCGACTGTGTCGAGGTCCGCGTCAACCTCACCGACTCCGAGCGGCTCGCGTACGCCACCGCCGAGACCGAGGAGAAGTACCGCTTCTGCGCGACGACCGCGACCAAGCGGAAGGTGACCGAGGCGCTGGTACGGAAGTTCGCGGGGCAGCAGATCCTCGTGATCGGCCAGTACATCGACCAACTCGACGAACTGGGCGAGCACTTGAACGCGCCCGTCATCAAGGGCGAGACCAGCAACGCGCAGCGGGAGAAGCTGTTCGACGCCTTCCGGGAGGGCGAGATCAGCGTGCTCGTCGTGTCGAAGGTCGCCAACTTCTCCATCGACCTGCCGGAGGCGACCGTCGCCATCCAGGTGTCGGGCACCTTCGGCTCGCGCCAGGAGGAGGCCCAGCGCCTCGGCCGCGTGCTGCGCCCGAAGGCCGACGGCCACCAGGCGCACTTCTACTCCGTCGTCGCCCGCGACACCATCGACCAGGACTTCGCCGCCCATCGGCAGCGGTTCCTGGCGGAGCAGGGGTACGCCTACCGGATCGTCGACGCCGACGAGCTCCTGGCCGACAACTGAACCAGCAGGACCAGCCCCAGCAGGGGGTACGGCGAGGCGAACGGCTGCTGCCACCAGGGGAGACGAAGGTCCAGATCGCCCTGGTGGGGGACCAGCCAGAGGGTGCGGGCCGCGAAGACCGCGGCGGTGGCGGCGGCCGGGCGCGGGCCGTGTTCGGCGTACAGCACGGCGATCAGCGGGACGCACCACACCCAGTGGTGCGACCAGCTGATGGGTGAGATCAGCAGGGCCGTGAGGGCGATGACGAGGACGCCCTGGCGGTCGGTGCGCGCGCGGCGGGCGAGCCACAGTCCCGCCGCCGCGAGGGCCAGCGCGGGTACGGCCCACAGCGGACCCGGTGCCGGGTCCCCCAGCGCCCGGGCGATCAGCCCCTGGAGCGACTGGTTGTCGACGATCCACACCTTGCCGACGCGGCCGGTCTCGTAGAGCCGCCGGGTCCAGAAGTCGACGCTCGCGGCGGGAAGGGCGAGCGCTCCCAGGAGTACGGTCCCGGTGATGGCCGCCAGGGCGGTGGCCGCTTCCCGCCGTCGGCCCCTGAGCAGCAGATACGCCACGAAGACGGCGGGGGTCAGTTTCACCCCGGCCGCGATGCCGAGGGCGATGCCCTTGCCGGGGGCGCCGGGCGGCCGTGTCAGGTCCCAGAGGATCAGGCAGGCGACGGCGAGGTTGATCTGGCCGAAGAGCACGGTCTGGAAGACGGGTTCGAGCCACAGGGCGAGCGCGGTCGCGGCGCAGAGCGCGGGCAGCCGCGTCGGCAGGCCCGCGAGACGGCAGGAGAGCCGGACCAGCACAGCCAGCAGGGCCACGTTCCCGGCGACGAAGGCCGCCTTGAGGACGGACAGCGGAAGCCAGGCCAGCGGGACGAAGAGGACCGCCGCGAAGGGCGGGTACGTGGCGGGCAGCTGCCACTCGGTGACGGTGAACCCGTAGAGATCCGTGCCCTGGACGACGGCCGCGCCCTCGGCCTGGTAGACGAGCGCGTCGGCCATCGGGGTGCGCCGGAGAAGACACAGCGCGGCGAACGCGGCGAGGGAAGCGGTGAGCAGGAGGAAGGGAAGAAGAGCCGCGGGAAGGCGGGAGACGGAGAAACGAGGGGCGGAGAACGGGAGAACTTCGTCGAGTGAGCGATCGGTCACGTTCCGCTGAAGCACGGAGTGACCCTAGTGCCGGGACGGTTCACCCCGGCGGACGGCTCACCGGTGTCGTACGCCCGCCTCCTCCTCGTACTCCCCGAGGAGCACGACGCCGAACGCCGCGCCCACGAAGACCTTGACGGCGCGCAGGGCGTCGCCGACACGGTGGTGGTGGTGGACGGCGGAGAAGGCGGTCGCGCCACGAGCGGCGGGACCGCGCCGGGAAGGGCCTGAGGTGAAGGTTGCTGCGCTCATGTATCCATGATGGAATCCGCGACCCCATATGGCGTCGGCCTATGGACCGAACCTCGGCGGCCTCTCGTACGTCTTCAGGCCTCTGCGTGTACGCCTCACGACGGACGGCGACCCCTAGGGATATGGGGGCCGCATCCCTGATGTCGCGTAGGACGCCGGGAGCGATGCCGCGCACGACGCCGCGAGCGGTCCGCGAAAAAGAGTTGGCCCGGACCTCCTCCCCTGACCTAGAATCTCCGCTCTTGCCCGCCTCCCTCGACGGAGTGCCGCCGCCCGGCCGGAAACCGGACAGCATCCAACGGCTCGACCGCCGTACCCACTCACACGCAGCAGGTCTTCCGGAGGCACCACGTTGTCCACCCCACCCGCCCAGGACCCCCTCTCCCGCGAGCGCGCCCACCTCGGCTCGTCCCGTGCGGCACTGCGCGCGATGCGCGAGGACGTGGAGAACCTCGACATCAAGGACGTCACCGCGAACTGGGTGAACGCCGCGGTCCTCCAGCACCAGATCGACGAGCGGATCAAGGCCCTCGCCGACCTCAGTCACACCCCGCTGTTCTTCGGCCGCCTCGACTATCTGCACGCACCCGGCGCCGACAAGGCGGAGGGCGCGCAGGGCGGGCGTTTCTACATCGGGCGCCGGCACGTGCACGACGCCGAGGGCGACCCGATGGTCATCGACTGGCGCGCGCCGGTGTCGCAGCCGTTCTACCGGGCCTCGAAGAAGGACCCGATGGACGTCGGACTGCGCCGCCGCTTCGGGTACACCGGCGGCGACCTCACGGCGTACGAGGACGAGCACCTGTCCGACCCCTCCGAGGCCGCGGCGACCAGCAAGCTGCTCCAGCAGGAGATCGAGCGCCCGCGCGTGGGCCCGATGCGGGACATCGTGGCGACCATCCAGCCGGAGCAGGACGAGATCGTACGGTCGGGTCTCTCGGGCTCCGTCTGTGTGCAGGGCGGCCCCGGCACCGGGAAGACGGCCGTCGGCCTGCACCGCGTCGCCTACCTCCTCTACGCCCACCGGGAGCGGCTGGCCCGCACCGGCACCCTGGTCATCGGGCCGAACAAGTCCTTCCTGCACTACATCGAGCAGGTGCTGCCCGCGCTGGGCGAGCTCGAGGTCAAGCAGGCGACGGTCGACGACCTCGTCGCGCATGTGGAGGTACGCGGGACGGACGACGCGACCGCCGCCGTCGTCAAGGGCGACGCCCGGATGGCCGAGGTGCTGCGCCGGGCCGTCCGCTCGCATGTGACGCTCCCGACCGAGGGCGTCGTGGTCGTGCGCGGGTCGCGGCGCTGGCGTGTCCCGGCGTACGAACTCGAGACGATCGTCCGGGAGTTGCTGGACCGCGACATCCGGTACGGCGCCGCCCGCGAGGCCCTTCCGCAGCGGATCGCGCACGCCGTGCTGGTCCAGATGGAGCGCTCGGGCGAGGCACCGGACGACCGGGTGCAGGACGCCGTGGCCCGCAACACCGCGGTGAAGGCAGCCGTCAAGGCGATCTGGCCGCCGGTCGACCCGGCCAAACTGGTCCTTCGCCTGCTCACCGACGCCGACTTCCTGGCCGTCCACGCGGACGGAATCCTCGACGAGGACGAACAGAAGGAGATCCTCTGGTCGAAGCCGGTGCGGTCGGTGAAGTCGGCCAGGTGGGCGCCCGCCGACGCCGTGCTGATCGACGAGGCCACCGATCTCGTCCAGCGCACCCACTCCCTCGGCCATGTCGTGCTCGACGAGGCGCAGGATCTGTCGCCGATGCAGTACCGGGCGGTCGGGCGGCGCTGCACGACGGGTTCGGCGACCGTGCTCGGTGACCTCGCACAGGGCACGACCCCCTGGGCGACGCGGAGCTGGGACGAGGCGCTCACCCACCTCGGCAAGGGGGACGCGGTGATCGAGGAGCTGACCGCCGGTTTCCGCGTCCCCACCGACGTCATCACCTACGCCTCCCGACTGCTGCCGCACATCGCGCCGGGCCTGACCCCGGTGGCGTCGGTCCGTGAGAACCCGGGCTTCTTCGAGGTGCGGCCGACGACCGCCGACGAGCAGGTCGTGGACGCCTGCGAGGAGTTGCTGCGCAACGAGGGTTCGATCGGTCTCATCGCCGCCGACGCCCGGATCCCGGCGCTCACCGAGGCGCTGGCGGCGGCGGGGCTGACATACCTGGGCCCCGGCGAGGAGACGACGGCTCAGACCCGCCTCACCCTCGTCCCGGCCTCCCTCGCCAAGGGCCTGGAGTACGACTACGTGGTCCTGGACGAGCCGCAGGCCGTGGTCGACGGAGAACCGGACGAGCGGACCGGACTGCGCCGCCTGTACGTGGCCCTGACCCGAGCGGTCTCGGGCCTGACCGTCACCCACGCGGCCCCGCTGCCGCAGCAACTGGCCTAGCCGGGCGGGCCCTTCGACGGCCGCTACGCGTCCAGGGCCTGCCGCCACTCCCGTACGGCCGCCACCGCCACCGGCCCGTCCCATCCGCCGGGCCGGGCCGCCCCACCGATGTGGAAGGCGTCGATCCCCGCGGCCCTCAGCGGAGGAACGTGATCGAGACGCAGGCCGCCGCCCACCATGATCCGAGGTTCGTAGCCGGGTTCGGTGCGGCGGGCGGCCTCGGCGAGGAGGGTCGGGAGACCGTCGTCCACGCCGTCCGGGGAACCCGCCGTGAGGTACGCGTCCAGGCCCGGCAGGTCCGCGAGCTGCTTGCGCAGGGAGTCGCGGTCGGCGGCGCGGTCGATCGCGCGGTGGAACGTCCAGGGGCAGCCGTCCAGTTCCGCGACGATCCGCTCGACGGCGGACAGGTCGGGACCTCCGTGCTCGTCGAGGAAGCCGAGCACGAACTCGTCCGCTCCGGCGGCCCGCATCTCCTCCGCGAGCCGTACGAGCGCGTCGACGTCCTTGGCGGCGCCCGCCGCGAAGCCGTCCGCCCGCCTCAGCATGACGCGCAGCGAGATGTCGACGGCGGCGCGGATCCCGACGAAGGTCTCCAGCGCCGGGGTGAGCCCGTCGGCGGCCATGTCGGTGACCAGCTCCAGCCGGTCGGCGCCTCCCGCCTGGGCGGCGACCGCGTCCTCCACGCCGAGGGCGATCACCTCCAGGACTGCACGCTTGCGCTCGCTCATGGGGCCTCTTCCTCTGCGGCTACAGGTCTAGTCCAATCTCAGGGTACGCCGCGGCCACCGCCCCCCGCGAGAAGGCCTCGCCGTTTACCGGGGCACATCGTCGGGGCTCCGCCCCGGATCCCCGTCCACCTGGATTCGTTCGTCTGCGGGGCAGTGGGGGCTGATCGCGCAGTTCCCCGCGCCCCCAAGACGGGGCTGCGCCCCGAATCCCCCGTCCACCCGGATTCGTTCGTCTGCGGGGCAGTGGGGGCTGATCGCGCAGTTCCCCGCGGCCCCAAGACGGGGCTGCGCCCCGAATCCCCCGTCCATCCGAATTCGTTCGTCTGCGGGACGGTGGGGGCTCGTCGCGCCGTTCCCCGCGCCCCTGAAGGGGCGCCGGGGCGCAGCCCCGTGCCTTAGGGGCGCGGGGAACTGCGCGACCAGCCCCCACCCAGCCGCAGCCGACAAACCCACCCGGGGGTCTGGGGGCGGAGCCCCCGGGGGATGGGACGGGTAGGGGCGGCGGGGGCGAGGGAAGGCGCTAGGGGCCAAGCAGCCCGAGCAGGAGAATCGACGTATGCCCGACCTCGACGCGCTGCGCACCCGCTGGTCCCACGCCCTCGACGGCGCCCGCTCCCCCGGCGGCCCCGCCCCGACCCCGTACGCGGACAACCTCCTCACCCGCTGGCAGGAGCCCCAGCGCCGCTACCACACCGTCGCGCACCTCACCGCGGTCCTCGACCACATCGACGTACTGGAGGAGTACGCGGACGACCCCGCCCTCGTCCGCCTCGCCGCCTGGTTCCACGACGCCGTCTACCTCCCCGACCGCTCCGAGAACGAGGAACGCTCCGCCCGCCTCGCCGAACGCGCCCTCCCCGAGGCCGGGGTGAGGGAAGCCGAAACAGCCGAGGTCGGGCGTCTGGTCCGGCTCACCGTCACCCACGCCCCGGCCGACGACGACCGCAACGGCCAGGTCCTCTGCGACGCCGACCTCGCGATCCTCGCCTCGGCCCCGGACACCTACGCCGCCTACACCGCCGCCGTCCGCGAGGAGTACGCCTTCGTCCCGGACGAGGCGTTCCGGGCGGGCCGGGCAGCCGTACTGCGTCAACTCCTCGACCTGCCGGGACTGTTCAGGACGCCGTACGGAACACGGGAGTGGGAGGAGCGGGCCCGGGAGAACATCCGGCGTGAGCTCGCCCACCTCACCGAAACCACCCCGGAATCGGCGAACCCGCCCCGGAAGGACGCCAAGTGAGCCGCACCGGTCCGCCGCCCGGCCCCCGCATGCCCCTCGCCGTCTACATCCTCGCCCTCTCCGTCTTCGCCCTCGGGACCAGCGAGTTCATGCTCTCGGGGCTCCTGCCGCCCATCGCCGACGACATGGGTGTCACGATTCCGCAGGCGGGTCTGCTCATATCGGCGTTCGCCATAGGCATGGTCGTCGGCGCGCCGCTGCTCGCCGTGGCCACCCTCCGCCTCCCCCGCCGTACCACCCTCGTCGCGCTCATCGCCGTCTTCGGGCTCGGCCAGATCGCCGGCGCGCTGGCGCCGACGTACGCCGTGCTCTTCGCCTCCAGGATCGTCAGCGCCCTCGCCTGTGCGGGTTTCTGGGCGGTGGGCGCGGCGGTGGCGATCGCGATGGTCCCGGTGACCTCCCGGGCCCGCGCCCTCGCGGTGATGATCGGCGGCCTGTCGATCGCGAACGTGCTCGGGGTCCCGGCCGGTGCCTTCCTCGGCGAGCACCTCGGCTGGCGGTCCGCGTTCTGGGCCGTCGGCGCGGCCTCCGCGATCGCTCTGGTCGGGGTCGTCACCCTCATCCCCCGCATCCCGCTCCCCGACAAGAAGCCGCGGCTCAGGCGGGAAGTCTCCATCTACCGTGACGCACAGATCTGGCTCACCGTCGCTCTCGTGATGCTCGCCGCGGGCGGCGTCTTCTGCACGTTCAGCTATCTCTCGCCGCTGCTCACGGATGTCGCCGGGCTCGACGACGGCTGGGTGCCGAGCGTGCTCGCGCTCTTCGGGGTCGGGGCGCTGATCGGTACGACGATCGGCGGGCGGGTCGCCGACGCGCACCTCTTCGGGGTGCTCCTCTCCGGTACCGCGGCCTCGACCACCGTCCTCGTGGCGCTCGCGCTCCTGGGGCAGTACGCGTTCGCGGCCGTGGCTCTTTCCTTCCTCCTCGGCGTCACCTGCTTCTTCACCGCCCCGGCGCTCAACGCCCGGCTCTTCAACCTCGCCGGGGCCGCCCCCACCCTGGCTGGTGCCACCACCACGGCCGCCTTCAACCTCGGCAACACCGGCGGCCCCTGGGTCGGCGGCACGGTCATCGACGCGGGTCTCGGCTACGCGGCGACGGCCTGGGCGGGCGCGGCCATGACGGTGACGGGCCTGGGGGTGGCCGCGGTCTCGCTGCGCCTCCAGCGCCGTACCCGGGCCTCCCGCGTGGTGGTGTCCATGAACAAGAAGGCCGAAAAAGCCGACAGGACCAACAATCCAGTACGTAACGACGTCTGACCGCGCCTATCCTCAGCCGCATGCGATCCATGGGTGGGGACCAGGTGGAGGAAGCCGTCGCGGGCGCGGTCGCGCTGTTGCGGACGGTGGCCGGGCGGGACTGGGACGCGGTCGGGGCAGGCCGTCTCGAGTGGAGTTGCCGCAGGACCGCCGAGCACATCGCGGACGATCTCCTCGCGTACGCAGGCCAGTTGGCGGGGCGGGCCACCACGGCGTACGTGCCCTTCGAGATCACCCTGGACGACGGCACCGACAACGCGGGCGTCGTCGACGTGATCGAGACGACCGGCGCCCTGCTCGCCGCCGCCGTGCGCACCACGCCGCGCGAGGTGCGCGCCTTCCACCCCTACCCGTTCCGCAGCGCGAACCGCGAGGGCTTCGCCGCGATGGGTGTCACCGAGGTGCTGCTGCACACGCACGACATCGCGCAGGGTCTCGGGGTCGCCTACGAGCCGCCGGCCGAGCTCTGCGCGGACGTACTCTCCCGGATCTTTCCGCACGTCAGGCCGGGGTCCGAGCCGTGGCCCACGCTCCTGTGGGCGACCGGCCGCGGCGAGCTGCCCGGCCGCGCGCCGCTCACCGAGTGGCGCTGGAGCAACAACCTGGTGATCGAGGCCGGACGGCTCACCCTTCAAGGAGTCACCCCGGCGGCCGCCGCCGATCTGCGCGCGGGCGGCACCGGCGGCTTCGAGTGGATCGAGGGCGGCCCCTTCGACGGCACGCGGGACGCCGCCGGAATGGTCATGAAGGCGTACGAGAGCGGGGTGCACCGCCCGGAGTGGGGCATGTTCGTGCTCGTACGGACCGAGGACGGCCGGGCGGTCGGCGCGATGGGCTTCCACGGCGCCCCCGACGAGAACGGCCGCGCGGAAGTCGGCTACGACCTCGCCGAGAGCGCCCGCGGCCACGGCTACGCGACCGAGGCCCTGCGCGCCCTGGCCGCCTGGGCCCTCGCCCGCGACGAGCTCGACGTCCTCTTCGCGGCCATAGAGCGGACCAACGCGCCCTCCCAACGGGTCATCGCGCGCGCCGGATTCACCCGGGTGAGCGAGGACGAGGAGGAGTACGCGTACGAGCTACGCGCGCTGGATCCGTCGCTGCGGGTGTACGCCCGTACGGACTGACCTCCGCCCGCCGGGACGGGCCGACCGGTCCGCCTACCGACCGACGTACTTGCGCCGGCGCAGCCCCGCCCCGTACAACAGCCGCACCACCTCGCGGCTGCTGACCTCCACTGCCCCGGCGCGCACGGCGTCCGCGTACCGGTGGGAGGGCAGGTCGTAGTGATCGCGCTCGAAGGCGCGCGGAGGTACGCCCAAGTCCGCGGCGAACAGGTGCAGTTCGTCGTACGAGACGTCGCTGACCAGGTGCGACCAGAGCCGCCCGTGCCCCGGCCAGGCGGGTGGGTCGATGTAGACGGTCACGAGGACGGCATCTCGCCGGTCGCCGACCCCAGGCATCCCACGGACGCGACCTTCACGCCCGCCTTGTGGCAGACCCAGTGCGGATCGGGCCCGAGCTCCGGCTCGACGTCGAGGGCGTGCGGGTCGCCCGAGCCGCAGACCGGACACAGCGGCCACCGCCCGTACCGCTCCAGCAACGCGTCCTGTACGTCCTGGGCGACGAGCCCGGCCACATAGCCGACGCCCTCCGGCCACTGTTCGACCCACCATCGGCGCTGCACCACCGAGTCCTCGACGAGCGAGACGACATCCGCCTCGGCGACCTCTCCCGCGACGAGATCGGCGAGAACGAGGGCGCGGGCCGCGTGCAACGCCTGCTCCAAGGGGGTGACGGGATGGCTGGTGGGGTCCATGCACCCATTGTGCGCACCCTTGACCGCATACCCCAGCAGAAAATATCTTTCACAAGTGACCCCACACGTGAAGGAAATTTTCGCCGGTGAGGCTCCGCCCGCTCCCGCCGCCCTCGCGGCCAAGGTGCGGACGCTCGCCCCGTCGATGACCCGCTCCATGCAACGGGTCGCCGAGGCCGTCGCCGGCGACCCGGCCGGCTGCGCGGCCCTCACGGTCACCGGCCTCGCCGAGCTCACCGGCACCAGCGAGGCCACGGTCGTGCGCACCGCCCGCCTGCTGGGCTACCCCGGCTACCGCGACCTGCGCCTCGCGCTCGCGGGCCTCGCCGCCCAGCAGCAGTCGGGCCGCGCCCCCGCCGTCACGGCGGACATCGCGGTCGACGACCCCATCGCGGACGTCGTCGCGAAACTCGCGTACGACGAGCAGCAGACCCTCGCCGACACCGCGGCGGGGCTCGACACGGTCCAGCTGGGCGCGGCCGTCACCGCGCTCGCCGCCGCCCGCCGGATCGACATCTACGGCGTCGGCGCGTCCGGCCTCGTCGCCCAGGACCTGGCCCAGAAGCTGCTGCGCATCGGACTCATAGCCCACCCGCACAGCGATCCGCACCTCGCCGTCACCAACGCGGTGCAGCTGAAGGCCAAGGACGTGGCGATCGCGATCACCCACTCCGGCTCGACGGGCGACGTCATCGAGCCGCTGCGGGTCGCCTTCGAACGCGGGGCGACGACGGTCGCGATCACCGGCCGTCCGGACGGGCCCGTCACGCAGTACGCCGACCACATACTCACCACGTCCACGGCCCGCGAGAGCGAGTTGCGTCCCGCGGCGATGTCGTCGCGCACCAGCCAGTTGCTGGTGGTGGACTGTCTGTTCGTGGGGGTCGCCCAGCGGACGTACGAGACGGCGGCGCCGGCGCTGTCCGCGTCGTACGAGGCGCTGGCGCACCGGCACAGCCCTCGGCGCCGTATGCGGTAGCGCTCCGCTGGGAGCCTGTAAGAACTGGATGCCGTCGTCACTCTGCGGGCCCGTTGTGGCTGGTCGCGCCCACGCGGCGGAGCCGCATATGTTCGCAGCCCCGCGCCCCTGAGGGGCGAGCCTTCACCACCCCGCGTTGAAAAGAGCCGTTCGTCATGACCTTTTCCACCGCCGACGCCTCCTCCAACCACCAGTCCCTGCGGGCGGAGTTGGAGACGTTGACCACTGAGGCGTTCCGTCCTGAGCTGTCCCAGATCGACCGGCTGTCGACCCTGGAGATCGCGAAGATCATGAACGCCGAGGACGCGACCGTGCCGACGGCCGTCGCGACCCAGCTGCCCCGCATCGCCGCCGCGATCGACGCCGTGGCCGAGCGCATGTCCCGCGGCGGCCGGCTGATCTACGCGGGCGCGGGCACCGCGGGCCGCCTCGGCGTGCTGGACGCCTCCGAGTGTCCGCCCACCTTCAACACCGACCCGTCCGAGGTCGTGGGCCTGATCGCGGGCGGCCCGAGCGCCATGGTCACCTCGGTCGAGGGCGCCGAGGACTCCAAAGAGCTGGCCGAGGCCGACCTGAAGGAGCTCTCCCTGACCCCCGACGACACGGTGGTCGGTGTCTCCGCCTCCGGCCGCACCCCGTACGCCGTCGGCGCGGTCGAACACGCCCGCGCGCGCGGCGCGTTGACGATCGGCCTGTCCTGCAACGCGCACAGCGCGCTGGCCGCCGCGGCCGAGCACGGCATCGAGATCGTCGTCGGGCCCGAGCTGCTGACCGGCTCGACCCGCCTCAAGGCGGGCACGGCGCAGAAACTCGTCCTGAACATGCTCTCGACGATCACGATGATCCGTCTCGGCAAGACGTACGGGAACCTGATGGTCGACGTCCGCGCCTCGAACGAGAAGCTGCGGGCCCGCTCCCGCCGTATCGTCGCCCTCGCGACCGGCGCCTCGGACGAGGAGATCGAACAGGCCCTCGCGGCCACCGACGGCGAGGTGAAGAACGCCATCCTCACCATCCTCGGCGGCGTGGACGGGCCCACGGCGGCCCGCCTTCTGGAGGAGAGCGACGGCCATCTGCGCGCGGCGCTCGCCGCATCGACGGGCTGACCAGCACCCTCGGGGGGTGCGCACAACCAACGACCTCACCCCCCATGCCGCCACGGCCGCCGCGATCCTCCCCCTGGTCGGCGGCGCCGCGAACGTCACCTCCGTCGCCCACTGCATGACCCGCCTGCGCCTGGGCCTGCGGGACCGGACGCTCGTACGCGAGGACGCTCTGCGGTCCCTGCCCGCCGTACTGGGCGTGGTCGCGGACGACGACAGCTACCAGATCGTCCTGGGGCCGGGCACGGTCGCGCGGGTGACCCCCGAGTTCGAGGCACTCGTCACCGGCACGGCCGGTGCGCCGGTCAGCGGCACGGCCGACGCGCTGGCCGCACGCGGCGCCGAGTGGAAGGCGGCCCGGCAACAGCGCAACGCGACCCCCCTCAAACTCCTCCTCCGCCGGATCGCGAACATCTTCGTCCCCCTGATCCCCGCCCTGATCGGCTGCGGAGTCATCGCGGGCCTGGGCGGCCTGCTGGTCAATCTGGGGTGGCTGCCCTCCCTCACCCCCGCCCTCGCCGCGATCGCCTCCGGCTTCATGGCCCTGATCGCGGTGTTCGTCGGCCACAACACGGCGAAGGAGTTCGGCGGCACCCCGGTCCTGGGCGGGGCGGTGGCGGCGATCGTCGTGTACGCGGGGGTCGCGAAGGTGACGGCCTTCGGCATGACCCTGGCGCCGGGCCAGGGCGGGGTACTCGGCGCACTGGCCGCCGCGCTCCTGGGAACGTACGTGGAGAAGTGGTGCCGCCGCTGGGTCCCCGAAGCCCTCGACGTCCTCGTCACCCCCACCCTCACCGTCCTGCTCACCGGCCTGGTGACGCTCTACGTCCTGATGTACACGGCAGGCGAGCTGTCGACGGCCATCGGGACGGGCGCGAACTGGCTCCTCGACCACACGGGCGTCTTCGCGGGCCTGGTCC
Organism: Streptomyces sp. NPDC111656; assembly: GCF_055656965.1. NCBI lineage: Bacteria > Bacillati > Actinomycetota > Actinomycetes > Kitasatosporales > Streptomycetaceae > Streptomyces > Streptomyces sp. NPDC111656. The sequence continues at coordinate 176,366 of NZ_JBVKCA010000010.1, forward strand.
TGGGCGGCCTGTTCCTCCCCCTGGTGATGCTGGGCCTGCACCAGGCCCTGATCCCGCTGCACACCACCCTCATCCAGCAGCAGGGCTACACGGTCCTGCTCCCCGTCCTGGCGATGGCGGGCGCCGGGCAGGTCGGCGCGGCACTCGCGGTCTACGTCCGCCTCCACCACGACCAGTCCCTCCGTACGACGATCAGATCGGCGCTGCCCGCGGGCCTCCTGGGCGTCGGCGAACCCCTGATCTACGGCGTCTCGCTCCCCCTCGGCCGCCCCTTCGTCACCGCCTGCGCGGGCGGGGCGGCGGGCGGCGCGTTCGTCGGCTTCTTCTCGATGCTCGGCGACAAGATCGGCTCCACGGCGATCGGCCCCTCGGGCTGGGCGCTGTTCCCCCTGCTCAAGGGCACGGGCGGACTGGCCCTGACGGCGGCGGTCTACGCGGGCGGGCTGCTGACGGGGTACGCGGTGGGTTTCGCGGCGACGTACTTCTTCGGCCTCGCAAGGACGGTCGGGGGCACTGTCAGCGGCGTGTGCGATTCTTCGAAGGAGGGGCAGGACACCGACCCGGGAGGGAATCCACCACCGTGAACCACGCACAGCTGACCGCCCTCGGCCGCGCCCTGCGCGTGCTCGGCGAGCACGGCGACGCGCTGAACGCCGACACGCCCGACGCGAAGCTGCACGAGGTGAAGGCCGACCTGAAGCGGGCGCTGGACCTGCTCGAGGAGACGGTGACGACGGCGGTGCCCACGACGCGCTGCGCCGAGCACCCCAATGGCCCGGTGGACGAGGGCGCCGTCGACCTCTGTCTGCTCTGCGAGACACGGCGGCGCACCGCCCGCCGCACCGAGGTCAACGACGCCTTCCCGCAGGGCCGCCCCGGCGGCGCCGACGAGGCACCCGAGCGCACGATGTCCCGGTACGGCGTGCGGGCCGACCGTCCCCAGCCCCAGCAGCGCTGGCTGCCGGAGGTGTGGACAGGACAGGCGTGGCAGCTGTGCGGCACCCCGCGCCGCGACCGCGTCGAGGCGGAGCGGTATCTCGCCGCGGAGCGCCGCACCCCGCGCCCCGGCATGGCCTACCGCCTGGTCCACGAGTTCACGGACTACGAGGTGCTGCGCATCTGGGGCACACCGGTGAAGGTGGACATCGAGCCGATGGGCAACCTGTAGCCGATCCGGCCCCCTTGGTCCTTGCGTCAGGCGAGATGCCTGCTGAACCAGTCCGTGGCCAGCTCGGTGACCGATTCCAGGGTGCCGGGTTCCTCGAAGAGATGGGTGGCACCGGGGACGACGGCCAGCTGATGCTCACAGCTCAGGCGCGCCGCGGCCTGCCGGTTGAGATCCAGTACGACGTGGTCACGGCCCCCGACGACGAGCAGCGTCGGAGCCTTCACCTCCGGCAGCCTGGCGCCGGCCAGATCCGGCCTGCCCCCGCGGGAGACGACTGCCGCGACGTCCGCCGCGGGCTCCGCCGCGGCCCACAGCGCGGCGGCGGCGCCTGTGCTGGCACCGAAGTATCCGAACTCCATGCCCTGGATGCCGGGCTGCTCACGCAGCCATGCGGTCGCCTGGATCAGGCGGCGGGCGAGCAGCGCCGTGTCGAACACGTTGTCCCGGTTCACCGCCTCGGCCTCGGTGAGCAGATCGAACAGAAGGGTGCCGAGACCGGCGCGGTTCAGCCCGGTGGCGACGAAGCGGTTGCGCGGGCTCTTCCTGCTGCTGCCGCTGCCGTGGGCGAAGAGGACGACCCCGGGGGCGTCGCGGGGTACCGTCAGCCGCCCGTCGAGCGCGGCGCCCGTGGCCGGTATCCGGACCTCCCCGTCATAGGGCGCGGGAGCGTGCTCCGGGGAGGCGCTGCCCGCGGCCGGCGGTGCGTCGGACGTGGCGTGCGCCGCGCGGTTGTGCTCCAGGCAGGCGATGACCTCCTCGTCGCTCGTCTGCCCGAAGTCCGTGTAGAACTGGCCGATCGCGTAGAACAGCCGGGGGGTGTGCAGACAGACGCCTTCGTCCGCCGCGCCTCCGAGGCGGGACGACCAGTCGTGCGGCGCCACGGGAACCGCCAGCACGATCCGTGACGCGCCGCGGGCGCGCGCGATCCGACAGGCCGCGAGCGCCGTGGAGCCGGTCGCCAGCCCGTCGTCCACCACCAGGACCGTCCGTCCCTCGTACCGGGCCGGCTGCCGCTCCCCCCGGTAGCGGCGGGCCCGCTGCTGCAGGACGCCGCGCTCGTGTTCCTCCACCGCCGCCAGCGCACGGTCCGTCACACCCGTCCCCCGCAGCACCTCTTCGTTGATGACGCGGACGCCTTCCTCCCCGATGGCGCCCATGGCCAGCTCCGGCTGGAAGGGCACCCCCAGCTTGCGCACGAGACAGACGTCGAGCGGGGCGCCGAGGGCCTCGGCGACCTGCGCGGCGACCGGGACGCCGCCGCGGGGAAGTCCCACGACCACGAGGTCCTGGCCCTTGAGGTGGTGCAGCCGGGCGGCGAGCTGCCGGCCCGCATCGGTTCGATCAGCGAAGTACATGGTCGCCTCCCGGGGTGAGGTGAGCTCCTCGAGTCCCGAGTGAAGTAGTCGGGTCCGTACGGTCCGGAGCCGGGCGGGCGGTGAGGGTGCCGTCCGGGTCGAGTTCGACCCGTGAGCCGTAGGTCCGGCTGATCCGGCTCAGAACGTCCCGCACCCATCGCGAGTCCTCGACCGTCGCGCGCTCCAGCCGCATCCGCCGGGACCGCATCGGGACGATGCGCACGTCGTGGAACCTGCCGTCGACCGGGTCCACGGTGACGAAGTACAGCAACCGGAGGTCGTCCCGGTACTCCTCGTAGCCGCCGATGCCCTCGTAGTCGTTGATCAGGTCGCCGCAGCCGTGGGTGATGAGCTTTCCCCGGTACGACTCCAACGGCCGCGGATGGTGCGAGGAGTGCCCGTGCACGACGTCCGCGCCGCCGTCGACGAGCGCATGGCCGAAAGCGGACCTGGTCACGCGGGACGAGGTAGCCCCAGTTGGATCCCCAGTGGACCGAGACGACCACGATGTCGCCCGGCCGCTTGGCCGGACGCAGCCGGGTCGCGATCGCTGCCGCGGCGGCGTCCGTCTGCTCGGCGACGAAGTCGACCCCGCTGCGCTGTGCCGTGGCGGCCCAGCCGCGGGGTATACCGCTCGATGCCACGCCCACGGAGAAGACCAGGACGCGCCGGCCGCCGGTGACGGGGACGATCGCGGGACGCCGGGCCTCGTCGGCGTCCCGCCCCGCTCCCGGCGCGCGAAGACCCGCGTCCGCCAGGGTGTCGAGGGTCTCCTCCAGCCCTCGGCGGCCGTAGTCCAGCACATGGTTGTTGGCCAGGACGCACACGTGCGGACGGGCGGCGGCGAGGGCGGGCAGGTTGGCCGGGTGCATCCGGTAGTGGACCTCTTTGCCGGGCGCGGCCTCGTCGTTGCGCGTGACGGCGGTCTCCAGGTTGAGGATCCTGGCGTCGGGGGCCACCGCGGCGAGCACGTCCAGCGCGTCGCCCCAGGGCCAGGTGAAGCCGACCGGGCGGGGAATCACGCCGTTCGCCGCCTCGGCCAGCTCCACATAGGCGCGGGCATCCTTGACGTACGACTCCCGCAGCTTCGGATCGCCGGGGTGCGGAAGGATCTGGTCGACGCCCCGGCCGAGCATCACATCACCGGCCAGGAACAGCGTGACGAGGTCACCGCCCATGCCTCCAGGCTAGGGCCTGTAGCCCGACACCGTCGCGATCCACTTGACGAAGTCGCCCGGGTCGTTGTCCGCGCCGTGACCGGCGTCCCAGTAGTACGAGGTGTCGACGTCGTCGCCGAGGTTCTTCAGGCGGGCGGCGAGGTTGCTCGCGACGGTGAGCGCGGTGTCGCTGTCCTTGGTGCCGAGGCGGATCCACCAGTGCTTCGACCGGTGCTCGTTGACCTTGTCCACGAGGTGGTACATCGGGTTCATCAGATGGAGTTTCGCGGGGATGTCACTGTCGAGGCGCGCACTGGCACCCTCTTCGTGGCGCAGGCTGTAGAGGGTGAAGTGCCGGTTGGCGGTGGTCCCCGTACCGAACTCGTTGTTCTCGGGGGCGGACAGGTCGAAGGCGTCGAACGCCGGGGTGTCCTTCTTGCGGGCGCCCACGTGGGTGAGGAAGTCGGCCCAGGAGAAGGCCGCCCTGCCGCCGGACCACGTGATGAACGAGTTCGCGGCCAGATAGGTCGAGCGGTCCGCGTCCGACAGCGCCGCGAGGTACTGGGTGGCCGACGGCTCCAGGTGGGTCCTGACCAGGTACTCGTCGAGGTTGCGCGCCGTAAGGGTGCCGAAGCCCTTCGCCGTCAGCCTCAGGGAGGCGAGATGGTCGCCGTACGCGCTGCTCAGCGCCTTGGAGATGGTCTGGTCGACGACCGAGCCGCTGCTGAGCAGGTTGGCGCCCCAGTTCCACTCGTACGCCATGTCGGCGTGTTCGAGGTCGGTGATCGGGCACCAGGCACCGGTGGCGAAGATGGCGTCGCTCGCGTCGGCCGCGCCCAGCTCCCGCAGGTAGGAGTCGTAGACCGGACTGTCGCCGGACGCGCCGAGCAGCGAGGACAGCGCGCCACCCGCGCTGACTCCCGCGGAGACGATCCGGTCCACGTTGCCCGGGATGCGCCCCTTGTTGAACTTCACGTACCGCACCGCGGCCTTGAGGTCGACGATGGCGGCGGGCGCGGTGCCGTAGTACGTCCCGCTGGAGTCGACCAGCGACCGCCCGCGTGCGCCCGGCTCCACGACGACGTACCCGGCGGCGAGCGCCAGCTGCTGGCGGCTCGCGGCGGAGTCGGCGGCGGGAGCGGGCCCGCCCGGGCCGCCGGGGCCCATCCCACCGCCCGCGCCGATGCCGGTGGCGTTCGCGACGGACGACGGCATGTAGCCGCCGACCTGGTTGGCGAAGAGGATGGGAGCGCCGGACGCGTCCACGACGCTCCCGTCGATCTTCACCGGAACGCTGACGTTGAGGGACTGATAGGTGGCGTCCACCGGGTTGGCCACGTACGAGGCCACTTTGTAGAAGTGGTAGACGACCTCGTGGGCGGTGCCGGTGGTGTCCGTGATGCTGGTGGTCAACTCCGTGTAGCTGCTCGGATCGAAGACCAGGGAGGAGTCCGTGGACGCCGCGGACGACGCCGCGGACGTTCGGCTCGCCGCCCGAGCACCGGAGGCGAACCCGACCGCCGGCACCGCGGCACCCACGGTGAGCCCCATGACCACTGTCCTGCGCTTCACTGACTTCACGACCGTCTCCTGTCTTCGCGGCTCGTTCGAACAACGAGATCCCAGGACAACAGCCGTTTCTTAAGCCTTCCTTTGCGTCTCCAGTGACGGCACCGGGATCCGGCCACCGCCCTGACCAGCCACAACCACGGCCACCTTGCCGTGCCGGCCTCCAAACCGAAGCAATCGCCCACAAAATTGTCAGCAATTTTGGCGCGATCTCGCACGCTCGGACTCCCGGTTGGCCTCCCTGACCCGCGCCCGCAGCGCCTCCTCCGGCGCACACGCACGCAGCACGTCCGCCAGCCGCACCGCGGTACGCACGTTGCACCGCCCGAGCGCGACCAGCGCGAACGGCTCCTCGCTCGCACCGGTCACCGGGTCGACCCGCAACGAGGGCAGGACGATGCCGACGCCTTCCAGAGCCGCCTGGAGTTGTGCCACCACTTCTCCTGTCGACGTCGCATCCATGATCCCGCCTTCTCCACTCTGAGTGTTCACGTTCACCACACAGAGTGGCCAACTCGCCTCTAACCTGGCCAGAGACGGCGTCCCAACAACGCAGCGTGTGTGACAGGGAGTTGTTGTCCATGGCAGGTCCGAAGGATCTCGACCCCTCCTCGTCCCCCCGTGCCCTCCTGGGCGCCGAGCTGCGCCACGCCCGCGAGAAGGCGGGCCTCAGCCAGGAGGAGCTGGGCCAGCCTCTGTTCGTCAGCGGTTCGTTCATCGGCCAGTTGGAGGCGGGCACGCGGCGGATGCACCTCGAATACGCCCGTCAGATAGACGGGATCCTCGGCGCGAACGGCTTCTTCGAGCGCAACTGCAAGGCACTCGCGAAGTCCAGGTACCCGGACCACTTCGCCGAGGCGGCGGAGGCGGAGGCAATCGCGACGGCGATCAGGGAGTACGCGGCTCTGCTGATCCCAGGGCTGCTGCAGACGGAGGGGTACGCGCGGGCGGTGTTCCGGGCGTACCAGCCGACGGCGACGGAGGATGTGATCGACGAGCTGGTGGCGGCCCGGTTGGAGCGGGCGTGTCTCCTCGCCGATCCAACAACGCCGTTGTTGTGGGCGGTTCTGGACGAGGCAGTGCTGCGGCGGAAGGTCGGCGGTGTGCAGGTGATGGCGGGCGCCCTCCGGCACGTGGCGAAACTCGCCCGGCGGCACCGGATCATCGTCCAGGTGTTGCCGTTCGACGCAGAGGCCCATGCGTCCATGACCGGGGCTCTGACACTTCTGGACTTCGAGGAAGCCCCACCGCTCGCCTTCATCGAAGGACCCAGCATGGGACGGCTGGAGGACGACCCGGCCACGGTCACCCGCCACCAACTCACCTACGATTTGCTGAGGGCCAGCGCGCTGGCGCCGCAAGAATCCCTGGCCCTGATCGAGTCAGTGGCGGAGGATTACGCGCATGAAGATCAACCGTGAGTGGCGCAAGTCCACCTACAGCGGCGGCGAGGGCGGAAACTGCCTCGAAGTCGCCTCCGGTCACCCCACCGTCGTGCCGGTCCGCGACTCCAAGAACCCCGAAGGGCCCCGGCTCGTGTTCCGGGCCGACGCGTGGACGGCCTTCGTCGCAGATCTCAAGCGCTAAAGAGGGCACCCGACGAGGGAGTCGAGGATGTCACGCGCGGCGGTCAGGTCGTCGATCGACGCGGCCACCGCCCACGGCCTGGAGGTGGGCGCGCTGACCGCGGCGAAGGGTGCCGCCGACCGGGCCGTCGCCGCCGGCCACGAACCGGACGGACTCCCACGCCTGGCCACGGTCCTGCGCACCGGGAAGCCCCACGGAACTCAAGCCCCAAGCCCCGAGACCTCTCTGCAAGGAACGGGTGGAGGGCCCCAACCCACCCTCCCACCCTGGCGAGTTGACTTGACGCGACCGACTTGCCACGCACAGTCACCAGGCCTTAGCGTGCCCGAATAACGAACAACCCCCGCCCGGTGCTGGAACACCTGCGGGGGTTTGACCAACGAGACGATCGAGACATCGCCCCATGGCTGAAGCCAACTTTAGTGCTGTACCCCGCCCTGCGCACGCCCTCCCCCACCCAATGGCCAACCCGGGCTACGGAAAACGCAGCGCCCCGGACCAACGCCCCCGCACCAACCACGACTTCGCGCACCTCCCGCCCCGCGAGGCAGCGATCGCCGCGTACGTCGACCGGCTCCCCGACGGCGCCGACATCTCCGTAAAAACGCTGGCCAAAGAGCCTCCGTACGGCCAATGCGCCCTGCGCACCGCTCTCAACAACCTCACTCGGGCAGGCCACTTGCGCCGGGGGCGCGAACACCTGACCGAGTCGGGCGGCTCCCGCTGGGTCACCCGATCGTGGTTCACCCGAACGGCACGCGACGACGGCTGGTGGGCGACGTTCACACGGGGCGCACCGGGCGACGTAGCGCAGGAGCCCCCGAACCGGTCGTCCGCGCCCACCCGCTCCCGCGCCCACATCCTGCTGGCGGCACTGGGTCGCACGACCCCGGCCCTGTCCCTCTCGGCCCGGGACTGCGCCGACCTCGCGCCCCTGCTCACGGAGTGGTTCGCGAGGGGCGCCACCGAAGAGCAGGTACTCCGGGCCCTGTCCGCGGGCCTCCCCGTCCCCGTGCACAGCCCGGCCGCCCTCGTCCGCACCCGCCTGACCGCCAAGCTCCCACCGGAACCCGTACGAGAGACGCCACCACCACGCCCGCCCCTGCGCATCCTGGAGTGCGCGAAGTGCGGGGTCCCGGGCCGCCCGGAGGCCCTGCCCGGCGGCCTCTGCGGCCCGTGCCGGGGCGACACCGCCCCACGGCCCACCGGCCCCCTGACATCCACCGCGGTCCACGCCCACGCCGCCGCGGCTCGTGCGGCGATGGTCGACCGACGAGAAAGGGCACGCGTATGACCGCTCCAACGGTCCGGAAGCACACAGCGAGGGCACCATGGTGGGAAGGAGGCGACACCACCATGACCTTTGGCACCAGGCGCCCGCAGATGTCCGCGGAGGACTTCGAAGAGCTGGCCGGCAAGGCCCCGAAGAACGTTCAGCTCGAATTTCTGGATGGACGGCTGTACGTCAAGGGCGACCACATTGAAGTCGAGGACTTCGAGGAACTCGCCCGGAGGGCCCCTGAGGGCGTCAAGCTCGAACTGATCGATGGAAAGCTAGAGGTCAAGCCGTTGCCGGACAATCGCCACAGGGCCATCGTGGTGTGGCTCGTTCGACTGTTCATGCAACTGCGCCCCGAACTGGCCCTGTACCACGAACAGGACCTCAAGATCGGCACCTACCGCAAAGGGCACGCCACTGCGGACGCCGCATTGGCGCCGTTGGATCATTTCATCGCCCAGGACAACGACTGGGCCGATCCGGATGGCGTCCTCATGGTCGTCGAAGTGACCTCCCGTGATCGCGACACCGACCGGCGCGACCGCATCGACAAGGTCCGTGGTTACGCGGAGGCAGGCATCCCCGTCTACCTCCTCATCGATCGGGACAACGACACCCTCGTCGTGCACAGCGACCTGAAGAACGGGGCGTATCGGCAGAGCCCCTCATACCCGTACGGAGCCGCGGTCGAACTCCCGGTGCCCGTGAACATCACCCTGGAAACCGAGAAGCTCAAGGACTACGCCGACTGACCGATCAGTGGCAGCGCCCCGAAGTCATGGTGCTCCCAGAGCCGGCGCGAGGTCTCGTGCGGATACGCGGTGACGACCGACTCCGTGTCGAAGACCTGGGTCGGCCGCCGCTCGGTGTCGTACGCGGGCCAACCCGGGTCTCCGGTCGTGGCGAACGCCGTCCAGGCCGTGCGGAAGCGGGACGACACGGCCTCGGCCTCCGGGGACGACCCGACCCCGGCGAACAGCATCAGGCCGAGATCGGCGGCGAAGGTTCCGAACAGCAGCGGTATGTCGAGCCCGTGGCAGGCACCGAGCGCGCCTCCGTAGGCGGGCGCGGGCCAGGCCAGCTCGTAGACGTGCACGCGGCCACCGCCCGCGATCTGCGCCTCGGCCAGACGCAACGAGGGCATACGGAACACCGCGTCGGAGTGCACCCACTCGTAGAGCTCCTCGGGAGAGGCGTCGGGAAAGGCGGCGCGGTAGGCCCGCTCGCCGTCAGCCCCGAAGCCCGAACCCGGTCCCAGGCCCATTCCTATTCCCGGTCCCGGTCCCGGTCCCGGGCCGAAGGTGCGCAGTGCCGCCGTCGCCTGTTCATCCGTGATCGTCCCGAGTCGGCCGCCCAGCGCGGCGAACAGCCGGTACTCGTTCCGTGTGTGCCCGACGATCAGTTCCACGTCCCGTGCCGAGCCGGCCGCCAGCGCCTGCCAGGGGGCGGTCGGCAGTACCTCTCCGTCGACGACGGGCGAGAAAGCGGTGAGCGTGTGGGCGACCATGCCCCACCTGTCCTCGAACTCCCGCATCTTGGGCCCCAACGCCTCGCCCACGGCGGTCAGTCGGCGGGGATCCACCGAGGACAGGTCGGCGGCCGTCGGACGCAGACCCGCCTCGGCGGCGATGGCGGCGGCGATGTCGCGGGCGAGCTCGTCGGAGAAGAAGGGGCCGGGCATGCTCTGCGCGATCGCCCGACCGAACAGCCCCGCCGCGCCGGGCATGGCCAGCAACGAGGCGACGGACCCGGCGCCCGCGGACTCACCGAAGACGGTGACCCGGCCGGGGTCGCCGCCGAAGGCCGCGATGTTCTCCCGTACCCATTCCAGGGCCGCGACCTGGTCGAGCAGCCCCCGGTTGGCGGGGGCTCCGTCGATCCGGGCGAAACCCTCCACGCCGAGGCGGTAGTTGAGGGTGACGACCACCAGGTCGCCGTCGCGGGCGATGCGGCGCGCGTCGTATCCGGGGCTGCCGGAGTGGCCGAGCTTGTAGGCGCCGCCGTAGATCCAGACCATCACCGGACGGCGGGCGGCCGGGTCCGGGTCGGGCGTCCAGACGTTCACGGTCAGCCAGTCGTCGCCCATGGGGGCGTCGATCACCCCGGTACGGCCCTGGAATCCCGACTCCTGCGGGGGCGGCGGCCCGAAGGCGAACGCGTCGCGGGTGCCGTCCCAGGCGGTCACCGGACGCGGGGCGGCGAACCGCGCGTCCCCCACCGGCGGTTCGGCGAACGGAATGCCCCGGAAGACCACCAGTCCGTCCTCCCGGCGACCACGCACCGCACCGGCGTGGGTGCGCACCACGCTCGCTCCTGCTGACGTCACGACGGCTCCCCGGGTACAGGTGGAACGGAACGGTTCCTTGAGGGAACAGCGTGCTACGAAACAGCCAGGCGATCACCCCCCGGGGATGGGGAGGCGATCGCCTGGATGCGATTTCGGACAGGTCGGGTCACGTCAGGTCCGACCGGCCCGAGGCTCAGCTGAGCGTGCGCAGCGCCGCCGCGTCGTACGCCTTCAGCTCGTCGAACCGCCCGTCCAGCACCTTCGCCGCCCACTGCGGATCCTGGAGCAGCGCGCGGCCGATGGCGACCATGTCGAACTCGTCGCGCTCCAGGCGGTCCAGGAGTTCGTCGATGCCCTTGACCGGGGCACCCTCGCCCTGGAAGCCCTTGAGGAAGTCGCCGTCGAGGCCGACCGAGCCGACGGTGATGACCGGCTTGCCCGTCAGCTTCTTCGTCCAGCCGGCGAGGTTGAGGTCGGAGCCGTCGAACTCGGGGAGCCAGTAGCGGCGCGTGGAGGCGTGGAAGGCGTCCACACCGGCCTCGGCCAGCGGGGTCAGGATCGCCTCCAGCTCCTCCGGGGTCTCGGCGAGCCGGGCGTCGTACGCCTGCTGCTTCCACTGGGAGTAGCGGAAGAGGACTGGGAAGGAGGGCGACACGGCGGCGCGGACCGCGGCCGCGATCTCCGCCGCGAACTTCGTACGGGCCACGGGGTCGCCGCCGTACGTGTCGGTCCGGCGGTTGGTGCCCGACCACAGGAACTGGTCGATGAGGTAGCCGTGCGCGCCGTGCAGCTCGACTCCGTCGAAGCCGATGCGCTCGGCCTCGGCCGCGGCCTCGGCGAACGCCTCGACGACATCGTCCAGGTCCTGCTGGGTCATGGCCTTGCCGGTGACCTCGGCGTCCGCGGAGCCGATGCCGGACGGGCCGACGGCCGGCGCGTCCGCGAACGGCGGCTGTCCCGCCTCACGCACCATGCCGATGTGCCACAGCTGCGGGACGATCGTGCCGCCCGCCGCGTGCACGGCGTCGGCGACCTTCGCCCAGCCCGCGAGCTGCTCCTCGCCGTGGAAGCGCGGCACGCGGTCGCTCTGCCCGGCCGAGTCGTGGCCGACGTACGTGCCCTCGGTGACGATGAGGCCCACGCCCGCGGCGGCGCGGCGGGCGTAGTACTCGGCCACGTCCTCACCGGGGACGCCGCCCGGGGAGAACTGCCGGGTCATCGGTGCCATCGCGATCCGGTTCGGGACGGTCAGGCCGTTCAGCGAGACAGGGCGGGACAGGATCTCGGCCGCGCGGGAGGCGGGTGCAGTCGTAGACACGTGTGGGGGCTCCTCGGGTACCGGATGGTATGTGCGTATGCATCGATGGTGCGTCAACCACAACTCTCCGGCCGTTCATGTCATTCCGGCCGCCCGGCACCTCGCCCTGTGACCCCGGACACGCCCGAGGGCGGCACCCCCTGTTTCCAGGGAGTGCCGCCCTCGGCAGGAAAACCGATCCTCGGAAGGATCAGAAGTCCATGTCACCGCCCGGCATGCCGCCCGGAGCGGCCGCGGCGGCCTTCTCCGGCTTGTCGGCGATGACGGCCTCGGTGGTCAGGAACAGCGCGGCGATGGAGGCGGCGTTCTGCAGGGCAGAGCGCGTCACCTTCGCCGGGTCGATGATGCCCTCGGCGATCATGTCGACGTACTCACCGGTCGCAGCGTTCAGGCCGTGGCCGACGGGCAGGTTGCGCACCTTCTCGACGATGACGCCACCCTCGAGACCACCGTTGACGGCGATCTGCTTGAGCGGGGCCTCCAGGGCGAGCCGCACGGCGTTGGCGCCGGTCGCCTCGTCACCCGAGAGCTCGAGCTTCTCGAAGACCGAGGAGGCCTGGATGAGGGCCACGCCACCACCGGCGACGATGCCCTCCTCGACGGCCGCCTTCGCGTTGCGAACGGCGTCCTCGATGCGGTGCTTGCGCTCCTTGAGCTCGACCTCGGTGGCGGCACCGGCCTTGATGACGGCCACGCCGCCGGCCAGCTTCGCCAGGCGCTCCTGGAGCTTCTCGCGGTCGTAGTCCGAGTCGGAGTTCTCGATCTCGGCACGGATCTGGTTGACCCGGCCCTGGACCTGGTCGGCGGAGCCGGAGCCGTCCACGATCGTGGTCTCGTCCTTGGTGATGACGACCTTGCGGGCACGGCCCAGCAGGTCCAGACCCGCGTTCTCCAGCTTGAGGCCGACCTCCTCGGAGATGACCTCGCCGCCCGTGAGGATGGCGATGTCGCCGAGCATGGCCTTGCGGCGGTCACCGAAGCCCGGAGCCTTGACGGCGACGGACTTGAAGGTGCCACGGATCTTGTTGACGACCAGGGTCGACAGGGCCTCGCCCTCGACGTCCTCGGCGATGATCAGCAGGGGCTTGCCGCCCTGCATGACCTTCTCCAGCAGCGGGAGCAGGTCCTTGACCGAGGAGATCTTGGAGTTGGCGATCAGGATGTACGGGTCGTCGAGGACGGCCTCCATACGCTCCATGTCGGTGGCGAAGTACGCCGAGATGTAGCCCTTGTCGAAGCGCATACCCTCGGTGAGCTCAAGCTCCAGACCGAAGGTCTGGGACTCCTCGACGGTGATGACGCCTTCCTTGCCGACCTTGTCCATCGCCTCGGCGATGAGCTCGCCGATCTGGGTGTCGGCGGCGGAGATGGAGGCCGTGGAAGCGATCTGCTCCTTGGTCTCGACATCCTTGGCCTGCTCAAGAAGGGCACCGGAGACGGCCTCGACGGCCTTCTCGATACCACGCTTGAGAGCCATCGGGTTGGCGCCGGCGGCTACGTTGCGCAGGCCCTCGCGGACGAGCGCCTGGGCGAGAACGGTCGCCGTCGTCGTACCGTCACCGGCGACGTCGTCCGTCTTCTTGGCGACTTCCTTGACCAGCTCGGCGCCGATCTTCTCGTACGGGTCCTCGAGCTCGATCTCCTTGGCGATGGAAACACCATCGTTGGTGATCGTGGGGGCGCCCCACTTCTTCTCGAGGACGACGTTGCGGCCCTTGGGGCCAAGGGTGACCTTGACGGCGTCGGCGAGCTGGTTCATCCCGCGCTCGAGACCGCGCCGTGCCTCCTCGTCGAACGCGATGATCTTGGCCATGTGAAGTGGTCCTCCCGGACTGGGGTGGATTGCTCCGGACCGCGCTGGCGCCCGCGACGGACGGCCTGCCTGCCCCGTGGTTCCTTGCACCACCTGGCCTGCGGGCCTCACCGACCCGGTCCTTCGTTATCACTCTCACCTTCAGAGTGCTAACGCCAATGATTAGCACTCGCCCCTGCCGAGTGCAAGCGCCTTCCCTTGATCCGCAGGTGAGAAGGGGCGCGCAACCCGCGCGTCGCGCCGGTGCGCGAGCGGACCCACGACGGCGTCATGACAGTGCACGGACAGACCGAAGGGCTCGTACCCCATGGGATACGAGCCCTTCGTCACGTCGAACAGTCAGTCGGCGCGTGCTTCAGCTGGTCGCGAGCCGGACCATGTCCGCCTGCGGCCCTTTCTGGCCCTGCGAGATCTCGAAATCGACCCGCTGACCCTCTTCCAGGGTGCGGTAGCCGTCCATCTGAATCGCGCTGTAGTGGACGAATACATCCGCACCACCGTCGACCGCGATGAAGCCGTACCCCTTCTCCGCGTTGAACCACTTGACGGTGCCCTGAGCCATGCCTAACTCCCCTATTACTGGCCCTTGCACAGGACCGCACTTCGCGGACCCGGGTCAGACCTCACCCCCCAACGGTTGGGGGTGTGCGCCGGAACGCGTCGACCGCGGCTGAATGTATCTGTCCAACTGCCGTCTGCAACAGGTCAATCGGACGAGAATTCCGGGCACGGCTGATCGGGAATATAGGGAGAATTTGCGAAGATTCAGGGCAAGTCGGGCCCCATAAAAGCCGTATAAGGCTCAAAAGCGCGGGACACTTTGGCTACTTCTTGTCGGACTTCGGGCGCGAACTCATATGCGCCCGGCATGCAAAGTGGAGCCGGTTCCCCAACTGTACCCCGCTCAACCATACAGAATTGCCCCCTCCGCTTCTCTCACGGAGGGGGCAATTCGATGAACTCTCGGTAATTGGCATTACCAAGGGTAACTATCTCACCCTGGGTAACGGCACGCGAGGAGGTCAGCCACCGGCGACGGCGGGGATGATCGAGACGCCCACGCCGTCCGGCGTCGCCGTCTCCAGACCCTGCTCGAAGCGGACGTCGTCGTCGTTCACGTAGACGTTGACGAACCGGCGCAGCTTGCCCTGGTCGTCCAGGACGCGCGCGGCGATACCCGTGTGGTTCTTCTCCAGATCCGCGATGACCTCACCGAGGGTCCCACCCTCGGCCGTCACCTCGGCCTGACCACCGGTGTAGGTGCGCAGGATGGTGGGGATGCGGACGGAAACGCTCATTCTTGTGACCTCCGGTCAGGTAAGGGCTTTTAGGGGCGCGGGGTGTTGCTAAATATGCGGCTCCGCCGCGTGGGCGCGACCAGCGCCCACCGGCCCGCAGACGAACAACGACGCTTACGCGAGCCCAGCTTCCCTGAAGGACTCAAGGCTGGGGCGGATCGTCGCGGTGAGCCCGGTACCCGCCACCGCGTCCAGCGTCTTCAGACCATCACCGGTGTTCAGGACGACGGTGGTCAGACTCGGGTCGAGGAGCCCGTTCTCGATCAGCTTCTTGGTGACACCCACGGTCACCCCACCCGCCGTCTCCGCGAAGATCCCCTCCGTACGCGCGAGCAACTTGATCGCGTCGACGACCTGATCGTCGTTCACGTCCTCCACGGCCCCACCCGTACGCCGCGCGATGTCCAGCACGTACGGCCCGTCGGCCGGGTTGCCGATGGCGAGCGACTTGGCGATGGTGTTCGGCTTCTGGGGCCGTACGACGTCGTGGCCCGCCTTGTAGGCGACGGACACCGGCGAGCACCCCTCGGCCTGGGCACCGAAGATCTTGTACGGCTTGTCCTCGACCAGTCCGAGCTTGATCAGCTCCTGAAGACCCTTGTCGATCTTCGTGAGCTGGGAGCCGGAGGCGATGGGGATCACCAGCTGGTCGGGGAGCTTCCACCCCAGCTGCTCGCAGATCTCGTACGCCAGGGTCTTGGAGCCCTCCGCGTAGTACGGCCGCAGGTTGACGTTGACGAAGCCCCAGCCCTCGCCGGCCGGGTCGCCGATCAGCTCGGAGCAGAAGCGGTTCACGTCGTCGTAGTTGCCCTCGATGCCGACGAGCTCACCGCCGTAGATCGCGGCCATGACGACCTTGCCCTGCTCCAGGTCGTGCGGGATGAACACGCAGGAGCGGAAACCGGCCCGGGCGGCGGCGGCGCCGACGGCGCCGGCGAGGTTGCCGGTGGAGGAGCAGGAGAGGGTGGTGAAGTTGAAGGCGCGGGCCGCTTCGATGGCCTGGGCGACGACGCGGTCCTTGAAGGAGTGCGTCGGGTTGCCGGAGTCGTCCTTGACGAAGAGCTTGCCGGCCTCGACGCCCAGCGCGCGGGCGAGGTTGTCGGCCTTGACGAGCTTGGTCCAGCCGGGGTTGATGTTCGGCTTGTCGGCGACGTCGGCCGGGACGGGCAGCAGCGGCGCATAACGCCAGATGTTCGCGGGGCCCGCTTCGATGCGCGCCCGGAGCTCTTCGGTTTCGTAGGCCGAGAAGTCGTACGCGATCTCCAGCGGGCCGAAACACTCCTCGCAGGCGAAGACCGGGCCGAGCGGCACGCGGTGCCCGCACTCGCGGCAGGAAAGCGCGGCGGCGGGTCCGAGATCCACACCGACTACGGTGGTGGTGTCGCCCGCGACAGGGTTCGTGGTGCTTGCAACAGTCGAACTTGCAACAGTCTGCGCAGCCATGGAGGCGAGGCCCTTTCTCCTCATCTTCCTCACGACGCACTTCGCCGTGAGACGGATTTGGCACCTTCCCTAGCCGGGAGCCTCGCCACATCAATGTGACAGGACCAGCTGGAGGGTTGCCGGGGCTTCATCGGGCCGTATCCCTCTGCCCCTCTGGATGAGCGGTATTCGGTTGTGTCGTGCGGGTGGTGCGGTGGTCCGCAAATGATCTACGACATGCGATGGTCATCCGCGTTGTTCAAGACTGTAACCGAAGGCCAGGACAGTTGAGATAGTCGTCCGAACCGCGAGATGGATCACACCGTGAGACACCGGGTGATCAGACAGTGAGGAGCCGCAGACTGTGCTGAAGGAAACTGAGCGCTGGCTGAGCAATCGCTCCTGGTCCGTGACCGATCGCCCGCTCCACAGACTCATGTCCGCCAAACGGGCCACGGGCTCCTCGGTGAGCGTCGTCCTGCCTGCGCTGAACGAGGAGGAGACGGTCGGCGAGATCGTCGCCGTCATCCGCCACGACCTGATGCAGCAGGTGCCCCTCGTCGACGAGATCGTCGTCGTCGACTCGGGCTCGACCGACCGCACCTCGCAGGTGGCCGCCGCGGCGGGCGCGCGCGTGGTGCACCGGGACGAGATCCTGCCGCGCATCCCGACCGTGCCCGGCAAGGGCGAGGTGCTGTGGCGTTCCCTCCTCGTGACGAGCGGGGACATCGTCTGTTTCATCGACGCGGACCTGAAGGAGTTCTCCTCGGACTTCGTCTCCGGGATCGTGGGGCCGCTGCTCACCGAGCCCGGTGTGGACCTCGTCAAGGCGATGTACGACCGTCCGCTCGGCGGTGCGGCGGGGCAGGGCGGCCGGGTCACCGAACTCATGGCCCGCCCCCTCCTCAACATGCACTGGCCGCAGCTGGCCGGCTTCGTGCAGCCGCTCGGCGGGGAGTACGCGGCCCGCCGCTCGCTGCTCGAACAGCTCCCCTTCCCCGTCGGGTACGGGATCGAGCTGGGCATGCTGGTCGACGCCCTGCACCTGGTGGGCCTGGACGCGCTCGCCCAGGTCGACGTGGGCGTGCGCAAGCACCGCCACCAGGACGGGCAGGCGCTGGGCCGGATGTCCGCCGCGATCTACCGCACGGCCCAGCTCCGGCTGGCCCGCGGCCACCTGATCCGCCCGGCCCTCACCCAGTTCGAACGGAGCGGGGACGGTTTCGAGCCGCGTACCTACTCGGTCGACACGGAGGAACGTCCCCCGATGGTCGAAATCGCCGAGTACCAGAAACGCAGGGCGGCGTAGAAGCACCCCGTCAGGGGCGCGGGGCTGTGACACATATGCGGCTCCGCCGCGTGGGCGCGACAAGCCCCCACCGGCCCGCAGACGGCATACGGCTGAAGGGAACGTTTGAGCGTTTCGACGCCGGGCTAGGTTTCGAGGCATGGCTTCCCCCGCTTCAACGCAAGGCGCCCACAACATCCTCGTCGCCTCCAACCGCGGCCCGGTCACCTACGAGGTCCAGGAGGACGGCTCGCTGCGCGCCAGGCGCGGTGGCGGCGGGCTGGTCTCGGGCCTCTCCGCGATCGGGCCGGACGCGGGCGCCCTGTGGGTGTGCTCGGCGCTCGGCGCCGGCGACCGCGAGGCGGTCCGGCGCGGGGTCGCCGAGGACGGCGTACGGATGCTGGACATCGACGCCGACGTGCACGCGGACGCGTACAACGGCATCGCGAACTCCGTGCTGTGGTTCGTCCACCACATGCTGTACCAGACCCCGCTGGAGCCGGTCTTCGACGCGGAGTTCCGGCGCCAGTGGGCGTCGTACGAGGCGTACAACCGCGCGTTCGCCGAAGCGCTGGCCGCGGAGGCGGCGCCGGGCGCGGTGGTGATCGTCCAGGACTACCACCTGACCCTCGTCCCCGGGATGCTCCGCGAGCTCCGCCCCGACCTGCGGATCGGCCACTTCTCGCACACCCCCTGGGCGCCGGTCGACTACTTCCGGATGCTGCCCGACGACATCGCCGAACAGGTGCTGCGCGGCATGCTCGGCGCGGACCGGCTCGGCTTCCTGACTCAGCGCTGGGCGGACGCGTTCACCGCCTGCTGCGACGCGCTCGTCGGCGGGCTCGGCGACACCCGGATCGGCGTGCACGGGCTCGGCGCGGACGCGGACTTCCTGCGCAGGCGCTCACACGAGGCGGACGTCGCCGACCGCATGGCCGCGCTGCGCGAGCAGATCGGCGAGGGCCGCAGGACGATCGTGCGGGTCGACCGGACCGAGCTGTCGAAGAACATCGTGCGGGGCCTGCTGGCGTACCGGCAGCTGCTGGCGGACCACTCGGAGTGGCGCGAGCGCGTCGTCCACGTGGCCTTCGCCTACCCCTCGCGTCAGGACCTGGCCGTCTACCGCGACTACACGGCCGAGGTGCAGCGCGTGGCGACCGAGATCAACGACCGGTACGGGACGCCGGGCTGGACCCCTGTCGTCCTCCACGTCAAGGACGACTTCGCCCGCTCCCTGGCCGCGTACCGGCTCGCCGACGTCGCCCTCGTCAACCCCATCCGCGACGGCATGAACCTCGTCGCCAAGGAGGTGCCGGTCGTCTCCGACGAGGGGTGCGTGCTGGTGCTCTCCCGGGAGGCGGGGGCGTACGAGGAGCTGGGCGAGGACGCGGTGGTGGTGAACCCGTACGACGTGGTCGGCACCGCGCGGGCGCTGGACGCGGCGCTGACCATGCCGGTGGGGGAACGGGCGGAACGCACGAAGCGGTTGGCTGCCGCCGGGACGGCGTTGCCTCCGGCGCAGTGGTTTCTTGAGCAGCTGCGGGAGTTGGAGGGCTGAGTAGGGATCAACGGTCCAGGCGACTCGCCAATGCCTTCAGCAGGCGTACGACTCCCGCCGGGCCGTCGACCACGAGATCCGCCCGTTCGGCCAGTTCGGTGACTTCCGCGCTGCCGCTGCACACCAGCAGGCCCAGGACGCCGTCCGAGCGGAGTTTGTCGACGGCGGCGAAGGCGGGGAGGTCGCCCAGGTCGTCGCCGGCGTACATGACGGCTTCGGCGCGGACCTCGCGGACGTACTCCAGGAGGGCGACGCCCTTGTCCATGCCCGGGGGACGGAGTTCGAGGACCATCCGACCGGGTTCGACGATCAGGCCGTGACGGGTGGCGAGGTCGGTGAGGGGTTCGCGCAGTGCCTCGAACGCGGCCTGGGGGTCCTCCGCGCGGCGGGTGTGGACCGCGACGGCGCGGCCCTTCTCCTCGATCCAGGTGCCGTGCCAGGCGCCGATCCCGTCGAGGACCCCGGGCAGCTCGGCGCGGACGGCGGCGACGCCGGGGTGCGGGGCGGGGGCGTTGACGGTGCCGGTGCGGGCGTCCCAGCGTTCGGCGCCGTAGTGGCCGAGGACGACGAGGTGGTCGAGGCCCGGGACGCCCGCGAAGCCGCCGTGGCGGACCGCCACGCCGGCCGGGCGGCCGGTGACGACGGCGACGGAGGCGACCTTCGGGGCGAGGGCCGCGAGGGCGGGGACCGCGTCGGGGTGGGCGCGGGCCTGCTCCGGGTCGGCGACGATGGGGGCGAGTGTTCCGTCGAAGTCGAGCGCGATGACGGCCCGGTCGGGCCGGGTGAGGATGGCGTCGAGGCCGTCGCGTCCGGCGGGGGTCACGGGTGTCGGCAAGGGTTCCGTGACGTCCGGGGATTCCGGGTTTTCCGAGTGGCTGCCCATGCTCCGACCCTATCCGCGCGCCCCCGGGCGCACCCACGGCTCACCGAGTCACGTCGGGCGGTGTCAGCGTTCCGCACGGCGGGTGTCCCGGATGCGGCGGAGGCGGTTCACCGTGATCGGGTCGTGGGCGAGGGCGCGGGGGTCGTCGAGGAGGGCGTTGAGGAGTTGGTAGTAGCGGACGGGGGCGAGGCCGAGTTGCTCGCGTATCGCTCGTTCCTTCGCGCCGGGCCCCGCGAAGGAACGGCGCTCCATGGCGAGGATCCCCCGCTCCCTCCCGCTCAGTTCGTCCATGACCGCACCGTAGCGCCCGCCACCGACAGCGGAGCTACCCCGCGGAGTCCCTCGTGGTCGCCGTCTGCTGGAGCGAGCCGAGGATCCCGGCCGGGCTGCCGTCCGGGGAGACCGCCTTGCCGATCTGCTTCTTGATGTCGGCGCTGACGGCGGCCCAGGACGTCTTGCCGACCGGATAGAGCTGGGAGGAGGCGAGCTCGTCCAGGAACGGGGTGAGGTCCGCGTCGTCGCTGTCCGCCGTCATCGCCTCGGACGCGGACGTCGTGACCGGCAGCAGGTCGTACTCGTGCGAGAAGGCGAGCACGTTCTTCTCGCTGTAGACGTAGTCGAGGAACGTACCGATCTGTTCCTGGTGGCCGTTCTTCTTGAAGGCCATCATCCAGTCGGCGACACCCATCGCGGCCCGGGTCTTCCCGCTGACGCCGGGCATCGGCACCATCCCGAACTTCACGCCCTTGTCGGCGGCCATCTTCATCAGCGTGGGGTGCCCGTTGAGCATCCCGACCTCGCCGCGCGCGAACGCCGCGAAGGCGTCCGCACGATTGAGCTTCGCGGGCGCGACCGGTCCGGTCAGCCCCTTGCCGACCAGGTCGTCCTTGAGCCAGGTGAGGGTGGCGACGTTCTGGGCGGAGTCGAGGCTGTAGGTGCCGACGTCGTCGGTGTAGCCGTCGCCGCCGCTCAGCAGCCACTGCATGGTCTCGGCCTGCGCCTCCTCGGGACCGAGGGGCAGCGCGTACGGGATCTTCACTCCCCGGGCCTTCAGCGCCCGCGCGTCGGCGGCCAGCTCGCTCCAGGTCGTCGGCGCGCTGAGACCCGCGGCGGCGAACAGCTTCGTGTTGTAGAAGAGCAGCCGGGTGGAGGCGGCGAACGGCATGCCGTACTGCACCCGGTTCATCTTCCCCGCGTCGGTGAGCTGCGCGACGAAGTCGGCCTGGACGGGTATGGAGAGCACCTCTTCGGCCTTGTACAGCTCGCCCTTGTCGGCGTAGTCGGCGTACGCGCCGATCTGCGCCATGTCGGGGGCGTCACCCCGCGCCACCATCTCCTTGACCTTGCGGTCGACGTCCGTCCACGGGTAGACGGTGACCTCGACCTTGGTCCCGGGGTGGTCGGCCTCGTACGCCTTGACGAGCTTGTCCCAGTACTTCTGGGAACTGTTGGCCTTGGAGTCCCCGTAGTCGGCGGCCACGAGTCTGAGGGTCACGTCCCCGGAACCGGCCGAGCCGCCGCAGCCCGCGAGAGCCGCCGTCATGCCCAGCGCGGACGCCGCCGCGATCAGTACCGTCCTACGTCCTGCCCTACGCCGCTGCACCGCACTTCTCCCAACCCCCGGCCGCCCCTGTCCCGGGGCTGCCCGTCTTTGCTTCTGCGTTCATTGCATCCGTCTCGGAATGCGGATACAAGGTCTACACCACGCGAGTGGACTAGACCTCTCCTGGGGTAAGGGGCGACACTGTCCCCGTGAGACATGTCATCGCCCTCGATGTGGGCGGCACCGGGATGAAGGCCGCCCTGGTCGGGTCGGAGGGCGAGCTCCTCCACCAGGCCCGCCGCGCCACCGGCCGCGAGCGCGGTCCGGACGCCGTGGTCGACGCGATCCTCGACTTCGCGGCCGAGCTGCGCGCGTACGGCGAGCACCACCTCGGCGAGGCCGCGGCGGCCGCCGGAGTCGCCGTCCCCGGCATCGTCGACGCCGACCGGGGCGTGGCGGTGTACTCGGCCAACCTGGGCTGGCGCGACGTCCCGATGCGCCGGCTGCTCGGCGACCGGCTGGGCGGGGTGCCGGTGGCGCTCGGACACGACGTGCGCACCGGCGGGCTCGCGGAGGGCCGGATCGGCGCGGGGCAGGGGGCCGACCGTTTCCTGTTCGTCCCCCTGGGCACCGGCATCGCGGGCGCGATCGGCATCGACGGCGGTGTCGAGGCGGGCGCGCACGGTTTCGCGGGCGAGATCGGCCATGTCGTCGTACGCCCCGGCGGGACCCCGTGTCCGTGCGGACAGCACGGCTGTCTGGAGCGGTACGCGTCCGCCGCCGCCGTCAGCCAGGCCTGGTCGAAGGCCTGCGGGGACCCGGCGGCCGACGCCGCCGACTGCGCGAAGGCCGTCGAGTCCGGGGACGCGCGGGCGCGGGAGGTCTGGCAGGACGCCATCGACGCGCTCGCCGACGGGCTCGTCACCGCGCTCACCCTGCTGGATCCACGCACGCTGATCATCGGTGGCGGTCTCGCCGAGGCCGGGGAAACCTTGTTCACACCGCTACGGGCCGCCGTCGAGCGGCGCGTCACCTTCCAGAAACTGCCGTCCCTCGTCCCCGCGGCCCTCGGGGACACCGCCGGCTGCCTGGGCGCGGGCCTGCTGGCCTGGGACCTGCTGAATCAGCCGACCACTTCCCGACCGACTTCGGAGGTAACCACCTGATGGCCCCTAGAACGGTTCTCGCCGGTGCCAGGGTGGTACTGCCCACCGGAGTCGTCGACGACGGTCGTGTGATCGTCGACGGCACACGCATCGCCGGCAGCGCGCCCTCGTCGGCGCGGACACTGGACCTGTCGGGCCACTGGCTCGTCCCCGGCTTCGTGGACCTCCACAACCACGGCGGCGGCGGTGCCTCCTTCACCTCCGGGACCGTCGAGGAGGTCCTCCAGGGCGTCCACACCCACCGGCTGCACGGCACCACCACCCTCGTCGCCTCGACCGTGACCGGCGACATGGACGGCCTCGCCCAGCGCGCCGGGCTGCTCTCCGAGCTGGCCGAGCAGGGCGACATCGCGGGCATCCACTTCGAGGGCCCCTTCATCTCGCCGTGCCGCAAGGGCGCGCACTCCGAGGAACTGCTGCGCGACCCGGACCCGGCCGAGGTCCGCAAGCTGGTCGACGCGGCGCGCGGCCGGGCCAGCATGGTCACCCTCGCCACCGAACTGCCGGGCGGCATCGACTCCGTACGCCTGCTGGCCGAGCACGGGGTGATCGCGGCGATCGGGCACACGGACGCGACGTACGAGCAGACGGTGGAGGCCATCGACGCGGGCGCGACCGTCGCCACGCACCTGTTCAACGCCATGCCCGCGCTCGGACACCGCACGCCCGGCCCGATCGCCGCCCTCCTCGAGGACGAGCGGATCACCGTCGAGCTGATCAACGACGGCACCCACCTCCACCCCGCCGCGCTCCAGCTGGCGTTCCATCACGCGGGCGCGGACCGGGTGGCGTTCATCACCGACGCCATGGACGCGGCGGGCTTCGGCGACGGCCGCTATCGGCTCGGCCCGCTGGAGGTCGAGGTCAGCGAGGGGGTCGCCCGGCTGGTGGAGGGCGGCTCGATCGCGGGCTCCACGCTCACCCTCGACCGCGCCTTCCAGCGGGCGGTGACCGTCGACCGGCTGCCGGTCGAGGACATCGTCGCGGCCCTGTCCGCCAACCCGGCCCGCCTGCTCGGCCTGTACGACAGGGTGGGCTCACTGGAACCGGGCAAGGACGCCGACCTGGTGGTCCTGGACGCGGAGTTCGCCCTCAAGGGCGTGATGCGCCGGGGCGAATGGGTGGTTGACCCACAACTGGGCTGATTCGCCCTTCGGTTGGAACGCGATGTGACGTACGGCGGTCGTCCCGGGACTGGGCCGACCGCCGTTGTCTTTGGCATGATCGAGCCTCCGGATTCTCCGGGACTCGAAACTGTCGGCCAGCGCATTCATCGGGGGAGGTCGGTCCAGGTGATCCTCACGGTCACACCGAACACCGCTCTCGACATCACCTATCGCGTACGGTCCCTGCGCCCGCACACCGCGCACCGGGTGACCGAGGTGACCGAACGCCCCGGCGGCAAGGGCCTGAACGTGGCCCGGGTGCTCGCCGCCCTCGGCCACGAGGTGACGGTCACGGGCTTCGCGGGCGGCGTGACGGGCCGCGCCCTGCGGGACCAACTCGCGGACACCCCCGGGGTGCTGGACGCGCTGATCCCTGTCGCGGGCTCGACCCGCCGCACCATAGCCGTGGTCGACACGACGACGGGTGACACGACTCAACTCAACGAGCCCGGCCCGCAGATCACCTCCGCCGAATGGGCGGCCTTCCAGGAGGCGTACGAGGTGCTGCTGCGCTCCGCCTCGGCGGTGGCCCTGTGCGGCAGCCTGCCACCGGGGGTGCCGGTGGGCGCGTACGCGGGGCTGATCCGCACGGCCCGTGCGGCGGCCGTCCCCGTCCTCCTGGACACCAGCGGCGAACCCCTGCGCCGGGGCATCGCCGCCCGTCCTGACATCGTCAAGCCGAACGCCGACGAGCTGGCCGAACTCACCGGCTCCCACGAGCCGTTGCAGGCGACCCGGGACGCCCGCAGGCGCGGCGCGCACGCCGTCGTGGCCTCACTGGGCGCCCAGGGCCTGCTCGCCCACACCCCGGACGGCCTCTGGCGCGCCACCCCACCGCGCCGCGTCCACGGCAATCCGACCGGCGCGGGTGACTCGGCGGTCGCGGGCCTGCTGTCGGGACTGGTGGAGCACCTGCCATGGCCCGACCGCCTGGCCCGGGCCGTCGCCCTCGCCACGGCGACCGTACTGGCCCCCGTGGCGGGCGAGTTCGACCGCCAGGCGTACGACACCCTGCTCGACCAGATCACGGTCACGGCGGACGCCACGGCAGCCTGACAGCCGCCGCCCGGAACGCCCCGCTACTTCGTGACCTGGCCCTGCTTCAGCGACAGCTGGTCGAGGAGGACGTTGCAGCTGTCGCCGTCCCCGCAGGAGATGGTGATCGTGTTGGTGCCCTTGGTGAGGGTGGGCCACGAGTAGGTCTTCGTCCAGCCCTTCGCGAAGTCACCGTCGGCCGCGTGCGCGTAGTTCTTCATGCCCAGCTTGGAGCCGAACACCTTGCCGTTGACGGTGAGCGTCATCGAACCGTCGGCACCGGCCGCGCTGTAGCGGGCGAAGAGGGTGTAGGTACCGTCGTCGGGGATGCCGTTGACGGTCCAGGTGACCGCGGCTCCGGCGTTGTTGAGGCCCGTCACGTATGTGCCGCCGTCGGACTTGGCGCCCGCCACGTCCGACGCGGTCGTGACACCCGTCCCCAGGTTCAGGGCCTTCGCGTCGATCTTCGGGAGCTCACCGGCGGACGCCGGCTGCGAGGCCGACGCGCTCGGGGAGGCGTTCTCGGAGGCCGAGGGCGTCGAGTCGCCGCCCGCCGTGTCCTTGCTGTCGTCGTTCGAGTCGCCGTTCATCATGGCGACGCCGATACCGATGACGACGGCGGCGACCACGGCGATGGCGCCGATCAGCAGGCCCTTGGTGTTCGGTCCACGGCCGCGGCCGCCGCCTCCCGACGACTGCCGACCGGTCGGAGCCCCGCCGGGGACCGTCTCGGGCGCCGCGTAGTGCGCGTTCGGCTGCCCGTAGGCACCCTGCTGCGGCACCTGGCCGTACGGTGCCGTCGGGGCGGCCTGCTGGCCGTACTGCGCGGTCGGAGCCTGCTGGCCGTAACCGGGCTGCTGCTGTCCGTACTGGCGTTCGCCGACCGCCCGCACCCGGTTGACCGAGCCGGGGTAGCCGTAGCCGCCGCCTCCGCTGGGCGGAGTGGCGCCGTTGGCCTGACCGTCGGCGTACAGATAGCCGAACGGGTCGTCGTCCTCGGGCGTGCTCGCGCCGTTGTTGCCGGGCGTCATCCCTTGGTCTCCTCAACAAGTGCGGTTCAGATGCGGTACATGGATGAATAGCGAGCCTACCCGCTCCCAGGGGACCAAACGGGTGGGCTTCACCGCATCAACCCACTGACCTGTGACTTATCCGGCACGCCGATGCTGTTTGGGACGAGACCGTTTCTCGACATACATCCGTTCGTCAGCGGATTTCAAGACCTCGTCCGCCGTCATGCCACAGTGTGCCCACCCGATGCCGAAGCTGGCGCCCACCCGGACGGCCCGGCCGTCCACACGGATCGGCGGGATGATCGCGTTCCGCAGCCGTACGGCGAGGTCAGCCGCGTCCGCCCGGCCGAGCCCGTCGGCGAGCACCACGAACTCGTCACCGCCGAGCCTGGCCACCGTGTCGCCGTCCCGGACACCGTTGGTCAGGCGTCGGGCGACCTCGATGAGCACCGCGTCGCCCGCGTTGTGCCCGAAGCGGTCGTTGATCGACTTGAAGCCGTCGAGGTCGCAGAAGAGCACCGCGAGCCCCTTGGTGCCGTCGTCCGTCTCACCCTCGGGCGCGATGGTGTGCACATGGTGGTCGAAGGCGTCGTACGCGTCGAAGCCCGGCCCGAGGTCGAACCCGTGCCCGCTCCCGGTGCCCGCGGCGCCCGCGCCGCCGCCGAGGTGGTTGTCGAAGGAGTTGTGCTCGGCCGCCTGGTCCGCGAACGGGCCGTGCCCGTACGCCGCGTCCAGCGACTCGACCGTGCCCGGTTGAAGGGCCCCGGGGCGCCGGCAGAGGCGGGAGCCGAGGCGGGAGCGCAGCTCGGCCGAGTTCGGCAGGCCGGTGAGCGAGTCGTGCGAGGCGCGGTGGGCGAGCTGGAGTTCGCGGCGCTTGCGTTCCTCTATGTCCTCGACGTGCGTGAGCAGGAAGCGGGGGCCGTCGGCGGCGTCCGCGACCACGGAGTTGCGCAGCGAGACCCAGACGTAGGTGCCGTCGCGGCGGCCGAGTCTGAGCTCGGCGCGCCCGCCCTCGGCGGACGTCCGGAGCAGGGTGCCGATGTCCTCGGGGTGCACGAGGTCGGAGAAGGAGTAGCGGCGCATCGCGGAGGCGGGCCGGCCCAGGAGGCGGCACAGGGCGTCGTTGGTGCGCAGGATGCGGCCGTGCTGGTCGCCGCCCATCTCGGCGATGGCCATGCCGGAGGGGGCGTACTCGAAGGCCTGCCGGAAGCTCTCCTCGCTGGCGCGCAGTGCCTGCTGCTCCCGCTCGAGCCGGACCAGGGCGCGCTGCATATTGGCTCGTAGACGCGCGTTGCTAATGGCGATGGCGGCCTGGAAGGCGTACATCTGAAGCGCCTCGCGTCCCCACGCGCCGGGACGCCGCCCGTTGCGCGGCCGGTCCACGGACAGGACGCCGATCAGCTCACCGGTGCTGCCCCCGGAGATTCCCGGGGTGTACATGGGGGCGAAGAGGCGGTCGGAGGGGTGCCACTCGTCCTCGAAGCGCGGCGCGGGCCCGTCGGTGTACCACTGCGGTACGTCGTCGTCGTCGAGGACCCAGCCCTCGGTGTGCGGAATGAAGCGCAGATCGCCCCAGGCCTCGCCCATGTTCAGCCGGCGGTCCCAGGACTCGCGGGAGCCGACCCGGCCGGTGATCAGCGCCTCGGCGGCGGAGTTGCCGGCGAGCGCGGCGACCACGAGGTCGCCGTCGGGGCGTACGAGATTGACACACGCCAGCTCGTAGCCGAGGCCCGTGACCACGCCGTCGGCGACGGTCTGCAGCGTGTCCGCCAGGCTCCGCGCGGTGTTCATGTCCGCCATCACCTGATGGAGCTGCCGCAGGGTCGCAAGACGGACGTAGGGCTCCGACTCGGTCTCCATTCGCCCTCCCCTCGAGACCTCGCAGCAACTCCAGGGTTGTCTTCGGCGTACCTGGTTCTCTTACGGTTCTCTCGCGTACTACTTGGTAGCTTCGTGCATAGCTTCCACGCCACTGAATCACAGCGCGCTGCTCACTCGGTACACAGGGTCAACAAAATATGGCTCCTGTGACTCAAGTCACAGCGGAAGGTGAGCAATTGAGTGGGGTTTCTGCATTTCCCCCGTGTGTTTACTGAACGCTTATTTGGACGCTGTGTAGACACTGTGAGCAGTTGTGTCCGTCCCGAGACCTAGGGCCCGGCTCAGGACCAGACTTAGGACCAGACTTAGGACCCGACTCGGACCGAGGCCCGATGTGGCTCCCCGGGGTCGGAGACTAGCGTTTCGGCGTGCTGAACACTCCCTCTGCCGCTCCACTCACCCCTTCCGTGCATGCTGAGGGGGTGAGCAACGACGAGTTCCGTGCCGCCATGTCCCGGCTGGCCGCGGGTGTGGTCCTGGTGACCGCACATGAGCCCGCGCTGGACCCGGAAGGCCCCGGCGGCGAGGACGTCGGCATGACGGCGACGGCCTTCCTGTCCGTCTCGCTGGACCCGCCACTCGTCATGGTCAGCCTGCGTGAGGGCTCCCGCATGGACGACCTGCTCGACGAACAGCCCCTGTGGGCCGTCTCCGTGCTCTCCGAGAGCCAGCGCCACATCGCGGGCCGCTTCGCCATGAAGGGCCGCATCAGCGACCGTCTGCTCTTCGAGGACATCCCGTACGTCCGCGGCGAGGCGTCCGGGGCACTCCTGGTCGGCGGCGCCCTGACGACCCTGGAGTGCCGCACCGAGCAGCGGGTCGCCGCCGGTGACCACACCCTCGTCATCGGGCGGGTGCTGGCCGCGTCGGTACCGAGCGGGGACGGCGGACCGCTGCTGTACTTCAAGGGGCGCTACCGGCAGTTGGGCTGACGCCCTTTCTTCGAGTTCTTCGAGGGCCGGGGGCTACCGGTCGAGGACCGTGACGTCCAGCCCGGCCAGCCGCTCCGGGTCGTTGAGGATGTCGATGACGGCGATCCTGCCGTGCACGACCGTGAAGGCGAGGACACCGACGGGGCGTCCCTCCACGACCACGACCACACCCGCGGCGCCGTTGACGAGCGCGGGCCGCGCGATCCGGGCCAGGTGCGCGTACCCGCTCGCCCCCGAGGCCACGGCGATCGCACCGGCCGTCACCCCGCCCTCGCTCCGGGCCACCACGTCCGGGGCGAGCACGGCGACGAGCGCGTCGAAGTCGCCCTCCCGCGCCGCCGCGAGGAACGCGTCCACGACCGCCCGCTGCCGCCCCAGGTCGGGATCGGGCACGGGTGCCCCGCCCTGGACCCTGCGCCGGGCCCGGCTGGCGAGCTGACGGGACGCCGCCGACGTACGGCCCACGAGGGGCGCGATCTCCTCGAAGGGCACCGCGAACAGGTCGTGCAGCACGAAGGCGAGACGTTCGGCGGGCGTCAGCGTCTCCAGTACGACCAACAGGGCGAGGCCCACCGAGTCGGCGAGCAGCGCCTCCTGTTCGGGGTCGATGCCCGAGACGGGGCTGAGCACCGGCTCCGGCATCCGGACACCGGGCCCCTCCGCCAGGGGGCCGAGCGGCTCCTCACCGCGGCTTCGGCGGGAGCGCAGCATGTCGAGACAGACCCGGCCGACGACGGTCGTCAGCCAGCCGCCGAGGTTGTCGACCCGGTCGGCGTCGACGCGGCTGAGCTTGAGCCAGGCCTCTTGGACGGCGTCGTCGGCCTCCGAGAGGGAGCCGAGCATGCGATAGGCGACGGCGCGGAGGTGACCGCGGTGGGATTCGAATCGCGCGGCGAGAAATTCGTTCGCGTGCGCGCCGTCCTTCGCGTTCTCGGCCTTCTTCGCGTTCGCGTTCTTCGCATTCTTGTCGTCATTCCCGTTCTCTCCGGGAAATTCGCTGTCGCTCATACGTCACATCTCCTGGTCGCCGCCGCGGTCCGGCACGGACTTGCCCGTCATGGCATTGACGGACCGCGACCCCCTGATGTGACGTCACGTCTCCGGGACGGCGCTCAGTCGCAGTCGGCTGCCGTCCCCGGAGCGCTCCACTTCGACCTCGTTCACGGAATCGTCCGCGAAGCGGAGGGTGAAGTACGGACTGGCCTCGATCAGGAACTGCATGTCCTCACGCGCGCCGCTGTCCAGCGGCGCGGAGACGACGGCGTCCCACGCACGGGCGTCGGGCACGGCGGCCTGCCGCAACCGGACGGGGATCCGCGCCAGGCAGGTCGATCGATTGGCCCACCACTCCAGGTGCGCCCTGTCCTCGTATCCGTCCATTCCATGAGATTAGCGACAACTCGGCACAAAGGCCTGTCACCTCATACCCACGCAGTGGCCGACACGCCCGCGGAAGACACACCCACGGAAGACACGCGGGTGCCTCGGGTGCCCCTAACCCCAGTCGCGTCCGGAGCGGCCCCGCTTGGTGTCGGAGCGCTGTTTCTTCTCGCGCAGCCGCCGCTCGTTGATCCCCCGGGGGATGCGGGTGGCCCGGCGGGGCTTGGGCGGTGGGGCGGTGGCCTCGGCGAGCAGGGAGGCCAGCCGTACGGCCGCGGTCTCCCGGTTGCGCCACTGCGACCGGTGCTCGGACGCGCGGACGCCGATGACGCCGTCGACGAGCCGCCCGGCGAGCTTGGCGAGGGCGCGCTCCTTCCAGACCGGGGGCAGCGCCTCGGTCTTCGCGAGGTCGAACCTCAGCTCGACCTGCGAGTCACTCGTGTTGACGTGCTGTCCGCCGGGCCCGCTGGAGCGGGAGAAACGCCACAGGAGCTCGGCCTCGGGGAGGGAGACGGAGCCGCGGATGACGTAAGGACCAGGCATGGGTCCATGGTCGCGTGGATGTCCGGTCCACGTCACCCCGTTTTCGCCGTCAGGTGTCCGCCAAGAGGGTAAAGAAAGTAAAGAGGGCAGGAACCTTCGACACCCCTCTCGGCGTTCTTAGGTGTAGCTGTAGCTTCGTGCCCGTACGAAGCCCAAACGTACGAGCACTGTGCACGTACGCAACGAGGGAAGGGACTCCCAACAATGGCTGTAAGCCTGTCCAAGGGTGGCAACGTCTCGCTCACCAAGGAGGCTCCGGGCCTGACCGCCGTCACCGTGGGCCTCGGCTGGGACGTCCGCTCCACCACGGGCACCGACTTCGACCTCGACGCCTCCGCCATCGCGGTCAACACCCAGGGCAAGGTCTACTCGGACGCCCACTTCATCTTCTTCAACAACAAGCAGACCCCGGACCAGACCATCGTCCACACCGGCGACAACCGCACGGGCGAGGGCGCGGGCGACGACGAGGCGATCAACGTCAACCTGGCGGGCCTCCCCGCCGACATCGACAAGATCGTCTTCCCGGTCTCCATCTACGACGCGGAGACCCGCTCGCAGAACTTCGGCCAGGTCCGCAACGCCTACATCCGCATCATCAACCAGGCCGGCGGCACCGAGATCGCCCGCTACGACCTGTCTGAAGACGCCGCCACCGAGACCGCCATGGTCTTCGGCGAGCTCTACCGCAACGGCGCGGAGTGGAAGTTCCGCGCGGTCGGCCAGGGCTACGCCTCGGGCCTCGTGGGCATCGCCCAGGACTTCGGCGTCAACGTCTGATCCGTACGAGGCGGTTGAAGGAGCCCCTGGCCCGGGACACCGGGCCAGGGGCTCCTCGCGTTCCAGGGCCCCCGACCACCTCCGTCGAGACCTGAGCATCCCCTGCGGGGAACAGTGACTAGCCTGCCCGCGTGATTCTCGAAGCCCTCGCGCCCGACCACCCCATCCCCGTCGCCCTCCTCACCGAACTCACCTCCCTCTACGCCTTCCACCATGAGTTCTTCTGCCTGAGTGGGGATTCCCGCGACGCCCACGACATTCAGCCGGAGTAGGACGCGGCGGGGGTCGGCGCATCCAGGGGTGGAGGTGCTACTCGCGCGGAGTGCGGGGCGGCTCGTCGGAGTCGCGATCACGCCCACCCGCCATCCCGACCCGACCGATCCGGACCCGTGGATCGGGCTACTGATCGTGGACGCGAGGGAGCAGCAGAAGGGGCCCCACGAGCCGAGACGCCGCACAACTCGCCGTCCTCGACAACAACCGTTTCTAAAGACTGAGCGGGAATGAGTCCTGTTGCCAGAACCCATGCTCAGCCGAACGCCCCGAACGGTGTTGGGCGTTCTGGTCTCCCGCGTTCGCTCCGCATCCGGCGCCGACGGATCGTGTCCGCGGTCCTGGAATGCGGGGGCGGGTTCCCTCACGCCCAGAGACCTCCGGTCGAGCCTGGACGGTCCGATGCCCGCACTCATCGCTCTGGTGAGTGCGGGGCGGTGCCGTCCGTCGCCGGATCGGATGTCCCTGGGCGCGCCTTCCGATCGCCACCGCGGCTGCGTCATGGCGGGTGGTCTTCCGCTTGCTGCTAGTAAGGGGTTTCTGCCAGTGCTGGGCGCCCCACCGGGAAGTGTAGGCCGGGTCGACGGCCACGATGGCCAGGTCCTGTTCGGCGGCCATGGAGACGAGGCGGGCCTTGAGTCTGCCGGTCGGCATCCCGGAGATCAGCCTGCGGAACTGCTTCCTGCGGCCGTGTTTCTCGCGGGTCTTCTCGGCTGTGAAATCCAGGTCTTCGATACCGATCGCGCTCACACCGACCCGCTTGGCCCAGTGCAGCAGCCGGGTGACGGCGTGCCGCAGCTGCGCGTCCCGGTGCTCGGCGGTGCCCGACAGGTCGAAGTGGAAGCGGTGCGGGTGGCCGACCGGGTTGCCGTGCCGGTCCAGCTGGTAGGCGGCGAAGTGGTCGGCGTTGGTGTCGACGCCGACCATGCCACGTGCGCGGGCCGCCTCGAACGGGATGGTCTGCACGACCGGGCGCTGCCAGGAGGCGGTGAGGTACCAGCGTCCGGGGGTGACGTCCAGGTGGATGCGGTAGGCCACAGCCCGGTCGGCGGTGATGCGGTCGGCCCATTCCTCGCCCCGGTGCCGGAAGCGTACGGGGGCAGCCAGGATGTACCGGCCGCGCGGGGCGTTGGCCAGGTGGGCCAGCGGGGTGGGGAGTTTGATGCTGACCACACCGTCGGGGGTGACACGGATAGTCTCGTTGCCGTACCGCTTTCCGCTCTCGCCGTCCGCGGCGAGGAACCAGCGTTCGGCCTCCCACCGCTGCCGCCACTCCCACTCGGTGAGCTGCGCCTCGGCAAGGTGGTGGCGGGCGTCAAGGAGTCGTTTCCCGCCCCGTACCACCCGTACCCGGCCGGCTTTCCAGTCTGCGCGGGCCGCCTCCAGGCGGGCTTCGAGACAGGCCAGGCGGCGGGACTTCGCATGCCACTCCCGCCGAGAACGGTAACCGCCCGGCCCACGCTTCGAGCCGCGCTCGCCGACCGGCAGCGACAACCGGTGCCGCAACATACGGATACCGGCCTCGAGGCCCTGGATGTGCGCGAGCTGACAGCGACGCGACAACGCCCACTGGTCATGCGTGTGCTTGGTGAGGCTGCCCGCCCAGCGCGAGGAGGAATGGCGGGTCAGCGCCCGCTTGCGCGCCGCCCACCGGTCGCCGTCATGGTCCACAGCGTCCGCGCACCGGGTCTGGAGATCCTTCGAGGCCAGACGCCCCAGGTGCTCGCTCACCGCACGCAGCACCTCCTCATCACCGACGGTCAAACCCTTGAGCCGGTCCCGGACCGCGACCCCCGCAGGACCGGGCACCACGAACGACGCCGCCATCTCCCGCACCCGCCCCACCTGTTCACCCCCTGCCCAGCCGAAACCCCGTCACCCCACCCAACGAGCACCACACGAAACAGTCACGCATTCGACGAAAGAACTCCCGTTCTCCCACGGCCCGACCGCCGACGCTCGTTCATACTCATTAACACGCACTCAAACTCAGCCGAGCGGCAACAGGTTCAACCCCCGGGGGCCTCGCCTTCTGGACCGCCCTCGGCTACGAGACCATCGATCACCGCGAGGACCGCCGACTGGGCCGCCCCTGCGCGGTACTGCGCAAAGCGCTGGACGGGAGGACCTGAGTCACGCCCGGGACGGCTTGCCCTCTCCGTACAGCCAGTCCTTCCAGATGCCGCTGAAGTCCGTGTCCGGGGCCTTCTTCTCGACGTAGGCCGTGAAGTCGGCCGTGGACACGTTGGCGTGGCGGTGGGTGGCGGCCCAGCCCTGGATGATGTCGTAGAACGTGTCGTCGCCGACGGTCCGGCGGATCTTGTGCAGGACCATCGCGCCACGCTCGTAGACGGGCGGGTCGGAGATGTGGGCCGCGCTGGAGGGCTTGGCGGGCGGGAAGGCCCAGACCGCCTTGTTCTTCTCGGGGGTGTCGTAGTAGTCGCCCCGGTAGAGGGAGTTGAAGATCTCGTCGGCGCTCTCGCCGTCGTGGTCCTCCTGGTACAGCCACTCCGCGTACGTGGCGAAGCCCTCGTTGAGCCACATGTCCTGCCAGGACTTGGGCGTGACGGAGTCGCCGTACCACTGGTGGGCCAGTTCGTGGACGAGGGTGCCGGTGTCCGGGGCGCCGGGGAAGACGGGGCGGGTCTGGGTCTCCAGGGCGTAGCCCGCGTCGTCGCGGCGGTCCACGATCGCGCCCGTCGAGGGGAAGGGGTACGGGCCGAAGTTGTACGCCTCCCAGTCCATGATCTCGGGGATCTCGGACAGCACCTTCTTCGCGGCCGCGGTCTGCGTCGGGTCCACCGCCACGTACACGGGCAGGCCGTTCTTCGTCGTCGAGCGCGTGATGACGTACCGGCCGATCGCGACCGTGGCGACATAGCTCGCCATCGGTTCGGCCGTGTGCCAGGTGAAGGTCCTGCGGCCGTCGGCCGCCGTCGTCTCGCTCGTCAACTCGCCGTTGGAGACCACCCGCAGGTCCTTCGGGACGGTGACGGCGATGTCGTACGTCGCCTTGTCGGAGGGGTGGTGGTTGCCGGGGAACCAGGCCATCGAGCCGGTGGGTTCACCGAGGGCGAGGGCGCCGTCGGCGGTGGGCAGCCAGCCCTCCTGCGAGCCGTCCCGGTCGGTGAGTGTCTCGGGGGTGCCC
Source organism: Streptomyces sp. NPDC111656 (assembly GCF_055656965.1). Lineage (NCBI taxonomy): Bacteria > Bacillati > Actinomycetota > Actinomycetes > Kitasatosporales > Streptomycetaceae > Streptomyces > Streptomyces sp. NPDC111656. The sequence goes on from NZ_JBVKCA010000010.1 coordinate 211,208, forward strand.
GAGTAGCGCACCGTCGCGCGGAACGTCTCGCCCTTGTCGAGGTCGGTGTGCGGGCGCACGGTCAGCTCCTGGCCCGCCCGGTTCCAGCGGGCCTCCTTGCCCTCGACGGTGACGGCGGTGACGTCCAGGCCCTTCAGGTCCAGGTTGAGGGCGCTGAGGTTCTGGGTGGCCCGGGCGGTGATCTCGGCGGTGCCGTCGAGATGGTGCGCCTTGGGGTCGTAGGAGAGGGTCAGGGCGTAGTGCGTGACGTCGTAGCCTCCGTTGCCCATCTTCGGGAAGTACGGATCCCGGACCCCGGTGGCACCGGGCTTGCCGTACACACCACCACCACCGCCGCCGCACGCGGTGAGGGTGAGCGCGAGAGCGAGGGCGAAGGCCGGGGCCGGAGCAGAGCGGACGGTGACGGAAGATCGGGGCACACCAGCGATCCTACGAGGCCCCGACAACCCCACTCCAGGCCGCGCGCCCCGGCCGAGGGCCCGGCCGCCGACCGGTGGGGGCCGGTCACGCGCGCGCCGCGGAACCGTGTCCGCTCCCCCAGGCCCATGACACCATCACCTACGTGCTCGACATCGGCTACGCCCTCTCCAACCGCTTCCCCGACCCCCCGCAGACCGACTACCGCCGCGCGGACGTCCACGCGCTGCGGCACGACCTGTTCTGCGGTGACGTCTATCTCGCCGACACCAAGGCGGACCGGGAGCTGTCCACGGCCTGGGGATGGGTGCCGGTGCTCGACTTCGCGTGGGCCCTGTGCGACATCGTGGAGCAACTCGACCGGGACCCGCGCGGCAGCCGGGCCTCGCGCCCCCAGCACGCGGAGCTCGACTTCACCGAGTCGACGGACCGCATGCTCTTCGAGCGGCGCTTCGGCTGGGTGGACATCGAGGCCGACTGGATGCCGGGCGACGAGAAGCCGCTGACCTTCTCCCACTCCGCACTGCGCCGCGAGGCCCGCGACTTCCTGCACGACCTGATCGCCGACCTCACGGACCTGCACGACGACCTCGCCGAGAACCCGGCGATCTGGACCCTCCAGGCCCGCTTCCCCCGAGTGGGCTGAGACCCCCGTACCCCCCACTCGCCCCCGGCTCAGGACGCTCCCGGTCCCGGCCCCCCGTCCACCCGCACCCCCAGCGCCGCGGCGAACACGGGCGCCAGGTCGAGCAACTGGCTCGGACTGATCACCGCCCCCGCCAGCCGGTCCACGCCCCGCGCGATGTCCAGCTCCGCCGCGTGGCGCAGGTCCACGTCCGTCAGGGTGGCCGCGGTGAGGTCCGCCCCCTTCAGGACGCAGTCCACGAACTCCACGCGCTCCAGCCGGGCGGCCCCGAAATCCGGCTCGACCAGCACGCATCCCTCGAAGACGACGTCCTTGAGCCGGGCCTTGCGCAGGTTCAGATAGTCGATCTTGCCGCCGCGGATCAGGACCCGCTCCAGCACCGCCCCGTGCAACTGCACCCCGCCCAGGCGGGCGTCCACCAACTCGACGTCGCGCCAGGTCGACTCGGCGAGATCGGTGCCCACACCCCGTATGCCCGTCAGGACCGAGTCCAGCAGGCGCGCGTGGTGCAGTCGCGTCTCGTCCAGCGCGCACCCCGTCAGGGCGCAGTCCATGAAGGTCGCTCCTCCGCCGTCCTGCCCGACGAAGTCCGCCTCCCGGAACTCCAGCCCGTCATAGTCCCCGTCCGGCTCCAGCTCGGAGCCGTCATGGGGTTCCAGCGGCGGCAGCCGCACCTCCGGCCGCCGCGCCCCCTGGCCCCGCCCGCTCGCCCCGCCCGCCGCTTTTCGCACCATGCCCCCATCCTGCACTCCGCCACTGACAACGCCCCCGACCCGCGCCTCCGACCACGCACACCCCTCACCCGCGCCTTGACCTCAAGCGCGCTTGAGGCTGAACGCTGAGCCGCACCACCACCGGGCGATCAAGCACCAACCGAGCGATCAAGCACGCCTCAGGACGTCAGCGAGGGAGACCGTCATGCACGCCATCCGCCTGCACACCTTCGGCCCGGCCGAGAACCTCACCTACGAGAAGACCGAGGATCCCGAGCCGGGCCCGGGGCAGGTCCGTATCGCCGTGGCCGCGGCCGGTGTCCACCTCCTGGACGCCGCCCTGCGCGCGGGCGCCCGGGGCCCTGCGCCCGCCCCCACCCCGCTGCCCACGATCCCCGGCCGTGAGGTCGCCGGCACCGTCGAGTCCCTCGGTGCGGGCGTCGAGGGCCACTGGCTCGGCAGGCGCGTCGTCGCCCACCTCGGGTTCACCCCCGGGGGCTACGCCGAACTGGCCGTCACCGACGTCGACCGCCTGCACGAGATCCCGGAGAACCTGGACTTCGCCCAGGCCGTCGCCATGATCGGCACGGGCCGTACGACGATGGGGATCCTCCAGTTCGCCGAGCTGGGCCCCGGCTCCGTGGCCCTGATCCCCGCCGCCGCGGGCGGTATCGGCACCCTGCTCGTGCAGTACGCCCGGCACACGGGTGCCACCGTGATCGGTCTCGCCGGCGGCCCGGAGAAGGTGGCCCGCGTCCACGAGAACGGCGCCGACCTGGCCGTCGACTACAAGGACGGCGGCTGGCCGGACCGGGTCCGCGCCCATCTGGGCGGGAAGCCGGTCACCGTCGTCTTCGACGGCGTCGGCGGTGACGTCGCCCGCGCCGCCGTCGACCTCCTCGGCCCCGGCGGGAAGCACCTCGTCTTCGGCTGGTCCGGCGAGGGCATCCAGAGCGGCGGGCCACTGCTCGTGGAGGGGGTGTCCGAGCAGGTCCTCGGCCCCGTGATGCTGCGCGCGGCGGGCGGTCCCGACCCCGTCCGCACGCTGGAGCTGAGGGCTCTCGCCGAAGCCGCCGCGGGCCGCCTCACCCCGGCCGTGACCCGTTTCCCGTTGGCCGCGGCGGCCGAGGCCCACCGGGCCCTGGAGACCCGCGCCACCCTCGGAAAGGTGGTTCTGGAGCCATGAATCGGGATCACGATCCGGAAAGATGCGATACATACCAATTCATGGTCTTCTGGGCAAGTGAGCCGCACCCGATCAGGTGAACGCGGCGCCCCTGGTACCTCCCAAGGCGCCGACTCCCGCCGCTGGTGGGGCCTGGTGGTCATCGCCCTCGCGCAGCTGATGGTCGTCCTCGACGCGACCATAGTGAACATCGCGCTTCCCTCCGCACAGCGCGCTCTGGGCATGTCCGACGGCAACCGGCAGTGGGTCATCACCGCGTACACACTGGCCTTCGGCGGTCTTCTGCTGCTCGGCGGCCGGATCGCGGACCTCGTCGGCCGCAGACGCACCTTCGTCTTCGGCCTCATCGGCTTCGCGGCCGCCTCCGCGATCGGCGGCGCGGCGGCCAACTCCGCCATGCTCTACGGCGCCCGCGCTCTCCAAGGCGCCTTCGCCGCCGTCCTGGCCCCCTCCGCGCTCAGCCTGCTGACCACCACCTTCACCCAGCCGAAGGAGCGCGGAAAGGCCTTCGGCGTCTACAGCGCCCTCGCGGGCAGCGGCTCGGCGATCGGACTCATCATGGGCGGGCTGCTGACCGAGTACCTGAACTGGCGCTGGTGCCTGTACGTCAACATCCCCATAGCCGTCGTCGGGGTCTTCGGCGCGTTCGCGCTGCTGCCCGACCCCCCGGGCAACGCCCGCGCCCGGCTCGACATCCCCGGTGTGCTGCTCGGCTGCGGCGGACTGGTCACGATCGTCTACGGAGTCAGCGAGGCGGAGCCGCGCGGCTGGACGGACCCGCTGGTCCTTGCCCTCCTCGCGGGCGGAATCGTGCTGCTGACCGCGTTCGTGTACTGGCAGACGAGGGCCCCGAGCCCGCTGCTCCCGCTGCACATCATCAAGGACCGCACGCGCGCGGGCTGCTTCCTGACGATGGCCCTCGCCGTCATCGGCATGTTCGGCATTTTCCTGTTCATGACCTACTACCTGCAGGTCGTCCTCGGATACTCGCCCGTGTGGGCGGGCCTGGCCTTCCTGCCCATGACCGCCGCGATCGTCATCTGTACGACGCAGATCTCGGCGCGACTGCTGCGCCGCGTGGCACCGCGCGTACTGATGGTCCCCGGAGCGCTCCTCGCGGCTTCCGGGATGCTGTTCTTCACCCACCTCACGGTCGACGCCGACTACGCGGGCCGACTGCTGCCCGGTCTGATCCTGATGGGCCTCGGCATGGGCCTGATCTTCATGCCGGTCTTCGCCACCGCCACCGCCGGGGTCGCCCCACAGGACTCCGGCGTGACCTCCGCGACCGTCAACACCTCACAGCAGGTGGGCGGTTCGATCGGTACGGCCCTGCTGAACACGATCGCCACCACCAGCGGCGCGGTGTACATCGCCGCGCACCTCGCCAACCCCGCCCGGAAGGCCCTGATCGTCCGCGAGGGCATCGTGCACGGCTACACGGTCGCCATCTGGTGGGCCGCCGGAATCATGCTCCTGGCCGGTCTGGTCGCGGGCCTCATGGTCACCGCGAGGACCCCCAGACACGCGACCGCACCGGCCCCCGTGCCCGAGTCGGTCCCCTGAACCGGCTTCCCCAGCTCCCGCAGGGGTGGTCAGTGCCGGCCCGCGACGCGGTCCGCCACCCGTGCGAGCCGCGACGACTGCGCACTGTGTGTGGTGAGTTCGCGGCGGTCGGCCGTGCGGTAGGTGGCGTACATGCCCTGCACGCCCAGCCAGCGAAACGGCTCCGGCTCCCACTTGCGGACCTTGTGGTCGACCCACGGGAGGGCGGTCAGGTCGGTCGGGCCCGCCTGGCCCGAGTCCTGCTGGATCAGGTCCCGCAGGGTGCGCGCGGCGAGATTCGTCGTCGCGACGCCGGATCCGACGTAGCCGCCCGCCCAGCCGAGGCCGGTGGAGCGGTCCAGGGTGACGGTGGCGCACCAGTCACGGGGGACGCCCAGGACGCCCGACCAGGCGTGCGCCACCCGTACGCCGGCCAGGGAGGGGAAGAAGCGGACCAGGATCTCGTGGAGGGCGTCGATGGTCGCCTGCTGGGTGCGGCCGTCGTTGTCGGTGCGCGAGCCGAAGCGGTAGGGGACACCCCGGCCGCCGAGCGCGATGCGGTCGTCGGCGGTGCGCTGGGCGTACATGTAGGCGTGCGCCATGTCGCCGAGCGTCTCGCGCCCCTCCCAGCCGATCGTCGCCCACTGCTCCGGGGTCAGCCGCTCGGTCGCGATCATGGAGGAGTTCATGGGCAGCCAGGTGCGCTTCTGGCCCTTCAGGGAGGCCGTGAAGCCCTCCGTGCAGCGCAGGACGTAGGGGGCGCGCACCGTGCCGTACGGCGTGACCGCGTGCTTCGGGCGGATCTCCGTGACCGGCGTCTTCTCGTGGATCGTGACGCCGAGTGCCTCGGCGGCCGCCGCAAGCCCCTTGATGAGCTTCACCGGGTGCAGACGCGCCCCGTGCGGGGTCCAGGTCGAGCCGACCGCGTCCGCGACCCGGACGCGCTCGACGGTCTCCCGGGCGCCGTAGAGCTCGCGGTCCTTCTCGCCGTAGGAGAGTTCGTGCGCGTGGAAGGCCTTCAGGCGGGCCAGCTGGGCGGGCGTGTAGGCCACTTCGAGGACGCCGCCCTGGTGGACGTCCGCCTCGATGCCCTCTTCGGCGGTGACCCGGACGACCTCGTCGACCGTCTCGTTCATCGCCTTCTGGAGACGGACCGCCGCCTCGTGGCCGTGCAGCTTGGCGTACCGGTCGCGGCCCGCGATGCCGTTGTAGAGCCAGCCGCCGTTGCGCCCGGAGGCGCCGTAGCCGCAGAACTTCTGCTCCAGGACGGTGACGCGCAGGAAGGGGGCCGCCTTCTTGAGGTAGTACGCGGTCCACAGGCCCGTGTAGCCGCCGCCGACGATCACGACATCGGCGGTCGCGTCGCCCGACAGGGGCTCGCGGGGCTCGGGCAGACCGTCGTCCGCGTACCAGAAGGAGATGCCGCCGTTGGCCGTGCCGCTTCCCGTGCTGCTGCTCATGGGCGGGACGTTAACCCCTGAGGGTGGCCAGTGTCTCCTTCGGATTCCATGCTTTTCCGCGGCCTCTGACCAGCGGATAGCAGCAGAGGCCGATCAGGATCGATATGAAATGCCCGAAATCGGTGAAGGTGCGGCCGGTGACCAGCGGCAGGCCGTAGACCGCGAGGACGACCGCCAGACAGAGGTACCGCCACGGCACCGTGACGCGGTAGGTGAGGACCCCTATGACGCCGGCCAGCGCGTAGCTCACCCCGATGTCCAGGGTGTCGACCGCCGAGTGCGGCGCCGCCCCGCGCTTGATCGCGCCCAGCAGCGCTCCCTCGCTGATCAGCGTCGCCAGGACGTGCGCGGCCACCGCGACCGCCAGCCAGCGCAGCGTGCCCAGCCAGCGCTCCGCCTGGGCGTGGAAGGCGGTGAACAGGACGGCGTACGGCAGCCAGAGACCGCCGTCGATCCACATCGCACTGGTGATCAGCACCCGTACGGGGCTGTCCGACAGCTCGTGAATGTTCGTGGACCGCTGGCGCAGGAAGTCCTCTTCGAAATCCGGAGACATGTGGTGCAGAGCCACTGTGGTGACGAAGAGGATCGCCAGCCACACGTAGGTGCCGGGGGCACTGCGTATGTAGCTCCCGACGCGGTGCAGGGCCCCGTCAATGCGCATGAGCCGCCTCACCGCCGCACATAGGCTCGGCTCTGTGATCGACGTTCCGGTGGGTCTGGCCGCCTCGCAGGACAAGTACAACGGAGCGGCGGGGCGCGCCTTCGTCGCCGGGCTGCCCGAGCGGGCCGCGCACTTCCTGGAGCGCTGGGAGCTGCGCCTCGACGGCCCCTCCATGCACGGTGTCACGGCGCTGATCCTGCCGGTGCTGCGGGCCGACGGCACCCCGGCCGTGCTCAAGCTCCAGCTCCTGGACGAGGAGAGCGCGGGTGAGCCGGCCGCCCTGCGTGTCTGGGACGGTGGCGCGGCCGTACGCCTCCTCGCCCACGACGAGGCCACCTGCACCCTGCTGCTCGAACGGCTCGACCAGACCCGCATGTTGACGCACCTCCCCGACACACGCGAGGCCGCGCTGGTCGTCGCGCGGCTGCTGGCCCGGTTGACGGCCGTGCCGGCGCCGGAGGGGATGCGGCGGCTCGGTGACATCGCGGAGGCCATGCTGGAGCGGGTGCCGGGGGCCCTGAAACTGATCGCGGACCCGGCCGAGCGTCGTCTCGTCGAGGACTGCGCGGCGGCGGTGCGCGAGGTGGCGACCGAGCCGGGTGACCGTCTCCTCCACTGGGACCTCCATTACGACAACGTCCTCCAGGACCTCCAGGACCTCCGCGACCTCCACGACCTCCGCGGCCCCGACGGTCTCCAGGACGGGGACGCCCGCTCCGTCGGCCACGGGCCCTGGGTCGCCATTGACCCCAAGCCGCTCGCGGGCGATCCCGGCTTCGACCTCTGCCCGGCGCTCGGCAACCGCTTCGAGCCCGCCGAGATCCGCTGGCGCTTCGACGCGATGACCGACGTCATGGGCCTGGATCGCGAGCGGGCCCGTGCCTGGACCCTCGGTCGTGTCCTACAGAACACTCTGTGGGACATCGAGGACGGCCGCCCGCTGGAGGCGGTCCAGCTGGAGATCGCGCGTCGGCTGCGGGACGCCCCGCGCGGAGCCTAGGTCCTCCCCGGCTCAGGCTCCGTACGCCAGGGCGCGCCCCAGTGCCAGCGGATCGGCCTGCCCGTTCAGTTCGCCGTACAGGGCCATCGCCAGTTCCGGACGGGCCAGCAGACCGTCTCCCGCCGGGTCTCCGGCGGCCCGCGCGGCGAGGCCGAGCCCGGCCCAGGTCTCGGGGTCGCCCTCGCCGCGGCCGATGCGCGCACGGAACGCGCTCAGGGCCTCGGCGGTGCGGCCTTCCACCAGGGCGATGTCCTCGAGGCGCGCGCCGGCGACCACCGCGCCGGGGTCGTCCCGCAGCGCCGCGAAGCCCGCGGGGTCCGCCAGCAGCCATCGCAGCAGCACCGCCCGGGTGTCGATGCCCCGCGCCGGACTGCCCGGCACGGGCACGGGCACGGGCTCGGGCTCGGGCTCGGGCTCGTCCGTCGCCTTGGGCAGCCGGCTTCCGTCGGCCCAGGCTGCCGCGTGGGCGCGGAGGGTCCCCGGCGCGGGCCGCAGATGGCAGGCGCGCCAGGTGGCACGGTGGTCGGCGACCGCCAGGGCCGCCGCGGCCCGGAACCGGGCGTCGACCGGTTCGTCGAGCCAGGGCTCGATGCGCCGCGTCAGCTCGGCCACCAGCCGCCGCCCCAGATCGTTGAGCCCGTCCGCCGAACCGACGGCGCGCAGCGCGTACGCGGTCTGGCTGCGCCACAGCGCGAACTCGAACTGTCCGAGGGCGTGGCCGCGCCGCCGCCAGAACGCGGTGACACCGAAAAAGGCGTACACGCCCTGGAGCAGCCCGCCCAGGGGACGGGGGTCGTCGCGCCAGGGGGCGTAGTGGAGCCGGGTGCCCTGGTCGTCGTACAGGGTGAACAGGTGCATGAACGCGCTGAGCTTGTTGTGCTGGAACTCGTGCACCAGCGTCGAGGCGAACTGCTCGGCGTCGTCCGGGGCCGAGGCCAGGGCGGTGCCGAAGGCGTCGCCCGAGGACGCGCTGTGCGGCCTGAACCTCTCGGCGCGCGGACGGGGCACCACCGACACCAGCCCGCCGGCCAGGGCCTCGGCGACCTCGGTGTCGGTGCGCCGCAGGATGTCCCAGGCGGGGCCGAACAGGTCCTGCCACTCGGCGGTGGAGTCGATCGGTTCCACCCCGGTCGGTCCGCGCAGGTCGCGGTAGGGGTCGGTGTCGTCCAGGAGCAGGGTGCAGCCGTCGGCGCGCAGCTCGGTCAGGGCGTGCCAGTCCGGCCCCCCGAGTGGGCGCCCGGCGATCCGCACGGATCCCGCCGAGGCGCTGACCTCGGCCACGTCCCAGTCCGCCCGGCCGGGCACCCGCATCGCCCCGAGCGCGGGCAGGACCACCCAGCCGTGGCGGACCGGGACGTCGGTACGGAACTCCAGGCCGACGCGGACGGCCGCGGCGGCGGCGATCGCGTGGAGGTACCCGGTGTCCGCCCAGAGGGGTGCGTCGTCCTGGGCCGTCCCGCGCAGCCGGCGCAGTGTGTGCGCCGCCCACACGCCCACGGCCGGATACGCCAGCAGGTCTTCCACCGCCTCCTTGGACACGGCCCAGGCGCGCGACAGCAACTTCCAGCCGTCCGCCAAGGGGGACAGGGGGCCTGCCGGTGCCGTCGCGGCCGAGTCCAGCAGGGCCCGGACGACCAGCAGCCGCCAGCTCCGCTCGCTCACCCGCAGACGGTCCACCGTCGCGGGGCCGCCCCCACCGCACAGCAGTTCGTCGAACGACTGCGGAGGCAGGACGTGGGGCAGGGCGTGCGACAGGACGTGGGGCAGGGCGTGGGACCGGGCCGTCTGGTGCACCTCTCGCGCCGCTACGCGTCGCGCTGCGGGTTGTAGCCGCCGAGGCTGCTCGCGGGGTCGTCGATACGGCTGAGCAGTCGGCGCATGGAGCCCTGCGCGGGCGGCAGGTCCAGCTGGGGCCAGGCGTCCAGCGGAACGTCGCTGAGGTCGATCAGCTCGGACTCGACTCCGGACTTCTCCATGGCGGCGCCCCTGTGACAGTGAGGTGATGCGTTCAATGCCTTAGATATCACTGAATATGGCGTTTCCAGGGATTTCAGGCTACTTGGGTGACCCTATTGCATCAACGTCGTCACACAGGGCCACAGCGCGGAATCGGCCCGGATCGGGTGACGGAAGGGCGGTGGGAGCACGGGCGGTGGGGGTAGGGACCGGGTGTGATTGAACTCGCTGAACTGATCGAGGAGTTGCGCAGGGAACTGACCGCGGCCCGGACGGCCGCGGAGGGGGAGGATCTGTACTTCGAGGTGGGTCCGGTGGAGCTGGAGGCGGCCGTGGTCGTGGAGCGGTCGGCGACGGCGGGCGGCAAGATCCGCTTCTGGGTGGTGGAGGCGGGCGCGGACGGACGGGTGGCGGACAGCGTCACGCACCGGGTGAAGCTGACGCTCGACCCGCGCACCCACAGCGGCGGCGGACGGGCCCCGTGGGTGGGCGGGGACGAGACCGAACGAGAGCGCTGAGCCGTGGCGGCACAGGATCCGCGCCGCGGACTGGATCCGGTCCGGGTGGCGGAGGTGATGGTGCGACCGCTCGCGGGGCGGGGCCCCGGACGGCGCGGTTCCGGCTACCGGGTGGGTCCCTGGTGGGTGCTCACCGCCGCGCACGTCGTCCGTGACGCGAGAACGGGAACCACCGACGTACGGTTCGAGGCCGACCGCGCCGACGAGTGGACCGTGGCCGCCCGGGTGGTACTGGCCTCGGAGCAGGCCGACGTGGCGCTCCTGGAACTGGACGGATCCGCGCCGCACGGCGTCCACGCGGCCGCGACCGAACCCCCCTCGTACGGGGCCGTGCCCGACGCGGACCTCGTGCTGCCGTGCAGCGCGATGGGCTTCCCCCGGTTCAAGCTGCGTGAGGACCGGATGCGACGGCTCGACGACGGCTCGGCGTCCCAGTACCGCGACTCCTGTCACGCGACGGGCATGACCTCGGTACTGTCCAACCGCCGCGAGGGCACGCTCGAACTCGCCGTCACCCCGCCCGAGTCGGACGCCGAGCCGGACCGGTCGCCCTGGGAGGGCATGTCGGGCGCGGCGGTCTGGCACGACGACGCGATCGTCGGCCTGGTCAGCGCGCACCACCGCACGGACGGTCTCGGCCGCCTCGCCGCCGTCCGCGTGGACCGCTGGTACGAGCTGTTGACCAGGTCCGAACTGGCCCTGCTGCACGAGTGCGCCGGCCTGCCCGCGTCGGCGCCCGAGCTGCCCCGCATCCCGTCCGCACGGCCCGCCGCGGCGGGCCCGGTCACCCTGGCCGATCTGCGCGACGACCTGCCGCTGCGCGAACTCGACGGCCTGGTGGGCGCGTTGACGGCACTGCCCACGGTGAGCGACCGCACCACCCTGGCCCTGGTCCTGGGCAGCATCAACCCGGCCGTCGCGGCCATGAGTCCGAGGACACCGGCGCTGAGACCGGACGTGTTCGCCATCCTGCGGACCTGCCTTCGCTACCCGGGGACCTTGGACCAACTCCTCGAAGCGATACGGTTGATGGAGGGCCACTCCGCCGGGGTGGCCCGCATGGACGAAGAGGCGGTGGAGTTGTCCCGGCGCCACCGTCGAGCCGGTGAGAGCCGCTGACCTGATATCGCGCCGCCCCACGGGTGCGGGGTTTCATCCTCGGCACGGCGGGCCATTATCAGGGGGATGTGAGCAGCCCGCATCCACAAATGCAGCCGGGGGGAAGGGGTTTGGCCGTCATGGAGCCGTCTGTGGCCGCCGTCGAGTCCAGCCTGGTCGATCTCGCGGGGGTATCTCTTGAAACGCTGCGCTCCATTGACAGCCGGGTCCTCGCCACGTCGCTGGAGGAACTGCAGCGAAGAATCGACCACCAGATGGCCAGCGTCAGCGGAATCGACGGCGGTGCCGAGCGTTTCGACTGACACCGCCGGGGTCGCTCGTGAGTGCTGAGCCGTCCCTGCCGCATCATCGCCTGCCGCCGGACAGCCTGGCCGAACTGGTCCGTGGTGAGGGCGGCCCCGCCACCCTCACCTCTTTGCTCGGGGCCGAACGCAGCCGTCGTCTGCTGTTGCTGAGGATGCTCGACGACGCCACGGATCTCGGCCCCGCGTGGGACCTCCTCAGCCAGGCGCAGCAACGCGCGCCCGCCCTTGTCGACGACCTGCTCATGTATCCGCAGACGGGCATGTGGCTGGCCACCGCGCTGCACCGGCTGCGGGGGACGGCGTCCGAGGCGGAGCCGCCGCCATGGGTGGTGCTCGGCCACTTCTCGGCGCTCGCTGCGGCGGCAGCGCTACGCGCGGAGCTGGACTTCGGCATCGAGGTGCCGGTGCGGCACGGCCGGGTGCCCTTGCCGACCCTGGGCTGTGCGGTGCTGCCCACGACCGAACCATGGACGACGGCCACCGTGCGGGCCGAGGCCGGGCGCGCCGTGGTGGAAGCGTCCGGGGCCGGGGTCGTGATACCGCTCCCGTTCGGTTCGGCGGGAGCGGGGTGGCATCCGGTGCGCCGGCTGACGGTCGGCCCGGCAGGCGGACGGCTCGAGATCGCGCTGGACGACGTGGATCCGTACCGGACGTATCCGCAGCCGACCGAGCCGCGTCCCCTGTCCGAGGAGGCCGCCGCGCACTGGGGGCAACTGCTGGAGCGGGCCTGGGCGGTGTTGCTGAGAGAGCAGACCGACACGGCGGAGGCGATGCGGCGGAGCGTGTTCTCGCTGACGCCGACAGCGGCCAGGGAAAGGTTTCGGCCACGCAGTGTGACAGCTGGGGAGGCCTTCGGGGGCATCGAGGCCTCGGAACCGGACGACGCCATCGAACTGGCCGTCACCCTCGTGCATGAGTTCCAGCACACCAAACTGGGCGGACTGCTCCATCTGACGCCCCTGCTGACGGACGGCTCCGACGGAGGTACGGAGCTGTGGTACGCGCCTTGGCGGGACGATCCCCGGCCTCTTGGGGGGCTGCTGCAAGGCATTTACGCGTTTGTGGGGATCACCCGCTTCTGGCGCGCGCACCGCACGGCCGCAGCCGCGCAGACCGCCATGGCGCAGTTCGAGTTCGCGCTGTGGCGGACCCATGTGGCGACGGCGATGGAGCAGATCCACCGGCATCCGCGCTTCACACCGCTCGGCACGGCCCTGCTGGACACGCTGCGCGACCACTGCGCGCAGTGGCTGGCGGAGCCGGTTCCCGAGGAGCAACGGGCCCTGGCCCGGTTGTGCACCGACGACCACGTCGCGCGCTGGCGGGCACACCACCTGCGGCCCGCCGCGCCTGCGGTCGACGCGGCCGTACGCGCCTGGCTGGACGGGGCGAGCGGCCCGCCCGGTGCCCTGGCCGCCGAGCCCGAGGTCGTGCCCGATCCCTCGGCGCGCTGGCTGGACAGCCTGGCGATGCTCGTCCGCTACCGCCTCAACGACACGAACGACGACCGGCCCTCGCCCGACTGGCCCGAGAAGGCCGCGGCCCGCGTCACCGGAGCACTGGCCGGCGACGCCCTCCTGGCCGCGGGCGACGCCACGGCGGCCCGGCACGCCTACCTGGCGGACCTGGCCGCGCAACCCGACCGGGCCGGAGCCTGGGCCGGCCTCGGCCGTGCCCTCGCCGCGGCGGACACCGAACCGACGGCGGCCCACCTGCTGTGCCACCACCCCGAACGGGCGCGAGCGGTGCACCGCTCCCTGCGGCAGGTCACGGACACCCCACCGGACCCCATCCGCCTCGCCACCTGGCTCGGCTCGGCTCCGGCCTGACCGGGACGGTCACATCGGCATCGGGTCGATGTCGCAGTCGGTCCGCTTCCTGGCGCGGGCCTGCACGGTCGCCGGGTGGGGAGCGGACTCGGCGGACCTGAGGCGGGGCCCGTCCAGGACCCTCTCCATACGGCTCAGGGTGTCCGCGCGCAGCGCCTCGCCCGCCGCCTCTTCCCCGAGGGCGACGAGGTCCAGGGAGAGGTTCGCCGCACCCACCAACGTGGTCGGGTGGTCCTCGCCCAGCCGCGTCCGGCACAACGCAACGGTCTTCTCGCCGAGTTCGCGGGCTTCCTCCACCCGCCCCAGCGCACTCAGATCGCTCGCCAGGTTGATGGCACAGGCCAACACGATCGGATGGCTCTCCCCGAGGCGCCCGGTCAGCGACTCCAGCGCCGCCTCGTCGAGTTGCCTGGCCTCCTGCGCCCGTCCCAGCAGCCGCAGCGTCACCGCCAGGTCGACGTCGGCAGCCAGGACATGGGGGTGGTCGTGCTGGTAGATGGTGCGGAAGCGTTCGCCGGCCTTCTCGCCGCGCTCCCTGGCGGCCTCCAGCTGACCGTTCTGCCGCAACGCCACCGACAGGGCGAGCGCGGCGGTCAGGGACTCCGGGTGCGTGTCGCCGTAACGGCGGGTGAACTGGTCGAACGTGTCGCGCGCCAGTTCCAGCGCGGTGGTGTGGTCGCCCTCCTTGCGGCAGGCCTCGCTCAGCTGCCGCACGGTCCGCAGAGTCGTGGGGTTACCGGCTCCGAAGGCCGCCCGGTAGCCGTCGACGACCGCCTGCTGCAGCGACCGCGCGCCGACGTAGTCACCCGTCTCGCGCACGTCGACGGCGACGCTCGCCTCGGTCACCAGTGCCTGCTGGTGATCGCGGCCGAACAGCCGTGTCTTCATCGCGTGCGTGTGCCGGTCCAGTTCCAGCGCGCGCTGGAACTCGCCGACCAGCCGGAGGCTCACCCCGAGGTTGTGAGCGGTGACCAGCGTGGTGGGGTCGTCCTCGCCGAAGGCGCGCCGAGCACGCTCATAGGCCATCTCGTCCAGTTCGGCACCGGCACCGAAGTCCCCTTGGTGGCGGCGTACCGCGGCTTCGAGGTTCAGCGCCACCAGTGCGTCCTCGCGCGTGTCCTCCTGGTTCGCGGGCGCGGTGCGGTCGTAGACGGCCCTGAGCTGGGCCACGAGCCGGGAGGCGTCGTCGTAGCGCCCGACCATCAGGTACAGGAAGCCCAGCCACCAACCCATCAGAAGCGTCTGCTGGTCCTCCTCCCCGAACAGCCGCTGCCACACCTCCCAGGCCTGCTCCGAGAACTCACGGGCGACCTTGTGATCCCCCCAGTACCAGAGGTACTTGGCGACGTTCATCACGAGCTCGCGCACCCACGGCTGGTCGGACTCGACGGCGCCCGACGCGATGACATGGCCGTAGAGCTCGGCGTAGCGCGGCCAGTTGGCGGACTGGTTGGGTCCCTTGGGGTCGGAGGCGGCCAGAAGGGTGTGGGCGCCATTGCGCATGCGGTTCTGTTCCTCGGGGGTCATGCGGTTGATCAGCACGGCCTGCACCAGGCGGTGCATCTCGATCGAGTTGGTCCGGTGGTCGATGCGGGCGAGAGAGTAGCGGTTGATCTCCCGAATGGCGCGGGCGAGCCGCATCGGGTCGTTGAGGGCCCGGTCGAGTTCGGGGTCGATGCTGGAACCGCCGAGGCCGGAGAAAATCGAACGGGAGATGGGGTCCGGCGCGAAGTACGAGCAGAGCTGGAGCAGCCGCAGCGCGGCGAGGCTGCGCGTCTCCAAGTGGTCCAGCGAGACGTTCCACGCGGCCGCGACCGGAAGCTGGTAGTCCGGCGGCGGTGACACCTCAAGGAGTTCACTGCGCTTGTCCTCGAACAGGCGCAGGTACTCCGATACCGGCATCCCCGTCTCCGCACGCCAGGCGGCGGCCTGTTCCAGCGCGAGCGGGAGGTCCCCGAGGGCATCGGCGAGGCGGTCCGCCTCGGCGTCGTCGAGGTCCCCGGGGGAACCCGAACGCCGCAGCAGCTCCTTGCTCTCCTCCCGGGTGAAGACATCGACCTCCAGGGAGGGACCCACGACGCTCCAGCGCCGGTTGCGGGAGGTGACGAGGATGGTGCCGCTGCCGCCGGTGGGGAAGTAGTCGCGGACGCGTTCGGGACTGTCGGCGTTGTCGAAGATCAGCAGCCAGCGCGAGTACGGCCGCCCCTCGCGCAGCGCCTCGCGCACCGCGGGTCCGGCGATGTTGGCCTCGGCGCTGGTGCCCAGGCCGAGCCGCTGGGCGAGTTCCACCAGGGCCTGGCCGATCTGGCCGGGGCGCTCGGCGGGAATCCACCAGACGATGTCGTACTCGGACTGATGCCTGTACGCGTATTCGATCGCCATCTGGGTCTTCCCGACACCACCCATGCCGTGGATGGCCTCGGGCAGCACGGTGGTCGTGCCTTCCCGAAGGCGCTCGCTCAGTCGCTCCAGAAGGTCCACACGGCCGGTGAAGTTCGGGTTGCGCGGAGGGATGTTCCCCCAGATGCGCGGCTGCGCCGAACGCGCGTTCTCCACCGTGGGCTGCTGCGTGGTGGCCATGTTCGTGGCTCCTTTTGAAGTTGTCTCGGGCCCCCTCGGGGCGTGTGCGGCATCCCGGTGGGCCCGGGTGGCAGGGTCCAGGTGCCGCGTATGGGTACGTGCGTCCTTGCCCAGGTTGACCGTGTTCTGCAGGTCGTACGCGCGCAGTGCCCGCGCGAGACGCTCGGCCGGGGGCAGGAAGCGTCCGGACAGGGCGCGCAGCGCGGCCAGTTCGATGCGCAGGAACGCCACGTTCCGCGGGGTCACGGGCGGCACGTCGGTCGTCTCGAGGAGTTCGTCGGCGGCGGGCAGGACCGGGTCGGAGCCCTCCGGGACCGCCATCAGCACCCGTACGTCGTGCAGCACCCGGACGGTGTCCCGGCGGCGGGCCAGCGCCAATAACTCCTGGCGGATGTTCGGGCCGAAGGCGAAGACCACGTCGGCCGCGCGTTCGGCCTCCGCGCCCGCGGGCCGCACCAGTCCACTCATCAGCAGCTCGGTGAGGTGGGCGGGTCCGGCACCCGGCACCGAGGCCGTCAGGGCGCTCATGACGGGCAGCGTCAGAGGAGCCGCCGCGAGGCGGCTGGCCAGCGCGAACGCTGTGGGCGAGGCGGCGGCCCGGAACTCCGAGACGCGCTCCCACGGAGGTACCGCGCTGGCGGGGTCGGGCACGTCGTCGACCCAGGGCACGGCACGCGCGGCGTCCGGCCGCCGCTTCCAGTCACGGGCCCGCACGCCCGACATCTCCACGCCTTCCGAGGCCCGGCCCGTCACCAGGTCGACCCAGCCGGTGAGGGAGTGACCGGTCCGCTCCAGGACCGGGACGGGCACCACGCCGGCCCGTGCCGCCGGGTCGTCGTCCACCGGTTCGAGGGGAGAGGTGCGCAGCTCCCAGCCCAGGGAGTCGTTGGGCGCCCAGGGGTGCCCGGAGCGCAGGCGCATGCGGTAGACGTCCAAGCCGGTACGGAACCAGAGCCGTTGGGGCAGCAGGTGCATGACCGCGAGGGCCTCGGAGCGGCCGAGTTCGCGCAGCAGCGGCAGCACCGCGTCCGAACGCCAGCCCGCGGCCAGCCCGTCGGTCAGCACCAGCACCACCCGGTGTTCACCCACGGACGGGGGCAGGTGCTCCAGACGGATCCGGCCCGGCTCGGTGTCGTCCGAACTCAGCAGCCGTAAGCGGATGATCGGGCCCAGCGCCTCCTGGCGGGCGAGTTCGTCGGCCAGTCGGGTGACCGTCTCGTCCCAGACCCGCATGGTCACGTAGTCGTCGACCACGAGCAGTACGTCCGGCGGCACGTCCGAGCGGTCCGCGGAAGAAGCCCGTCCGAGGCCACGCAGGGCGCGCGACACAACGTCGAGTGACGCCTCGTCAGAAGCCGATGCCGATGCGGATACCGATGCCGATGCGGATGGTGGTCGTGGACCGTCGTCACACTGCATAAGCGCCCTCAGAACGTCCGGTCATGCCCGACGACGGAGGGAGCACCGAGGAGGAGTCCCGCAGTCCGCGGGCATGCGTGACATCCACGTGCCAAGCCTGGCAGTGGTCTGCTTGCGGTGCAACATGGCAGGCCACAGGAGACGGTAGAAGGGTCCGAAAGTCAATCGCCGGGTGGTACTTGCCCCCTGGGGACAGCCGGTGGCGCTGTCTCTTCAATAGCCTGACAGTCGGTGTCCGCGTGTGCAAGACCGTGTGCCATCCGCCTCCGCGCGCCGGTCGGAGGCCCCTTCCGGGCCATGGGCGCATGATGACCTACACCGGTCCGGGCGGACTCGGCTTGCGCTCGGGGTCGTCGAGCAGAATGGCCAGATGGCGACCCACGTGCAGGTCCCACGCCCCGGGGCCGAGGGCCAGCGCGTCCTTGCGCCACTCCCCGACCCGTTCCGCCAGGCTGCCCAGCCCTCGATCCTGGAGTATCTCGCCGATGGCGTCCTTGAATTTCGGGTCCCCGCAGTCGTTGCGGTGCCAGATCATCGCGGGCACCCCGGCCCGCAGCCCGGCGAGGACCTCGCGGCGGCCGGTGCCCGACTCGTCGCCCGGGGGCTGGCTGAGCACCAGGCACACCGCGTGCCGGTCCTCCTTCAACTCACGCTCCAGATGGAAGAAGTACGCCTCGTCCTCGGCCGGGCTGCTCCAGTGCGGGTGGCTGTCCGCCGGGCGCTCCCGCAGCTGCCGCCACTTGTGGTGCCAGGGCCGGTGCCAGGCGGCCCGCTGCAGGCGCTCGATGCTGCGCACCACCACCGGATAGTCCATGACCAGCGGGGTCGGGGCCTCGGAGCCGGACTCCTTCGACCACCACTCCACGGGCTCGTTGAGCAGCTCCCAGGGCAGGATGAACTCCAGGATCACCGGCTGCCGCAGGTCGGCCCACTTCTCCTCGGCCTCCTCTATCAGCCGCTCCACCGCGCCCGGGAGCTCCTCCCGGCCCAGGTGGACGGTCTCGCCGCGCACGGGATGCCAGCCCTCGGAGTCGGACTGACGCCAGTGCGAGAGGTAGTACCTGTCCGGCTCGATGCGGTCCGGCTCGAACTGGATCATCAGATACGCGGGGACGAGGGAGGGCGCGGGCTGCGGAAAGTCCGAGTGCTGCCAGTCCGCCAGCAGGCCCTCCATGCCCAGGGCGAGAGTCTGGGTGCGGTTGAAGCGGCGCAGTACCTCGGCGGCCTCCGACTGGCCGTCCTCCATCAGCCGATCGGCCGACAGCGCCAGGAAGGCCATGCTGGGCGGGAGTTCACCCGCCGGGGAGTTCTCACCCGCCAGCCGCAGAAAGACCTGCCACCCCGTCTGGCACCACCCGGGCAGCTCCTGGACCCGGGACCGGCTCGCTCGGCGCGCCATGACGGCCAGATCCGTGGAGCCCATCGCCAGCAGGACGGGCCGCAGGTGACCGAGATCGGCGTTGTTGAAGAAGTCGACGGCCTCCCACTCGTCCACGAGCGGCCACAGCTCGGCCACCGTCGCCGACTGCTGTTCCACGTACTCCAGCGACCGCACCAGGCAGGCCAGGCCGTCACCGACGGCGGTGCACTCCTTCACCACCTGTAACAGCCACGGCCGCAGCCGCTCCCCGCCGAAGGGTTCCACGGGCGCGGCCAGTTCACCGGCCAGCAGATCCCGCCAGACCTCGCGGCTGCTCCCCTGGCTCACCGTGGCCGACCCCTGCAACGCGTCCACGATGGAGACAATGAGCTCGTTGCGGACCCGATCCGGACTGCGCCCTCTCACCCCGTTACCTCCACACAGCTGGCGCGGCACCCTGATGGTGCCCAACAGGGTAAGGCCGTAAAGCGGGGCATGGCAGGGAAAAGCACGGGCATCGCCGCGGGAAGCCCGTGTTGTTTACGCTGTTGGAGCCCCCTGTCGGATTCGAACCGACGACCTTCGCTTTACAAGAGCGGCGCTCTGACCAGCTGAGCTAAGGAGGCCTGCACGCGTGTGCCCGTGCAGTGTACCCATGCCCCACCCGCGCCCTCTCGAAAATTTCCGCGAAGTTCACAGCCCCCTGGCTACTGACAGACCAGGTGAACGCCAGGTACCGTCCTGAGCCAGTTCACTCTTGTGGACTACACCACCGCGAAGGCTTCGCGGTGGACACCACCTTTACAACGGATCGTCCGGCACGTTCCTGCCGGTGAAGGGGGCCCCTCACCATGGCCACTGTCTCGTTCAACAAGGCGACCCGCATCTACCCGGGTGGCGACAAGCCCGCCGTCGATCAGCTCGAGCTCGACGTCGCGGACGGCGAGTTCCTCGTCCTCGTCGGCCCCTCCGGCTGTGGAAAGTCCACCTCCCTGCGCATGCTCGCGGGTCTCGAGGACGTCAACGCCGGCTCGATCCACATCGGTGACCGCGACGTCACGCACCTGCCGCCCAAGGACCGGGACATCGCGATGGTGTTCCAGAACTACGCGCTCTACCCGCACATGACGGTCGCCGACAACATGGGCTTCGCGCTCAAGATCGCCGGTGTCCCGAAGGCCGAGATCCGCCAGAAGGTCGAGGACGCGGCGAAGATCCTCGACCTCACCGAGTACCTCGGCCGCAAGCCGAAGGCCCTCTCCGGCGGTCAGCGCCAGCGTGTCGCGATGGGCCGCGCCATCGTGCGTGAACCCCAGGTCTTCCTGATGGACGAGCCGCTGTCGAACCTCGACGCCAAGCTCCGCGTCTCGACCCGTACGCAGATCGCCTCGCTGCAGCGCCGCCTCGGCATCACCACCGTGTACGTCACCCACGACCAGGTCGAGGCCATGACCATGGGCGACCGCGTGGCCGTACTCAAGGACGGTCTGCTCCAGCAGGTCGACTCGCCGCGCAACATGTACGACCGCCCCGCGAACCTGTTCGTCGCCGGGTTCATCGGCTCCCCCGCCATGAACCTCGTCGAGGTCCCGATCACGGACGGCGGCGTGAAGTTCGGCAACTCCGTCGTGCCGGTGAACCGCGAGGCCCTGAAGGCCGCCGCGGACAAGGGCGACCGCACCGTCACGGTCGGCATCCGCCCGGAGCACTTCGACATCGTCGAGCACAACGGCGAAGCCGCCAAGTCGCTGTCCAAGGACAGCGCGGACGCCCCGGCCGGCCTCGCCGTCTCGGTGAACGTCGTCGAGGAGCTCGGCGCCGACGGCTACGTCTACGGCAGCGCCAAGGTCGACGACAAGCTCACGGACCTGGTCGTCCGCGTCAGCGGCCGCGCGGTCCCGGACAAGGGCGCCACGCTGCACGTCGTGCCGCGGCCGGGCGAGACCCACGTCTTCTCGACCTCCACGGGCGAGCGCCTCTCCGACTGATCGCCCCGATCACCACGAAAAGCAAATCGGGCGGACGAAAACCGCGCCGCGGTCGAATTCACCCAAGGTGACGAAGAGGGCCCCACAGCTTGCTGTGGGGCCCTCTTCGTTGTCGACAAATACCCCGGCAAGCCGGTCATTTCGATCCCTGTACGTCAACCCACCACCCAGCGAAAGCCGTTCTCCTATCCCTCGAACTGATTACTAAATGTCGCCAAATCATCACCCCGCGCTACCCTCACTCGCGTGAAGCACTCCACCACTAACCAACGGACCCGGCGTGGCCGTGGCCCCGCGCGCCGGATCGGTCGCACCCTCGCCCTCGTTCTGCCTGTCGTCCTGGTGCTCTCCGGGACCCTGGCGGTCACCCGAGTCAACTGGTCGGGGAACTCCTCGGACTCGGTGCTCACCGCCTCCTCCTCGGACGTCTCCTCGCATGCCGTCTCCCGTGCCCCGCAGGACGTGCTGCGCGACCGGCTCCTGCTGGAGCTCCAGGAGAAGAACCCGGGCGTCGCCCTCACTCACCTCCAGGAGGCCGTGAACGGCCGCCCGTCGCTCGCCAAGCACTGCGTCTCCATCGCCCGCGCCCTCGGCCGCGCCGCGGTCCGCGCGTACGGCCCGACGCGCGCCCAGGCCTTCGCGCGCCCTGTCTGCGACACGTCCTTCGCATCGGGGGTCGCGGCCACGCATCTCTGAGCCCCACCGGCCCCACCTGTTCTGTCAGGTAACAGCTGCTTAAGGGAACGGTTGCCGACAGAAGCCGTGAGCGGGGCGCCACGTACAGTTCGGGCATGACCCATCCGAACGCCGCGTCACGCCCCGTTCAAGCCGTTGTCCTGGCCGGTGGTCAGGGCTCCCGACTGCGTCCCTACACCGACGACCGGCCCAAGCCGATGGTCGAGATCCCCGGCACCGGGACCCCGATCATCGGTCACCAGCTGACCTGGCTCGCCGAGGAGGGCGTCACCGACGTCGTCGTCTCCTGCGGCCACCTCGCCGAGGTCCTCCAGAAGTGGCTGGACTCGGCCGACCTCCCGGTCAACATCACGACGGTCGTCGAGACGGAACCGCTCGGCCGGGGCGGCGGCCTGAAGTACGCCGCCGCGCACCTCCCGCACCCGGACAAGCCCTGGTACGCGACGAACGGCGACATCTGGACCCGTTTCTCGCTGCGCGACATGGCGGACTTCCACACCGAGCGCGACGCCGTCGCGACCCTCGCCCTCGCCCGTCCGCGCATCCCGTGGGGCGCCGTCAAGACCGACGGCTTCGGACGCGTCACGGACTTCATCGAGTCCCCGCCGACCACGTACGAGATCAACGCGGGCGTCTACGTCTTCTCCGCCGAGTTCGCCGACCTGCTCCCCGAGCGCGGCGACCACGAGCGCACCACGTTCCCGCACCTGGCCCGCGAACGCCGTCTGGCCGGCTTCCCGCTCCCGCAGGGCGCCTACTGGCGCGCCATCGACACCGCGAAGGACCTCACGGAGGCGGCGAAGGAACTCGCGGCCCTGGGACGCTGAGAGCCCCCTTCCGGCAGCACGAGGGCTGAGAAGCCCCTTCCTGGCAGCACGAGGGCTGAGAGCCCCTTTCCGGCCGTACGAGGACGGGCCCCGCACATCAGATGTGCGGGGCCCGTCCTCGTACGGCCGGGGGGCGTGACGCGTTACCCGAGGAGACCGCCGACCAGCTTGTCCGAGCCGCCGGAGGTGCCGCCACCACCGCCGCCGCTGCTGCCGCCGCTCGAACCGCCGGAGGAGGTGCCGCCGCCCGAGCCGCTGCCACCGGTGCTGGAGCTGCCGCCGCTGGACGTCGGGCCTGCGCTGGTGCTCGGGGCCTGGTGGACCGGCGAGGACTGCTGGGGCGGGGCCTGGCCGGTGCCCTGGGTCTGGCTGGGGCCGCTGGTGACCGTGCCGCCCGTCTCACGGACCGCGGCGCCCGGCGTGGTGGCCGCGCCCGACGGCGAGGAGGAACTGCCGTGGGTGGGCGCCTTGGCCGACGCCGAAGGAGTGGTGGTCTTGTGCTGGGGCGTGCCGGGCTCCTCGGG
Source organism: Streptomyces sp. NPDC111656 (assembly GCF_055656965.1). Lineage (NCBI taxonomy): Bacteria > Bacillati > Actinomycetota > Actinomycetes > Kitasatosporales > Streptomycetaceae > Streptomyces > Streptomyces sp. NPDC111656. Next base: position 233,960 of record NZ_JBVKCA010000010.1, read on the forward strand.
AAGCGGGGAACCGGGCAGTTCGTTGCGCGGGGCCTCGCCCGGTCCCGGCACGACCACCCGGTCGGCGTCACGGACGGCGCCGCCGAGGAGCGAGCCGATGAGGAGCGTGAGGCCGACGACGACGGCCGAGACGAGCGCGCCGCGGCGCAGCACCCGGTGCCGCAGGTCCCAGATGTCGGCGCGGGGCCCGAGCGTGCGCCAGGCCTCGCTCGCGAGGCGTCCGTCGACGGAGTAGACGGGCGCGCCCGCGATGATCAGCGGCGACCAGGCGGCGAGGTAGATGATGTCCGGCGCGTCGTACGCGGGGACCGTCTTCCAGCTGACGGTGACGATGAGCGCGGCCGACAGCATCGCGCCGACCACGGCGGCGACCCGCTGCCACAGCCCGAACACCGTGAGGACGCCCACGATGACCTGGAGGAAGGCGATGACGAGTCCGGAGCCGACGGGGTGCTGGAGCGCGAGCTGCCGCAGCGGCTCGGCGACGTCCCAAGGGTGCAGCGTGTTCAGCCACTTGACCATGGAGCCGCGCTTGCCGCCGTCGAAGTAGACGGGGTCGCAGAGCTTGCCCATGCCGGCGTAGATGGAGATGAAGCCGAGGAAGACGCGGAGCGGGAGCAGCACCACGCCGAGGTTCATCCGGCGCCCGGGGTAGTAGGCGTGCCGGACCGGGTCCGAGCCGTGCCGCCTGGCCGGTGTGTCGCCGTCGTCGCCGTAGTCGTCGGGGTTCTCCGCCGCGAACTGCCCGCCCGTGTAGCGCGGTTCGTCGTACGCGCTGTCCACGCTGCGCATGTTCGGCAGCAGCCGGGTCCCCGCGGAGTCGTGGTCGTGGCCGCGCTGGCTGCCGACGAGGGGCGTCTCGACCGTTTCGACGGTCAAGTCGCCCGCGTAGCCCTGGTGTTCGTCCGCGTAGCCAAGGTGTTCGTCGACGCGAGGGATGACCCGGGTGGCGCCGGCGTCGCCCGTCGGGTCCGCGACACCGTGGCGCACGCTGGTGCTGCGCACGGCCTGCAGGAGGCGGTGGGCGCCGGTGTCGTCGGGGTCGGACCGCCCGCTCCAGACGACGGGTGCGCGGCGGCGGGCCCCGGCGACCGGGCCGCCCGCTCTGCCCGCCGTACCGACGACGGGGATCCGCGCGGTGTCGTCGGCGCCCAAGTGCCGTGCGACGCGCGAGGATGGGGTCCGCGTCGCGCCGCCTAGCTGCACGCGGAAGCTCGCATGATTGACGATGACCTGCGCCGGATCGCTCGGCACCTTCACCATGCTCAGCGCGGGAGCGTCGTCGAATCCCGACGAGCGGTCCCCCGTGGGTGTGCGGGGTGTTCTGGTGTCCACACTCATCTAACCGAGTGATGTGTGTTTAGGACACTGCCTTGACTGCGCCGATCTGTCCGGACCGCGTCAAGGTCATCCCGAACATCCCAACTGCCCCACGGGGGTGACTCACTCAGACGTCTGCTCAAACACCTGTTCAGATATCCGTTCGGACGTCTGTTCAGACGCGTCGGCGTGAGGCCTCGTACAGCACAACTCCCGCCGCGACACCGGCGTTCAGCGACTCGGTGCCGCCCGGCATCGGAATCCGCACCCGGAAGTCGCAGGTCTCGCCGACCAGTCGGGACAGTCCCTTGCCCTCGCTGCCGACGACGATGACGACGGGACCGCCGAGGGCCTCCAGATCACCGACCTCGACCTCGCCGTCCGCGGCGAGTCCGACCACGACGAGCCCGGCCTTCTTGTACGACTCAAGGGCCCGCGTCAGGTTGGCGGCGCGGGCGACGGGCGTACGGGCGGCGGCGCCGGCCGACGTCTTCCAGGCACCGGCGGTCATGCCGGCCGCGCGCCGCTCGGGCACGACGACGCCGTGGCCGCCGAAGGCCGAGACGGAACGGACGACGGCGCCCAGGTTCCGGGGGTCGGTCACGCCGTCGAGGGCGACGATCAGCGGGTCCTGGCCCTCGTCGTACGCGGCGGCCGCGAGGTCCTCGGGGTGCGCGTACTCGTACGGCGGGACCTGGAGGACGAGACCCTGGTGGTTGAGCCCGTTGGTCATGCGGTCGAGCTCGGGGCGCGGGGCCTCCATGAGGTGGATGCCGCCGCGCTCACCGGCGAGCTGGAGCGCCTCGCGCACTCGCTCGTCGTTGTCGATGAACTGCTGCACGTACAGCATCGACGCGGGCACGCCCTCGCGCAGCGCCTCCACGACCGAGTTGCGTCCGACGACCATCTCGGAGGTGCCCTTGCCGCCGCGCCCGCGCGGGACGGGACGGCGTGCGACCTGCTTCGCCTTGGCGCCCGCGATGCGGTTCTTCTTGTGCCCCTTGCGCATCTCGGCGGGCGGGGTGGGGCCCTTGCCTTCCAGGCCCCGGCGTCGCTGGCCGCCACTGCCGACCTGCGCGCCCTTCTTGCCGGACATGCGGCGGTTGTTAGCGGCCATGACCTACCTGTCTGTGTGAGGCGAGCGTGCGTACGTTCTTGAGGTGTCGTATATGCAGTGTGCCGCCCGGAGGCCCGGGCGGCACAATCGATCAAGGCCGAGAGGCCCCGAGAAGACCCTGCGGAGGGCCCGAGGGGGCCCGCTCAGCGGGGGCCGAGCGTCCAGCGCGGCCCCTGCGGGCCGTCCTCGATGACCAGACCGGACTGGTTGAGCTGGTCGCGGATGGCGTCCGCGGTGGCCCAGTCCTTGCGGGTGCGGGCGGCCTCGCGCTGGTCGAGGACCATCCGGACGAGGGTGTCGACGACGCCGTGCAGATCCTCGCCGCGGTCGCCCTCGCCGGCCCACTGCTCGTCGAGCGGGTCGAGCCCGAGGACGCCGAGCATGGCCCGCACCTCGGCGAGGCGGGCGACGGCGGCTTCCTTGTCGTCGGCGGCCAGGGCCGAATTCCCCTGTCGCACGGTCGTGTGCACGATGGCGAGCGCCTGCGGGACGCCCAGGTCGTCGTCCATGGCCTCGGCGAAGGCCGGCGGCACCTCGGCGGCGGGCTCGACGACGCCCCCCGCCTTCTCGACGACCCGCTGCACGAAGCCCTCGATGCGCGCGAACGCCGACTCGGCCTCGCGCAGGGCCTCTTCGCTGTACTCGATCATCGAGCGGTAGTGCGGGGTGCCGAGGTAGTAGCGCAGCACGATCGGACGCCACGTCTTGACCATCTCGGAGACGAGTACGGAGTTGCCCAGGGACTTGGACATCTTCTCGCCGCTCATGGTGACCCAGGCGTTGTGCACCCAGTACATGGCGAACTCGTCGCCGAAGGCCTTGGCCTGCGCGATCTCGTTCTCGTGGTGCGGGAAGATCAGGTCGATCCCGCCGCCGTGGATGTCGAACGCGGGGCCCAGGTACTTGTGGGCCATGGCGGAGCACTCCAGGTGCCAGCCGGGCCGACCCCGTCCCCACGGCGTCTCCCAGCTCGGCTCGCCCGGCTTCGCGGACTTCCACATGGCGAAGTCGCGCGGGTCCCGCTTGCCGGTCTCGCCGACGCCGGACGGCTGCTGGAGGTTGTCCAGCTCCTGGTTGGACAGCTGGAGGTACCCGGGGAAGGACCGCACGTCGAAGTAGACGTTCCCGTCCGCCTCGTAGGCGTGCCCGCGCTCGATGAGCCCGCGCATCATCTCCACCATCTCGGTGATGTGCCCGGTGGCCCGCGGCTCGTAGGTGGGCGGCAGGCAGCCGAGCACTGCGTACCCGTCGTTGAACGCGCGCTCGTTCTCGTACCCGATCGACCACCAAGGGCGGCCCTGGTCCGCCGACTTGGTGATGATCTTGTCGTCGATGTCGGTCACGTTGCGGATGAACGTGACGTCGTACCCGCGGTAGTCGAACCAGCGGCGCATGATGTCGAAGTTGAGGCCCGAGCGGATGTGCCCGATGTGCGGTGCGGCCTGCACGGTGGCACCACACAGGTAGATCGAGACACAACCCGGCTTGAGCGGGGAGAAGTCACGGATCAGCCGGGCGCTGGTGTCGTACAGGCGAATGGTCACCACTCCAGGGTAGTGGGCCACGGGGAGTGCCCCGCGACCTTCCCTCGCAAGGAGGACTTATTCGTGACATCTGCGCGCGGCCACCGGCCTCTCGACCCCACCGGCACCGGGGGTGAGGTCGGGGCCGACGCGCGTCAGGGCGTGCGGGCCACCAGGGCCGTGGCGATCGCCATCAGGCCCTCGTCGCGGCCCGGGAAGCCGAGGCCGTCCGTCGTGGCGCCGGAGACCGACACCGGTGCCCCGACCGCCTCGGAGAGGATCTTCTGCGCCTCGTCCCGTCGCTTCCCGATCTTCGGGCGGGGCCCGACGACCTGGACGGCGACGTTGCCGACGGTGAAGCCGGCCGCGCGGACGATCCGCGCGGCCTCCGTCAGCAGCGTGACCCCGGACGCGCCGGACCACTCGGGCCGCCCGGTCCCGAAGTGGGCGCCGAGGTCACCGATCCCCGCCGCCGAGAACAGCGCGTTGCAGGCGGCGTGCGCGACGACGTCCGCGTCGGAGTGCCCCGCGAGCCCCGGCCCCTCGCCCTCCCACAGCAGCCCGGCGCACCACAGCTCCCGCCCCTCTTCGAAGGCGTGGATGTCGGTACCGATGCCGACCTGCGGCAGCACGAAGGGCACCGGCGCGTGCGACTCAGAAGCCATCGTTGGCCCTCCTGCGCGCGAGGACCGCCTCCGCGAGGACGAGGTCCAGGGGACGCGTCACCTTGAACGCCTCCTCGTGCCCCGGCACGACCACCACCCGCTCCCCGAGCTGCTCGACCATGCTCGCGTCGTCGGTCACGTTGTCGGTGACGGTCTCGTGGGCGCGGACGAGGGTGGCGCGGTCGAACCCCTGCGGCGTCTGCACGGCCCGCAGCCGCGCCCGCTCGGGCGTGGCGACGACGGGCTCCGGCATCCCCGGCTCGCTCGCCGGCTCGACCTGCTTGACGGTGTCCGCGAGCGGCAGCGCGGGTACGACGGCGGGCGCGCCGTCGCGTACGGCCTCGATGACGGCGTCGACCGTGTCCACCGGCACGAGCGGGCGGGCCGCGTCGTGCACGAGGACGATGTCGACGCCGGGGGGCAGCGCGTCGAGCCCGTACTTCACGGACTCCTGACGGCTGTCCCCGCCGGGGACGACGAGGAAGTCCGTGCGCTCGGGCAGCGCGTGCGTGTCGAGCAGCGCCTTCACCTCGGCGGCACCGTCGGGCGGGGCCACGACGACGACCAGCGACACCGCGCGGGAGGCGGCCATGGCGCGCACCGCGTGGATGAGCATGGGGGTACCGTTCAGCGCGCGAAGCGCCTTGGGGGCGCCTGGACCGAGGCGCACGCCCCGTCCGGCGGCCGGAATCACGGCCGCCGTGCGGCCTCCGGACAGCGAGGAGCGCGAATCGTCAGACATCGGTTCCTGTCAGGTTTGTGTACTCGGCGTGCTTGGGTATGGCCTGGGCGTGCCCCTTGCTCGAGCGAAGCCGAGAGCTCGGGGCAGTGCCGGGCGCGAGCCCTGACCGGACCCTTCCGTGACATCCGGTCGAGCAAGCTGTCCGGGCCCGGCACGCCAAGTATCGGGGACGCGGGTATCGACGCGGCATCGGGGACGCAAGCGCATGGGACACAGGTGTATTCCATGGGACGCAGGTGTATTCGGGGCCACGCGTTTCCGAAATCGCGCGGGTACGAACATGCCGCAGCGCCCGGCGACAGCCATCGTGTGGAGCGACAGCAATTACGTCATCGGGCACCGCGGCATTTCATTGCGCAGCTGTGCGGCCTTGTGTGGACGCCGGGACGACCGCCGGGTGAGCGGCCACCGTCTCGACTGCCTGCGTCAGGACGCGAGAACCTCGTCGAGCAGGGCCTCGGCCTTGTCCTCGTTGGTGTTCTCCGCGAGGGCGAGCTCACTCACCAGGATCTGGCGGGCCTTGGCGAGCATCCGCTTCTCTCCGGCGGAGAGTCCGCGTTCGCGCTCACGACGCCACAGGTCACGCACGACTTCCGCGACCTTGATGACATCGCCGGAGGCGAGCTTCTCCAGATTTGCCTTGTAACGACGAGACCAGTTCGTGGGCTCCTCGGCGTACGGCGCGCGCAGCACCTCGAAGACCCGGTCCAGCCCATCCTGACCGACCACATCACGCACGCCGACGAACTCCGCATTGTCCGCTGGCACACGCACCGTCAGGTCGCCCTGGGCGACCTTCAGCACCAAGTAGGTCTTGTCCACGCCTTTGATCTGGCGAGTTTCGATGGCCTCGATCAGCGCGGCCCCGTGATGGGGATAGACCACGGTGTCGCCAACCTTGAACGTCATGTGACAGGTACCCCTTCCGTGGCTATCCAGGGTAACACGGAAACGGCGTCTTCTGAATGGCGTTTTCGCAGGTCAGGGCATATCTCGGGGCTTGACAACCGCGACAGGAACGTGCTGCGAAGGGGGAGCGGAAGAGGGTATTCGCAGGTGGGAGCGGCTGTCCAGGGCAGGAGAAACGCGTACGTTACACACACCGGACGTTCCTGACCAGGGTCTGAACATCCCGGTTTGTCCCGCTCCAGGAGCTCGACTTCCGCTACTCCGTTCGGTGAGCGGAGTCGGGTACGAGACGAATCCGGAATTGATCACGGACCACGCCGATCTACCGATGATCAATTTTCCGGACCGCCCCGGATTCCTTACCGGAAAACCCCAAGCGGATCTCGTCACTACTCTCGCGGCAACTCGTACAGCCGCTTATGTGAATGGTGGACGAACGGAAGCTCAAAGTAGCTGATGAGGCGGACCGGAACCACTCGAGGACCGGGGCGCACGAGCGGCGCAACGGGGCTCGCGGGCGCCTAGGGGCGGGTCGGGTGCGGCGGCGTGGGAACGGCTCGGTAACCTAAGGCCGCTGACAGACCCTTAGGGCGGCTTTACACCGGAGCCGCTCTGCTTCGCCCACGTTCAAGGAGTAGCCGCCGCCGTGAGCAGCAGCCTTCGACGCGGCGCTCTCGCCGCCGCCGCCATTGCGTTCTCGATCGCCTCGCTCGCCGCGTGCGGCGCCGGCAACGACGCACAGACGCTGGAGGTCAAGCCGGACAACGCGGCGACCAGCGTCGGCGACATCAAGATCCAGAACGTCCTCGTCATCACCCAGCCCGACACGACGTCCACGGGCCCGGCGGTGGTCTCCGCGACCGTCTTCAACAACGGCCGCACCCCGCAGACCCTCGACTCGGTCAAGATCGGCGGCGACGGCGTCGCCCAGATCACGCCCGCCAAGGGCGGCGGCAAGCTGACCATCCCGGCCGGCGGCCACGTCATCCTGGGCGGCGAGGGCAACGCCTCCGCGGCCCTGAGCAACCCCGGCGCGGCCGTCAAGGACGGCAACGCCCAGCCGATCACCTTCACCTTCAGCAAGACCGGTGACGTGAAGCTGCGCGCGTTCGTCGTCCCGGCCGAGAGCTACTTCACCAAGTGGGGCCCCACCACCCTGCCCGCGGCGCCCGGCGCGACGGCCACCGGCTCCGCGACCTCCTCGAAGTCGCCGAAGGCCTCGACCTCGCCGTCCGACTCCGTCTCGGGCACGCCCACCGGCACTCCCACCGACGCGGCCTCGGCTAGCGCGACGGCCTCTGCGTCGGCCGGCCACTGATCCACCACGCACAAAGGGCGGTACCCCGAAGGGTGCCGCCCTTTGTCGCACGTGTGGTCGCGTCGTACGTGCCGCCGTATTGCCTCCGAATGACAGAGCCGGTTTACGGCTCGAACTTGTAACCGAGGCCACGCACCGTGACCAGGTATCGCGGCGCGCCCGGGTCCGGTTCGATCTTGGCGCGCAGACGCTTCACGTGGACGTCCAGCGTCTTGGTGTCGCCCACGTAGTCGGCCCCCCACACCCGGTCGATGAGCTGCATACGGGTCAGCACGCGGCCCGCGTTCCTGAGCAGCATCTCCAGGAGGTCGAACTCCTTCAGGGGCAGGTCGACCTTGGAGCCGGAGACGGTCACCACGTGGCGGTCGACGTCCATCCGGACGGGACCCGCCTCGAGAGCGGCCGGGGTGACCTCCTCCGGCTCCCCGCGGCGACGCAGGACGGCCCGGATGCGGGCGACCAGTTCGCGGGAGGAGAAGGGCTTGGTGACGTAGTCGTCGGCTCCTATTTCCAGCCCGACGACCTTGTCGATCTCGCTGTCCTTGGCGGTCACCATGATCACCGGGACGTTGGAGCGGCCGCGCAGCTGGCGGCAGACCTCCGTGCCGGGCAGCCCCGGCAGCATCAGGTCGAGGAGGACGAGGTCGGCGCCGTTGCGCTCGAACTCGTCGAGTCCGTCGGGCCCGGTGGTCGCGATGGCGACCTCGAAGCCCTCCTTGCGGAGCATGTACGACAGGGCGTCGGAGAAGGACTCCTCGTCCTCGACGACGAGCACACGGGTCACGGAAGGACCTCCGGAGCGGGAAGCGGTTCATACGGGGATGTGACGGTGGTCGTCCCGTCGGGCTGCCCGTTCTCGTCCTCATCGTCGAGTCCGGGCATGTCGTGGTCGATCCCGCGGTCGCGGGCCGCGGCCGCCTCAGGCAGCCGCAGGGTGAACGTGGAGCCCTGACCCTCGGAGCTCCACACGGTGACCTCCCCGCCGTGCGAGGCGGCCACGTGCTTGACGATCGCGAGACCGAGACCCGTACCGCCGGTCTGGCGGGAACGGGCCGGGTCGACGCGGTAGAAGCGCTCGAAGACGCGCTCCCGGTCCTTCTCCGAGATGCCGATGCCCTGGTCGGTCACGGCGATCTCGATGAGGTCTCCGCCGGGCGCGGTCACCCGGCGCGCGGCTATGCCCACCCGGGTGCGGGCGGGCGAGTAGTTGACGGCGTTCTCGACGAGGTTGCCGAGGGCGGCGGCCAGCTGGCCCCGGTTCCCCCAGATGCTCAGGTCGGCGGTGCCGCCGGCGGCCATGGTGATCTGCTTGGTGCCGGCCTGGTGGCGGCACCGGTCGATGGCCTCGGCGACCAGCTCGTCCACGCGGACCGGCTCGGCGTCCTCGAGTGGATCGTCGTTCTGCACCCTCGACAGGTCGATGAGCTCCTGGACGAGGTTGGTGAGCCGGGTGGCCTCTATCTGCATACGTCCGGCGAAGCGCTCGACGGCCTCCGGGTCGTCCGAGGCGTCCATGACGGCCTCGGACAGGAGGGAGAGCGCGCCGACGGGCGTCTTGAGCTCGTGGCTGACGTTCGCGACGAAGTCGCGCCGTACCGCTTCGATCCGCCGGGCCTCGGTGAGGTCCTCGACGAGGAGCAGCACGAGCCGGGAGCCCAGCGGGGCGACTCGCGCGGAGACGGCCAGTGCCTCCCCCCGTCCGGTCCCCCGCCTCGGCAGATCCAGCTCGACCTGGCGTATTTCCCCGTCGCGACGGGTGTCGCGGGCCATCTGCATCATCGGCTCGACGGCGAGCTTGCCGCCGCGCACGAGCCCGAGGGCGTACGCGGCCGAGCTGGCCTTGACCACGGCGTCGGCCTCGTCGAGGACGACGGCCGAGGACCGGAGCACGGAGAGCACCGTGTCGACGCCCGGCGGAAGCACCGGGTCCGTGTGCAGGGATGTGCGGGTGGGGCGTTTCTGGTCGCGCTCGCTCCAGCGGAACGCCAGCATGGCGATGACACCGGTGAGCACTCCGGCGATCGCTGCCGCTGCGGCGACCGCCGCGTTCACGTCCATGCCCCCAGGTTAGGCATGTCGACACGCCAGGCCACAGCCATCGGAGTGCGACCTCGAACACTCGTCGCCCAGAGTTCACCCAGGAGCCAGGGATGGTTCATTTGGGATGCCGGAAACGGACGCGTACGGGCCGGAACGTGGGAGCGTGGGGTTCACGGGGCCCGTCCGGCGGTCCGTCCGGCGGTCAGGGCAGCCCGGCCCCCGGGCCCCAAGGTTGACGTAAGAGAGGGACAAACCAGATGCGTGACGCGTACCACGAGGAACTTGACTCGATCGGCGACGGCCTGGTCGAGATGGCCCGGCTCGTCGGATCGGCGATCGGACGCGCCACGACGGCCATCCTCGACGCCGATCTGAAGCTGGCCGAGAGCGTGATCGCGGCCGACCAGAAGGTCGACGATCTCCAGCACGAGCTCGAAGCCCGCGCGATAGCCCTGCTGGCCCGACAGCAGCCGGTGGCGACGGACCTGCGTATCGTCGTCACTTCGCTGCGCATGTCCGCCGACCTGGAGCGCTCCGGCGACCTGGCCCAGCACGTGGCGAAGCTGGCCCGGCTGCGCTTCCCCGAGCGTGCGATCCCGCACGACCTGCACGCCACGATCCTGGAGATGGGTCAGCTCGCGCAGCGCCTGATGGCGAAGGCGGCCGAGGTGATCATCACGAAGGACGTCGACCTGGCGCTCCAGCTGGAGCAGGACGACGACGAGATGGACCTGCTGCACCGCACGCTCTTCCAGCACCTGCTGGACGACCGCTGGAAGCACGGCATCGAGACCGCCGTCGACGTCACCCTGCTGGGCCGTTACTACGAGCGCTTCGCCGACCACGCGGTGTCGGTGGCCAAGCGCGTGGTGTACCTGGTGACGGGCGAGCACGCGGACGAGCTCCAGCCCGACATTCAGCCGGTCACGGGGGCCGAGGGCGCCTGAGGACCGGGAGCACCCGGGGCTGCCGTCTCACTCCGGGGGCGCGGGCGAGCCTCAGTGCGCCGTTGATGCGCCCAGGGGAGCGGGCATGCAATGGGGGTAGGTACCCGCGCCTACGCCTAGGCCCCTAGGCGTACAGGCGTAGGCACCCGGCCTCGATGCCTCATTGAGGCCTCATTGAGGAGGACACCATGGCCGATTCTCCCGCCACGCCCGACCCGACCCTGGACCGCGACACCGACCAGCCCGCCGACATCAAAAGCCTCCCGCTGTTCGGCGCGTGCGGCTGCGGCTCCGGCTGCGGGTGTGGGTGCCAGTCGGGCAACCCGTGCCAGTGCGGCTGATCGCATAGCCCCACCCAGAGGGGCCCCGTCACCATGACGGGGCCCTTTCTGCATGCGGTCACCGGACCGGGGCCTGGCAGGACTTTTAGTACACAAAAGCCCCCTGCCCGCGGCACGAGAGCGCGGTGGCGTACGTCGGCAGCGGCCGTCACGGAGGGTTGGCCGCCATTCGACAGGCGCCGGTCGCGGCGCCGCCCGGCGCGCCGGCCTGGGTCAGGGCGCTCACACACCCCCGCAGATCACCGTGCACACCTTGGGTGCACGCCGTCCTGACGGCGTCCGAGACGTGGACGCCCGCTTGTTGGACCATGTTCGTGCAGGCCGGGATGTCCGCGTGGGCGGCGGGGGCGACGAAGGCCACGCCACCGAGTGTGAGGGTCAAACCGGTGAGGACACCGGCGATACGGGCCGCCGTGTGCATGGAAGGCACCTGCTCTCCGGGACTGGTCGGGGATGCGCGGATTCCAGGCGCCGAGCAGCGAACGCGCCTGGCGTACGACCGTGGCCGCGGGCCCCCGCACCCGGCGGCTCGGCAGGACTGCCCCTCCTCTGTTCGACGCTAGAACAACCCGCCTCGGTGCGCACTGCGGCCCGACCGTGGACACTCCTGACCGGCTCATTCCGCTCGGCCGGGCGGTCCCACCGGCGCGGGGCAAGCGCGCCGGCCCGGATGCCGCCCCGACGCCGGGCTGGGCACCCAACGCCGACTTCTCCGGCGCGGCCCTGGACAGGTTCGCCGCGTAGGGCTGTCACAAACGAGGAAGCCGTCTTGTCCTCTCTGTGGACAGTCTCTGTTTGGAGGAATACATGAGCGCGGAGCACGCACACCCGCACCCAGGCGTTGAGGTGATCACGACCCTGCCGGAGGCGGCGGCCCGGATCCCGGCCGGCGCCGAGGCCAGGACCGTCCGGGTCACCCTGCGGCCCGGTGACCCGGGCGCGCCGCCGCACCGGCACCCCGGGCCGCTCTTCGGCTACGTGACCCAGGGCGAGATCCTCTTCGAGCTGGAGGGGCAGCCGCCCCGGGTGCTCAAGGCCGGTGACGCCGTGTTCGAGCCTGGGGGCGACGTGATCCACTACCAGGGCGCCAACAACCTTTCGGACGCGCAGTCGCAGCTGGTGGTGACCATGTTCGCGCCGCCGGGTACCCCGGTTCTGACCGTGGTCGGCGCGGAGGAACTGGCCGAACGACGACACCTGCGAGTCACCCAGCCCTGATGACCATCGGTATCGGGCGAACACCGCCGCAGGAGTTCGATCCGAGCCCGCCCCGGCTGCCGCCGTGGGCCGATGCGACGGCCGGACGGAGCCGCTGGTGTACGTCTCCGTCCGGCGTCGCTAAAACTGGCCCTGGGGGGCGTGTGGCTGTTCTTGTGGCTCGGAGTCGTGTCCTACGCGTGATCCGCGGCATCGGCTCGTTCCTGAAAGAACTCCTGGAGGAACTCGTCGGAGAGGCAGTGCTGACGGTGCTCGCCTGCCTCGCCGTGGCGGGCCCGGCTCTGGGGTTCGTCCGGGGATGGGAGCGCAGCCCGCTTGTCACCGGCGGTGCGGGTGGTGCCTTGCTCGCCTTCCTCGGCTACGGCGGCTGGGAGCTGCTTCGTCCCGCCAGGCCAGGGCGGCGCGGGCGACTGGCCGGCGTGGCGGCCGCCACGTCTGCCGTGGCGGCTGCATTCATCGCCTACGCCTGGTCGTGCACTTGTTCCTGAACGGTCGGGCCGGACACAGGCTTGGCAACCGTCACCGTCGTGGAGGTCGGGGCGCGGACCTCTTCGTCCCGAAGCGACTTGGGGGCGCTTCACCTCAGGCCGGAGTGCCTCACACCTGCCGCGATGGTCCGCACGCGTACGTGGTTGTCCGCCGCTACGCGGGCGTTGTCACGCAGTTGGACACTCACCTGCGACCACTCGGCTCAGCACAGGAGTTGAACGCGTTCAGAAATGATGCCAGCATGACGGGGCCGTGATCGGTAAGCGGTTGGTCGCAGTCGCCTGTGGTGCGGCTTCTTTGGGGAGGGAAGGACCGTGCTGGCCCACTCATCCGGCCTCGCCAGGGGGTGGCACGCGGTGTTCGTCGCCTGTCTGCTCGCGCTCGCGCTCACGGGATGCAATCCCCACATGTACGACGAAGTACCCGCGCTGCATGATGTGAAGCGGGCAGAAGTGTCGGGGTCATGGATCGGCTACGACCGGACGAACGTTGTCTTCCGGCCTGACGGGAAGGCCGACATCCGTCTCTTGGACGGACAGGAATGGGACTTCGACGACAGGTGGCGCCTGTCAGGCACGGGAACCTGGAAGCTGACCGACAAGCGGACCGGATGGAACGACGGCCAGCATGTCCAACTGACCCTCACCTCACGTACCGCGGTCGCGACTCGTGTGCCGGAGCCGAACGAGCCGCTTGCCCCGCCGGCGGACCGCCCCCAGACGCCCAAGACCTACACGTGGACATTCGAGTTGCGGCGCGACGACAAGAAGGCGCTGAACCTCTACTTCTTCTTCGGCGACCCGGACTCACGCAGCACCTACATCCTGCAGAGAGGCGAGCCATAGCCCATGGCATCACCGTCCCGGCCAGACGACGCAGTTGCCAGCAGCCGGAAACGCCTTCCCCTGGGACGGCGCCCCGTCCTGGAGGCACCTATGTGCCCTGGCCTCAGCCTTATCAGGTCGATCATCGCGGGCTCCCGACGCTGGAAGTCAGCAGTCATGCGGCCTGGAAGTGGTCTCTAGGGTCCACCTCGGTCCGTATTCGTCCACCGCTGTTGGTGTCAGCCGTTGACGTCAGACATCAGTGGCCCAGTTGACGGTCGCCCTAGATAGGGAGTGGCGGCGCCACTCAGTCGCCGTCGCCGACACGACGAGTCTTGGCGAACGCTCTGCCCCGAACCTGAAGCGCCGCGCCGAGCACGATGAGCCCCAGAGCAACGGTGGAAAGATTCGCCTCCGCTTGGAAAGAGAAGCCGAGCAGTTGGGGGCCTCCGTCCAGGACGAAGCCGCCACCCATCGCTATCCAACCCCAACCAGCCCAAGGCGACCGCGCATACGCCGCAGTTCCCCGGCCGTTCAAGGTCAATACGCCCAGAACTACGAAAAAGCAGCCGACACCCAACATGATCCACGCGGACATGGCACCCCTCCACGGGGAGGCTACTACACGGGCGGAACGTGTTCGGTGGCCTAGCGATCTGGTAGAGCCCCAGTTCGGAAGATCGCGTACGCGGGTGGCGTCTGACCTGGGAGGCCGCTGATCTGCGCGTTCCTTGTAGCTCTACCTGTGTTCCCTGGTGTTTACCGCTGTGCACCGCCCGATCGGGCACGCAGGGGGCACGTGTGGACTTCTCCCGCCTACGCAGAGCCCTGGCGGCGCTCCGACGTGAAGGAAGCCCTAGCGTCACGCAAGTGCCATAACGACCAGCACCGCTAGAGTCACCGCGTACATCACCAGAAGCGCCGGCGGAAGCCAAGTCTGGGGTAGGCCCGCGCGCCGTGCCTCACGCGCCTTCTTCACGCACTCGAGCACCCCGATCAAGCCGCTCAGGAACGCGAGCAGATGCCCATAGTGGTGCCAGCCCGAGTTATCGAGGACCGTCAGCGCGAAGGCGCCGCCGCCCGTCACCACAGTCGCCGAGAAGTACGCGATGAGCGGCACCTTTTCCGGCTTGTTCTTCTCAACTGCGCTGTCCGACACGGCCTATGCGCCCCCTTCGCTGTCGCGTCGCGCCTGGTGATCGTTGGTCAGTTGCCATAGACGCGACCGCGCAGCCCAGGGTTGCCAGACTCACTGCGCCGGACCGATCGGCGCTGACGCCCTCCGCGCCCACATGAAGGAGTTCCCACCGGTCGAGATCACGTTGCCGCGGACGGGCCACCGGTGACCAAGCGGCTGATCTTCAACGGACCGCGCGGCGGTCACGTCTGGCGTTCCTCCCTCAACGAGGAGGTGCGGAAGCGGGCGCTCGCCGGTGCCGGGGTGATCCCGTTGCCCGAGCGTGGACAGCCCTACGCCGAGTCCCGCGAGAACGGCATGCACGCGCTCCGGCACTTCTACGCCTCGGTCCTCCTGGACGCCGGAGAGAACATCAAGGCCCTCGCCGAGTACCTCGGCCACTCGGACCCTGGCCTGACGCTCCGCGTGTACGCACACCTCGTGCCCTCCAGGAGCGCACTCGCAAGGCTGTGGCCACTGTCTTCGAGGGGCCCAATTGAGGCGACATGGCGGCTGAGGGCTCGTACTCTCCTGGCCGGAGAGGGACGGGGAGAGCAATGACGGAGTACTTCTTATTGGTGTGCGACGACATGCCTCATGACGTGCTGCTCACCGACCCTGGCACCCGTGTGCTGGACGTCGCCCAAGTCGTACGTCGACTGACGGGACTGGGCCTCTGGCGCAGCAAGGTTCTGGCAACGCAGGTTCCCGCAACGATTCTCGACGGCGTGCTTCAGGAGAACGCAGAGGCGGCGGTCGCGGCTCTCCGCGATGTGGGAGCGCAGGCAGAGGTGAGGGCACAGCCAGAGCCGGAATGACTCAAGCCCTGACGGCCCGGTCAAGCAGCAGACGGCCCAGACAGGGCCCAAGGCCACCGAAAAGCCCCCTACCCGCGGAGAACCCGCAGGTAGGGGGCTTGATCAAGTCAGGTTACTTCTTCTTGCCCTGGTTCTTGACCGCCTCGATCGCGGCCGCGGCCGCCTCCGGGTCGAGGTACGTGCCGCCGGGGTTGAGCGGCTTGAAGTCGGCGTCGAGCTCGTAGGCGAGCGGGATGCCGGTCGGGATGTTCAGGCCCGCGATGTCGGCGTCGGAGATGCCGTCGAGGTGCTTGACGAGGGCGCGCAGCGAGTTGCCGTGGGCGGCGACCAGGACCGTGCGACCGGTGAGGAGGTCGGGGACGATGCCGTCGTACCAGTACGGCAGCATGCGGATGACGACGTCCTTCAGGCACTCCGTGCGAGGGCGCAGCTCCGGCGGGATCGACGCGTAGCGCGGGTCGTTCGCCTGCGAGAACTCGCTGTCGTCGGAGAGGGGCGGCGGCGGGGTGTCGTACGAGCGGCGCCACAGCATGAACTGCTCCTCGCCGAACTCGGCGAGGGTCTGGGCCTTGTCCTTGCCCTGGAGGGCGCCGTAGTGCCGCTCGTTCAGACGCCAGGAGCGGTGGACGGGGATCCAGTGGCGGTCGGCGGCCTCCAGCGCGAGCTGGGCGGTGCGGATCGCGCGCTTCTGGAGCGAGGTGTGCACGACGTCGGGCAGCAGGCCGGCGTCCTTCAGCAGCTCACCGCCGCGGACTGCCTCCTTCTCGCCCTTCTCGTTGAGATTGACGTCCACCCATCCGGTGAACAGGTTCTTCGCGTTCCATTCGCTCTCGCCGTGGCGGAGGAGGATCAGCTTGTACGGTGCGTCGGCCATACGTCCGAGCGTAATGGAAGCCTTCGTCCCCTCGCGCCCCTGCCCAGAGGCCGGACAGTTGACGGCATCTGTTAATTGAGTGGCCCCGGAGACCTCCCGCTCGTAAGTTGCCGTCAGTACATGAGCCGCTTACATCCGTGGGGGACGACCGATGCCACTCGCCGTCATGCGACGCGCCGTCCGAGAGACCGTCTCGGGGCTCCCCCGCGAGTTCTGGTGGCTGTGGACCAGCACCCTGGTCAACCGACTCGGTGCTTTTGTCGCCACTTTCATGGCTCTGTACCTGACGCTCGACCGCGGCTACTCCGCCTCGTACGCGGGTCTCGTGGCGTCCCTGCACGGGCTCGGCGGTGTCGTCTCCTCGCTCGGCGCGGGCGTGATGACCGACCGGCTCGGGCGCCGGCCCACGCTCCTCGTCGCACAGACCTCCACGGCCGCCTCCGTCGCGCTGCTCGGCTTTATGCACGACCCCGTGAGCATCGCCGCGGTCGCCTTCCTGGTCGGAATGGCCAGCAACGCCTCCCGGCCCGCCGTCCAGGCGATGATGGCCGACATCGTGCGGCCCGAGGACCGCGTCCGGGCGTTCTCCCTCAACTACTGGGCGATCAACCTCGGCTTCGCCGTCTCCTCCATGGCCGCCGGTTTCATCGCCGAGTTCAGCTACCTCGCGGGCTTCCTCATCGAGGCCGGGATGACCCTCGTCTGCGCGCTGGTCGTCTTCGCGAAGCTGCCGGAGTCCCGGCCGGTGCAGAACGCCAAGGAGGCGAAGGACGACGTCGGCCTCGGGACCGTGCTGCGCGACCGGCGCTTCATGAGCGTCGTCGGCCTGTCCTTCCTTGTCGCCCTGGTCTTCCAGCAGGGCTCCGTGGGGCTCCCCGTCGCGATGGGCGCGGCGGGCTTCACCCCGGCCGACTACGGCATGGCGATCGCCGTCAACGGCGTCCTCATCGTCGCGCTGCAGATCCCGGTCACCCGTTTCATCCAGCACCGGGATCCGCGTCGGCTGCTCGTGATCTCCTCGGTCCTCGCCGGGTACGGCTTCGGGCTCACCGCCTTCGCCGGGTCGGTCGGCGTCTTCGCGCTCACCGTGTGCGTGTGGACCCTGGCCGAGATCGTCAACGCGCCCACTCAGACGGGCCTGGTCGTCCAGCTTTCCCCGACCCACGGCCGGGGCCGCTACCAGGGCATGTACACCCTCTCCTGGTCACTCGCCGCCCTGATCGCTCCCCTGATGTCCGGCGTGGTCATCGACCGGTTCGGGGCCGAGTGGCTGTGGGGGCTGTGCGCGCTGGTGGGCACGGTGGCCGGGCTCGGGTACGGCCTGCTGATGCGACGGCTGCCCACGGAGGAACCGGCGGTGGAGGCCGACCCGGCGGTGGCGAAGCCCGAGGTCAGCGCGGCCTGACGCCGACGCCCCGGCAGCCCGGGGAAGGTCCTACGACGCCCAGCAGCTGCGAGCCTCCCTCAAGCACAAGAGCTCCCGGAAAAAGCGCCCCCGCTGACCTCACGGATGCATCCGCGCCCCCTTCACCACCTTGTCCACCGCGTTCCGAGGCCCGTACACGGCCAGCCCCACCACATCCAGTCCAGCCGTGGCGACAGCCCGCACCGCCGCCCGGTTGTCCCGGTCGTTGCCGGTGCTGAAGAGATCCGACGTGAAGACGGCCCGGGGCAGCGCACGGCTGAGCGCCCTGCCGTGTGCCGCCACAAGGACCTCCTTCGTCCCCTCGAAGACCAGCACGGGCTGCCGGAACATCGGCAGATACGGCACCCCGTCCGCGTCCTCGTACGGCTCCCCGATCACCTCGGGGACCTGTGTGCCCAGGCCGCTGACCAGGAAGGATGTGACGTTCAGACGTTGCCAGGGCTCAAGGTCGTCCCGCAGCAGGACGACGATCTTCGTGTCGAAGCGGATCGGTTCGCTGTTCATACGTCGAGACTGCCGACCGCCGTACGGCGCCGTCTTGTACGTTCTTTGCATGGTCGCTCAGCCGGAGGTCTCCGCCTGGCGCTCGCGCGTTCCGGGTGTCGTGGAGGTCTTCCACGCCCACTTCACCGAGTACGCCTATCCGATGCACGTGCACGAGGCCTGGACGCTGCTCATCGTCGACGACGGGGCCGTACGGTACGACCTCGACCGGCACGAGCACGGCACCCCGCACGACACGGTGTCCCTGCTGCCGCCGCATGTCCCGCACAACGGCTCCCCGGTCACCACGCACGGCTTCCGCAAGCGCGTCGTCTATCTCGACGGCACGCATCTGGGCGAGGACCTCATAGGGGCCGCGGTGGACGGGCCCGACCTGCGTGACCCCGTGCTGCGACTGCGCGTCGGCCAGTTGCACACCGCGCTCGGTCACCCCGGTGACGAACTGGAGGCCGAGAGCAGACTGACGCTCATCGCCGAGCGGCTGCGCACGCATCTGCGGCCCAGTGCTCCCGCCGCCACCCCGCGCGACTCCCCCACCCTCGCCCGCACCCTGCGCGAACTCCTCGACGGACGCCTCACCCAGGGCATCGGCCTCGACGAGGCCGCGCGGCTCGTGCACGCGCATCCCGCCCATTTGGTACGGGCGTTCAGCGGCGCCTACGGCATCGCGCCCCACCAGTACCTGATGTCCCGCCGTGTCGAACGGGCCCGCCGTCTCCTCCTCGAGGGCCGGCCGCCAGGCGAGGTGGCGTCGGCGACCGGCTTCTACGACCAGTCCCATCTCACCCGGCACTTCAAGAAGTTCGTCGGGGTGACTCCGGGTCGCTACGCACGCTCGAGGCAGGCGTGACCCCCGTCAGAGGTCCCGCTGGGCCTCGTACAGATTGCGCGGGCGTACGACGTCCGTGGTCCCGTACAGCTCCAGGCGGGAGTGCAGGTCGCCGGTGAAGTCGGGGACGTCGATCTGGTCGAACTCGGCCACCTCGTTGAGGCCGACGGTGGCCGAGTAGGGCGCCAGACCGTCGATCTTCATCAACCCCGCACGACCGTTCGTGACACGTACGTTCCAGTGGGTGAAGCGTGCGCCGAAGAGCGGACCGGCGCTCGCGTCGCCGCCGTGCCGGCCGTTGTTGTCGACGGTGATGTCGGTGCGGACGTTGGCGAAGGGCAGGCCCCGGTGGGAATCGAAGGTGCCCATCCGCAGGTCGCCGCGCGACCAGACGTTGTAGGAGGAGAGGCCTTCCACGTTGATGCCGTGGAGCTGGGTGTTCGGTGGGGCCGGGACCGTGCGCTGTTCGATGGTGAAGTCCTCGACGAGGTTGTCGTGCGAGCCCTCGCGGCAGAAGTACGGGTGGTGCGAGCCTCGGCCCGCCACACGGGTGCGGCGCAGGGTGCAGGCGGAGGCGGCGACGAATCCGAAGCCGTTGTCGACGTGGCGGACCGTCACGTCGTCGACCCAGCAGTCGTACGCGCACTGGAGGACGACCCCGTTGTAGCCCTTGTCGAGGAGATGCGGGGACTGCGGCGTCTCGACGGCCTCCAGGGTGAGACCTTCGACTCCGGAGCCGGTCAGCGACTCGACGTGGGTGGTCAGACGCGGGTCCCACTCGGGGCGTACGTCGAGGGGCAGCGGGCGCTCCAGGGTGACCTTTCTGCCCCGCACCCGCGTGATGCGTACGGGCCACTCGTAGGGGACGTAACTCGTGAGCTTGGTCTTGTCGTCCCAGTAGTACGCCTCAGGACCCGGACCGCCGCCCGCCATGTGCTCCAGGAGGGTGTGGTCGGCGTCGTCGGCGAGCCGCAGGAGGACGAGCCGGCCCGGCTTCAGCGGGCGGGGGTCGGCGACCGTCACCGACCAGGAGCCGCGGGTGGCGGGGGCCACGGTCGTCAGGGTCTCCCACTCGTCGCGCTTGTTGCCGGTCCAGCCTTCGAAGGGCCAGGCCTTGTCCTTGATGGCGCCGACGAGGGAGTCCCAACGGGCCGTGGGCGCGAGCCAGATGAGGCCGCCCGCCCAGGACCAGGAGGACTTGTCGCCGCCGTAGCGGGAGCCGTAGACGCCGATCAGTTCGGTGAGGTTCCTGGTCGCGTACAGCTTCGTACGGTCGCTTCCGGCGCCGCGCAGCACGACGTTCGAGTGGCCGATGCGGATGAGGTCGTCGATGCGGAAGGTGCCGGGCGGGATGAGCACCGTGCCACCGCCGGCCCTCCCGGCAGCGGCGATGGCACGGTTGATCGCGGGCGCGCAGTCCGTGGTGCCGTCCGCCACGGCGCCGTAGGCGCGGACGTCGGCCACGACGGGGCGGCGGGGGAAGCGCGCCGACCCGCCCCGGTGGCCGGCCCTGCCGACGTACGGGATCTGCGGGTGGGTGAAGGGGGTGCGGGTGAACTCCCGCCAGATGGTGGGGACTCGACCTGGGTCACGGGGGCGTGCAACAGCGGCCGCGGCCGTCGCCGGTCCGCCGGTCGCCGTGGCGGCCGCCACGGCCACGGCGCTGCCGAGCAGGCCCCGTCTGGTGATGCTCACGTACTCCTTGCTCATGCCCGCCCGCCTTCCGTCGCATTCCATGGAAATCCATGGATGTGAATGACGTTCAGATCTGCGTCGGCGGTGAGCATGCCACTGAGACCCCTGGCCCGGAAGGGGTCGTGCGCTACTTAGTTGGACTGAACCTGGAATTCAGCGAGCGGGACGCTGAGTCAGGTGGGTGAACGCATCCAGATTGCGCGTCGATTCGCCGCGGGACACCCGCCAGGCGTACTCCTTGCGGATCGCGGAGGCGAAACCGAGCTCAAGGAGGGTGTTGAAAGCGCCGTCGGCGGCCTCCAGGACCGAGCCGAGCAGCCGGTCGACCTCGTCCGGCGTGACCGCGACGAGCGGCAGCTTGCCGACCAGATACACGTCCCCCAGGGAGTCGACCGCGTAACTCACGCCATAGAGCTTGAGATTGCGCTCCAGGAGCCAGCGGTGGACGCCTTCCTGGTTCTCGTCGGGGTGGCGGATCACGAAGGCGTTCAGCGACAGGGAGTGCTTGCCGACGATCAGCGAGACGGTCGTCGAGAGCTTGCGGGTGCCGGGCAGTTTCACGACGTACGAGCCCGCCTTGGGGCTCTCCCACTCCAGCTCGGCCTCGGTGAGGACCTGCTCGATGATCGACGCTGCGTCAGCCATGGAGGGAGCGTACGTCAGGCGTCCGGCGGACCGGCCCTCGGGCGGTGCGCGCGTCAGCCCTGGTGGCCACGCACCTTGCGGCGGTGGGCCTGTACGGCCGCCGTGTACACGTCCGCCGTGGCGGCGGCCGCGGTGTCCCAGCCGAAGCGCTGGGCGTGCCGGGCGGCGGCCTCGCCCATCCGGGCCGAAAGCGCCTGGTCGTCGGCGAAATCGCGCAGCACGCGCGCGTAGGCGACGGGATCGTGCCCAGGGATCAGGAATCCGGTCTCCTGGTGGCGCACGGCGACGGGCAGCCCGCCGACCTCGGCCGCCAGGACCGGCGTGCCGGCCGCCTGCGCCTCGATGGCGACCAGCCCGAAGGACTCGCTGTAGGAGGGCATGACCAGCACCGACGCGGCCCGGAACCAGTCCGCGAGCTGCTCCTGGTCGACGGGCGGCCTGAAGCGCACGACATCGGCGATCCCGAGCCGGGCGGCGAGCTTCTGCAGCCCCTCGGGCTTGGCGAGACCGGTGCCGCTGGGGCCGCCCACCACGGGGACGACGATGTTGCCGCGCAGCTCGGGGCGCTCGTCCAGGAGGACGGCGACCGCGCGCAGCAGCACGTCGGGGGCCTTCAGGGGCTGTATGCGGCCCGCGAAGAGCGGGATCAGCGCGTCCTGCGGGAGCCCGAGGCGGGCGCGGGCGGCGGCGCGGCCGTCGGCGGGGCGGAAGCGGTCGAGGTTGACGCCCGGGTGGACGACGGCCACCTTGCCGGGGTCGGCCTCGTAGTGGCGGGCGAGCTCGTCGGCCTCTTCGGAGGTGTTGGCGATGAGGCGGTCGGCGGCGCGCACGATCTGGGTCTCGCCGATGACACGGGCGGCGGGCTCGGGGGTGTCACCCTCGGCGAGCGCGGCGTTCTTGACCTTGGCCATGGTGTGCATCGCGTGCACCAGGGGCGCGCCCCAGCGTTCGGCGGCGAGCCAGCCGACGTGGCCGGAGAGCCAGTAGTGCGAGTGCACGAGGTCGTAGTAACCGGGTCGGTGCCCGGCCCAGGCCTGCATGACGCCGTGCGTGAAGGCGCACAGCTGAGCGGGCAGCTCCTCCTTGGCGAGGCCCTCGTACGGGCCCGCGTCGACGTGCCGGACGAGGACGCCGGGGGCCAGTTCGACGGTCGGCGGGAGGGCGGCCGTGGTGGCCCGGGTGAAGATCTCGACCTCGATGTTGATCGCGGCGAGGCGCTGGGCGAGTTCCACGATGTAGACGTTCATGCCGCCGGCGTCGCCGGTGCCGGGCTGGTGCAGCGGAGAGGTGTGGACGGAGAGCATCGCGACGCGACGGGGCCTTCGGTGCAGCCTGAGCCGGGAGGACGTCGCCGGGGAGCGTCGCCCGAGCCTGCTGACGTACTGGCTCACGTGGCGTTCCTCCTTGCTGCGGGCATGCCGGTCGGAGGACGCACGGCACCCTCCAAAGAGCGCCAACGCCGGAGCGGTCCGCTCCATTTCCCTTCCGCGTTCCCTCCCGCGCCCCTTTGCCGAATCATTACCGAGAGTCGCTCAACCGTTCGAGGACGTGTTGCGTGCGGGGTCCTCTTCCCTATCTTTTCCACAGGTCGACGGAGGGCTGCCGGAGGTTATCCACAGGCCCGCACGGGCTTCCTCCCGGCCGCCTACTCTCGTACGCATGACAACCCGCGCCGCGTCCCGCCCCGTGGGTACGGTGACGCGCGGGACCACCAACCCCAACCGACTGCGCCGCATGGACCGCTGGATCGCGGCCACCCACGGCGCCGAGCTGCACAGAAGCGCCGACCCTGTGGCGGTCGACCTCGGATACGGGGCGGCTCCCTGGACCGCGGTCGAGCTGCTGACCCGCCTGCGCACGGCCGCCCCCCGCACCCGCGTGGTGGGCGTGGAGATCGAGCCGGCGAGGGTCGCGGCGGCCCGGCCGTACGAGCGCGAGGGACTCGTCTTCCGGCACGGCGGCTTCGAGGTCCCGGTGCAGGGCAGCCCCTCGCTCATCCGCGCGGCGAACGTGCTGCGCCAGTACGACGAGGAGCAGGTCGCCGAGGTCTGGCAGCGTCTGCGCGCACGCCTCGCACCGGCGGGCCCCGGCTCCCGGGGCGGGCTGCTCGTCGAGGGCACCTGCGACGAGATCGGCCGTCGGCACGTCTGGGTCGCCCTGGGCCCCGAGGGCCCGCGCACGGTCACCTTCGCCACCCGCCTGGGCTCCCTGGACCGCCCGTCCGACCTCGCCGAGCGCCTGCCCAAGGCGCTGATCCACCGCAACATCCCGGGCGAGCCCGTGCACGCGTTCCTCCGCGACTTCGACCGCGCCTGGGCCGCGGCCGCGCCCTACGCCTCGTACGGCGCGCGGCAGCGCTGGATACGCACGGTCGGCGACCTGACGGCGGACTGGCCGGTGACGGACGGGATATCCCGCTGGCGCCAGGGCGAAGTCACGGTGCGCTGGGAGGCGTTGGCACCCCGCGGGGCCTTCGCGTAAGAGCAGAGCGCGGGACGCGGGTCGTCGGGGTGCCGGACAGGCGTGCGACGTCTGGATGACGCACGGGCGTCAAGCGCCGCACAGACACCGGACACCCGGGCGAGACACGGGCGTTGAAGGCTGGGGCGCGACGAACCGGGACACACGGGTGTGCGAGACCGGGGTGTCGCGCGGGCAGTTGACGCCGGGGGTCGTGCGGGCGTGCTTGGCCGGTGGAGGGGTGGCCACCACACGCCCGTGAGCTGCACGGAACGAACTGCGTGACTGGCTCGTCACACAGGCGGGGAGATCGTTTTACGTAGGCGGGCCGGGGGGAAGGGAGTTCTTGCCCACCTCTGTCGCATTGCGCGCCGACATGGCACGATCCCCCAGGCGTCCGTAAGTTACTGACGGTAAATCAGTTTGGGGGCGGAGCAATGGGATCCGGCAAGCGGAGCCTGACCACGGCGGCCATGGTTCTGGCCTGCGCCTGCGCGGTGCTTTCGGCACCGGGTGTGGCGCACGCGAGCCCGACACCAGCGCCCACGCGCACACCGACGCCGACTCCGACAACCTCGCCGGCCGGCAAGGACCTCGAGGCGATCCGCAAGAAGCTGGACGCTCTCTACCACGCCGCGGCGGTCGCCACGGACGCGTACAACGCCGCCGAGGAGCAGACCAAGCAGCAGTCGGCCGAGATCGTCGACCTGGCCCGCGAGATCGTCAAGGGCCAGGACAAGCTGGACGAGTTGAAGGACCGCGCGGGCGCCGCGGCCCGGGCGCAGTACCGGGGCGGCGGTCTGCCGCCCGAGATGCGGCTGTGGCTGAGCGACAACCCCCAGCAGTACCTGGACGGCGCGGGGCGGGTGCTCCAGGGCGAGCACGCGGCCAAGGGGCTGCTCGCCGAGATGACCCGCACGCAGCAGGACTTGGAGCAGTACGCGAAGGACGCCTCCGCGCAGTGGCAGAAGCTGGAGGCCAACCGCCAGGCCAAGGCCACGGCGCAGAAGGAGATCAAGAAGCAGATCGCCGCCGCCGAGAAGCTGGAGTCCCAGCTCGAGAAGAAGGAGAAGGAGCGGCTGGCGAAGCTCGAGGAGGAGGCCGCGTACAAGGCGCAGACGGCCTGGCTGAGTTCCGGCGTCCTCGCCGAGATCAGCGGCAAGGCGTCCGAGCAGGGCAAGAAGGCGGTGAAGTACGCCACCGACCAGATCGGCAAGCCGTACGAGTGGGGCGCCGAGGGCCCGGGCTCGTACGACTGCTCGGGGCTGACCTCACAGGCCTGGGCCGCCGCCGGCCACGGCATTCCGCGCACCTCGCAGGAGCAGTGGAGGCAGCTTCCCCACGTCGACGTCAAGGACATGCGCCCCGGCGATCTGATCATCTACTTCGACGACGCCAGCCATGTCGCGATGTACATCGGCGACGGCGCGATCGTGCACGCGCCGCGCCCGGGCCGCACGGTGACGATCACGGGGGCCGGGTCCATGCCGATACTGGGGGTCGTACGACCGGACGCGTGACGGGGCGGGGCGCGGGGAGCCGGGGCGGATCGGGCCGACCGAGCAACCCGGGCGGCCAAACCGCCATCAACCCCGAAAAAGCGCGCCGCCCCTCGTGATGCACCGCACGTGACCCACCCCACGGTTGTACAGACCCCGCAACCCCGCGGACGTGACGTTCGTCATTCCGGGCACAACCGCATCCTGTCCAAGTGCGGTACAGGATGCGGCATATGACGGTGGCCGCCTGCCGGACGCCATGACGCACACCATTCCGTTGCGGCGTCCGCTACCGCTATGGTCCCCGTCGGTGGGTCGAGGACCTTCGCCCCACCACGCCCTCGGGGGGAGGGAAGGAACCCACAAGATGCCCGTACCCATACCGCGGCAGAGAGCGATCCCGGCCGCGGAGAGCGGTCAGGCTCAAGGCGCGTTCTCACCCGGCGGCCCATCCGGAGAAGCGACCGGCGGCCCGGCCGGGGCAGTACCGGCGCCCCAAGCCGCCACGACCCCGGTCGACAGCACCACCAATCTGACCCTGCTGGTCATCGAGGACGACCCGGCGGGTTCGCTCAGCGTGCCCGAGATGCTCGACGCGGCCGGCAAGCCGATCCGCATCCGCACCGCCCGCAACCTCACCGAGGCCGAGCGGCTGCTCACCGACGACGTCCACTGCATCCTGCTCGACCTCGCGCTGCCCGCCCCCGGCCGGGCGGCCACCCAGAGCGACGACGAGCTGACCACGCTCAAGCACGTGCTGCGGCTCGCGCCCCGGCACGCCGTCCTCGCGCTCACCGCCTCCGGTGACGCCGAGCGCGGTGCGCAGGCGGTGCGCGTCGGCGCCCAGGACTATCTGTTCCGCGACGAGCTGGACGGACGGCTGCTGAGCCGCGCGATCCGGTACGCGGTGGAGCGGAAACGTTCCGACAAGGCCGAGCGCCGACTCACCGAGTCCAGGCTGCGCGCCCAGGAGAACGCCCGCCTGGAGCGCGGTCTGCTGCCGACCCCTCTCCTGGAGGGCTCCTCGCTCCGCTTCGCCGCGCGCTACCGCCCGGGGCGCTCCCGCGCCCTGCTCGGCGGCGACTTCTACGACACGGTCCGTACTCCCGACGGCACGGTGCACGCCATGATCGGCGATGTCTGCGGGCACGGGCCCGACGAGGCCGCGCTCGGCGTGGAGCTGCGCATCGCCTGGCGGGCGCTGACGTTCGCGGGCCTGTGCGGCGACGAACTCCTGTCCACCCTCCAGCAGGTCCTGGAGCACGAGCGCGAGAACGACGAGATCTTCGCGACGCTGTGCACGGTGGACATCGCGCCGGACGGGCGCCGCGCCGGGCTCTGCCTGGCGGGCCATCCGTCCCCGCTGATCTCCCGCCCCGGCCGGCCCGCCGAGCTACTGCCGTACGAGAACGGTGGCCCGGCGCTCGGCCTGCTGCCCGGAGCCCGCTGGCCGCGCCGGCAGGTGGAGCTGGGCGGCGAGTGGAGTCTGATGCTCTACACCGACGGCCTGATCGAGGGTCACATCGGCGAGGGCAAGGAGCGGCTGGGCCAGGACGGCATGGTGGACCTGGTCCGCCGCCGGCTCGCCGAGGGCCTGGCGGGCGAGGAGCTGCTGCGGGCGACGGTGAACGAGGTCAGGGACCTCAACGGCGGAGAGCTGACGGACGACGTGGCGGTGCTCCTGCTGGACCGGACGCCGTGACCGCCGTACAACCGTGTGACGGTCACGCCGTGACCGCCGTACGACCGCGTGACGGTCGGGCCTGGCCGACGGCCCGGCCCGCGTAACACTCAGGCCCGCAGGACCGACCGCCGGTGGTCGACTTGAACTTGACCGCCGGTGGTCAGCGGCCTCCGTTGTAGGGGCCGTACGGGCCGTCGCTGCTGCTTCCGCCGCGGCCCCGGCCACCGCCGGAGACCTGCCGGAGCGCGGGGCGTACGTCCACGAAGAAGACGATCGTGGCGACCAGCCCCGCGATCTGCAGGAAGATGATCGGGACCAGCAGGTTCACGGCCACCGTGATGCCCAGGATGATCAGCCAGAACATCTTGTTCTGCTTGTCGGCCGCGCGGTACGCGTCTTCGCGAGCCACCGCTGCCATCACCAGTGCCACCACGGCGAGCACCAGCATGGCAAGGAAGATCAGCGACAAGAAGCCGCCGAATGCCGTCAACAGCACTATGCCCACCGCCCGAGTCGATTCATCTCTACGGCCACCGTACCCGCAGAACGGGCCGGGAACTCTGAGAGTGCCCGGCCCGTCATCCTGACCCTTCGTCCAGACCTTTCGTCCAGACCTTTCGTCCTGAGACGAGGAGTCCCGTCGTCTGCTACTTCACGGGCGGCGTCGTCTTCTTGGTGGTGATCTTGCGGGCCGGGGCCTTCTTCGCCACGGGCTTCTTGGCCGGAGCGGGCACGGAGGCGGTCGCGGCCGGCTTCTCCTCGGACCTGACCTCGACCGGCTCGGCCTTCGGCTCGACGGCGATGGCCAGTTCCTCGATCTCCTCGGCGGCCTCGCCACGCCAGGTCTTCACGGTCTGCTCGCCGTGCTCGGCGACCTTCTCGTACGTCTCCTTGGCCTTCACGGCGTACTCGGCGGCGACGCCGACACCGCGCAGGGCGAGGTCCTGAGCCGACTCACCGAGCTTCTTCAGGTCGGTGTCGAGGGTGCTGATGAACTCCGTCACCTTGGTCTGGATGGTCTCCTGCGCTTCCTTCGCGCGGGTGGCGGCCTTCTCCTGGACGGTGTTCGCGTCGATGTTCTTCACGGTCTCGATCCGCGCCGGGGCCTCGGCGCGGATCTGCTCCACGAGGCCGGGGACCTTCTTCGCCTGCTGGACGGCCAGGTCGGCGGTGCCGGCCAGGAAGTACAGCGGGGTGGGGTCCGTGGCGGCCTTGCGGATGTCGTCGGTGATGGCCATGGTGATGGTCCTCCGGTCGCTTTCAGCTGAGGGTTTTGGTGTTCCGCGGCGAGACCGGCAGGCCCACGTGGGGGCCGGCGGTGCTGCACGTCGTTGTCGTCAACTGGCGGTCTGCTGCGGGTCGGCATCGCTGCCGTCGGCCGTGCGGGGGCCCCGGACGGCGGTGTCCGGCGCTTGCTGGGTGCCCGATATGTGCTCTGCCATGCCCTGTGCCTCGTCCTGCGCCATGCCCTGGGCCAGGTCCGGCGTGATCTCGAATCCGTTCTCCTTGCGGAAGGACTCGTAGACCTGGAGCAGCACCTGCTTCTGCCGCTCGTTCAGCGTGGGATCGGCGAGGATGACGGCACGTGTCGCACCTTCCCGTCGCCACTCCTCCCCGTCCCGCTCGGCGTCGAGGATGCCGGCTCGCACGTACAGCGTCTCGGCGGAGATCCGCAGCGCCTTCGCGACCTGCTGCAACACCTCCGCGCTCGGCTTGCGCAGCCCGCGCTCGATCTGGCTCAGATACGGGTTGGACACCCCGGCGGCGTCGGCGAGCTGCCGCAGCGACAGCTGCGCGTTGCGCCGCTGCTCGCGCAGGTACTCACCGAGATTGCCGACGTTGAGTGATGCCATGCCTCCACCTTGCCGCACCTCCGCTAACAATTGCAAGCACCCGCTTGCAAAAGTGCGCTGCGCCACGAAGGGGGTGTCTGCGCTCTGCGCCACGAAGGGGTGCCCGCGCGCTCAGCCGACGGCGGCGCCGAACCACTTGGGCAGCCGGCCGACCAGATCCTGCTGGTCTTCCCCGACCCACGCCACATGGCCGTCCGGCCGCAGCAGCACCGCGGGCACGTCCAGTTCCTCGCTGACGTCGACGACGTGGTCGACCCGGTCCGCCCAGCCCGTCACCGAGAGCCGACCCGTCTGGTCGAGCAGCAGCCCGCGGCCGCCGTGCATCAGCTCATAAAGGCGCCCCCGCTTCAGCCCCACGTCCCGCATCCGCCGGCCGAGCAGTTCATGGCCCTCGCCGAAGTCGTAGCGGACCCCGACCGCGGTGATCATCCCGGTCACGTACCGGTTCACCTCCTCGAAGTCCATCAGCTTCGACAACAGCTCCCGCAGCGCGGTCGCACCCGGATCGGTCCCCAGCAGCGTGATCTGCGCGCGAGTGTTGTCCAGCACGCGGGCGCCCACCGGGTGCCGTTCGGCGTGGTAGCTGTCGAGGAGCCCCTCCGGTGCCCAGCCGTCGACCTCGGCGGCCAGCTTCCAGCCGAGGTTGAAGGCGTCCTGCACGCCGAGGTTGAGCCCCTGCCCGCCGGTCGGCGGGTGGATGTGCGCCGCGTCGCCGGCCAGCAGCACCCGGCCGACCCGGTAACGCTCGGCCTGCCGGGTGGCGTCGCCGAACCGGGACAGCCGGCGCGGCGAGTGCACGCCGAAGTCGGTGCCCGCGACGGCGCGCAGCCGCTGTGTGAACTCCTCGAAGGTCGGCGCGGTCGTACGGTCCTCGGACACGCCCTCGGCGGGCACGATGACGCGGTACGTCCCGTCCCCGTTGGGGATGGTGCCGAACCGCAGGTGGGTCTTGCGGACTTCCTCGACGACGGCGGCGACCGTCGCCTGATCCTCGGTCATCTCCATGTCGCCCAGCAGCGTCTCGACCTTGGCGGGCTCACCGGGGAAAGCGACGCCGAGCTCCTTGCGCACCGCACTGCGGCCGCCGTCGCACCCGACGAGGTAGCGCGAGCGCAGGTGCGTGCCGTCCGCCAGCTCGACGGTCACCCCGGACCCGGCCCCGGCCCCGTCGTCGGACTGACTCAGCCCGACCACTTCGCAGCCGCGCCGGATCTCGGCGCCGAGTTCGAGGGCACGCTCGTTGAGCAGCCGCTCGGTGGCCGGCTGCAGGGTGGAGAGACCGTACGGGTGAGCCGTGTCCAACCTGTCCGGCCACGGCTTGAGGATGCCGCCGAAGAAGCCGCCGACCTGGAACTTCTCGCTGACCGCGAGGAACCGGTCCAGGAGACCGCGCTGATCCATCATCTCGACGCTGCGCGTGTGCAGGCCGCGCCCGCGGGACTCCTTGGTCGGCTCGGTCAACCTGTCCAGTACGACCACGTGCACGCCGTGCAGCCGCAACTCGCCGGCCAGCATCAAACCGGTCGGTCCGCCGCCGACCACGATCACGTCAATCATCAAACGCCCATTCGAGGAGATTGGATTTCGGCCGACCGCACCGCGGGTCCCACCGGCGTCCACCGTTTCCGCAGGTACTGGCCTTGGCCGGCCATTCTGCGGCACGCCCCGGGCCTTGCCGCAAGCCCCCCTGTGCGCTATACGTTGAGAGTGGAAAGGAGCGGGCACCCCCTTCGGACAGCCCCCTTCTGGTATCCCCTTCGGACAGCCGCCTTTCCGTAGCCGGCGACCGCGGCCAGGCTTTCAGCAGATCTCCCCCGCTTCTGCATTTCCCTCGATACGGGATTGCCTCGACGCGCGTACGGCACTACCGTTGCGCCCATGACTGCCGGGTCGGCCTTGTGCCGTGAGCGAGTTGGTTGCCCGGCCTCCGAGTGAGGCCGAGGCGGGGTAGAGCCCCGCCCACCCCGACCACCCTCTTCTTCGCATCACCTCTTCACCTCACCGCGCGTCCACTTCTTCCGGAATTCCGCGCGCTCTCCCGCACCCCCTTACCGCGCCGCGCCCCAAAACGCCCCGCGGCAATTCACCCTGCCCGAAAACAAAAGAAAGCGACGCATGCCCAACCCCTTCCATCAGAAAGTCATCGAGGAGTTCCGCGCCCGCCACGGGAAAGTCGGCGGATATTTCGAGGGAGCCCGACTCCTTCTGCTCACCACCACCGGCGCCCGCACCGGAACCCCGCACACCACCCCCGTCGGCTACTACCCCGACGGCGGCGACCGCGTCATCGTCATCGCCTCCGCCGGGGGCGCGCACCGGCACCCGGACTGGTACCGCAACCTCGTCGCCCATCCGCGCGTGCGGGTCGAGAGCGGCGTCTTCACCTACGACGCCGAGGCCGTCGTCCTCGAGGGCGCCGAGCGCGACCGGCTCTTCGCCCGCGCGGTGGAGGCCGACCGGGGATGGGCGGAGTACCAGGCGAAGACGGACCGGGTGATCCCCGTCGTCGCGCTCCGCGAGATCCCGCGGGACGGCCCGCCGCAGGTCAACGCGGGCTCGACGGGCGAGGCACTGAGAGTCGTACACGACGCCTTCCGGCGCGAACTGGCGCTCATCCGCGAGGAGTTCGCCGCCTCGGGCAGTTCCCTCGGCGCCCAGCTCCGGGTCAACTGCCTCTCCCTCTGCCAGGGCCTGCACCGGCACCACACCGGCGAGGACCTCGGTCTCTTCCGTGCCCTCGCCGACGGCCACCCCGGCCTCACCCCGGTCCTGGACCGGCTGCGCGTCGAACACGAGCGGATCGCGGTGCTGATCGAGGAGTTGCGCCGGGTGGTCGGCGAGCGGCCCGCGGACCCGACCCGCGCACTCCCCGAGGTGGTGCGTCTGACGCAGGAGTTGGAAGCCCATCTCACCTACGAGGAGGAACAGTTGATCCCCGCCCTGGAGGCGGTGGCCACCCCCTGACCCGCTCCTGAAGTCGGCCGACCTCCGCCGAGCGGCGCGAGCGGTGACCGGACCCCCGTACTCCTACCGTGGTCCGGTCACCGCCCCGAGGAACACCCCACCTGATCGCGATGCTGCGCCTGGACGTCACGTCCGAGGCACCCGCGGGTCGCCCACGTCTCCAGCGGGGTCGCGTCCCTCACGTCCACCGGATCACGCGGCCGGACCTGGCCCCGGTAGCCGCCGGGTCACCAGGGCAGGGGCCGCGCGTGTACGACCTCCAGCCGCGACACGGCCCGGGTGAGCACCACGTACAGCCGGTGCAGGCCGCGCGCCTCCGCCTCGGCGACGGCCGCCGGTTCGACGGCCACCACATGGTCGTACTCGAGTCCCTTGGCGAGGGTGGCGGGCACCACCGCGACGCGTGCGCCCAGTTCCTCGGGCCCCGCGGCCTCGACCCCGGCGGCGCGCAGCGCCTCGCGCACCCCCTCGATGTCCGGGTCGGCCGCGATGACGCCGATCGACCCCTCGTGGGCGAGCGCGCCGCGCACCGCGTCGACGGTGGCGGGCAGTACGTCCCGTGCGTCGGGAACCGCGCGGACCGTCAACTCCCCGTCCCGGCGCAGTGACCGAGCCGGCGGTACGCGCACGTCGAGTCGTGCCAGCAACCGGTTGGCGAGCCCGACGACGGCTTCCGGCACCCGGAACCCGATCGTCAGCGGCACCACGGCCGCATCCGGCTTCCCGAGATGCCCGAGCAACTCGCCCCACTCCCGGGCCGCCCAGGGCGTCGTGCCCTGGGCGAGATCCCCGAGCACCGTGAGCGACCCGAAGGGGGCCCGGCGCGCGATCGCCCGGCACTCCATCGGCGACAGGTCCTGCGCCTCGTCGACGACCACGTGGCCGTAGCCCTCCGGGTGTTCGACCAGCCCGGCGACCTCGTCGAGAAGGACGAGGTCGGCGGCCGACCACCGGGCCGACTTGTACGAGCGGGGCGGCTTCGCCCACAGGATCGCCTTCTGTTCGTCGGCGTCCAGCAGCCCGTCCGCCGCGTCGGCCAGCGCCTCGGCGTCGGTGAGGAGCCGGGCGAGGACCTCCTCGGGCCGCATCCGGGGCCAGACCGCGTCGACGTAGGCGCCGACCGGCCGGGACCCGGAGACCTTTCGCGCCCAGGCGTTCGTCTGGGGTCCGGCGCGCCATTCGGCCTGTTCCCGCAGACGCCGCACGGCCCGCGTCCGTACCCGCTCACGCCCGATGCCGTACGGAGGTTCTTCCGCCCGTACGCCGTCCACGATGCGGTTCAGTTCCTCGGCCGACACCCGCCACCGGTACGAACCGTCCGGCACGACGAGCGGGTCGGCGTACGTGCCGATGTTCCCGTACAGGGCCCGGCGCAGGACCTCCGCCATCCGTGCGTCGTGTTTGACGGCGGCGGCGCGCTCGTCGTCGCACGCCGTGACGGGGTGTTGGGCGATCTCGCTTTCGAGTGTCGACTGCCGGAAGTTCCAACCAGTCGCTCCGCGACGGGCGCTCTCGCCGAGGGCGGGCAGCACCTCGGCGATGTACGCGAGGAAGGTGGGGTTGGGGCCGAGGATCAGCAGTCCACCGCGGCGGATGCGCTGGGGGTGGGTGTAGAGGAGGTACGCGGCCCGGTGCAGGCCGACGGCCGTCTTGCCGGTGCCGGGGGCGCCCTGTACGCACACGGACGTGGCGAGGTCTCCGCGGACGAGGTGGTCCTGCTCGGGTTGGATGGTCGCGGCGATGTCCCTCATGGGGCCGACCCGGGGGCGTTCGATCTCCCCCGTGAGAATGCGGCTCTCCGGAACCGAGGCGCCTTCATGGCCCCGATCCGGTCGGCTCCCTCCGATGTGTTCGTCCTCCAGGCCGGTGAGGTCCGCCGAGTCCCCCTTGCTCCCCGGCGCCCAGCCGAAGCGCCGGCGCACGGCCACGCCCTGGGGGTCGCGGGCGCTCGCCTGGTAGAAGGCGCGTGAGACGGGGGCGCGCCAGTCGACGACGAGGGGTGGGGCGGCGGGGTGTTCGGTGATGCGCAGGCGGCCGATGTGATAGCTCTGCCCGGCGTGTTCACCACCGCCGGGGGCGAAGTCCAGCTTGCCGAAGAACAGCGGGCCTTCGGGCAGTTCGCGCAGATCCCTGGCCTGGCCGCGCAGTTGCCGGCCGAGCACTTCGGCGTCGGCACCGGAGGCGGAGACGTCCTCGCCGGTGACGACCTGCTCCTCGGCGCCGTCGACCATCGCGGCGAGGCCGGCCCGACAGGCGTCGTGGTGGGCGCGTTCATGGGTGAGGGAGCGGGCGAGGGCGGGGTCGGTTGACGTCACTCGGCCAAGGATACCGAATAACGTTACCCAGTAACATTCTTTACCCAGTAGCCCTCTACGCCCGGCCGCTGCTCCCCATGGAGCTACGCATAGCGCGGAAGACCGGCCGCCAGCTGCGCGAACGCCTCCTCGGCCGCGACGACCGCGTCGGGCAGCACCTGCTCGACGGCGTCACCGTCGGCGATCCGCCGCCAGTTCTCCAGGGCGAGGACGCGCTGTACGGCGATGATCTGTCCGGCGGCGAGCCGGGCACCGAGATCGCCGCCGAGCGCCCCGGCGAGCGCGGCTTCGGACCGCTCCAGGTAGCGGAACATCCCGGCGGCCAGGGAGGGCGTCCCGTAGAGGAGACGGTGATAGGCCAGGACCTGCGGGGCGTCGTTGAGGCCGGTGACGGGGTCGCGGCGCTCCAGCCCGTCGAGGAAGTGCCGGCGCAGCGCCGTCAACGGGGACGGCCCGCCCGCGGCCACGCGCGCGGGTTCGTCCTCGTGATCGGCGAACCGGTGCAGGACCAGGTCCTCCTTGGTCGGGAAGTACCGGAAGAGCGTCGGCTTGGAGATCTCGGCGGCGGCGGCCACCTCCGCGACGGACACGGCGTCGAACCCCTTCGCCAGGAAGAGTCCGATCGCGATGTCGGAGACAGCCTGGTACATCCGCTGCTTCTTGCGCTCGCGCAGTCCGATCTCACCCATGCCCCGAGCCTACGCACGCCCCGGCACCGCCTTGACCTCAACCGAGGTTCAGGTCGAAGACTGTCCGGCGTTCGGTGACACCTCTCTTCGACTTTGAGGAGCATGCGATGCGAGCAGTGCAGGTGAAGGAGTTCGGCGGCCCCGAGGCCCTGGTTCCCGTGGAGCTTCCCGATCCGGTTCCGGGGCCGGGGGAGGTCATGATCGACGTGGCGTACGTGGACACGATCTTCGTGGAGACGCAGGTGCGGGCGGGGTGGGGGCGGGAATGGTTCCAGGTGGCTCCGCCGTACGTCCCCGGGGGCGGCGTGTCCGGTGTCGTCGGCGCCCTGGGCGCGGGCGTTCCCGGCGAGTGGCTGGGGCGCCGGGTCACGTCCTATGTCACGGGCGGCTATGCGGAGCGGGCCGTGGCGGCGGTGTCGGCGCTGACGGTGGTACCCGACGGCCTGGACCTGCGCGGCGCGGCGGCCCTGGTGCACGACGGCGTCACCGCGGGCGGCCTGCTCGACCTGACCGCCGTGGGCCCCGGCGACCGCGTACTGATCCTCGGCGCCTCCGGCGGCATGGGCACGCTGCTCGTCCAACTGGCCCACAAGCGCGAGGCGCGGGTGGTCGCGGTGGCCCGCGGGGACGCCAAACTCGCCCTGGTACGGGACCTCGGGGCGGACGACGTGGTGGACGCCA
Source organism: Streptomyces sp. NPDC111656 (assembly GCF_055656965.1). Taxonomy (NCBI): domain Bacteria; kingdom Bacillati; phylum Actinomycetota; class Actinomycetes; order Kitasatosporales; family Streptomycetaceae; genus Streptomyces; species Streptomyces sp. NPDC111656. The sequence continues at coordinate 269,526 of NZ_JBVKCA010000010.1, forward strand.
CCCGGGACGACTGGGTGTCCGCCGCCCGCAAGGCGCTCGGCGGGGCCGTCGAGGGGGCGGACGTCGTCCTGGACGGCGTGGGCGGCGACCTGGGGGCCGCGGCCCTGCCCCTGACGGTCGACGGCGGCCGGTTCTCCGCCCACGGGGCGGCGTCGGGCGGCTTCTCTCCCCTCGACACGGAGGAGGCCACCCGCCGGAGGATCAAGGTCTTCGGCATCGCCGACGTCCAGTTCAACCCCACCGACCTGCGCCGCTTCACGTCCGCCGCCCATGCCGAGGCCGCGGCGGGGCGGCTGCGGCCGGTGATCGGGGAGGTGTTCCCACTGGAAAGGGCGGCTCAGGCCCATGCGGCCATTGAGGGGCGGGGGTTGGTGGGGAAGGTGGTGCTGGAGGTGTGAGAGAACGTCGTATCGGGGCCGCCGACCGCCCGCAGCCGGCGACAGATCAGGCGTCCGCGAAGTGCTCGGCCGTTCGTTGGCCCCCGTGGTCTCCCCGCGGCAGCGCGCGGGCAAGATAGGGATTCGCGGTCGATTTGTCCGGGAGTCCCAGCGCGGCCGTGGCGCCGGCCAGGGTCATCGCGTAGGCGTCCACCGCACGTCGGACGTTGGGGGCGTCCAGACTGTCGCCGGTCACGAGGCGGTCGAGGTCCACGTAGGCCGAGCGGACGACTTCCATCCAACGGTAGACACGCCAGTCCTCACGCCAGCCCTTCGTGCAGTCCTCGGGCAGCAGACGGGCCCAGCGGGCGAAGAGGCGCTCACGGATCTCCGGACGCGTGGGGGTGAGGTGTATGTGGCGGACCAGGTCGTAGAGCGGGTCACCGACCATCGCCATCTCCCAGTCGATGAGGGTCAGACCGCCACTCTCACGGCGCACGAGGTTCCAGGGGTTGAGGTCGCCGTGCAGGAGCACGGGGCGGCGCGGGACCAGGGTGTGGCGACCGAGGATCTCACCGAGACGGCCTCCGTTGGGGAGTCCCAGTTCTCGCATCAGGTCTCGGGTCGCCGGGGGGAGTTCGGTCACCATGCGGACCAGTTCGCCTTGAAGCTCCCGGTAGAAGTTCAACCGCGCCGCTTCCGGATCCAGCGTCTCGTAGGCGACGAAGGTCAGCGCCGCGAGCTGATCCACGAGATCGTCCGCCTCGTGCGGCCGGAGCCCGTCGGTGGGGTGGTCCGGTGGGCGGAACCCGTCCGCCGGACCTTCGTAGGACTGGATGGTGAACTGCTCCCGCAGACCGCTGGTGCCCAGGGCCAGCACGCGCGGGGCGCGTACGGAAACGTTTGACCGCTCGATGGCGCCCAGAACGGCATGCTCGTTGAGGAACCGGCGCTCCCGGGCGTTCGCCGTGCCGATCTTCCGGCGAACCATGACGGGAAGGGGGTGTCCCGGCACCCGTACCGCCGTATTGAGATGGGCCGTTCCCTTGAACACACGTTCCGCGGATGCGGCCCCCTCCTCGAAGAGGGCCCTGCTCACGACGGGCGCGGGAAACCGTGGATGCGGCTGGACCCGGTCGTCGGGTTCCCAGACGATCTGTGAGATCGGACCGTTCGGGTGATCTCGGCTCGCGTGGGACTCGTTCCAGCGGAAGAGAATGCGCTCGATCTCGGCCGTGTCCGGCACGCTCGCGAGCCGCAGCGGCTCCTCGGCCAGCCTCAGGGCCCGGTGCACCTCCTGCGTCGCCGCTTCGAGTTCCCGCTGGTCGAAGGAGCCACGAAGCGACGTGGCGGCTCTCATCACATCCGGGTAGACGGACTGGGCGCGCTCGAAGGCCAGGTAGTGCTTCAGGTCCCGGTCCAGACCGTGTACGGCCTTGGGCCGCCGTCGGCCCATGACCTCACGCCATGCCTCGACCACCTCGGGCCACTGGTGGTCGGGGTACTTCATGCGCACGAGGTGCGTCGCGAGGTCGTGCAGCGGATCGCCGTAGCTGGCCAGCTCCCAGTCGACGCAGATCAGGGGCGGGTCACCGTCGTACGACACGATGACGTTGTCCCGGTGCAGGTCCGTGTGGAGCAGGCTGAAGGGGCGGCTGATGAGCGCCGGCACGCGTTCCGCGAACCGCACCATCGCGTCCTCGGGGATGCCCAGCATCGCGAACAGCCCGCCGAAATCGTCCCAGTTGCGCCGACGGATCTGTTCCTCGGCCGCAGACGCCAACGCCCGCAGAAAGCCTCTGCTGTCCCTGCTGGAGCGCGGCCAGGACGCCGGCAGCGGAGGGAGATGCTGCCTGCGCACCTGCGTCATGTCCGCGAGAAGATCCACCAGCGCGAGGATCAGGCTGGAGTCCACCGGCTTGCCGTTGGGGCAGATGCGCGACAGCGGCACGCCCTCGACATAGCTGAGGATGGTCACGTCACCGCGCTTGACCAGGCACCGCGGAACGTGCGGCAGCACGCGCCAGATCGTGTTGAGGATCTCCGCCTCGTCCTGCCAGGTTCTGATGACCACGGGCACGACCGAGCCAATACGTTCCCGCACCGTCACCGGCGCACGGTCGTCGCACGCCACGAGACGGGAGTCGCTCTCCGTGAAGGGGCGCACCATGTAGTTCCGGTTGTGGTGACCGCGGCCGAACGACCCGAATGCCCTGGCGTAGCGCACGAAGTCCTCGTACGCCGTGTCCGCCGCACTTTCCAGAGCCGGCGGGCCGGACAGGCCGGGCAGCGACGGAACACCCACGGTCACTCCTGAATAACTGTGCATTATCGCCGATGTTCATGCATAGCGATGAGGGTGAGCACACCCTAGTGCCCGCCCAGAAGTCCGGCTGAGTCCTCCACGAAATCGGTGCCTACTTGAGAAAGAGTTGTACCTCCTGCAAACACGGAGTTGCTGGAGGCCCGGTCGACTCCTCCGCGTCGTCTCAGGACGTCTTCGCGAGGAGATGCCAGCAGGAGTCGAACCAGGCCTGCATGCTCTCCATGAACACAGACCCGGAGGAGTCCGGATCGCCCTCGTCGTTGACGTGACGGGTCAGGGTCGATCCGAGACCGAGGACATCCGTGGCTTCGACCTCCACGCCGTCGTCCAGCAGGATGGGCCGCTCCACCACCTGATACGGACCGAACAGCGCCTCGACGCCCGGGCGCAGATACAGCTTGAACGCCGGTGCCAGTGGTACATGCCGGATCTCCACCCGCACGGAGGGCACCAGACCCTCCGTCTGCAGATCGCGCAGAGCGGCACGCAACGAAATCGTATGCCGCAGGGTGATGGCACGGAGCCGGTCCTGCAACCGGCCCGATTGGTCGGGTTCCGGCTGCGCGGGCTGCTCCTCACCCGGCTTCTTCATACGCGGATAGGGAAGGTCCAGCGACTCCGAGGGCAGCAGTATGCGCAGCTCGATGCGCTCGGGGGTGATCTCCTTGAGCCGGATGCGCTCGGCCTGCAATCGGATATGGGCGTCCAGGGACTCCGAGGTGAGGGTGAACACGTCCAGTCGTACGGTCGGCTGGGCGAAGGCCCGCGCGACGAAGGTGCCCAGAGTCGCGCGCACCCGGGGCACTTCCTGCTTCGGGTTGTCCAGGTGGGTCGGGCTTCTCACGACCCGTGATCCGCTGCCCTGACGGGACTTGATCCAGCCTTCGTTGTTCAGCTCTCGCAGTACACGCTGCACGGTGTCGCGGGAGACCCCGAGTTCCTCGGCGAGCTCACGCTGCGCGGGCAAGTGGGAGTCGATCGCGTACGTGCCGTCGGCGATACGGGTTCGCAGCGCCTCCAGGATGCGCTGGAACTCCGTACCGCCTCCCTCGCCGCGTTCTCCGCTCACACCGCGACCGTACCTCGCCCGCCCCATGGGCAAACCCGCTTCCCGGCACGTGAGTGACCAGATTGGAAGGTTGGCACGGCTGGAAGTTGACTGGCCGTTAAGGGATCAAGCGGACAGGGCACATCCAATTCGAGGCAAGCAGTCCAATTGGACGACTAGTTGACGGATTCGCTGGAGTGGACGGGGTGGGATACGTGATCCTCTTTCAACTGGTGTGTGTGGGAATCGAGTTCGGCGTGACGCAGCTCGTGCGGATGGAGCTCGGGCTGGTGGGTCTGGTTCTGCTGACCCTCCTTCTGGTGGGGGTCCGAGCGGGACACCCACGCCTGGCCTGGTGGTCGGCGGCCCTCTTCTTCCTGCTGACCCTTCAGATCCAGACCTGACGCCGTCAGAACTGACGCCTCGAGGCCTGCCGACGATTCACGCCTGCCCCCGAAGCACCCTCAGCACCGGCTCCAGTGAGCCCACCACGTCCTCGGCGCCCGCTTCGCGCAGGAGCTTCTCCTTGTAGGCGGTGTGGGCGTAGCCGAGGAAGGGGACGCCGGCCTGGCGGGCGGCCTCGTAGTCCGAGGGGGCGTCGCCGATCATCAGGGCGGTGGCGGGGGCGGCGCCCAGGGCGTTCAGGGCGCGGTTGAGGCAGTGCGGGTCCGGCTTGAGGTGGTGCAGGTCCTGGCCCCGGCCGTAGACGTTGGGGGCGAAGCAGTCGGTGAGATCCCGGCTCGCGAGGTAACCGGTGGCCGTGCGGGCCGAGTTGTTGGTCGCGATGGCCAGCCGTGCGCCGACGGCGCTCCAGGTCCGGATCAGCGGGTCCGCGTACGCGGTGGGCCAGGCGGACGGCACCGCCTTGAGTTCCTGCTGGGTGAGACGTTCCTCCAGCTCGCTCACCAGATCGCTGTGCGGATGGCGGCGGTGGACGGCGTAGAGGACGACCATCGGGTCCGGGTGGACCTGTTCCTCCTCGGTGAGCAGTCCCCTCAGTCCCTGCCGCTCCAGCCACTCCACCAGGTCCTTCGCCACGTCCTCCGCGGAGTGCCCCGCGAACAGCCGACAGATCGGCCCGTCGAAGTCGAAGAGCACAAAGCGAGCGCGTTCGATCACTTCCCGCAAGTTCTCGGTCTCTGCTGCCACAGGTTCAGTCTGCGCCGTATCAGAAGTCACTAGGAGAGTGTCAGGTCCGTGGTGATGGTTTCCCAGAGGGCGTCGAACCACTTCTGGGATTGGTCCACGAACGCGGCGTCCCGCTGACCGGTCCGCTTCTCGAAGGAGAAGAGGAGGGAGTCCGAGCCGAGGGCGTCGTACATGTCCAGCGTCACGTCGGCCATCTCCTCCTCGCGCCGGGTGACCATGTAGTAGGCGATTAAAGCCTCGGCGCCGTTGAGCAGGTACAGCTTGATGGGCGGGGTGAAGGGCAGGGCCCGGAACGCCACGCGCACGTCGATGCCGTGCGAGGAGCGCAGGGCGCGCAGGTTGTGCTGGAGGACGTGGACCTGGGCGTTGCGCTGGGCGAGCCAGCGTTCGTGGACCGGGTCGTCGTCACCGCGGCCGTCGACGGGGACCGGGAAGGCGAGGTTGATGTCCCGGGACGGGAGCAGGATACGGACGTCGATCGACTCCGGACGGATGCGGCCCTCGTGGATCAGCCGGACCGGTTCGCCGAGCGCCAGCATCAGGGTCTCGGCGGTCAGGCAGGCCGCGTCGACCCGGACGTGCGGCGCGGAGAACGCGTCCGCCAGCCGGGGAGCCAGTCCGACCATCGTCGTCTGCGGCTCGCTGCGGGCCGAGGCCGGCGGCTCCGCGATCCGCGGGGGGCTGCCCTTGCTGACGTTGCTCAGCAGTCCGTCGTCCTGGAGCGCGCGCAGGGCCTGCCGGACGGTGCCCCGCTCGACACCGAACTCCTCTGCCAACTCGGCCTGAGTTGGCAGGCGGTCGCCCGCCTTGAGGTCACCGGCTCGGATCCGATCCCGCAGGACGTCGGCGATCTCCTGGGGCGAGAGCCTTCTGCTGCCGTTCACTGCAACGTTCTCCTGGGTCACGACCAAACGCTACAACTCTCGTCCATCTACGGGGAGTTGTTTGAAAGTTGTTTATGGCTAGTAGCCAAGTGGGGACAACTTAATCAGAGTTGGTCACCAACTTGGCCAAGTTGGCGGAAGTTTTGCCTCCCCCACCCGAGTCCGTCACCGACTCACCCGGCCTCACCCTCGCACACCCCAGAGGAACCACCACGCCACAGTAGAAACAGGAGAACCGCCCATGCCCGCCATAGCCCTTCTCTCCGCCCTCTTCGTCGTCGGCTTCGACCAGTTCGTGCAGTGGCAGTACGGCACGACAGGCGTCATCGGCCTGCTGCTCCTCACCATCGGAATCAAGGCCAAGAGCCCCACCTGCAGCTCCATCGGCGCGGTCGTCCTCGCCCTGATGGTCGCGGGTCCTGCCCTGTGACGTGCAGAGGAGAGTCGGTCAGCTCGAGAGCATCAGCTTCGAGCTGATGGTCTCCCACAGCGCGTTGAACCAGAGGTGGGACTGTTCCACGAACGTGGTGTCCCGCAGCCCGGTCCCCTGTGCGAAGGGGAACAGCATGGACTGGGTGCCCTGGACGTCGTACATCTCCAGGTACTCGTGGTCCACTTCCTCCTCGCGCCTGGTCAATGTGTAGTAGGCGAAGAGTGCCTCGACCCCGTTGAGCAGGTACAACTTCACCGGCGGGGTGAAGGGGAGCGCGCGGAAGGTGACGTTGACGTCGATGCCGTGCGTGGCGCGCAGGGCGAGCAGGTTGTGGCGCAGCACCTGGCCCTGGGCGTTGCGGTTGGTCAGCCAACTGCGCTGGAGCCGGCCGGCCGTCGAGGCGTCCACCGGTGCGTCCACCGGCGCGGGAAAAGCGAGGTCGATGTCACTGCTGGGAAGCAGCACGCGGACATCCACCCTGGCCGGTTTTATTCGGCCCGCGTGAATTTGCCGGAGGGGTTCGCCCATGGCAAGGGTGAGCGAGATCGACGTCAGGCACAGCGCGTCGATCTCCACGTGCGGCGCTTCGAAGGCGGCCGTGATCCGGCCGCCGAGTGCCACCGTGGTGGGCTGCGGTGAGGCTTCCGGGCCGGTCAGAGCCTGTCCCAGGGTGTCGGCGACGGTCGCCGGGCTCCCTTTGGACACGTTGACGAGCAGATGTTCCGACTGCAGGATGCGCAGCGCCTGCCGGACCGCCCCGCGTTCGACACCGAACTCGTCGGCCAGCTTGGCCTGCGTGGGCATGCGCTGACCCGGCCGCAGCTGGCCGGACCTGATCCGGCTGCGCAGCTCGTCGGCCACCTCACGGTGTGACCTCTGTGGCCGTGGTGACCTGTTCCGTCCATTGACGGAGGCGTGTTCCGGTTCCACGACCAAACACTACAACTTCGCGCCATCTTTGGGCAGTTGCGGGATAGGTGGTTATGAGTCGACCCAACGCGGAGATAAGTATCAGTGAGTTGGTTGCCAACTTACGCAACATGGTCACACTTCCCGAGGGTTGGCCGCCAGAGTCGTCCTCCCCAGGATCCCAAGGAGGGAACGTCATGCCGCTCATCGCTCTCGCCGTCGCCGCCCTCGCCATCGGATTCGAGCAACTCATTCAGTGGAAGTACGGGCCGCTGGGCATCATCGCGTTCGTCGCGCTGTCCGTCGGCGTCAAGGCCAAGAACACCACCATCAGCGGCATCGGAGCCGTCCTGCTCGTGATGCTGCTCGCCCAGTCCGGCTGATCGGACGCCACCGTCCGGCAGTCCGGCTGACCGGGCTCCCCTCCGGAGGGGAGCCGGGAGCTCGGTCAGTCCGTACCACGCACCACCGCACCATCGAACAACCACACAACCGCACCACCGCACGGCTACGGATGCAGTGCACCACCACTCACCGACGGAACCGGAAGGAGCACCACACCAGCCTTTCAAGCCGCATCATTCGGAATCGCAATCGGAATCAGCATCGGAATCAGAAGATGTCCGGGCACCACGGTCGCCTGGACGTGCGGAGCAGGGCGTCGGCGACGACGGCGGCGCCCTCTCGTTCTTCACACACCCGCCCGAGCGCGGCGAGCCGCACCGCCGACTCGTTGCCCAGCCACAGGGCCGCCAACTCACCCACGTTCAGGGTGAGATCGGCGGTCGTCGTGGTCGGTGCGCAGGTCGCCCCGTCGGGTCCGGCCTCCAGGCGGTAGCGCCCGGCGGACAGTCCGTCCCCGTCGGTGACGTCCAGGACCAAGGTCGCGGACCCCTCGTACGTACGCGCCTCCAGAGCCCGTACGACATCCAGGATCCGCACCCACAGCCAGTCCGCCTGGGTCGTGATGCGGGCGGCGCGCGGATCGGGCAGGACGTGCGGGAGCAGGTCGTCGGGAGCCCGCCAGCCGGTCTTGACGTGCGCGATCCAGTCGATCGAGCAGAGGTACCGCCACAGGGCGCGTTCGGCCGCCGGGGTCACCGTGATCAGCCAGTTCACTTCCGCCGTGTTCAGCGGTTGCTTGACGTCGCCCCAGTTGTCGTCCGACTCGTACGAGACCAAGCCCTCGACCTCGCCGGTCGCCGAGCGGTACATGGCGTAGAACGGCTCCTTCCAGGGGTCGCCGCTCAGGCTCAGTACGCCGGTGTTGATCTGCCACCAGTGCTCGTCGCGGCTGACCGCGCCCGGCTGGGTGCGGCGGAGGCGGTCGTGCAGGTCCGGGCCGAGCTTGCGTACGTCCTCGCCGTCCACCAGGTCGATACGGGCGCCGTCGGTCGGCCCGGACCAGCGGGGGTCCAGGCCCGACCTGGAGACGTCGATGGTCCACTCGGTGGCGGTGGTGGCCTGGCCGAAACCGTACCGCCCGTAGATCGGGTACTCCGCGGCGATGAGGGTGGCGACCACGTCGCCGCGGTCCTTCGCCGCGGTGAGGTCGGTGGCCATCATGCGGGTGAGGAGACCGCGGCGGCGGTGGGTGGGGGTGACGGAGACGTTGGTGATGGCGTCGGCGGGGACGGGGGTGCCGCCGACGGTGGTGAGCTGCTGCGGGAACGATCGGAAGGTGGCGATGCAGCGGCCGGTGTCGAACGCGCCGAGGGTCCGATCGAGGAGGATGCGCGAACCGCGGTTGGTGATCTCCTCGTCCGATACGGCCGGGGAACGTAGGAACCCCGTGTTCAGCGCGCGGATCCAGGCCGGTATCTCGGTCTCTGTGATCGTTCGTACGTCGATTTCTTCGCGACGGCTCATGGGGTCACGCTAGGGCGCCGAGCAAGCCCCTGTCGCACCGTTTTCGCCCCCGCCGCCCCTACCCGTCCCCTACCTGCGGGCTGCGCCCCCAGACCCCCGCATCGGCCTGAACGGCCTCGTCCTCAAACGCCGGACGGGCTGAAAGATGCGCGCCAGCGCCCCTTGGGGGCGCGGGGAACTGCGCGACCAGCCCCCACCCACCCGCAGTCAAAAGGACGGCCTACGGGGTCCGGGGCGGAGCCCCGGGGATGGGACGGGTAGGGGCGGCGGGGGCGAGGAACGTTGGGGGGCGGGCTTAGAACACCGCTCGGATCTCGCCCACCTCGACGCCTCCGCCTGTCAGGGGGGCGTGGCCGATTTTGGAGAGGATGGGGGATTGCGTGCCCAGGAGGGACAGGGCGCGGGCGAGGACGGGGCCGAGTGCTCGGGTGGCACCGTCGTCGATCTTGAAGGCGAGGGCCCTGCCGTCGGGGAGGGCCACCGCCTGGACGGCCTCCGCGCCCATCTTGGAGAGGGCACCCGGTATCTCCCGCATGAGCCAGGTGTCGGGACGGCGCGTACCGGCGACGTACTCGGGGTGGGCGCGCATGGCGTCGGCGACACGGCGTTCGGCGGAGCCGGGAGCGGCGAGGACGAAGGACCGGAAGGCATGGGCAAGGCCTGTGAGGCTGATCGCCATCAGCGGCGCACCGCAGCCGTCCGTACCGACCGCCGCCACCGACTCCCCCGCCGCCTCCTCGACCACCGTGTGGATGAGCTGCTGGAGCGGATGCCCGGGGTCCAGGTAGGAGTCCAGGGGCCAGCCTCGCAGCGCGCACACCGCGAGCATCGCCGCGTGCTTGCCGGAGCAGTTCATGGTGACCCGGTCACGGACCGCGCCCCCGGCCAGATACGTCTCCGCCTCCGCCGGGTCCAGCGGCAGATCCGGCGGGCACTGCAACTGCCCGGCGTCCAGCCCGTGCTCGGCCAGCATCTTCTGGACGAGATCGCGGTGGAAGGCCTCCCCGGAGTGGCTGGCGGCGGCGAGAGCCAGCCGCTCACCGGCCAGGTCAAGACCCGCCCGCAGCACACCCGCCGCCTGCATCGGCTTGTTCGACGAGCGCGGGAAGACCGGCGCGGTCACCTCGCCCAGCGCCAGCTCGACCGACCCGTCCGCGGCCAGCAGCACCAGGCTGCCCCGATGCCGCCCCTCGACGAATCCCGAACGGACGACCTCGGCGAGAACAGGCGGTATGAAGGGGTCTGCGGGGACGGCGGGAGCGGCGGCGGACATCGGCGGTGGCCTTCCATGACAGGGACCCGCCCGGTGATCGAACCGCGGCGCCGTACGGGAGGTCCCCCGATGGCGTGCCCCGGCCGAGCCCCACGACCGCGACCCGGGCCGTTCCCGGGCGCGGCCGCCGCGACCGCGGAACCGGGCGCGGCCATGGGGCCCGGCCCCGGATGTCCCGGGCCGCCGGCGCCGCCACAGCCGTCGCACGCACCCCCCGGGATCGCCGGGGGCCACCGCGTCACATGAGCAGGTCGTCTACTTGTGCTTCCCCATCACGGTACCTGCGGGCGATCTCGGCGCTGCAATCGTCGGCGGTGCGCTGCAGGTGCTGGCGCCGCCGGGAGACCTGCTGCTCGTAGCGCACCAGCCGTCCCATCCCCGCGCCGAGCTCGTCGTCCGTACGTGCCTCCAGGTCCGACAGCTCCACCTCGGCGAGCATGTCCGCGGCCAGCCGCCGGTACTCCTCGCCGTACGGTGTGCCCACTGTCACATGGCGGGCCGACGAACGGTGCCGGGCGGGCGCGTCCGTCAGGATCTCCGCGAGCCGGTCGACGACCGACGCCCCGCCGGAGCCAGAACCCGCCCCCCTCCCCCCGGCCGCGCGCAGCCCCGGACTCGTTCCCAGGCCCGAGACCAGCGGTGAGCCCGACGTGGCGGAGGCCGCCCGCAGTCCCCCGCGGCGCGCCAGCTCCGCCCGCAGGATGTCGATGCGTCCCTGGAGCAGCCGCCGCACATAGCTGAGGTCGGCCTCGTCGCGCTGCGCGTCGCGCCGCAGGGTCCGCAGTTCGGGCAGCCGCAGCAGGGGCAGATCGGGCGCGGGCAGGTCCGGGTGCAGCGGGCTGTCGGTGCGCTGCACGGGAGGACGATGAACCCCCGAACGACCGCCTCCCGCACGCGGACTCGTACGGGTCAACGACACAGCCCCGGGCGGCTGCTGCCCGGTACTCGGTGTGCTCATGTGCCTCTACCGTCCCCTCGACCGGCGCGGTCCACCCCACGGTTGCACCGCAACACACGCATCGTGCCACCCCAAGTGGCCGCTATGTGACCGAGTGCCCCCGATCGGCCCCAGATGGGGGGGTAAGGAGCAAAAAGAAACCCCCAAAGGACCCCTCGAAAGAGGTCAGGGGATCACGCGCGAAAGCATTGAGCCCTGTGGCGCGAAGGCATTGAGCCCCGTGCAGGGGGCTGCGTCCCGCACGGCATGATGGTTCCCATGCGTGCGGTGGTGCAGAGGGTGGACGGCGCGAGCGTCGTCGTGAACGGGGAACACGGTCCGGAAACGGTCGGGGCGATCGACGGCGAGGGGCTGTGCGTCCTCGTCGGCGTCACGCACGACGACACCAAGGAGAAGGCGGCCCAACTCGCCCGCAAACTCTGGTCCGTCCGGATGCTGGCGGACGAGAAGTCGTGCTCCGACATCGACGCGCCACTGCTCGTCATCAGCCAGTTCACCCTGTACGGCGACGCCCGCAAGGGCCGCCGCCCCACCTGGAACGCGGCCGCCCCCGGCGATGTCGCCGAACCCCTCGTCGACGAGGTCGTGGCCCAACTCCGCGCGCTGGGCGCCACGGTGGCGACGGGCCGGTTCGGCGCGCAGATGCGCGTCTCGCTGACGAACGACGGCCCGTTCACCGTGCTCCTGGAAATGTGACCCCGGAAAGGTGCCCCAGGAAATGCGACCTGTCTGAGCCCCTACGGCTCGACCACGACCTCCTGCGCCGCCGCCGTCGTGTCCGCCAGCAGCCGCGCGTCCAGCGGCACGTTCCGCTTCACCAGGCCGAGCGCGATCGGGCCGAGCTCGTGGTGGCGTACGGAGGTCGTGATGAAGCCGATCTTCCGGCCGTCGGGACCGTCGTCCGCGAGGCGCAGTTCGGCGCCGTGCGGCGGCAGATGGACCTCGCTGCCGTCCAGGTGCAGAAAGACGAGCCGGCGCGGGGGCTTGCCCAGGTTCTGTACGCGGGCGACGGTCTCCTGGCCCCGGTAGCAGCCCTTCTGGAGGTGCACCGCGGTGCCGATCCAGCCCAGCTCGTGCGGGATCGTGCGGTGGTCGGTCTCGAAACCGAGCCGCGGGCGGTGGTGTTCGACGCGCAGCGCCTCGTAGGCCAGCAGCCCGGCCGCCGGACCGGCCTTCCCGGCGTACGACTCCAGGTCCGCGCGCGGCAGGAAGAGATCACGCCCGTACGGCGTCTCGCGTACGACCACGCCCTCGGGGACCTCGGCGATCGAACCGGCCGGCAGGTGCACGACCGCGAAGTCGTCCGTGCGGTCGGCGGTCTCGACGCGGTAGAAGAACTTCATGGACTCCAGGTACGCGAGCAGCGCGTCCTGGGTGCCGGGTTCGACATGGGCCCAGGTCGTGGTGCCGTCGTCGACGAGGTACAGCGCGTGCTCGATGTGGCCGTGCGCGGAGAGGATCAGCGCCTCGGTGGCGCGGCCCGCCGGGAGGTCCGTGACGTGCTGGGTGAGCAGCAGGTGCAGCCAGCTCAGCCGGTCCTCGCCGGTGACCGCGACGACGCCGCGGTGCGAGAGGTCCACGAAGCCGTTGCCGTCGGCGAGGGCGCGCTGCTCGCGGAACAGGTCGCCGTAATGGGCTGCGACCTGTTCATCCACGCCTTCGGCGGGGACGGCGCCGGGCAGGGACAGGAGAGGGCTCTTCATACACCTAGCCTACGACTTGGTAGTTGAACTCTTGAGAGAACAGTCCTTGCACCGGCCGAAGATCGCGAAGTGCTTCATGTCCGTCTCGAAGCCGAACGTGTCCCGGAGCTTCGCGGTGAACTCCGCGGCGACCGAGATGTCGGCCTCGATGACGTTCGTGCAGTCCCGGCAGACCAGGTGGATGTGGTGATGCCGGTCGGCGAGATGGTAGGTCGGCGCGCCGTGCCCGAGGTGGGCGTGACTGACCAGACCGAGCTCCTCCAGGAGCTCCAGGGTCCGGTAGACGGTGGAAATGTTGACCCCCGACGCCGTCTTCCTCACCTCGATGAGGATGTCGTCGGGGGTCGCGTGCTCCAGGGTGTCCACAGCTTCGAGGACAAGCTGGCGCTGCGGCGTCAGCCGGTAGCCGCGCTGCCTCAGGTCGCTCTTCCAGTCGGTGCTCACCACACAGGAAGTCTAGGACCATTCCGGGAGGTGACGACCTGAGGAAAGCCGCCGAACCGGCCGGACCACTCCCGAACTGCTTCCTGACCAGCTTCCGAACTGCTGCCCGATTACTTGAAGAACGCGATTCCGTCGTCCGGCATGTCGTCCGGGAGGGCCTTGGCCCAGCGCTCGACGTCCTCCGGAGTGACGACCTTCTTCAGGTGCGCGGACATGTAGGGGCGCAGCTCGACCTCGGGGGTCTGCTTCTCACCGACCCACATGAGGTCGCTCTTCACATAGCCGTAGAGGCGCTTGCCGCCGGTGTAGGGACCCGCGGCCGCCGTCCGTGCCACGGCGTCGGTGACCAGGTCGATCTGCGGCGTCTTGGCGGCCAGGTCGCCGTACCAGATCTCGACGACACCGTCGTCGCGGGTCATGACGACCTCGACCTTGCGGTCGGAGTCGATGCGCCAGAAGCCGGACTCGCTCTCCAGCGGCCGGACCTTGTTCCCGTCGGCATCGAGCACCCAGGTGTGCGAGTGGTACTCCAGGAAGTCGCGCCCGTCGTGGGTGAAGGTGACCTCCTGCCCGAAGTTGCACTTCTCGGAGCCGGGGAAGTCGTGAACGCCCGCACCGGCCCAGCTGCCGAGCAGGAAGGCAAGGGGAAGCAGGTCCTTGTGCAGGTCGGACGGGATCTCGATCATGAGCTCGGCAGTTCCTCGATGGGGGTCAGCGCTGGCCCTGGTACAGCTTCTTCACGGTCAGCCCGGCGAAGGCGAGCACGCCGACGCAGACCAGGACCAGCAGGGTTTCGAAGAAGATCTCCACGGGGTGCTCCTCGGATGAGCGGGGTGGGCGGTACAAGAGCCGAGCCCCAGCTTAGTGGGCCGGGGCTCGGGGCTCTCTGCGAGGTACTCCTGGGCGCTTCTCCGCTAGGTACGCCCGGGCGTGTTCAGCCGAGCAACTGGCTCTGGAGGACCACCGTCTGCTGGAACGGCACCGCCTTCGCGGCGCCCTTGCGGGACTGCACGATCAGGGCGAGGGTGTCCCCGGCCGAGAGGTACGCCTGGCGGACCTGCTCGGCGCCGTACGGCTTGACCTCGTCGTACGCGTGACGGATCACGTCGTCGACCGCGGCGCGGTCCGGGAACCGGTCGTCGGCCATCGTCCGCTCGGCGCCGCGCAGCGCGTAGAGCGGCGCGCTGTAGCTGGTCAGCCCGGGCGAGTTCACCTCGTCCGCGACGACGACCGAGTCGAACTGCAACAGGTAGATCCATGTGTGCGTACCGTCCGGCGTCGTCCAGCCGCGCGCCGCGATGTGCCGCAGACCGTGGTCGGTCAGCTGCTGCCCGACCGTCTCCCGGTCGTCCCGCGTGGCGTACTCCGCCAGGAACGTCTTCGTCGCCAGCCAGCCGTCCGTCCCGCGCAGCGCCGTGTCGACGTGTGCGCCCTTCGGGGCGGGCAGCACGAGCCGCCGCAGGTCGGCGTAGTGGGTACCGGTCCTGTTCGACTCGGCGAGCGGGCGCGGGCTGCCGGAGGGCAGCGGCGGCCGGGTGATCGTCGGGTAGTCCCAGCGCCCGTCCGACTCCGTCGCCAGACCGGGTACGTCGGTGCGGTCCATGCGGGTGATGCCGTACGCGACCGACGTGCCGACCGCCGCGAAGACCACGGTGGCGGCGGTCCAGCGCAGCAGGGCCCGCAGCACCCGACGGTCCTTGCGCACCGGGGCCGGGGGCACCTCGGGTGCGACGGCCGTGGACGGCACCTCCGGGTCGACAACCGCGGGCACGGCCTCGGGGACGGCGGCCGCCGACGCCTCCTCGGGTGCGGCCGGCAGCGCGACCGGCGCCTCGACCGGAGTCTTGGTCCCGTCCTCGACCGGAGTCTTGGTCCCGTCCTCGACCGGCGTCGGCGTCGCGTCCTCGACGGGGCTCGTCTGCTCGGTCATACCGCCTCCCCCGGCTCGGCGATGCGGTCGAGCTGCTCGCGCAGCAGCATCGCGACACCCTTGGTGTTCAACGGCTTGGCCCCGTAGGCGGTCGCGCTGACCAGCACGTCGCCCTGGTAGGCGGAGCAGACCATCACGTCGAGTTTCTCGTCCTTGTCCTTGGTCGGCAGGAAGCACTTGGCGTTCTTGTGGCCCTTGATCTCGGGCCCCTTGCGGAAGATCTTGAGGGCGTCGAAGAACTCGCTCTGGAACGTCGACATGCCCTTCACCGCCGCCTTGTCCTCGATCTGGGCCAGCTCGACGCTCATGGTGAAGGCGCTGTCGGCATACAGCGTGGAGCTGAGCCCACTGGAGGTGCTGAGGTAGCTGCGCATCGCGATGCCCTTGGTGCGCTGCTTGTCGATCCGCTTCTCCAACTCCCGCCGCTGGGAACGCGGCAGGTCGCGCAGCGCCTCCTTGCGCAGAGCGGTGGCCTCGGGCCCGCTGAGCGAGACGTCGGAGCCGAACTCGCCGATGTCCGGGCCCCGGCTCCAGCCCTCGGTGCCGTACGGCACGAGCATCCCGGCGAGTCCCGAGGCGGTCTTCGCCGTCTTGGCGTCGTTGGGGGCGGGAACCGGGAAGGTCCAGGAGGGCGCGCCGGGGTCCCGGTCGGCGTCCTGGACGGTCACGACGGCGTAGCCGGCGCCGCCGAGGACGGCCGCGACGAGGAGCACGGAACCGGCGACGGCGGCGATGCGCCCCCGGCCGAGGGGTTTCCGGGATTTCTTGGGCTTCTTGACGGGGGCGATGGATTCGGGCGCGACGGGTTCGGGCGCGGGCTCCTGAACAGGCTCCTCGCGCTCCTGAACAAGCTCCTCGACGCGTTCCTGAACAGGCTGCTCGCTCATCGGTTGCTCGTCGGTCACAGCCGCTCCATCTGCCGCTCGGCCAGGTCCATGATCTTGGCCTTGGGAATCGGCTTGGTGTCGTAGATCCAGATCTCCATGGCGATGTCACCGCGCCAGGCGTGCGCCTCGGCCTCGTACATCGGGAGGTAACCGGGCTTCGTGTCCGGCTTGGTGTGGACGTAGGCCATGCCGTCGCCCGTCCCCGGGACGGCCCAGACTTGGGTGCCGCTCTTCGTGTTCGCCCAGTAGCGGCCCTCGGCGGCCGCGTCGGAGGCGCCGAGCTTCTCCTCCTGCCGGTACTGGATGAGGCGGACCTCGACGCTGTACGTGCTGCCCACCGTCCAGCCGGTGGCAGCCGCACGCCGGAACTCGGCGCCGATCAGGTCGCCGAAGGCGTTAGCCGGCCTGGTGTACTGCTCCGCGTAGTCGGCGATGCCCATCCAGCCCTTGGCGCCCGGCACGTACGCGGCGTCCCGCGTCCCCTTCGGCCGCTTGACCAGCAGCTTGCGCAGGTCGTCGTCGGTCTTCACCCGGCGGTCCTGCGCGGCGGACAGGGGCTCGGGACCGGTGCCCTCGGCCTGGGCGACCACGGGCTGCGAGAGCGACGGCAGCTTGGTCGGCTCCCGGTCGGCCTGGATCAGAAAACCGGCGCAGGTGCCCCCGACCAGCCCCAGCACGGCGGCCGTGGCGATCAACACGGCCGTACGCCCCCGCCGACGTACGCGAGGCGTTTCCTCCTGGATCTCCTCAGTGCTCTCCTCAGTGCTCTCCTCAGGGCTCTCCTCAGGGCTCTCCTCACGGATTCCCTCAGGGATCTCCTCACGGATTCCCTCAGGGATCTCCTCGCGGATCTCCTCACCCATCTCTTCGACTTCCACGACATCCCCCCACGGAACGCGACGCACGGATTCCGTACCCGCGCGCACAGGAGACCCATGGGAATCTCACGGGGTTGTAAGGGGCATGATCACGATTCGGACTCTCCCCGAACGCCCCCGGACTACCATGCGGCCATGGCGAAGAAGCTCGTGATCAAGGTGACGGCGGGGGCCGATGCCCCCGAGCGCTGCTCGCAGGCGTTCACGGTCGCGGCGGTGGCCGTGGCCAGCGGGGTCGAGGTCTCCCTGTGGCTGACCGGCGAGTCCGCGTGGTTCGCGTTGCCGGGCCGGGCCGCCGAGTTCGAACTGCCGCACGCGGCGCCGCTGCCCGATCTGATCGACTCGGTCCTGGCCGCGGGCCGGCTCACCCTGTGCACCCAGTGCGCGGCGCGCCGGGACATCACGGAGAAGGACGTCATCGACGGCGTACGCATCGCGGGCGCCCAGGTGTTCGTCCAGGAGGCGATGGCGGACGAGACCCAGGCGCTCGTCTACTGAAGGTGTTGCGCGCGCCCTCCTACGGGCGGCGCTTCTTGCCGCCTGGCTACGGGCGGCGCTTCTTGCCGTCGAGCTCGTCCCACCACTCGTCGGACTTCTGATCCCCGGACGGGTCGTCCCACCAGCGGTCCTCGGGCCCCCGCCGGTTGGCGACCATCGCGGCGAACGGCGGAATCACCATCGCCACCACACACATCCCCACGGCCACGGGAATCGACCAGATCCTTACGACTCCCCAGGCCAGGACGAAAAGACCGATGCACGTCCCCATCATGGCGAAGTAGACGTGTCGCCGTCGTGCGTACATACCTCAAGCGTAGGCCCGTACATGCCGAAGGGCCGCACCCCGAGCGTCCAACCCTGGGGTGCGGGCCCTTCGGCCACTCAGAGGTGCCGTCAGACGGCGATCGCGACCTCGGCGAGGCCGCCCGTCTGGGCGACGACCGTGCGGTCCGCGGTGCCGCCGGGGACCAGGGCCCGTACGGTCCAGGTGCCCTCGGCCGCGTAGAAGCGGAACTGGCCCGTCGCGGAGGTGGGGACCTCCGCCGTGAACTCGCCGGTCGAGTCCAGCAGGCGCACGTAACCGGTGACGGGCTCGCCGTCGCGGGTCACCTGGCCCTGGATGGTGGTCTCACCGGGCTTGATCGTCGAGGCGTCGGGGCCGCCGGCCTTCGCTCCACACATATTTCGATTCCGTCCTTCAGGCCTTGAGGGTTACTTGTTGGCGCCGAGCTCGATCGGGACGCCGACCAGGGAGCCGTACTCGGTCCAGGAACCGTCGTAGTTCTTGACGTTCTCCACGCCGAGCAGCTCGTGCAGCACGAACCAGGTGAGCGCGGAACGCTCACCGATACGGCAGTACGCGATGGTGTCCTTGGCGAGGTCGACCTGCTCCTCGGCGTAGAGCTCCTTGAGCTCGTCGTCCGACTTGAAGGTGCCGTCGTCGTTGGCGTTCTTCGACCACGGGATGTTGCGGGCGCTCGGGACGTGGCCCGGACGCTGCGACTGCTCCTGCGGAAGGTGCGCCGGGGCGAGCAGCTTGCCGCTGAACTCGTCGGGCGAGCGGACGTCGACCAGGTTCTGCGAACCGATGGCCGCCACGACGTCGTCGCGGAAGGCGCGGATCGCGGTGTTCTGGGCCTTGGCCTTGTAGTCGGTCGCGGCACGGTTGGGGACCTCGACGACCAGGTCGCGGGAGTCGAGCTCCCACTTCTTGCGGCCACCGTCGAGGAGCTTGACGTTCTCGTGGCCGTACAGCTTGAAGTACCAGTAGGCGTAGGACGCGAACCAGTTGTTGTTGCCGCCGTAGAGGACCACCAGCGTGTCGTTGGCGATGCCCTTCCCCGACAGGAGCTTCTCGAAGCCCTCCTGGTCGATGAAGTCACGGCGGACCGGGTCCTGGAGGTCCTTGGTCCAGTCGATCCGGATCGCGTTCTTGATGTGGTTCTTCTCGTACGCGGACGTGTCCTCGTCGACCTCGACGATGGCCACGCTCGGGTCGTCCAGGTGGTCCTGGACCCAGTCGGCGTCGACCAGGACGTCGCTGCGGCTCATGCTGTTTCTCCTCCGGGGCAGTTGCGGCGGGGCGGTGCGTTAGACAGAGGGTGCGCGGTCATGCCTGTCGAGGCTGCGCGGCGCGCACGGGGACCCTGGCGAAGACGGGCCAGGGGAGGGCGGACGGACGAATGTCCCGCTCAGAAGGTGCGACAGAGCATGGCGGCGACGCGGCACAGGTCTACTGCCCGCCGCTTCGTGAGATCCGCCTGTCGCTTCATGGGTCCGATCGTAGGGACGGACAGGCGGGCATGTCACCGGTGTGTCGGATGCTGAGATGCGATCGTCCGGGATGTGGGACACGTTCACCGCCGGGCGGCCCCCGCAGGGATTCCTGGCGGCCGTATCCGTCATCACACCGACCGCACATCTGCGGTACGGACGGGCCCATCTCGCCCCTCGGACAGCTCTCCGGCCGCAGTCTCCCCGGCCTCTGTCCTCTGTCCTCTGTCCTCTGTCCTCTGGCTTCCGGCCTCCGTACTCGGACCTTCGGCCGCTGACCCTTCTACCCGACCAGCTTGACGTTCGAACCCTTCACGGAGACGTCCACGCCGTTCGCGGCGGCCTGGACCGTGTCGAGCTGGACTCCGCCCGGCAGCTCGCCGATCTTCTGCTCGAAGTCGGTGATCGCGCGCACCCGGTTCTCGGCGAGGTCGACGCCCAGCTTGGGAAGGGAGTCCGCGTGCACCTTGACCGTGTTGCCGCCGACGACCGTGACCGAGCTGAGCACGGAGACCGGCTGGGGCACCTTGGTGCCGCCGATGCTGACCTCGACCGCCACCTTGATCTTGCCGTTGCCGCCGTCGGAGAGGCCGACGACCTGGGCGGTGACCCCGAGACCGACCTGCGTGGGCTGGGACTTGGCGGTCTTGAGCAGCTCGGCGTACCCGATGGACGCGGAGCCGGTGGCGCTGGTGGCGGTGGCCGAGCTGTAGTCGCCGTTGAAGCTGACGCCGTGCATCTCGGCGTTCAGGTCGTCGATACGGATGGTGCCGGTGCCGCCGGCACTGCCCGCGCCGCTCGTCGACGCCTCGTAGTCCTTGATGCCGATCTTCACGTCGTCGAGTTCGCCACCGACGACCTGGGTGAGGAAGGGGAAGCCCTCGATGGACACGTCCGGCGTACTCGCCAGGCCCTCGGTGCTCTTGATCCGGTCCGCAGCCTTGTTCTCCGCGAAACCGACCGCCACCCGGTCCGCGATCACGAACAGGCCGCCCAGAATGACGGTGACGATCAGGATTATTCGCAGTGCACGCATGCGCGGTGTTCCCCCACCTCGAACGGATCCGGACGACCGAGTGGCCCTCCCTCGCGAACCTAACCCCGAAGGGCCCCGCGACGGGGGCCCTCCGAAGTGGTTGTAGATCACCTGTGACGAACAGCCACCGCCCGGTTCCTAGCCGAGCGCGCGGCCCAGCAGGTACACCGCCGGGGCCGCGGCGGCCAGCGGGAGGGCCACGCCCGCGGTGAAGTGGACGAAGCGGGACGGGTAGTCGTAACTGGCGACCCGGTGGCCGATCAGCGCGCAGACCCCGGCGCCGAGGCCGAGGAAGGCCCCCTTGCTGCCCAGGTCCGTCATCCCGCCGACCGCGATACCGGCGCCCGCGGCGGCCAGCAGCGCCACGACCACGGAGGCCGCGGTGGGCAGCGGCAGGGCGCGCGCGAGGATCGCGACGGCGACCGCGGCGGCGCCCACCGTGACGGCGTCCGGCTCGGCCGCGAGGTGCCCCGTCGCGATGATCGCGAGCGCCGCCGAGGTGACGGTCGCCATCAGGCCGTACATCCGGGTGTCCGGGTCGGCGTGGCTGCGCAGTTGCAGGACGAGGGTGAGCAGGACCCACACGCCGAGGGTGCCGAGGATCGCGGCGGGCGCGTTCTCCCGGCCCGCCGCGAGGAGCGCGACGTCCGCGGTGACCGCGCCGAGGAACGCCAGCGCGATGCCCTGACGGGCCGGCCACATCCCGTTCAGCCGGAACCAGCCCGCCGCGGTGACGGCCTGGAGGAGGACGAGGGGGACGACGAGGGCGTACTGCCCGATCGCCGCCGTCCCGGAGAGCAGCAGCCCGAGCACCGCGGTGAGCGCGGCGGGCTGGATGCCGGGTTCGATGATCGGGGAGCGGCCCTCGGCGCGGGCGCGCTGGGCGTCGGTGACGCGGGCGTTGCCGGTGACGGTCGGAGGGCCGTAGCCGGAGTCGGTGTCAGGGGTGGCCGCGCTGCCGGTGCCGGTGCCGGGCGCCTGCTGGACGGGGGGCTGGTACGCGGGCGTCCACTCCGGTGCCCGTGTCGGCGCCGGTGCCTCCTGCGGCAGCGGCTGCGGCTGCCCGACCGTGCCGTACGTCTGCGGCTCGGGGTACGCCTGGTAGCCCTGCGGCGGCAGATACGTCGTGTCCGCCGCCGGCATCGAGGGCTGCACCTGGGTCTCCCAGGTCTGCCCCTCCCACTGCTGCGTGTGCTGCTGCCACTCGGGCTGCTGCGGCGGCTGTTGCTGCTGAGGCTGCCCCTGCCGCTGTTGCTGCTGAGGCTGTGGATACGGGTCGTACCCCTCGTACTGACCCTCGTACCGGCCCTCGTACGGCTGGTCGCTCATCGTCTCGCTCACCCTCCTGCGAACGGTGGGAGCACCTCGACCGTGCCGCCCTCGGCCAGCCGTACCGTCTCATGTTCGCGAGTGCCCACGGGGTCACCGTCGATGAGGAAGGAGCATCGCCGCAGCACGCGGACGAGTTCGCCGGGGTGTCGCACGCGGGCCGCGTCGAGCGCCTCGGCGAGCGTGCCCGCGTCGTACGGCTCCTCCGCGACGCCCGCCGCGGCCTTGGCGGCGGCCCAGTAACGCACCGTGCCCTTTGCCATCTCGTTCCTCAATCGGTGTTTTCCGTGAACACGGATCAGTCATCAGTGGTTGGCCATCAATGGTTGGTCATCAATGGTTTCTGTGAACACGGTCAGGCTAGCCCGCCGCCGCGACGGCCCATGCCCCGATACGGCCCAGCAGCTCGTCGTCCGCCGCGTGCTCGGCATGGCCCATACCGTGCTCGATCCACAGTTCGGCGTGGCCGCCGGAGGCGGCGGCGAGCATCTGCGGGTGGTCCACCGGGAAGTAGCCGTCCTGGTCGCCGTGGACGATCAGCAGCGGAGTGGGCGCGATGAGCGGGACCGACTCGACCGGGGAGGTCGGTACCGGGTCCCAGTCACGGTGGTGGATCCGGGTACGCAGGCCGTATCGGCCGACCGCGCGGCCCACCGGCCGGGTTACCAGCCAGTGCAGGCGCCGCATAGGGGCCGTGCCCCGGTAGTACCAACGGGCGGGTGCGCTCACCGAAACCACGGCGTCCGTACGCGCCTCGGTGCGCCCCCCGTGCTCCATCTCCGCGCCCCGGTCCGAGCCACCCTCCGGGCCACGGTGCAGCGCCGCGTGCCGCAGCACCACCGAACCGCCCATCGAGAAGCCGACGGTGGCCACACGCGTGTGCCCGAGTTCGCGGGCCCAGGCCACCGCGGCGGCCAGATCGTGGACCTCGCGGTCACCGACCGTGGAGCTGCCGCCGGAGGCGCCGTGACCACGGAAGGAGAAGGTGACCACCGCCGCGTGCCGGGCGAGAACGGCCGCAGCGTGGCGCACGTGCGGACGGTCCAGGTCGCCCGTGAAGCCGTGCGCGACGACAATGACCACATCGTTCAAGCCGGTGGACGAGTCACCAGAAGGCCGCGTTCCAGGGTCGTACGCCGCATCGATCGTCACCCCGTCGACCGTGTGCAGAAACCTCCGCAAAGGGGTGAGCGGGGGCGTCTCAAGGGGTGGACGATCGTAAGATCCCGTCGCTTGACCTGCCGGACCTGAGCTCATGTGGGCTATTCTGCTGGGCAGAGGACTCGGGCAGCGTAGCCCCCGGGTCCTTTTGTGCTTTCTGAAGCGTTGTATACGAAGCGGGAAACCGCAGGTGTACGAAGCCGGCGAACGCATAGAACGTGCGGCGACCCCCCGTGGGCCGTCCGGCGACTCCCAGGGGCGCGGGAGCCGCACCGTAGGAAGCAGTGCCGCAAACGTCCTCGCAGGGACCGAGGAGGAACCAGACGTTATGGGCGAGCGAACCTTGCATGACCGTAGGACGACCCAGGCAGGTGGGGCGCGATGAGTTCTCTGCTGCTCCTGACCAATGCTCTTCAGCCGTCGACGGAGGTGCTTCCCGCTCTCGGCCTGCTCCTGCACAACGTGCGAGTGGCTCCGGCGGAAGGCCCCGCTCTCGTCGACACCCCCGGTGCGGACGTCATCCTGATCGACGGCCGGCGCGACCTCCCGCAGGTGCGCAGCCTGTGCCAGCTGCTGCGCTCGACCGGGCCCGGCTGTCCGCTGATCCTCGTCGTGACGGAGGGCGGCCTCGCGGCCGTCACCGCCGACTGGGGCATCGACGACGTACTCCTGGACACCGCGGGACCGGCGGAGGTCGAGGCGCGGCTGCGGCTGGCCATGGGCCGCCAGCAGATCGTCAACGACGACTCCCCGATGGAGATCCGCAACGGCGACCTCTCGGTCGACGAGGCGACGTACAGCGCCAAGCTCAAGGGCCGGGTCCTCGACCTGACCTTCAAGGAGTTCGAGCTCCTCAAGTACCTCGCGCAGCACCCTGGCCGTGTCTTCACGCGCGCGCAGCTGCTGCAGGAGGTCTGGGGCTACGACTACTTCGGCGGTACGCGGACGGTCGACGTCCACGTACGACGGCTGCGCGCGAAGCTCGGACCCGAGCACGAGTCGCTGATCGGTACCGTCCGGAACGTCGGTTATCGATTCGTTACACCTGAGAAGGTGGACCGCGCCGCGGAGGAGGCGAGGGCCAGGGCGGCCCAGCCAAAGCCGGAGGATGCGGACGAGACGGCGCACCTGGACGCCGTCGAGACGGTCGAGGCGGCGGCGGAGGCGCAGTAGGCGGTAACGGAGGCGCAGCAAGCCTCCGTACGCCCTGCCCAGCGGCGGGTCCATCCGCGTAGACTCCGCGCGTGGCCAAGGTGACGAGGGACGATGTAGCGCGACTGGCGGGTACGTCCACCGCTGTTGTCAGCTATGTCATCAACAACGGACCGAGGCCGGTTGCCCCGGCCACGCGCGAGCGCGTTCTCGCCGCGATCAAGGAACTGGGGTACCGGCCCGACCGGGTCGCCCAGGCCATGGCGTCGCGGCGGACCGAGCTCATAGGCCTGATCGTGCCGGACGCGCGCCAGCCCTTCTTCGGGGAGATGGCGCACGCGGTCGAGCAGGCCGCCGCCGAGCGCGGGAAGATGGTGCTCGTCGGCAACTCCGACTACATCGCCGAGCGCGAGGTCCACTACCTGCGCGCCTTCCTCGGCATGCGGGTCTCCGGGCTGATCCTCGTCAGCCACGCGCTCAATGACAACGCTGCCGCGGAGATCGACGCGTGGGACGCCCGCGTGGTGCTGCTGCACGAGCGCCCCGAGGCCATCGACGACGTCGCCGTCGTCACGGACGACGTCGGCGGCGCCCAGCTCGCCACCCGCCACCTCCTCGAACACGGCTACGAATACGTGGCCTGTCTCGGCGGCCTCGCGGAGACCCCGACCGTCGGCGACCCGGTCTCCGACCACGTCGAGGGCTGGCGGCGCGCGATGCAGGAGGCCGGGATCCCCACCGAGGGGCGCCTCTTCGAAGCGCCGTACAACCGCTACGACGCCTATCAGGTCGGCCTCCAGCTGCTCGGCGGTCCCGACCGCCCGCCCGCCATCTTCTGCTCCACCGACGACCAGGCGATCGGCGTGCTGCGCGCGGCGCGTGAACTGCGCATCGACGTTCCGGGGCAGCTGGCCGTGGCCGGTTTCGACGACGTCAAGGAAGCCGCGCTGACGGATCCGCCGATGACGACGATCGCCTCCGACCGGTCGGCGATGGCGCGGGCCGCGGTGGATCTCGTACTGGATGACGGACTGCGGGTCGCGGGGTCGCGGCGCGAGCGGTTGAAGGTGTTTCCGTCGCGGTTGGTCGTCCGGCGATCTTGCGGATGCGAGTAGCTGCGGGCCGGATGTGGCTGGGCGCGCAGTTCCCCGCGCCCCTAGAACAAGGGCGCGCCGGCCCCGCTGTGCGGGGCCGGCGCGCGTTTTTGTGGTCGCTCAGAACAGCAGGTTGTACTGGTTGAAGCCGCTGCCCAGGCCGATCCGTGAGCCGAAGAGGCTGCTGGAGGCCTTGTTGGTGCCGGGGTAGAGCCAGAGCTTGCCGGCGGAGTCGCGGGTGATGAGGTCCGCGATGCCGTCGCCCGTGACGTCGCCGTTGGCGACGTACGAGGTGAAGGTGAAGCCCGTACGCGCCTGGATCCGCGCCGCGAACGGGGTCTTCTCGACCTGCGTGCCCCGGTAGAGGTACAGGACACCGGAGCTGTTGCGGACCAGCAGGTCGGCCCTGCCGTCGCCGGACAGGTCGCCGTGGCCGAAGATCTTCACGTTCTTCCAGGCCTTGTCGACGACCTTGACCTTGCCGTAGAACTGGCCGTTGCCCTTGCCCGGGTAGAGGTAGACCGAGCCGTCGGCATCCACCGCGACCAGGTCGGGGCGGGCGTCGCCCGTCATGTCGCCGGGGATGGCGTACGACTTGTAGCCGCCCCACACCGTGCTGATCTGCATCCAGTCGTACTCACCGGAGGTGTGGTTCAGGTAGCTGCGGTACAGCTTGCCGTCGCCCTTGTCGCGGATGATCAGGTCCTGGTAGAAGTCCCGGTCCAGGTCGGCCTGGAGGCCCCAGCTGGCGTTCTGCCAGCCGCTGCCCTGGTAGGCGCGGGTGGCGAGCGAGGTGCCCTTGCTGTCCTGCTGGAAGAGGCCGCCGGACGGCGTGCGCTCCAGCAGGTCGGCCTTGCCGTCGAAGGTCAGGTCCGCGTCGTCGATGCGCGGCTGGGCGGCCCAGGTGTACGAGGACACCTTGGTGAACACCGGGTAGGCGCCCTTCGCGGTGCAGCCCGCGACGCCCCACGAGACGATGCCGACGACCTTGCCGCCGACGATGACGGGACCGCCGGAGTCGCCGTTGCAGGGGCTCTTGGTGCCCTCGTCGGTGCCGGTCGCGGGGGTGCCCGCGCAGAACATCGCGCCCTCGACGAAGTCGTCCTCGCCGAGGACCGACTGCATCGCGGAGTTGCAGGTGGAGTCGGCGACCAGCGGCAGGGTCACCTTGCGCAGGTTCGCCGACAGGTCGGCGTCGTCGGCGCCGGAGGTCAGGCCCCAGCCGTAGACGGTGGCGGAGTTGCTGGCCTTGTAGGAGGCGCTGTCGCCGGCGGCCACCAGCCGCTGCCACTGCTGGTCCAGCGGGCGGTCGAGCGTGAGGACCGCGATGTCGTTCTGGACGGTCGTGGAGTTGTAGCGCGGGTGGTTCCACTGGCGGTAGACGCCCGCGACCGTGCCGCTGGTGTCGTCCAGCAGTCCGGTGGCACCGGCCACCACCGCGCCGTTCTTCACCCAGTCCAGGCCCGCGACGCAGTGGGCCGCCGTCAGGACCTTGTTCGGGGCGACGAGGGTGCCGCCGCAGAAGTAGCCGACGCCGGCCGTGCTGTCGTAGTAGGAGAGCTGGACCATCCACGGCGCGGAGGAGATCGTCGTCTCGGTGCCGCCGATGATGAAGGGTGTCTTCTTGGGGGTCGCGTCCGGGGTCGCCAGGTCCTTGACGGCGGCGGCGACCCGGCCGCGCAGCTCCTTGTCGGAGACGGTCGGCTTCGCGGGCTGGGACTGGTTCGCCTTCGGCAGCGAGGGTCCGTCCGCCGCGGTGGCGGGCTGCGCCGCGAAGGCGCCGGCGCAGGTCAGCGCCAGCGCGAGAGCGGCCGTGGGCAACGCCGTGGCAGGGCGTCTCCAGCGGTCGCGCAGGGCACGTATCACTCAGGGCTCCTGGTGTGGGTGCGTGTGGATTCCATGACGTAGGAGGCCCGAGAAGGGCGTACGACGCACCGGCCCGATCGACAGCAGCGGTCACTGGCCATGGCCGGCAACCGCCTGCATCGACGCAGGCACACCGCGGAGCCCCCCTCCGGCGCGGAGATCGTAGGCCTCATCCGCCCCAGAACACATGTACTACACAGCAGGCAGACAAGTATTCGTCCGTCGCCTTCCGTGACATCACCCCCACGCAACCCGCCGTTTCCCGGATTTCAGCGGGCCCGGGCGCCTTTATATCGGGCATACGAGGTTCTGTCGGGCTTCTCAGCGGCCACTCAGGGAGCTCTCATGATCGGGGGACAAGCTTTTTCCATGACCGAGAGCTTCCGCCGCAGCGGCGAGTACCCCCAGGGCGACGACCACCAGGCGACCGACCCCATGCGGGCGGCGTACCCCCAGCAGCAGCCCGTCTCTTCCTCTCCCGTGAACCCCGAGTGGCCTCCGCCGCCGGCGTACGGGCCGGTCGCTCCGGTCGCCGTCGACCCGGGTACCACCGTGTGGCCGGGCTCCGGTCAGGGTGGCGACGGCGGTGCGGGCGGTTACGGCACAGGCGGCGCCTACGCCGGTTACCCCGAGCCGGACGCCGTCTCCTCCACCGCGGTACTCCAGGCGCAGCCGGTCCCGGCCGCCCCGGCCCCCGCGCCGAGGAAGCGCGCGAAGGGCACGATCGGCCTGCTCGCCGCCGTGGCGATAGTCGCGGCCGCCATCGGAGGCGGCACCGCGTACGGCATACAGGAGCTGACCGGCAAGGACACCGCCTCGAGCAGCACCAGCACCACCGTGGTGCCCGCCGCCAAGAAGGGCACCGTCGCCGGTGTCGCCCAGGCGGTCAGCCCGAGTATCGTCGAGGTCAGCGCGACCTCGAACGCGGGTTCGTCCACCGGCTCGGGTGTGATCATCTCGTCCAGCGGCGAGATCGTCACCAACAACCACGTCATCTCGGGCGCCTCCGAGATCAAGGTGCAGCTGAGCAGCGGCAAGTCGTACACCGCGAAGGTGGTCGGCACCGACAGCAAGAAGGACCTCGCGCTCATCAAGTTCGAGGACGCGCCCTCCGGCCTGAAGGTCGCCACGCTCGGCAACTCCGACGGCGTCCAGGTCGGCGACGACGTCGTCGCGATCGGCTCCCCCGAAGGGCTGACCGGCACCGTCACCAGCGGCATCGTCTCGGCGCTCAACCGTGATGTCACCGTCTCCACGGACGAGAGCCAGGGCCAGCAACAGCAGCAGGGCGGCGGCAGCGGCCAGTGGCCGTTCTCCTTCGGCGGCCGGCAGTTCAACGGCGACACCGGTTCCTCGACGACCACGTACAAGGCCATCCAGACCGACGCGTCCTTGAACCCCGGCAACTCCGGCGGCGCCCTCATCGACATGAACGGCAACATCGTCGGCATCAACTCCGCGATGTACTCGGCCGCCGACTCCTCGTCCAGCTCGTCGAGCGCGGGCAGCGTCGGCCTCGGCTTCGCCATCCCGATCAACACCGTCAAGTCGGACCTCGCCGGCCTGCGGGCCGGCGGTTCCGACAGCTGAGTCCTTCTCGGCCAAGTCCTTCCCGGAGGTTGAAATGATCACTCGCGTCTCCCACAGCATCGAAGGCACCGACCCCGCCGGTCTCGACCTGGCCCTCTCCGTCGCCCGTGAACTGCACCGGCCGGTGCCCCGGGCTCCGGAGGTGACGGTCCCGCAGTCGCAGAAGACGGTCCCGCAGCCGCAGATGATGGGCCTGCACCTCTCCGCCGATCACCCGCACCGCCGCAAGGTCCCGCTGAGCCGCCTGAGCCGCCTGAGCCAGCTGAGCACGCTGGGGGTCTGAGACGACGAGTGCGCTGCGTCGGCTGAGCGGGTCCAGGAGGCCGAGCGGGCCGAGGGGCTGCGAGCAGGCCGAGGCGGCTGAGCGGGCCGAGGGGCGGCGAGCAGGCCAAGCAGGCTGCAAGCCTGACCCGACGAACCGACCCTGACCGATCCCCGCCAATCCCAGCAGATCCCGACCGATCTCGGCTGATCCCCGCCAATCCCAGCAGATCCCGACCGATCTCGGCTGATCCCCTCCGATCCCCTCCGATCTCCGCTGACCCCGACCGATACCCGCCGATCTCCGCTGATCCTTTCTGCCCCGGCCGGAACGTGCGAGGCTGAAAGCGTCCGGCCCCGCCCACCGCACCCCTAGGAACCCACGCCCATGAGCCCCGCCGAAGGCGACCGTGAAACCCAGCGCATCCTGATCGTCGACGACGAGCCGGCCGTGCGCGAAGCACTTCAGCGCAGCCTGGCCTTCGAGGGATACGACACCCAGGTCGCGGTCGACGGAGCGGACGCGCTGGAGAAGGCGACCGCGTACCAGCCCGACCTGGTCGTCCTGGACATCCAGATGCCCCGGATGGACGGCCTGACGGCCGCCCGCCGGATGCGCGGGGCGGGCACGACGACCCCCATCCTCATGCTGACGGCCCGCGACACCGTGGGCGACCGCGTGACCGGCCTCGACGCGGGCGCGGACGACTACCTGGTCAAGCCGTTCGAGCTGGACGAGCTGTTCGCCCGGGTCCGGGCACTGCTGCGACGCAGTTCCTACGCGGCCGCGACGGTCGGCAGCCCGGACGACGACGCGCTGACCTTCGGCGACCTGCGGATGGACCTCGCGACGCGCGAGGTCACGCGCGCGGGCCGAGCGGTCGAACTGACCCGCACCGAGTTCACCTTGCTGGAGATGTTCCTGGCCCACCCGCGCCAGGTCCTCACCCGCGAGCAGATCCTCAAGGCGGTCTGGGGCTTCGACTTCGAGCCCTCCTCCAACTCCCTCGACGTCTACGTCATGTACCTGCGCCGCAAGACCGAGGCGGGCGGCGAGCCGCGCCTCGTGCACACGGTGCGGGGCGTGGGGTACGTCCTGCGGTCGGGCGGCGCCGAGTGATGAGGATCCTGCGCCGGTTCAAATCCCTGCCGATCCGCTCCCGGCTGGCCATGCTGGTCGCGGCGGCGGTGGCGTTCGGGGTGGCGGCGGTTTCGGTGACCTGCTGGTTCATAGTGCGGGGGAAGTTGTACGACGAGATCGACAACACCCTCAAAGCACAGAAGGGACCCATTGCCTACGGGTCGTTCCAGCGCGCCATAAAGAACTGCGGCAAGGACCCGAAGAGCGGCAGCGACGGCCCCCGCGGGCGGTCCGAGTACTACTCCCAGGTGGTCCAGTCAAACGGAACCGCCTGTACGTTCGACGGTTCCGCAGGCACGGTGAAGGTCACCGAGAGCGACAAGGACGAGGCCAAGAACCCGAGCTGGGACGTCACCAGAATCCGCACCGGAACCGACAGCGAGGGCAACGACGTACAGGTGATCACCATGCCACTCGTCGTCGCCGGCGAGGTTCCGGGCAGCGGCCCGGTCCTGGTCCAGGACGCGTCCTTCCTCGTGGCCATCCCCCTGAAGAGCACCCAGGCCACCCTCAACGACCTCGCCCTCGTCCTCCTCCTCGTCTCGGGCATCGGAGTCGTCGGCGCCGGAGCCGCCGGCCTGGCGGTCGCCCGCGCGGGCCTGCGCCCGGTCGACAAGCTCACCGAGGCCGTGGAGCACGTGGCGCGCACGGAGGACCTCTCCATCCGTATCCCCGTCGAGGACGACAGCGAGGACGAGGTCGCCCGTCTCTCCCGCTCCTTCAACTCGATGACGTCCGCCCTCGCCAACTCCCGCGAGCTGCAACAGCAGCTGATCGCCGACGCGGGCCACGAGCTCCGTACGCCGCTCACGTCGCTGCGTACGAACATAGAACTCCTCACCCGCAGCGAGGAGACGGGCCGCCCGATCCCCCCGGCGGACCGCAAGGCGCTGCTGTCGTCGGTGAAGGCGCAGATGACGGAGCTGGCGGCGCTGATCGGCGACCTGCAGACGCTGTCGCGTTCGGACGCGGGCCAGTCGGGCGACCGCATCCAGGTGGTCGACCTCCAGGAAACGGTCGAGGCGGCCCTCCACCGCGCCCGCCTGCGCGGCCCCGAGCTGACGATCACTGCGGACCTCCAGCCCTGGTTCGTACGGGCGGAGCCGTCCGCGCTGGAGCGGGCGATCGTGAACATCCTCGACAACGCGGTGAAGTTCAGCCCCGAGGGCGAGGCCATCGACGTCATCCTCAAGGCCGGCGAACTGACCGTCCGCGACCACGGCCCCGGCATCCCCTCCGAGGAACTCCCGCACGTCTTCGACCGCTTCTGGCGCTCCCCGTCCGCCCGCGCACTGCCGGGCTCGGGCCTGGGCCTGTCGATCGTGGCCAGGACGGTGCAGCAGTCCGGCGGCGAGGTGTCCCTGCAACCGGCACAGGGCGGCGGAACGGTGGCGACGCTACGCCTGCCGGGCGCGCCCACACCGCCCCCCGAAGCTCCGTAGGACCACCGCCTCCACAGGCTCCGTAGGCCCGCCGACAGTACCGGGCACCGCGCGCCCCCGTCCCTCACCGGACGGGGGCGCGTTCGTGTTGCTTCAGCGCGGCAACCTTTTCTTCCCGGGCGGCGACTGCCTCGTGACGGACCCCCTCCACAGCACTCGAACGGGACCACCACGTGACTGAGATCCGCAAGGCGCGCCACCGCAGACGCAGAACCGCCCTCGTCGTCGGTGTGCCGCTGGCCCTGACCGCCGCCGGAGCGATGGCGTACGGCACGGTGTTCGGACTCTTCGGCGACGACGCCCAGCCGAAGGCGTCGGCCGCGACGAACACCCCGGCCTGGGCCACCGAGGCCGCCGACGGTTTCGCCTCCGTCCACGCCATGGGGCAGAACGGGACCTACGGCGGGCGCGACGGCAAGACCGTCACCGTGAGAAACCTCGCCGACCTGGAGAAGTACGCGACCGCGGCCGACCCGTATGTGATCGTCGTCGCCTCGGCCATCACGATGGACCCGGTCGGCAAGGAGATCAAGGTCGCCAGCGACAAGACGATCATCGGCTCCGGTAGCGCCGGACAGATCGTCGGCGGCGGCTTCTTCCTCGGCCAGGGCGTGCACAACGTCATCATCCGGAACCTGACCATCCGCGACGCGTACCAGGGCATCTGGAACGACAAGGAGCACGACTTCGACGGCGTCCAGATGGACGGCGCCCACCATGTGTGGATCGACCACAACGACATCCGGCACATGGCCGACGGGCTCATCGACAGCCGCAAGGACACCACGTACCTGACGGTCTCGTACAACAGGCTGAGCAACGAGAACAAGGCCTTCGGCATCGGCTGGACCGCCAACACCACCGCGGACATCACGATCCACCACAACTGGATCCGCGAGACCGAGCAGCGCAACCCGTCCACGGACAACGTCGCCCACGCGCACCTCTACAACAACTACCTGGAGGACGACGCGGGCACCGCCATCACGTCCTCGTACGGGAACTACGCGCGCGGCAAGACCACCATGGTCCTGGAGAACAGCTACTTCCAGGGCATGAACAACCCGGTCGTCCGGGACAGCACCGCGACCCTCGTGCAGCGCGGCAACGTCTTCTCCGGCACCACCGGCCGCAACGAGAGCGGCGGCAGCGGTACGCCGTTCGACCCGAAGACGTACTACAGCTACACGCTCGACAAGGCGGCCGACGTGCCCGCGCTGCTCAAGTCCGGGGCCGGGCCGCGGAGTTCGCTCGGTACCACCACCACGGTCGCCGCCACCGGCAAGACCCTCACCGTCGCACAGGACGGCTCAGGGCAGTACAGGACCGTGCAGGCCGCCGTCGACGCCGTACCCGTGAACAACACCGCGCGCGTCACGATCTCCGTCAAGTCGGGCACGTACCGCGAGACGGTGAAGGTCCCCTCGAACAAGCCGCACATCACCCTCCAGGGCTCGGGCGGCAGCCGCAAGGACACGGTGATCACCTTCGGCAACGCGGCCGGTACGAAGAAGGCCGACGGCTCCACGTACGGGACCACCGGCAGCGCCACCGTCGCCGTCGAGGGCGACGACTTCCAGGCCCGCAACCTCACCATCGCCAACGACTTCGACGAGGCGAAGAATCAGAGCGTGCTCGGGCACCAGGCCGTGGCCCTGCGCACCGGCGCCGACAAGGTCGTGCTCGACGGTGTCATCGTCAGCGGCGACCAGGACACCCTGGAGATGGAGACCCCCGGCTCGGACAAGCTCGGCCGGGTCTACATCACCAACTCCTACATCACCGGCAACGTCGACTTCGTCTTCGGCCGCGCCACCGCCGTGATCAACAAGTCGGTCATCAACCTGAAGAAGCGCTGGGACGGCTCGTCCGCCGGTTTCGTCACCGCGCCCAGCACGCAGGCGAACCGCAAGGGCTTCCTGATCACCCACTCCACGGTGACCGGCGATGTCGCCGCGGGCTCCTTCTCCCTCGGCCGCAACTGGCACGCGGGTGGCGACGCCGCCCTCAGGCCGCAGACGACCGTCCGCGACTCCTCGCTCAGCGCCGCGATCCGGTCGAACCCGTGGTCCGACATGGGCGGCTTCTCCTGGAAGAACGACCGCTTCGCCGAGTACAGGAACACCGGCGCCGGCGCGGGCGCCGCGAGCGGCGAGCGACCGCAGCTGACGGACGCGCAGGCCGCGGGCCAGTCGATCGCCGGCTGGCTCGGCGACTGGACACCCACCGCCTCCTGACGTCCGCGCTGCTTCATGACTCCCCGGGAGGCCGGGGGGCCTCCGGGGGAAGGCCGCGTCTTCCCGGCCGGGGAGGCTGGGCGCGGACACCGCCCAGCCTCCCCACACCCCTCTCCAAGCCCTCCCACAGCGCCCCGTTACACGTTGGGGGGATGGCGCGGAAGATTCTGCTGGCCGATGACGACGAGGCCGTACGTGAGGGGCTCGACCGGCTGCTCAGGTTCGAGGGCTACGAGACCGTCCTCACCGGGGACGGCCGCGAGGCCCTCGAACTGGTGGCCGGGGTGGACGAGCGGCCCGACCTGGTGCTGATGGACGTCACCATGCCCGGCCTCGACGGGCTGGCCGCGACGCGCCGGATCAGAGCCTCCGGGTCCACCGTCCCCATCCTCATGATCACCGGCCGGGACGCGGTCGGCGACCGTATCGTCGCCCTCGACAACGGCGCCGACGACTACCTCATGAAGCCCTTCGCCGCCGAGGAACTCCTCGCCCGGGTCAGGGCCCTGCTGCGCCGCAGCCCGCAGCCGAAACAGTGCGCCCCCCGTCTCGACGACCGGCTCGCCTTCGCGGACCTCGCCATGGACCGGCCCACCCGCACCGTCACCCGCTCCGACCGCGCCCTCGACCTGACCAGGACCGAGTACGCCCTGCTGGAGTATCTGCTCCGGCATCCCGCCAAGATCCTCAGCCGCGCCCAGATCCTCAAGGAGGTCTGGGGCTTCGACTTCGAGCCGACGTCGAACACGCTGGACGTGTACGTGATGTACCTGCGCCGGAAACTGGAGAGCCGCGGCGAACCGCGGCTCATCCAGACCGTGCGGGGGCTCGGCTACACGCTCCGCGCCGCCAAGTAGTCGATTTCCGGCGTCGCGAGCCGGGCGTACGCCCCGCCCCACGCCATCAGCTCGTCGTGCGTGCCCGCCTCCACCAGCCGGCCGCCGTCCACCACCAGGATCCGGTCGGCGTCCGGGGCGAGGCTCAGATCGTGCGTGATCATGATGGTCGTACGGCCCGCCATCAGGCGCCGCAGCGGCTGCACCACCCGGCGTGCGGCGATCGAGTCGAGCCCTGCGGTCGGCTCGTCGAGGACCAGGACGGGCGCGGCACGCAGCATCGCGCGGGCGATCGCGATCCGCTGGAGCTGGCCGCC
This sequence comes from Streptomyces sp. NPDC111656, assembly GCF_055656965.1. Lineage (NCBI taxonomy): Bacteria > Bacillati > Actinomycetota > Actinomycetes > Kitasatosporales > Streptomycetaceae > Streptomyces > Streptomyces sp. NPDC111656. The sequence continues at coordinate 304,330 of NZ_JBVKCA010000010.1, forward strand.
GGACAGGGTGGCCGTGCCGGGCGCGATCTCGGTGTCGTATCCGTCGGGCAGCGTGCTGATGAAGTCGTGCGCGACCGCGTCCGTCGCCGCCCGCTCGATGTCCGCCTGGGACGCGCCCGGCCTGCCGCACTCGATGTTCTCGCGGATCGTGCCGTGCAGGATCAGCGTCTCCTGGGGCAGCAGCGCCACGTTCTCGCGCAGGAACTCCAGGGACATGTCGGGCAGCGGGACGCCGTCCAGGCAGACCACGCCGGCCGTGGGGTCGTAGAAGCGGGTGAGGAGTTTGGAGAGCGTCGACTTTCCGGCGCCGCTCGGGCCGGTGACGATGACGAGTTCGCCGGGTCCCGCGGTGAAGGTCACGTCGTGCAGGGACTCGCGGTCGGCGCCGGGGTAGCGGAACGACGTGCCGTGGAAGCTGACCCAGCCGTGCACGGGCCAGTCCCGGACGGGCTCGGCGGGTTCGGTGACGGCGGGTTCGGTGTCCAGGATCTCCTGGATGCGTTCCGCGCCGGCGGTGGCGGCGGTGAGGGTGAGACCGAGCTGCCCCAGATTGCGGATCGGCGGGTACAGGTAGCCGAGGAACGCGGCGAAGGCGAGCAACTGGCCCAGCGACATGCGCCCCTTGGAGATCTCCCAGGCGCCGAGGCCGATCACCGCGAGCACGCACAGCGTCTCGACGACCTCGACGAACTGCTCGTACATCTCGCTCGCCCGCGCCCCGCGCACCGACGCCCGCATCCAGGCCCGCGCCTCGCGGTCGAGCCGCTTCTCCTCGGCGCGGCGGCGGTTGTAGGCCTGGGTGAGGACCACGTTGCCGAGGGACTCCTCGACGACCGAGGTGATCGCGCCGTCGGCGGCCCGCCCCTCCTGGGAGGCGGTCTTGATGCGGCCGGCGAACCGGCGGGCGGTGACGAGGAAGAGGGGGACGAGGAGGAAGGTGACGAGGGCGAGGTCCCAGCGCAGCCAGAGCGCGGCGGTGGCGTAGAAGACGGCGGAGAAGGCGGCGGAGACCGTCCCGACGACGCCCGACACGACCATCTGTTCGATGGCCTCGACGTCACCGGTGAGCCGTTCGACCAGGTCGCCCTGGCGGTGCTTCTGGAAGAAGTCGGGCGGCAGGCCCTGGACGTGCCGGAAGACACTCGCGCGCAGGCGCAGGACGAATCTCTCCGCGGTCCACACGGCGAGCGAGTTGCCGAGGTAGCCGACGATCGCGCCGATCACGGCGACGCCCAGCCAGGCTCCGGCCGGCTCCCAGAACGCGGAGAGCGAACCGGCCTTCAGGGCGTGGTCCGTGAGCTGGGCGAAGAGCAGGATCGAGGCCGTCTCGGCGAGCGCGGCCACGACCACGCAGCCGATGATCAGCAACAGCCATTTGCGGTCGCCGCGCGTCAGGGGCCAGAAGCGCGCGAATGCCTCCCGTACTTCCCGCATATCAAATCAACTTCCCTTTCCGGTCCGGAACATGGCCGAGGCGGGGCCACCGGAAACCACTAATTCCCGGGGACCCCGCCTCGCGCGGGCTGCTACTGGCCCCGACGGCTGACCGGGCGCTTCTTCGGAGCGACGGCCTTCTTCGCCACCGGGGCCGGCGTGGCGGGCCGGCGCTTCGCGACCGGGGCGGCCTTGTGGTGCTTCTTGACGGGGGCGATCTTGTGGAAGCTCATGGGTTTCCCTCTCGTAGCTTTGACTGCTCCGCTGGTCGCGGGTGTTGAAACGCTGAGTACGGGTGGATCTGTTGATCGGGGGTGGATCTTGCTTACTTGTTGCCGACAGGGCGGCGCCCGGGCTTCTGCGCCACCGGGGCAGGCTTGGCGGGCCGACGCTGCGCGGGCTTCTTCGGGGCCGGGGCCGGCTTGTGGTGCTTCTTGACCGGGGCGATCTTGTGGAAGCTCATGGGTATCTCCTTGTTCCCTGCGGGTGAATTCCCTTTGTCGTTTGCGCTGTTCGCTTTCGACATGGAAAACACTACGGGACCCCGGACCCTGAAATCGCCAATTCGACTGAGACCTCAATGAATTACGGCTGAAACAAATTTTCAGATGGACCGTGGAACCAATCCACTACTCACACAGAATTTAGGTCGAAAAAAGCGGGGCCGGTACGCATCCGCGTACCGGCCCCGCCTGTTCCGTAAGGTCCGTAAGTTCCGTAAGGGACTACCGCACGACCGTGATCCGGTCCGCCGTCGGCACCGGGTACGGCGCCGTGGCCGAGGAGTTGGCCGTCAGGTAGGACTCGAAGGCCGCCAGGTCGTCGCCGCCGACCAGGACGTCTGCGCCCTTGCCGAGCTCGGCGAAGCCGTCGCCGCCGCCCGCGAGGAAGGAGTTCATCGCGACGCGGTAGGTGGCGGCGGGGTCGATCGCCGCGCCGTTGAGCTTGATCGAGTCGGCGACCACCCGTGCCGCGCCCGTCTTCGTCAGGTCCAGCGTGTAGGTCAGGCCCTTGGAGATCTGCAGGATCTTCGGCGCGGCCTCGTTGGCCCCGCTGACCTGCTGCTGGAGAGCCGTGATCACCTGAGCGCCGGTGAGGTTCACCAGGTTGACGGTGTTGGCGAACGGCTGGACCGTGTACGCCTCCCCGTACGTCACCACCCCGTCGCCCTCACTGCCGCTCGCCGCGTAGGTGAGCCCGGCGCGGATGCCGCCCGGGTTCATCACCGCGAGGTCGGCCTCGGGGTCGACGGACTTGGCGTACGCGAGCTGCGCGTCGGCGATCATGTCGCCGAGCGGGGACTCGTTGCCGGCGTTGCCGATCTCGCCCGCGATGTAACCGATGGGACGCGAGGCGATCGGGGCGGAGAGCGTCTTCCACTTGCTGATCAGGGACGTCATGTCGGCGGCCTTCGCCACGTCACGGGTGACCACGTGGTTCGCCGACTTCACCGCCGTACGCGCGATGTCGCCGGTCCAGCGGTCGTACGTCAGCGTCGTGTCCGTGTAGAGGCGGCCGAACGACGAGGCCGACGTCACCATGCGGGGCTTGCCCGACGGGTCCGGGATGGTGCACGCGTACGCCTGGTGGGTGTGGCCGGTGACCAGGGCGTCCACGGCCGGCGTGACGTTCTTGGCGATGTCGACGATCGGCCCGGAGATGCCGTCACCGGCGCCGGGGCTGTCGCAGTCGTAGTTGTACGCCGTCGACGCGGGCGCGCCGCCCTCGTGGATCAGCGCGACGATCGACTTCACGCCCTGGCGCTGGAGCACCTTGGCGTACTTGTTGATCGTCTCGACCTCGTCGCCGAACTTCAGTCCCTTGACGCCGTCGGCCGACACGATGTTCGGGGTGCCTTCCAGCGTCACGCCGATGAAGCCGACCTTGACGCCGTTCTTCTTCCACACCCAGTAGGGCTTGAGAATCGGCTTGCCGGTCTTCTCGTCGGTGACGTTCGCCGCGAGGTACGGGAAGTCGGCGCCCCGGAACTTCGCCTTCTTGTCGTAGCAGCCGTCCGTGGGGTGGCAGCCGCCGTTCTGCAGGCGGCCCAGCTCCTTGGCGCCCTCGTCGAACTCGTGGTTGCCGACGCTCGTCACATCCAGGTCGAGCTTGTTCAGCGCGTCGATCGTCGGCTCGTCGTGGAAGAGCCCGGAGATCAGCGGGGAGGCGCCGACCATGTCTCCGGCGGCGGCCGTGATGGAGTACTTGTTGCCCTTGCGGGCCTCGCGCAGATGCGTGGCGAGGTACTCGACACCGCCCGCGTCGATCGACTTCGTCGTGCCGTCCGCCTGGAGCTCCGTGACCCGGCCGGACGACCCGGCCGGCGGCTCCAGGTTGCCGTGCAGGTCGTTGAAGGACAGCAGCTGTACGTCCTGGTAGCGGCCGCTGCCGGGGTGGTGGTGCGGGGTCGACCTGTCCTGCCCTGCGCTCGCGGGCATCGCGGCGGCCAGGGCGCCGACGGTGGCCAGCCCAGCGGCGGCGGCGAGGATGCGATGGGTACGTCTGTGCCGGGGCGTCGGCAGCATGGGTTCCCCCCAGTGGGACGGCTGTGGTTTTACGCGCACTTTAGAATCAACGCGCGTAGCGCAACAGGGGGTTCGGGGTTACAGACTGGTTGCCATCGCCTCACCACCACCTGACGGAAGCCCCTCCTCACCCCGCCACGAGCCACATCGACGCCGCGCAACTCCTTGTCCGCAAAACACCGCGCCGTACCCTCGTAACCATGACCAGCGACGACACCGCGCCCCACGCCCTCACCCGCTCCATCGAGACCCACACCGCGCTCTCCCCGGCCCAGGCCGAGGACGTGCTCCGGCTGCTCGCGGAGGCCGCCCGGGCCGACGGGCAGCAGGCGGTCTCCGAGCAGGGCCGGCTCCAGCTGAAGGGCGGCGCCCGCGAGGGTGTGCGCCATCTGCTGCTGAACCTCGGCGACGAGCTGATCGGGTACGCGCAGTTGGAGGACACCGACCCGGTGGAGGCCCCGGCCGCCGAACTGGTCGTGCACCCGGCGCACCGCGGCCACGGCCACGGTCGGGCCCTGGGCTCGGCCCTGCTCGCCGAGTCCGGCAAGCGGCTGCGCGTGTGGGCGCACGGCGGTCACTCCGCCGCCCGGCATCTCGCCCAGGTCCTCGGTCTCACCCTCTTCCGCGAACTGCGCCAGCTGCGGCGGCCGTTGACCGACCTCGACCTGCCCGAGCCGAAGCTCGCGGACGGCGTGAACGTCCGCACCTTCGTGCCCGGCCAGGACGACGCGGCCTGGCTCGCCCTGAACGCCGAGGCCTTCGCCCACCACCCCGAGCAGGGCTCCCTCACCCAGCGCGACCTGGACGACCGCAAGGCGGAGGTGTGGTTCGACCCGTCCGGGTTCTTCCTCGCCTTCCGCGGCGACGAACTCGTCGGCTTCCACTGGACGAAGGTCCACGCCGAGGAGGGCCTCGGTGAGGTGTACGTCCTCGGAGTCCGCCCGGGCGCCCAGGGCGGCGGCCTCGGCAAGGCCCTCACCACGATCGGGCTCCGCCACCTCGCCCGGCAGGGTCTGCCGACCGCCATGCTCTATGTCGACGCCGACAACAAGGCGGCCATGACGGTGTACGAGAGGCTCGGCTTCCGCACGCACGAGACGGACCTGATGTACCGCAGCGAGTCCTGACCACCGGTCCGCTGTCCTTGCCGGTCCGGTGTACGTCGGTCCGGTGTACGTCGGTCCGCGGTGTCCTTACCGGTCCTGTCCGGTGTCCCTGCCCGTCCGTGCCCGCCTCTTCGTGTCACCGGTGAGCGAAGGCGGCGGGTCGCCACCTCCGTAGGGGTTCCGCGCAGGACCACGCCCCGGCCAGCGCCGCCACGACCAGGACCACCGCCCATGTCTGATGGGCGCCTTCCCAGCGCGGGGCGGACGGAGCGGGGAAGAGCGTCCACCGCTCGGGGAGCAACAGGCGTGCCAGCACCGCCGTGACCAGTAGTCCGATGCCCACCGCGCTACCCGGCTCGGCCCGGTTGGTGAACCGCACCATGACCGCCGCGGCCGCCGGCGCGAGCAACGCCATGGCGGCGGCCTCCAAGGTCGCGGCGCCCACCGGCGGCCCGGCCTGCTCCGGTATGAGGAACAGCGCGGCCGTCCACCAGAGCACGGCCGACGGGGCGACGAGCGCCACCCGAAGTCCGACCCGCACCGGACGCCGGGTCGGCACCGCCGCGGTGATGTGCCGGGCCGGATCGTCCAGCAGGAAGGCCAGGCCCAGGGCGAAGGTGAGCGCGGCGGCCCGCAGGAGGTTGAGGCCGGCCCACGTGTCGAGCTGGAGAGAGAACAGCCGCGGGATCCCGGCGAACAGCAGCCCCAGTACGGCTCCGGTCACCAGCGCCCGCCGGGGGAGGGTGCTCCAGAGGGGACGGAGGAGGGCGCGGGCCACGGTGTACGGGCGCCCCCGGGACGGGATACCGCCCGCGGTCACCCCACTTCCCGCGGTTCCCGCAGTTCCCGCCCTTTCGCCGCTTCCGGCGCTTCCGCCGCTTCCGCCGCTTCCAGTGCTTCCGGCGCTTCCAGTGCTTCCAGTGCTTCCAGTGCTTCCAGTGCTTCCAGTGCTTCCAGCACTCTCCGTCCCCCCGGTGCCTCCGGCACGCTCCGCACTTCCGGCCGTACCTGTGTCGTCGCGCACGGTCACTCCTCGCATGTCTTGACGCTCAGCGCGCCCGGACCGGTCGGCGCCGGCACTCCCAGCAGCTGAGCCACCTGGGCCGTCGTCGTCTTGGGGGACGTGAGCTCCGCCCAGTGGGCCTTCACCTTGGGGATGACGCTGTAGCGGGGCTTCCGCAGCAGCTCCTTGATCACCTCTGTCTGCGCGGCGTTCATGGAGAGCGAATTCGTGGGTTCGAGAGCGACCCCTCCGCCGGTGATGGAGTCGTCGATGCGGACATGGCGCAGCATGGTCAGCGGGTGGGACTCCGAGCCCAGCGCCAGCCACATGATGATCACCGCGCGGGCGTCGCACACCTCGACGCTGGACGTCTCGTCCCCCGTCACCAGAACCGAGGCCACCCCTACGGCGAACTCCGGGATCCGGATGCCGCCCCAGCGCGTGCCGACGGTCACGACCCCCGGCGCTGTGGCCGGCTCCAGCGCGGAGTCGCCCTCCAGACCGGAGCGGGCGTCGACCCGCTGGCGCACCGTCAGCCGCTCGGCCGAGGCCGGGCCGCCCGCGAGGGACTGGACGCGCTGGACCACCTCGGCCCAGTCGGCGGTCTGGCCGGTCCACTCGGGGTAGGCGCAGTACGTCGACCTTTCGCGCACGACGCAGGTCTGCACCTTCTCCGGGGTGGCGGACGCCTTCGCACGGGCCGCGATCAGCGCGGCCGAGTCACCCGGGGCCTGCCCCGCGATGCCCTGGGCCATGGCGGCGAGGGCGAGGACCGTGATCGCCTTGATCCTGGGCGTACGACCGCCGTTGATCAGCAGTGCGAGGCACAGCAGCAGCACGATGAGCCCCACCAGATACAGCACATGCCAGGCGGCCGGGCGGCCCAGCAGGTCGGAGGGGAACGGGTGGGCGCCTTCCTCGGTGACCACCGGTGCCAGCCACTGCACCCAGTGCGTGCCCTGGGTGCTCGCGGCCACGAGGGTCGTGAGGACGTACATACCGATGACGAAGGGCGGGACGGCGAACGTGAAGGGGATCGACCGGGCGACCAGGACGCCGAGGGCCCCGGCGAGGAGTATCGACAGCGGGCCGACGACCAGTTCGGCGAACGAGCCGTGGCCGACCGCGCCGGGCTTCAGGGCCGCCCAGGTGAACTCGAATCCCACGACCAGCGCGGTGAACACCGCGAACGGCACGGCCGACAGGGCGTGGGCCAGCGAGCGCCGCCACGGCTCCATGACCAGCACGTCGAAGTGCCGGTCGGTGCCTTGCCTGCGGGAGCGGAGCACGGCGCGGTTGATGCTGACGAACAGCACGAGGGCGAGGAGCAGGGGGGCGGTCTGGGTGGACCGGTCGACATCGTGGAGGACCGGATAGTCGTCCATGCCCTCCCGGCCGTTGAACATCCCCCAGCCGGTGTAGGCGACGTACAGGAGGAGGAAGACGAGCACCGGGATCTGCATCAGCAGTTCGCGTGCCTCGAAGCGGGCGAGGGCGACGACGGCCCGCGTCCTGTTCTGGTGCAGGTCCTGGGCGGGCGGCTCCACCCCCGTGGGGGCCGCCTCCTCCACGACCGTGCGGGTCACCAGCTCGCTCATGCCGCCACCTCCGCCGGCTCGCCGTCGAGAGTGAGCAAGTAGCCGTCCTCCAGGGTCGGTTCGAGGAGATCGGCGCCCTTGGGCGGGTCGCCGACATTGCGGAAGGAACCCGTGCCCGTGCGCCAGCCGGCTCTCGCGCCGGGGTCGCGGGCCGTGCTGCTCCACACCCGCCCCGCCGCCCGCGCGGTCAGCTCGGCCGGGGTCCCCTCGAAGCGGACGCTGCCGCGGACCATGACGATCACGCGGTGGCAGAGCATCGCGACGTCCTCGGTCTGGTGGGTGGAGAGCAGGACCGTGCGTCCCACGCCCGACTCGGCGATCATTTCCCTGAACCGCATGCGCTGTTCGGGGTCCAGGCCGACGGTCGGTTCGTCCAGAACGAGGAAGCCGGGGTCGCCGACCAGCGCGGCGGCCAGCCCGACCCGCTGGCGCATACCGCCCGAAAGCCTCTTGATGCGCTTGCCCCGTACGTCGGACAGGTCGACGGCCTCCAGCACGCGCCTCACCTCCCGGTGCCGGGCGGAGCGGTCCGTCAACTCCTTCAGGATCGCCACGTAGTCGACGAACTCGAAGGCCGAGAAGTCCGGGTGGAACGCCGGGGTCTGCGGCAGATAGCCCAGCGCGCGCCGCACGTCCAGGCGGCCGGAGGGTGTGCCGGGGTCGTGCCCGAGCACCGTGAAGGCTCCCCGGTCGGCGGGCACGGCGGTGGCGAGCACCCGCAACAGGGTGGTCTTCCCGGCGCCGTTGGGCCCGAGCAGCCCGGTCACACCCTCGCTCAGGCGCAGGGAGACGTCGTCGAGGGCGACGGTCCCGCCGTACCGGAGAGTGAGCCCGGAGGCGGAGACGGTGGGGGTCATGCGGCGCTCCTGTCGGAGAAGTCGGTGTGGTCGGCGAAGAAGGCGTGCGAGGGGGAGAAGTCGAACCGGTCCCGTACGAGATAGAGCAGCCCGGCGGCCAGTACCGCGACCGCGGCGGCGACGCCCTGGCCGAGTGCCGTGAACGGCGCGAGGGTGCCGCCGTCGGCCTTCGCGTGGGCCACCATCAGCAGCGTGACCCACGCTCCGCCGACCAGGCAGGGCGGCAGGACCGGGCCCCAGCGGGCGGTCAGTGCGAGCCCCGTCCCGGTGAGGGCGAGGGCGGGCAGCAGCCAGGCCAGCGCGCGCAGCCCGTAGGCGGGGAGTGCGAGGGTCGCGAGGCCGTTCAGAACGAGGCCGGTGGTGAGCACCGCCACCGTGCGGATCATCAGCAGCCGGAATCCGTGGAGGGGTGACACCACGGCCATCTCGTACGTCGGGTCGAGCACCGGTCCGTAGGACAGCGCGACCCCGGCGAGCGGGAGCAGGGGGGCGAGGGCGAGGAACAGCGTGGGCGAGGCCGCCGCCCGTCCGGCGTCGGTCGCCACCACGGCCATGAGGAGGACGAGGGCGACCGCGGCCAGCCAGGAGCGGCGCAGCACGGGCGTGGCCGCCAGCAGCCGTGCCGTGTGGTCGGCGACGCCGATCCGCACCAGCAGCGACTCGAGCAGCCGTGGTCGTGGCGCGTCCAGCTCGGCGTCGAGCCGCTCCCATCCGGCGTCCAGGACGACCGGATCGCTCACCGTGGCGAGCGCCTCCCGGCAGGGCGCGCACGCCGCGAGGTGGGTGTCGACGGACCAGAGCCGGGGCGGCGCCAACTCGCCCCGCGCATAGGCCCGGAGGTCGTCGGCGTCCGCGTGCCACCGTCCGTCCGGGGAACCGTCGGCGCCGGACGCGGTCCGATCGGCGTCACCCGCAGCCGCACCGGACGCGCTCCGACCGGCGGCCGCGTCCTCGTCCAACCCGCTCATGTTCTCTCCACCCCCATCCATGTCCCGGCGGTCTCCGCCGATGGCCTCGTCGTCTCCGCCGCTCATGCCAGCTCCTCCCGCAGCTGCTTGCGCGCCCGCAGGGCCCGCGTCTTGACCGTGCCGGGTGGAATGCCGAGCAGGACGGCCGCTTCCCGGGTCGTGAGTCCGTCGATCACCGTGGCCTGGAGGACCGCGCGCAGCTCGGGCGAGAGCCGTATCAACGCGCCCGCGAGGTCGCCGTGCTCGACCCCGGCCAGGACGCGCTCCTCGGCGGAGGCCTCGTGCCGGTGGCGGAAGCGGGCCAGTGTCTGGCGCAACCGGCCGCGCGCGCCGTCGCCGCGCAGCGTGTCGATCAGCCGCCGCGAGCCGATGCGCCACAGCCAGCCCGCCGCGTCACCCTCCTCCCGGTAACGCGCGGTGCCGCGCCAGATGGCGAGGAAGGTCTCCTGCACGACGTCGTCGACGACCCCGGCATCGGCGCACCGGCCGCGCAGCCGCGCGGTCAGCCACGGCGCATACCGCCGGTACAGCTCCTCGAAGGCGCGACGGTCCGTGTCCGCCGCGATGGCCCGCAGCAGCTCCCCGTCGCTTCTCGTTTCCCTCACATCCCCTCATCGGACGAGCCCCGCCGATCGGTTCACGCATCCGGCATCGAATTTTCCGGACTCGCCTCAGCGACTTCCCGGCTCGCCTCCACGATGTTCGGACTTGACTCCGGACACCCCATTGCACCACCCTTTCACTACTCAATTAGTGAAAGGGTGGTTGTCCGAGTGGTCGAGTACCGCATCGACCGGCGCAGCGGTGTCGCCACCTACGTCCAGATCGTCCAGCAGACCAAACAGGCCCTGCGCCTGGGCCTGCTGGAACCGGGCGACAAGCTCCCCACGGCCCGCGAGGTCGTGGAGGCCACGGCGATCAATCCGAACACCGTCCTGAAGGCCTACCGCGAGCTGGAGCGCGAGGGCCTGGTCGAGGCCAGACGCGGCCTCGGCACCTTCGTGAAGCGCTCGCTGGGCACCGCCTCCGCCGACTCGCCCCTGCGCGCCGAGCTCGACGACTGGGCGGCCCGGGCCCGCGAGGCCGGGCTCGATCAAGACGACGTGGCGGCGCTCTTCACCGCCGTACTGGAAAAGTTCAGCAAGGGAGACAAGGAATGAGCGACACCGCCATGGAGGCGGCCGGCCTCGGCAAGCGGTTCGGGCGGCGCGGGGGCTGGGCACTGCACGAGTGCTCCTTCCGGCTCCCCACGGGACGCGTCTGCGCCGTCGTCGGACCCAACGGCGCGGGCAAGTCGACCCTGCTGGCCCACGCCGCCGGACTGCTCGCCCCCACCGAGGGCTCCCTGACCGTGCTCGGCCGCCACCCGGCCGCCGCCCGCGAACGCATCGCGTACGTCGCCCAGAACAAGCCGCTGTACCCGCAGCTCACGGTGGCCCAGACGCTGCGCCTGGGCCACGAGCTCAACCCGGCCCGCTGGGACGCCTCGGTCGCCGAGCGGATCACGTACGAGAGCGGCGGGCTGGACCCGAAGGCCAAGGTCCGTACGCTCTCCGGCGGTCAGCGCACCCGCGTGGCGCTCGCCCTCGCGCTCGGCAAGCGGCCCGAACTCCTGCTCCTGGACGAGCCGATGGCCGACCTCGACCCGCTCGCCCGCCACGAGCTGATGGGCACGCTGATGGCCGAGGCCGCCCAGTACGGCACGACGGTCGTGATGTCCTCGCACGTCGTCGCCGAGCTGGAGGGCTCCTGCGACTACCTGCTGCTGATAGGCGGCGGCCAGGTGCGACTGGCAGGCGACCTGGACGACCTGCTGGCCGCGCACACCCTGACCACCGGGCCGGTCCGTGACCTCGCTCCGCACACCGTGGTCGAATCCCGCACCACGGGGCGCCAGTTGACCGCCCTGATCCGCCCTCAGGGCCCGTTCTCCGGCGGACCCGACGCCCGCGCCACCACGCCCTCCCTGGAGGAACTGGTCCTCGCGCACCTGCGCAGCCCCGAGGCCCCCGCGCTGATCCTCGCCTCCGCCCGCACCGCCGCCCAGGAGTCCGCCGCATGACCACGCTGACCGCCCCCGGCACCACGGCGACGCCCACGCGCCGCCCGTCCGCCACCCGCGGCCTGGTGCGCACGGTGCTGCTGCTGCACCGCCCGGCGCTCTACCTCTGGGCCGGTCTGTTCGTCGCGCTCGCCGTCCTGTTGCTGTGGCTGTACGGCCCGGGGACGGACGCGGCCGCCGCGGCATGGCGGGCGTACGACCGCTGCACGAAGCCCACCTGCGCCTACGACCAGGACGCGATCCTCAGGTACAAGTCGTACACCCTGTACGCCTCCCTCGCGCTGACCTTCCTGCCGTTCCTCGTCGCGGCCTGGGCGGGCGCCTCGCTGATCGGCCGCGAGATGGAGTCCGGCACCGCGCAGCTCGCGTGGACCCAGTCGGTCTCCCCGGCCCGCTGGCTGGCGGTGAAACTGGCCGTGCCGGCGGCGCTCGTCACCGTCGGGACCAGCGTGCTGGTGGTACTGCACCGGCAGATGTGGGTGCGCGGCCAGGGCCGGATCGACAACACCAAGAGCTGGACCGACACCTTCGTCTTCCACGCCAACGGCCCGACCACCGTCGCCCTCGCCCTGTCCGGGCTTGCCGTCGGCGCGCTCGCCGGCCTCAGGCTGCGCGGTTCCCTGAGCGCACTCGTCATATCGGTGGTGTGCACGGTCGGCGTCCGGGCCGCCCTCGGCCTCGCCCTGCCGTACCTGTGGCCGACGGTGCGGACGGTCACCAGCCTGACCCACGACGGCCCCACCAGCCTCGGGCTCACCGTCCACGCCGGTCTCCTCACCTCGACCGGGGCCCGGCTGCCCGACCCGCTGTGCGGCAGCAGCCACACCTCGGAGTGCAGCACGATCTACCACCGGCTCGACGCCGTCAGCTTCTACACCGACTCCCACCCCCAGTCCCACTACTGGCCCCTCCAGCTGATGGCGACCGGCCTGGTGCTCGCCCTCAGCGCGCTCGTTCTCCTCGTCGCCTTCCGGCTGCTCAAGCGCGACACCGGCAGCGCCCCGCTCACGAAGGGAGCCACTCTGTGAGCACCGCGGGTGCCGTCGGCGGCCTGCCGTGGACCGTCGTACGCGTGCACCGCACCGCGCTGATCGTCTGGGGCTCGTTCGTCGTCGCCGTCGTCGCATTCCTGGTGTGGGCGATGGGGGTCACGGCCGACGCCGCCCGAGCGGAGGCCTTCCACTGTCTCCACTCCGACAGCTGCGACGTCACGGCCACGCTCGAGTACAGCGCGATCCTCCGATACACCGCCACCGTTCTCAGCCACTGCTTCTACGCCGTCGCCGCCTGGGCGGGCGCGGCACTGATCGCCCGTGAACTGGAGTCCGGCACCGCGGGTCTCGCCTGGACCCAGTCGGTGTCCCCCGTGCGCTGGCTGGCCGCCAAGCTCGCCGTGCCCGCACTGCTGATCACGCTCAGCGGCACGGTGCTCGTGGCGGCGTACCGCTGGAGTTGGTCGAACAGACCGGCCCGGGTCATCGGCGGCTGGCCCGCCACCGCCGTCTTCGTCGCCCGCGGCCCGGCGATGGTGGCGTACGCCCTGTGCGCCCTGGCCTTGGGCGCACTCGCCGGTCTGGCGCTACGGCGCTCGCTGCCCGCTCTGAGCGTCTCGTTCGCCGTGATGCTGCTGCTCAGCCAGTGCCTGGACCGGTACCGCGCGGACCTGTGGCCCACGATCACCCGTACCGGCGACGCGGCCCACGACCCGTCCGGTCCCGTCTGGAAGCTGGAATCCGGGGTGGTCGTCCATGGGAAACGAGTCCCGGACCCCAGCTACGGGAACTGCGAGGGGACGGCCGCGGAAGCCAAGCGGTGCCTGACCGAGCACGGTGTCACGGGCCGGTACTCCGTCTACCACCCCGCCTCCCACTTCTGGCCCCTCCACCTGGTGGAATCCGGCATCGTCCTCGCCGTGACCGCCGCGGCCACCGCCGCCGCCTTCCGGCTGCTGCACCGCCGCACCGCCTAACTCGCCCCATACCGGGGCCGCGTACGCCCCCCACGGGGGGTGGGGCGTACGCCGCTCCCGGGCATGTAGACGTCCGGGAGCCGCTCCCCGATATCCCGCACGTCATGTCGCCGTAACCATCGATTCAGACGAGCTTGCGACGCTCAGCCAATGAAGCCCGCCGTGCCAGAGCCGTCGCCTCCGCCGGAGCACGAGACCTCTCCGACGACGGGGAGCAAGGCGGTACCGGGGACGCGGAACGGGAACATCCGCCTCACCCCGCTGCCGCTCGCGCTCTCCGACGCGCCGGTCTCGCTCCCGGCGCGGAAGAATGGGTCCATGAACCAGCCCAGCGCCCAGGCACCGGTGCAGCACCCGCAGCCCTCCGTCGGCTCCATAGCCGCGCACCGCCCGCACACCGTGGCGGCGAACGTCTCCGACCTCGAGCCCGACATCGACGCCGACCTCGACGCCTACGAGGACCTGGTGCAGGACGGCATCATGTTGCCGCAGGGCCGGTTCCTCGACCGCGAGCGCAGCTGGCTGGCGTTCAACGAGCGGGTGCTGGAGCTCGCCGAGGACCCGAGCACGCCCCTGCTCGAACGGGCGAACTTCCTGGCGATCTTCGCCAGCAACCTGGACGAGTTCTTCATGGTCCGGGTGGCCGGACTGAAGCGCCGCATCGCGACCGGCGTGGCCACCAAGTCCGCCTCCGGCCTGCAGCCCCGCGAGGTCCTGGAGATGATCTGGGCCCGCTCGCGCGAGCTCATGGCCCGGCACGCGGCCTGCTACCAGGAGGACGTCGCCCCCGCGCTCGCGGAGGAGGGCATCCATCTGGTCCGCTGGAGCGAACTGACGGAGAAGGAGCAGGCCCGCCTCTTCACCCTCTTCCGGCACCAGATCTTCCCGGTCCTGACCCCGCTGGCGGTCGACCCCGCGCACCCCTTCCCGTACATCTCGGGTCTGTCCCTGAACCTCGCGGTCGTCGTACGCAACCCGGTCAGCGGCCACCGGCACTTCGCGCGCGTCAAGGTCCCGCCGCTGCTCTCCCGTTTCCTGGAGGCCTCCCCCAACCGCTACGTCCCCATCGAGGACGTGATCGCGGCACACCTGGAGGAGCTCTTCCCGGGCATGGAGGTCCTGGAGCACCACACCTTCCGGCTGACCAGGAACGAGGACCTGGAGGTCGAGGAGGACGACGCCGAGAACCTGCTCCAGGCGCTGGAGAAGGAACTCATGCGGCGCCGCTTCGGGCCGCCGGTGCGCCTGGAGGTCGAGGAGTCCATCGACCGGTACGTCCTTGATCTCCTCGTACGGGAACTGAAGATCTCCGAGGCGGAGGTGTACCCGCTGCCGGGTCCCCTGGACCTCACCGGCCTCTTCGGCATCGGCGCCATCGACCGGCCCGAGCTGAAGTACCCGAAGTTCATCGCGGGAACGCACCGCGACCTGGCCGAGGTCGAGTCGGCGTCCGCGCCCGACATCTTCGCCGCCCTGCGCGAGCGCGACGTCCTGCTGCACCACCCGTACGACTCCTTCTCCACCTCCGTGCAGGCCTTCCTGGAGCAGGCGGCGGCCGACCCGGACGTGCTGGCCATCAAGCAGACGCTGTACCGGACCTCGGGCGACTCGCCGATCGTCGACGCGCTGATAGACGCCGCCGAGTCCGGCAAGCAGGTCCTCGTCCTCGTCGAGATCAAGGCGCGCTTCGACGAACAGGCCAACATCAAGTGGGCCCGCAAGCTCGAGGAGTCGGGCTGCCATGTCGTGTACGGACTCGTCGGGCTGAAGACCCACTGCAAGCTGTCGCTGGTCGTCCGGCAGGAGGGGGAAACGCTCCGGCGCTACTCCCACGTCGGCACCGGCAACTACCACCCGAAGACCGCGCGGCTGTACGAGGACCTCGGCCTGCTCACCGCCGACCCGCAGGTCGGCGCGGACCTGTCCGACCTCTTCAACCGGCTCTCCGGCTACTCGCGCCGCGAGACCTATCGCCGTCTGCTCGTCGCCCCCAAGTCCCTGCGTGACGGGCTGATCGCGCGGATCAACAAGGAAATCCAGCACCACGTCGCCGGACGCCCCGCCTACGTCCGCATCAAGTGCAACTCGATGGTGGACGAGGCGATCATCGACGCGCTGTACCACGCGTCCCAGGCCGGAGTGCCCGTCGACGTGTGGGTGCGTGGCATCTGCGCGGTCCGGCCGGGCGTCACCGGCCTGTCCGAAAACATACGGGTACGGTCCGTGCTCGGCCGGTTCCTCGAACACTCCCGAGTCTTCGCCTTCGGCAACGGCGGCGAGCCCGAGGTCTGGATCGGCAGCGCGGACATGATGCACCGCAACCTGGACCGGCGGATCGAGGCCCTGGTCAGGATCACCGACCCGGCACACCGCGCAGCCCTCAACCGGCTGTTCGAGACCGGGATGTCCGACACCACCGCTTCCTGGCACCTGGGCCCGGACGGCGAGTGGACCCGGCACTCGACCGACGCGGACGGCCAGCCCCTGCGGAACGTCCAGGAGATGCTCATAGACGCCCGGAGGCGCCGGCGTGGCACAGCAACACCTTGAACCCCCCACCGACTCCCCGGCCGGGCCCATGTCAGGAGACGCCCTCGCGGGCTACCTGAGGGCCCAGGCCACGGAGTTCCTCCGCTCCCTGCGACAGCACCGGGAGAACGGCACCGACGCGGGTACCACCGCCCGGGCGAAGCCGAGAACGGAGTCGCGCGCCGAGTCGCGAGACGTGTCACGAGCGGGGGACAACGGCTCCGGGGAATCGGTCGACGCGGCGCGCGCCCTGCGCCGCTCGGCCCGCCGCATCAGCGGCACCCTGCACACCTTCCGACCGCTGCTCGACGCGGAGTGGTCGGAGGGCATGCGGCCCGAACTGGCGTGGCTCTCGGGCACCCTGGCCCGTGAACACGCCTACGCGGCCCGCCTGGAACGGCTGATCGGCGCGCTGAACCGGCTCTCGGGCGCGTCCGGTTTCCCGGCACAGACCGCGCAGGACACCGGGGCGCCTGCCAAGGGCGGCCTGACCGTCGGCGCCGCGAAGGCGGGCGCGCTGCTCGACCGCCAGCTGACGCTGGCCCGCACCCGGGCCCACTCGGCCGCCCTGCAGGCGCTCGGCTCCTCCCGCTTCCACGCCGTCGCGGACAGCGTCGCCGTGCTCGCCAGCGAGGTGCCGCTCACCCCGGCGGCCGGCACGGCCGACCTGCGCCCGCTGGCCGCCGCCGCGACGGACCGGCTGACCGACGCGGTCGCCGCGCTGCCGCTGGTCACCGCGGGCCACCCGTACAACGCCGAGGCCCTCGTGCACGGCCTCTCCGCGGACACCGCGCCCCATCCCCAGGACGCGCCCTGGCACCAGGTCCGGCTGCTGCTGCGCCTGCACCGCTACGCGTGCGAGGTCCTCTACGGGGAGGACGCCCCCATCGACGTACGACTGCTCCGCGCGGGTCAGGCCCTCAACCGGCACCGGGACGCGGCGGAGGCGGCCGCGGCCGCCGCGTCGGCGGCCCGCACCCCGCGCATCGCCCCGGCCACCGCGTACGCGCTCGGCGTGCTCCACGCCGACCAGCGGCACGAGGTGGAGGCGGCACGGTTCGCGTTCCAGCAGAACTGGCAGAAGGAAACCGTGCGCACCCCGTGAGGGAGGCCTGATGACCGAGGACACCTTCAAGGCCGTACGGGCGGCGGGCTGCGTCCTGTGGCGCCGCTCGCCACTCGGCGGTGAGCTGGAGATATGTCTCGTCCACCGGCCGAAGTACGACGACTGGTCGCATCCGAAGGGCAAGCTCAAGCGCGCCGAGGAACCACTCGCGGGGGCGCTGCGGGAGGTCCGGGAGGAGACGGGGTACACCGGCGTGCCCGGCACGGCCCTGCCCACCCTCCGTTATCCCGTCGCCGGCCGCCCCAAAGAGGTCCGCTACTGGGCTGCCGAGGCGGCGGACGGCCACTTCACTCCGAACGACGAGGTCGACCGCATCCTGTGGCTCTCCCCCGCCGCGGCCCGCGACCGTCTGACCCAGCCCAGGGACGCCGATCTGGTTGACGCCCTGCTGAGTGTGCTGCACCTCACCTAGCCGAACCCATCGGCCATATGCGCACACACCCGGTCACATGCAGTGACAGCGATCGGGATCCCACCGTGTCCTCGACGTAAGCGTTCCGTGACCTCACCGCACCGCCCACAGGGGTTCACCCTCCGTTCACTTACGGCCATCGGCGCCTTCACCTGATCTGCCTAATTTCGGCCTTACCCGGTGCGGAACGCCTCCTGCGTGTGGCCTCCGCATCACACACACCTCGCACGCCGCCAACCAGACGGCGGCTCCTGGAAGGAACACCCCAAAAGTGAAGCTTCAGCGCAAGAACCGGCTTCGCGCCCTTTCGCTCGGTGCTGTCGCCGTCTCCGGCGCCCTGGCCCTCACGGCGTGCGGCTCCGACGACACCGGCACGAAGAGCAACGCCACGGGCGGCGCGACGACGGGCTCCGCCAGCTCGATCAAGTGTGACGACGCCAAGGGCCAGCTCCTCGCCGACGGCTCGTCCGCGCAGAAGAACGCGATCGACGCCTGGGTCAAGGAGTTCAGCGCCGCCTGCTCCGGCGTGCAGATCAACTACAAGGGCGGCGGCTCCGGCGCCGGCGTCACCGCGTTCACCCAGGGCCAGGTCGCCTTCGCCGGCTCGGACTCCGCGCTGAAGCCCGAAGAGGTCGCCGCCTCCAAGAAGATGTGCACCAGCGGTGGCCAGGGCATCGACCTCCCGATGGTCGGCGGCCCGATCGCGGTCGGCTTCAACGTCCCGGGCGTCGACAAGCTCGTCCTGAACGCCTCGACGATCGCCAAGATCTTCGACAGCAAGATCAGCAAGTGGAACGACTCGGCGATCGCGAAGCTGAACCCGGGCGTCAAGCTGCCCGACCTCAAGATCCAGGCGTTCCACCGCTCGGACGAGTCCGGCACCACGGACAACTTCACCAAGTACCTGATCGCCGCGGCCCCCTCCGACTGGAAGTACTCCGGCGGCAAGGCCTGGCAGGCGAAGGGCGGCCAGTCCGCTCCGCAGTCCTCCGGTGTCGCCCAGCAGGTGAAGCAGACCTCCGGCGCCATCGGCTACATGGAGCTGTCGTTCGCCAAGGACGGCATCAAGGCGGCCAGCATCAACACGGGCGCCAGCGCCCCGGTCGACGCCACCGTCGAGAACGCCACCAAGGCCATCGCCGACGCCGAGGTCATCGGCACGGGCAAGGACCTCTCGCTCAAGCTGAACCGCGCCACCAAGGCCGACGGCGCCTACCCGATCACCCTGGTCACGTACGAGATCGTCTGCGACAAGGGCAACAAGTCGGACTCGCTGGCCGCCACGAAGGCGTTCCTGACCTACATTGCGAGCGAGGACGGCCAGAAGGTCCTCTCCTCCATCGACTACGCGCCGATCCCGGCCGACATCATCGCCAAGGTTCGCACCACCGTCGCGGGCCTCAGCTAACCAAAGTGTGCGGCCCGGCCCCGGTTCGGGGCCGGGCCGCACCGTCCGGTGCACCGCCGCCAGGAGCCGCACACCAAGTACGGCTCTGCAGACCGGAGATCCCGATGGACATATCGACACAGAACACTGACGAAGCACCTCCCCCCACCCCCCAGCCTTCCGTGGCCGTGCAGAAGCGCGCGAGCCGCGGCGCCACCCGACCCGGTGACCGGATCTTCCTCGGTCTCTCCCGTGGGTCGGGCATCTTCCTGCTGGTGATCATGGCCGCCATCGCGGTCTTCCTCACCTATCGCGCCTCGCTCGCGATCAGCAAGGACCACGGCAACTTCCTCACCACCTTCGAGTGGAACACCAACACCATCCCGCCGGTCTTCGGCATCGCCGTCCTGGCCTTCGGCACGGTGGTCTCCTCGATCATCGCCATGGCCCTGGCGGTTCCCGTCGCGGTCGCCATCGCGCTGTTCATCACGCACTACGCACCGCGCAGGCTCAGCGGCCCGGTCGCCTACGTGATCGACCTGCTCGCCGCCGTGCCGTCCATCGTCTACGGCCTGTGGGGCGCGCTCGTCCTGGTGCCGCACATGAACGGCCTCTTCGGCTGGCTGGACAAGTACCTCGGCTGGACCGGCATCTTCGAGTGGCAGGGCGGCGCGCCCCGCTCGATGCTCACCGTCAGCATCCTGCTCGCGATCATGATCCTGCCGATCATCACCAACGTGAGCCGCGAGGTCTTCCGCCAGGTCCCGCAGATGCACGAGGAGGCCGCGCTGGCCCTCGGCGCCACGCGCTGGGAGGTCATCCGCATGTCGGTGCTGCCCTTCGGCCGCTCCGGCGTCATCTCCGCGTCGATGCTGGGTCTCGGCCGCGCGCTCGGTGAGACAATGGCCGTCGCCACGGTCCTGTCGCCGACCTTCGACATCAACGCCAGCCTGCTCGACCCGGGCGGCGGCACCTTCGCACAGAACATCGCCAGCAAGTTCGGCGAGGCGACCGCGGACGGCCGTGACGCGCTGATCGCGTCCGGTCTGGTCCTCTTCGTCATCACCCTGCTGGTCAACGGCGCGGCCCGGGTCATCATCGCCCGTCGCGCGGAGTACTCGGGGGCCAACGCATGAGCCACTCAGCACCCGCCATGGGCAAGCGCCCCAGCACCCTGCGCGGCGCGACCCTGCCGAAGTGGTCCCCGTGGGCGATCGCCGCCGGCGCCATCGTGCTCGCCGTGGTCATCGGCCTGGTCGGCGGTCTCGACAGCAAGGTCCAGTGGGGCCTGATCGCCGGAATCCTCTTCGTCCTCGGTACGTACGGCATCGCCGCGCGCGTCGAGGGCCGCCGGCAGGCCAAGGACCGCGTCGCGACCAGCCTCGTCTGGGTCTGCTTCCTCATCGCGGTCGTCCCGCTGGCCTCGCTGATCTGGACCACCGTCAAGCGCGGTGTGAAGGTCTTCGACATCTACTTCCTGACCCACTCGATGGGCGTGGTCGCGGACTCCGAGCCCGGCGGTGGCATCTACCACGCCATCATCGGCACGCTGGAGCAGGTCGGTCTCGCCACCCTGATCGCGGCGCCGATCGGTGTACTCACCGCGGTCTACCTGGTGGAGTACGGGCGCGGCAAGCTCTCCACGGCCATCACGTTCTTCGTCGACGTGATGACGGGCATCCCCTCGATCGTCGCCGGTCTGTTCATCCTGAGCCTGATGCTCATCCTGGACCTGCAGCCCTTCGGCTTCGCCGGTTCGCTGGCCCTGGCCATCCTGATGATGCCCGTCGTGGTCCGCTCCACCGAGGAGATGCTCAAGCTCGTACCGAACGAGCTGCGCGAAGCCTCGCTGGCGCTCGGCGTGCCCAAGTGGCGCACGATCCTCAAGGTGGTCCTGCCGACCTCGATCGGTGGCATCACGACCGGTGTCATGCTCGCCGTCGCACGCATCACGGGCGAGACCGCCCCGGTGCTGCTGCTGGTGTGGGGCACGAACTTCATCAACACCAACCCGTTCTCCGGAGCGCAGGCCTCGCTGCCGCTGTACATCTA
Organism: Streptomyces sp. NPDC111656; assembly: GCF_055656965.1. Taxonomy (NCBI): domain Bacteria; kingdom Bacillati; phylum Actinomycetota; class Actinomycetes; order Kitasatosporales; family Streptomycetaceae; genus Streptomyces; species Streptomyces sp. NPDC111656. Next base: position 325,358 of record NZ_JBVKCA010000010.1, read on the forward strand.
CCAGCAGTACGCGAACAGCGCCGGTTCGAACGCGGCGTACGACCGTGCCTGGGCGGCTGCGCTCGCCCTGATCGCCTTCGTGATGATTCTCAACATGGTGGCCCGCGGCATCGCCCGTTGGAAGGCACCGAAGACAGGTCGCTGACGCGGCCATATCAGCGACCAGCAGCATCCCCCTCGAAAGAAGCAGTGATTGACATGGCCAAGCGAATCGACGTAAGCGGTCTCACCGCCTACTACGGCTCCCACAAGGCGATCGAAGACATCTCGATGACGGTCGAGCCGCGCTCGGTGACGGCGTTCATCGGCCCCTCCGGCTGCGGCAAGTCGACGTTCCTGCGCACGCTCAACCGTATGCACGAGGTCACCCCCGGCGGCCGGGTCGAGGGCAAGGTCCTCCTCGACGACGAGGACCTGTACGGCCACGGCATCGACCCCGTCGCCGTGCGGCGCACGATCGGCATGGTCTTCCAGCGCCCCAACCCCTTCCCCACCATGTCGATCTTCGACAACGTGGCGGCGGGTCTGCGTCTGAACGGCTCGTACAAGAAGTCCGAGCTGAACGACGTCGTCGAGAAGTCCCTCAAGGGCGCGAACCTCTGGAACGAGGTCAAGGACCGCCTCAACAAGCCCGGCTCGGGTCTGTCCGGTGGTCAGCAGCAGCGTCTGTGCATCGCGCGGGCGATCGCGGTGGAGCCGCAGGTCCTCCTCATGGACGAGCCCTGCTCGGCCCTGGACCCGATCTCGACCCTCGCCATCGAGGACCTGATCGGCGAGCTGAAGGAGCGCTTCACGATCGTCATCGTGACGCACAACATGCAGCAGGCCGCGCGCGTCTCCGACCGCACCGCGTTCTTCAACCTGTCCGCGGTGGGCCAGCCGGGACGGCTCATCGAGATCGACGACACGGAGCGCATCTTCTCCAACCCGTCGGTGCAGGCCACGGAGGACTACATCTCCGGCCGCTTCGGCTGAGCCGTTTCCACCCATACCCCTCGCGGTGCTGCATGGCGGTGCCACCGCGAGGACGAGAAGGGCCCGCCCCTGGCTCCCGGGGGCGGGCCCGCTCGTCTTCGACGAGGACGAGGAGTCGGGGCAAGGGTGAGGGTGGAGTCGGGGTCGGGGAGTCTTCCGGCCCCGGGCCGACGGGGGTTGCTCCCCAAAAGCGGGGCTTCGCCCCACACCCCCCGCCCACCCGATTCGTTTGGCTGCAGGCCCGGTGGGGGCTTGGCGCGCAGTTCCCCGCGCCCCCAGAGGCGAGGCTTCGCCCCACAGCCCCCACCTGCCCGGAGACCTTCGGCTGCCGGCCGGTGGGGGCTGTTCGCGCAGTTCCCCGCGCCCCTGAAAACCTCGCCCCCGGCCCGCATCTTTCAGCCCGTCCGGCGCTTGAGGACGAGCCCGGAGGCCGATACACCCACCCCGCCGCGCATCCTCGGCCCGTCTGGCGTTCGAGCACGAGCCCGGAGGCCGATACACCCACCCACCCGCCCCGCATCACTCAGCCCGTCCGGCGCTTGAGGACGAGCCCTTCGGGCGATCGGGGGTCCGGGGGCGGAGCCCCTGGCGGGGTGGAAGGGGCGGAGCCCCTGGGGATGATGGGGGTCCCCCCTGCTCGAGCGAAGCCGAGAGCTTGGGGGAGGGTAGGGGCGGCGGGGGCGAGGAGCGTTGGTGCTGCGTCCGGCGTCCTACAGGAACGCCAGGTCCACGACCCAGAAGCTGGCGGCAGCCACCAACGCCGCGGCCGGCATCGTGATGAACCACCCCAGGACGATGTTCTTGGCGACACCCCAGCGAACCGCGTTCACCCGCTTCGTCGCCCCGACACCCATGATCGCCGAAGTGATGACATGCGTGGTCGAGATCGGCGCCTTGAAAAGAAACGCGGTGGCGAACATGATCGACGCCCCCGTCGTCTCCGCGGCGAACCCCTGCGGCGGATCCAACTCAATGATCTTGCGCCCGAGCGTCCGCATGATGCGCCACCCACCGGCATACGTCCCCAGCGACAACATCACCGCACAGACGATCTTCACCCACACCGGAATCGGGTCGTCCGACTTCTGGACGTCGCCGATGACGAGCGCCATCACCACGACACCCATCGTCTTCTGGGCGTCCTGAAGACCGTGCCCGAGCGCCATCCCGGCCGCGGACACCGTCTGCGCGATACGGAACCCCCGCTTGGCCTTGTGCGGATTGGCCCGCCGGAACAGCCACATGATCGCGCACATGACCAGATAGCCGACGATCAGACCGACGACCGGCGACAGGAACATCGGGATGATGACCTTGTCCACGACCCCGGACCACAAGACCTTCGTACCGCCCGCGAGCGCGGCCCCGACCAGTCCCCCGAACAACGCGTGCGAGGAGGACGACGGAAGCCCGAAGTACCAGGTGACCAGGTTCCAGACGATCGCCCCGACGAGCGCGGCGAAGAGGATCCCCATCCCCTTCGACCCCTCGGGCGTCGCGATCAGCCCCTTGCTGACGGTGTTCGCCACCCCGCTCCCGAGGAACGCACCGGCGAGGTTCATCACCGCGGCCATGGCGAGCGCGGCCCGCGGGGTCAGCGCCCGCGTGGACACCGACGTGGCGATGGCGTTCGCCGAGTCGTGGAAGCCGTTCGTGTACGTGAATCCGAGCGCGACCAGAATGGTCACGACCAGCGCAAAGGTGTCCACGAAGTTCAGGACTCCTTGACGGCGATGGTCTCCACCGTGTTCGCCACATGTTCGAACGCGTCGGCCGCTTCCTCCAGCACATCCACGATCTGCTTGAGCTTCAGGACCTCGATGGCGTCGTACTTGCCGTTGAAGAGGTGGGCGAGCAGCTTGCGGTGGATCTGGTCGGCCTGGTTCTCCAGCCGGTTGACCTCGATCCAGTACTCGGTGAGGTTGTCCATCGTCCGCAGGTTCGGCATGGCCTCGGCCGTCAGCTCGGCGGCCCGGGCCAGTACCTCGATCTGCTGTTCCACGCCCTTGGGGAGCTCCTCGACCTGATACAGCACGACCAGGTCGACGGCCTCCTCCATGAAGTCCATGATGTCGTCGAGGGACGAGGCCAGGTTGTAGATGTCCTCGCGGTCGAACGGCGTGATGAAGGAGGAGTTCAGCTGGTGGAAGATCGCGTGAGTGGCGTCATCACCGGCGTGTTCGGCGGCCCGCATGCGCTCTGCGATCTCGGCCCGGGCGGAGGCGTCCGCCCCGAGCAGTTCCATCAGGAGTTTCGAGCCCGTGACGATGTTGTCCGCGGAGGCGGAGAACATGTCGTAGAAGCTCGTCTCCCTGGGGGTCAGACGAAAGCGCACTTGGGGTCCTCGGAGTCCTTTTGTTCGGTCAGGCTGATGCTAGGCGCATCATCCGGCCACGGCTAACCGGCCGTCCCCCAGTGTCGCCCATCAGGCACAGTGATCAGCACAGGGTCCGGTCCCGGCATCCGGCAAGGGCCCTATACCCAGCAAAGTTCGTTACCATATACCCGCCAGGGGTATATATACCGGACCATCAGGAGGACGCGATGACGACCACCGAGGCCGGCGCGACGGCGCCCTCCGGCGAGACCAAAACGGTTCAGGAGGTCCCGGACATTTCGAACATCCAGGCCTCCACCGACACCGAGGAAGCCGGGAGCGAGGACGTCGTGAGCGGGGGAGCCGAGACCGAAGGCGTCGTGACCGACCACGACCGCGGCATCCACGGCTACCACAAGCAGAAGGCCGAACACCTCAAGCGCCTGCGTCGCATCGAGGGCCAGATCCGCGGTCTGCAGCGGATGGTCGACGAGGACGTCTACTGCATCGACATACTCACCCAGGTCTCCGCCTCCACGAAGGCCCTCCAGTCCTTCGCGCTCCAGCTCCTGGAGGAACACCTGCGCCACTGCGTCGCCGACGCGGCCCTCAAGGGCGGCGAGGAGATCGACGCGAAGGTCGAGGAGGCCACGAAGGCGATCGGCCGCCTGCTGCGCACATGACACAAGCGCACGGGGATACCGAAGTGCGCACGTGAGGCGGGCCTACTCCCCCGTGCCGCTCCCCCGGGTGCGCTCTTCGGCCACCTTCAGTACCTCGTCGATACTCTCCAGGCTGAGCCGCTCCTCGTGGGCGGCCGAGGCCGCGATGATCAGGTCGCCGCACAGCTCGATCTCGGCGAGGGCCACGTGGTCCTGAACTGCCGTACCGCCGACCGGAGCCACGTGCATCACCTCTTCCTGCCGTCACCGACTTCCTAGAGTAGGGAGCGGCCTACACACCGCGCATGGCACGGAAGGGCCATTTCCAGCCCCCAACTCCTCCTCGTCCATGCACCGGCAGCCACGCCGACGGACGGACGTCTAAGGCTCCGCGATCTTCCCCGCGAAGATGTCCTCGGGTTCCGGAAGCCGTACGCGGGCCGGGACCCCGAAGTCGTACAGCAAGGTCGTCGAGGCGACCGCGACGGTGCCCTTCTGCCGCCCGTTGATGAAGCTGAACCGGTTCCGGAGCTTGCGGACGCGCCCCTGGTCGTCGAGGTAGGCGTCGAACGGGACTTCGGCGGTGGCGAACCCTTTCGCCGCCGCCGCGAGTGCCTTCCGGTTCCCCCGCGAGGCGCTCCGCGCGGCGATGTCCAGGTCGGCGGTCCCGCGATAGTGCCGCACCGGCGTCCCGGCCACCTCCGTCCTCCCCATGTACGTCGCCGTCCGCGCCCCCCGCAACAGCTCCGCCGCGGCGAACGGGTCGGTGGCGCCGCCGGTCACGAGGTTCCCGTCGGAGAGGGTGGCCGTGTCGACGCGCACCCATTTGTCGGCGGGGACACCGGCGCCGCGGTTCTTCATGAACAGGGCGCCCGGGGCTAGGAGTTCGGTGATCGGCCGGTGCTCGACGGCGCCCGCGGGATCCTGCGGCAGCAGCACCTTCAACTGCCCCAGCTGCTTCTTGAAGTCGTAGACACCCTGGCCGCGGATGGTGACCCGGGTCCCGCCGGTGGCCATCTCCATCGACGTACGGGTCTTGGCGCTGCCTGCGCGCTCCAGTGTGGCGGCGGCCCGGTGCAGTACCTCGACGGAGGTGACGCCCTCGCGCGCGTCCTCGGCACCGGCCCTGCCGACGGAACATCCGCCGACGCAGACCATGAGCCCCGCCATCGCGACCGCGACGACACCCGTGCCCATCCGACTCTGCTGCTGCGCCACCATCGTCCGCCGACCCCCAGCCGGTCCGTCCCGGGCCTCCTGTCGTTCCGGTTAACGACGGGTAGGGACGGCCGTCACGCGGCGGTGATTCATTTACTTGCCTTGGGTAACGTTGTCGGTGTGGCGCAACCGGAGGAGACCCATCCCGTCCAGGATCACCGGACGACGACGATCGAGCAGGGTCGCTTCTGTCTGGCGCATTGCACCTGCGGCTGGCGAGGCCCGGCCCGCCGCGCCCGCAGCCTGGCCCGCACCGACGCCGAGGGCCACTTGGTGAACACACCGCTCGCATAGCGCCCCAAAAGCGGCGTGACCAACCTCTCGCCCACGTGCGGCCAAAAAGGCCCAGACCAGGTTCAAGATGGGGTCGAGATCCATGCGGGATCACGGTCATGTCCCGGTTCCGTCCCGCGCCCGGCCGCCGCGGAACCCCCAGAACCCGGCACACGTCTCGTCCCACGCACGGGAAGCAACAGGAGGCGCACATGCAACGGCGTACGTTCATAGGTGGCGGCGCGGCCGTACTCGCGGCGGCGGCCACGGCCGCGTGCAACGGCAAGGTCAGCGGGGGCAAGGCGGCGGCCACGGACACGGCCGACGCCTCCATCCACACGGCCACCACCAGCACGGGCACGAGCGGCACGGGCAGCGGCCTGGCCGCCCACGCCGCCGCCAACTGGTCGGCCCTCGCCAAGGACCTCGACGGCTCGCTGGTCCGCCCCGGCGACCGCAGCTGGTCGACGGCCCATCAGCTGTACAACACCCGCTTCGACTCCCTGAAGCCCACCGCCGTCGCGTACGTCGCCCACGCGGACGACATCCGTACGACCATGGCCTACGCCCGCGCCCACAACATCCCGCTGTCGATCCGCAACGGCGGCCACTCCTACGCGGGCTGGTCCTCCGGAAACGGCCGGCTGATCCTGGACGTGTCCAAGCTCAACACCATCCGGGCGTCCGCGAACGAGGCGGTGGTCGGCGCCGGATCCAAGCTGATCGACGTCTACCGCGCGCTCGCCGCGAAGGGCGTCACGATCCCGGCCGGTTCCTGCCCGACTGTCGGCGTCTCCGGTCTGACCCTCGGCGGCGGCCACGGCGTGGTGTCACGGGCGTACGGCCTGACCTGCGACAGCCTCACCCAGGCGACGCTGATCACCGCGGACGGCAAGCAGGTCGTGGCGAACGCGAGCGAGAACAAGGAACTCTTCTGGGCCCTGCGCGGCGCCGGCAACGGCAACTTCGGTGTCGTCACCGAGCTGCGCTTCAAGACCCACGCCGCCCCGCAGGCCGTGTCGGCGTACATGACGTGGCCCTGGGCGAAGGCCGCCGCCGTGGTGAAGGCCTGGCAGGAGTGGGGCCCCAGCCAGCCGGACGAGATCTGGTCCTCGCTCCACCTGGAGAACGGCAGCGGCACGCCCACCGTCGCCGTCGCCGCCTTCTCCCTGGGCACCTACGGTGAACTCCAGAACGCCGTGGACCGCCTGGCCACCAAAGTCGGCGGCCCCGCGCGCAGCGTCTCGCTCAAGAAGCACTCCTACAAGGAGTCGATGGAGGCGTACGCGGGCTGCTCCTCGTTCCCCACCGACGCCCAGTGCCATCTGCCGGGTTCGACGCCGGGCCGTTCCTCGCAGGGCGCCCTCGGCCGTGAGACGTACGCGGCCCGCTCGGACTTCTTCGACCGCTCGATCTCCGCGGCCGGCATCCAGACGCTGCTGCACCAGATCTCCTCGGTCCGCGGCGGCGCGGGCAGCATCGCGCTCACCGCACTGGGCGGTGCGGTCAACCGGGTCTCGCCGACCGCGACGGCGTTCGTGCACCGGCGTTCCCGCATGCTCGCCCAGTACATCGCCTCCTGGGGCGCCGGGGCCTCCGGCACCACGGTCCAGTCCTGGCTGACCTCCGCCCACTCGGCGATGGCCCCCTACGCCTCCGGTGCCGCCTACCAGAACTACACGGATCCGACCCTCACCAACTGGCGCAAGGCGTACTACGGCGACGCGGCGACCCGCCTGGCGGCCCTGAAGAAGCAGTACGACCCGAACCGCTTCTTCACCTTCCCCCAGTCCCTCTGAGCGCCCCGTAGGGGAAGCGCCCTGAGAACACCCTGTTGGGGGAGCGCCTACGCGGCGAGGTCCGGCTCCTCGGGGCGCTCCGCCCGCGCCCCGGGAATCAGCGCCTCCTGCCCCGCACGCCCCACGCTCCGCGCCCGGATCAGCCATCCGGCGCGCGGCGAGCGCTCCACGGCCTTCGTCACCGGGGTCAGCAGGGCCATGGCGAGCGGGGACAGCAGCAGGGCGACGGCGGTGCCGAGGGCGAAGCCGCCGATGACGTCCGTCGGGTAATGCACGCCCATGTAGACCCGGCAGAAGCCTTCGAACAGCGCGATCCCTATCCCGACGAGGCCGAACTTCCGGTTCGCGACGAACAGCCCGACGCCGATCGCCATGGTGAGCGTCGCGTGGTCGCTGACGAAGGAGAAGTCGGTCTTGCCACTGACCAGGACGTCGAGCCCCTGGTGGTCCACGAAGGGGCGGGGCCGCTCCACGAAGCCCCGTATCGGCACGTTCACCAGCACCGCGACGCCGGCCGCGAGGGGCGCCCAGACGAGCGCGGCCACCGACGGGGCGGCGTTCTCGTCGCCGCGCCGCCGCACGGTCCACCAGCACCACAGCACCAGCAGGACCATGACGAGCAGCAGCCCGTACTCTCCGACGAACTCCATGCCGCGGTCGAACCAGTGCGGCGCGTCCTTGGCGAGGCCGTTGATGTCGTACAGCAGGTCCACGTCGGGGTTCGAACCGGATTCGGCGAGTCCAGCCATGGTGCTGCGGCCCCTTCGTCGTCTTTCCGCGGGCGCAGCCTTTCGTGCGGCGCCCGATCCACCCCCGTGGTCGTAGATCGGCTCTACATCAACAGGAACGCACATTCCCCTTCAGTACGTTCCACCCTCCACCGAATGATCACGCAGACGTTATCGAAGAGAGATACATCGCCGCAGCTCAGGGGTGGGATCAAACCGTCGTCGGCAACGCTTTCGCGCCATCTTCGGTCACGCGTGTGGCGCCGAAGTAGTCGGGGGTGTCTATGGGGTCGAAGCGGATGACGGCACCCGTTCGCGGTGCGTCGATCATGTACCCGCCACCCACATAGATACCGACGTGCCGAATGGTCCGCGAGTTGGTGAGGTCGTCGGAGAAGAACACCAGATCGCCCGGAAGCAGTTCCGCGCGCGCGGGGTGCGCTCCGGCGTTGTACTGGTCGTTGGCGACGCGCGGCAGGGTGACTCCGACGCTTTCGTACGCCGCCTTGGTCAGACCCGAGCAGTCGAAGCGTCCGCCCTGGTCGGCGGTTCCGTTGCCGCCCCACAGGTAGGGCGTGCCGAGCTTCTTCTGCGCGTAGTAGATCGCCGCGGCGGCCTGTTGCGAGGGATCCACCCGGCTCACCGGCCGCGCGAAGCTCTTCGCCAGAGTTATGATCGTCCTCACATAATTCTGGGTCTCCTTGTACGGCGGCACACCTCCGTACTTGATGACCGCGTAGGCCCCCGCGTTGTAAGCGGCGAGCATGTTCTCGGTGGTGTTCCCGGGCGCGTCCTTCACATAGGACGCGAGCTTGCAGTCGTAGGAGGCGGCCGACGGAATCGCGTCATTCGGGTCCCATACGTCGCGCCTGCCGTCCCCATTGCCGTCGATTCCGTGCGTGGCCCAGGTGCCGGGGATGAATTGCGCTATGCCCTCCGCCGCCGCCGGACTCTTGGCATTCGGGTTGAATCCACTCTCCTGATACAGCTGTGCGGCGAGCAGCGCCGGATTGATCGCGCCGCACAGATTGCCCCACTTCTGTACGAGCGTCTGGTACGCGGCCGGCACGGCACCCTTGGCGAGCCCGACCGATCCGCCGCCGACTCCGTTGGCGAGGTTCCCGGCCACCATGTAGACACCGACGACCAGCGCCGACATGAAGGCGAGCCCCACCCCGGCGACGGCGGTCACCACGACCCACGTCTTACGCACCGTCAACCGCCCCTCGCCGCCCGGGAGTCCGCCGGACGTCAGTCTAGAGGCGACCCCTGTGCGAGGAAACGATCACACACGACAAGAAACGGGGGCGCGAAGTGCGCCCCGAACCCCTCCCGTACGCCCCGAACCTGCCCCGTACGCCCCGAACCCGCCTCGCGCGCCCCTAACCCGCCTTGCGCGCCGCCTTGTACAACTTCGCGGCCTCTTTCCCGAGGACGACGCTGAACGAGACGTCGTCGGTGTCCCCGCCCGCCTCGTGGCCGCCGATGACCCCGACGACCTGCCCGTCGCCGTTCACCCAGGGGCTACCGCTGGTGCCGCCGGCGAAGGCGGGACACTCGATGCGCTGCTGGGTGCGGCTGTGGACGGTCGGCTTGTTCGTACAGATGATCGGCGCGTCGAGGGTGCTGGGGTAGCCGGTGACCGTGACGGCGGTGGCCCCGGTCTCCCGCCCCGTGGCGAAGGCGTTCCCGCCGACGACGTCCTCGATGCCCTTCGCGCCCTGCTTGGCGACCTCGGCGAAGGCGACGTCACTGTCCTCGTCCTGACCGCCGGTCCAGGCGTCACCGACGTAGGTCTTCTTGACGTCCCAGATCCCGTACGGCGCCTTGCCGTCCCGATATCCCGGGACGAACCGCAACTTTCCGCCCCCGTCGAGACAGTGTGCGGCGGTCACCAGAAGGTCCCGCCTCTCGCTGTGCACGACCGAGGCGGTGCAGAAGTGTCCGCTCAGGCCGTCACCTGCGTCGAACAAGGCGCCCACACGGGCGCTCGCCTTGTTCGCGTCGGCCTGCACGGTCACGCCGAACGGCCCGGGGCCGTCATCGGCGGACGCCACGGACGCGGACGTGATGGCCAGCATCACGACCACGACGAACAAAGCGTTCCGTCGGTTGCCAGGGGGACGAGTGGTGCGCTTCATCGGTTCACACTCTGGCCCACGGAATTAAGAAAAATCCTGGAACCACACTGAGAATCTCCTATGAGTCACCGGTGGGAGCCAACGGAGTCACGACGGCAGGTCCACCGTACGGCCCATCCCCGGCCCTCGCACGCACACTCGACGCCGCAAACTACCCACAGCCTGTGGACGAACACGGCGAGCGGTAAACACATTCACCGGCCGGCAGGGATCGGGTTCACTACCATTCGTGCGGGCGACCGGCGACAGCCAGGAGACGGAGGAGCCCGTGAGGAGCAACCCGACGGGTCGCCAACTCCGCTTCGGCACGGAGCTGCGCAAACTCCGGGAGCGCGCGGGCCTGACCGCGACCGGGGCCGGTCAGCTCCTGGGCATCAAGCAGACCCAGGTCAGCAACATGGAGGCCGGGCGCGTGGGCGTGAGCGCCGAACGGGTGCGCGCGCTCGCCGGCCACTACGGCTGCTCGGACCAGGCCCTCGTCGACGCGCTCAGCGCCATGACCACCGAGCGCTCGCGCGGCTGGTGGGAGGAGTACCGCGAGATCCTGCCCGCCGCTCTGCCGGACCTCGCCGAGGTGGAGCACCACGCCGGGCGGCTGCGTACCGCGGTCACGATGCACATCCCGGGTCTGTTCCAGACGACCGATCACGCCCGTGAGCTGTTGCGGCACGTCGTGCCCGAGCTCTCACCACCGGAGATCGAGCACCGGGTGTCGTTCCGCGTCAAGCGCCAGACCGTCCTCTTCACAGACGCCCCGACCGCTCTGGTGGCGGTCATCCACGAGGCGGCCCTGCGCATGCGGTTCGGCGGCCTCACCGTGGCCACGTCCCAGTTGCGGCACCTGCTGGACATGAGCGAGCGGGACCACATCACCCTCAGGGTGCTCCCGTTCGCCACCGGATCCTTCCCTGGTTCCGGCCAGTCGGTCTTCTACGCCGGCGGACCGGTCCCCCCGCTCGACACCGTGCGCCTCGACCAGTCCCACGGCCCGGTGTTCCTCGACGCCGAAGCCCAGTTGCGGATGTACCGCGCCCTCCTCGACCGGATGGAATCGGTGTCCCTCGCCCCCGAGGACTCGCGAGACTTCATCCACAAGCTGATCCACGACCTGTGAAAAGAACCGAGATGCTCACCGCACACCCCGCCGCCTTCCACGCCGTCCTCCTCACCCCTAAGGAAGCCCCCCGTGGCTGACGTTCCCCCGGACCTCGACTGGGTCCGCGCCGCCCCGGACGACGCGACCGGCCCCGGCCCCTGGATCGAACTCGCCTTCGGCGCCGACGACCTGGTCCACATCCGCGAAACCAGCGACCCCACCAACATCGTCACTACCACTCGGAAGAAGTGGGACGCCTTCGTCCTGGGCGTACAGGCGGGCGAGTTCGACCACTTCGTGGAAGCACTGGAGGACGAGAGATCTTAGGGACCACGACAACACGCCGCACCCTGCTCACCGCGGCCACCACCACCGCCGCCACCCTCACACTCGGCGCGAGAGCGGCGTACGCGGAGGATCCCCGACAGCGGGACACCCGCGCCCGGCTGCGAGAGCTGGAGGCACGACACGGCGCGAGGATCGGCGCGTTCGCGCACAACCTGAGGACAAGGGCCACCGTGCGCCACCGCGCGGCGGAACGCTTCCCCGGCTGCTCGGTGTTCAAGACGCTCGCGGCGGCGGCCGTGCTGCGGGATCTGGACCAGCATGGGGAGACACTCGCCCGGCGCATCCACTACACGGCGGCGGACCTGGCCGGGTACTCACCGAAGACGGGTGAGCCGGAGCACCTGGCGGGCGGCATGACCATCGGGGAACTGTGCGACGCGGCGATCCGCCACAGCGACAACACGGCGGCCAATCTGCTGCTCCGCGAGCTGGGTGGCCCCACGGCGATCACGCGATTCTGTCGCTCGCTGGGGGACCCGAAGACCCGCCTGGACCGCTGGGAGCCGGAGCTGAACACGGCGGAGCCCTGGCGGGTGGAGGACACGACCACCCCGGGTGCCATCGCCGGCACCTACGCCCGGCTCGTCCTCGGCGACGCGCTCCACTACCGCGACCGTGACCGCCTGACGACGTGGCTGCTCGGCAACACCACCAGCGGCGACCGTTTCCGCGCGGGCCTGCCCGAGGACTGGACGATCGCCGACAAGACCGGCACCGGCGACTACGGCACCAGCAACGACGTGGGCATCGCCTGGACCCCGGACGGTGCCCCCGTGGCCCTCGCCGTCCTCAGCACCAAACCCGCGCGGGACGCCGCCGCCGACAGCCCCCTCGTCGCCGCCACGGCCTCGGTCCTGGCCGCGGCCGTGGGCTGACGCGATCCCCCAAGGCAGTCGGCGACCCCGTCGCCACTCGGCCGGTGCCGCCCCCGTGTACGCCGCGTTCGTGCGATCCGCGGCCCACGGGCGGCGGCTTCCGCCGTCACCACCCGCGCCCCGCCCGATGCACAGCCGAGCCGCGAAGCGAGTCAAGTCGACGTCAACTTCCAGCCATCGAGGGGCCATTGAGGGGTAACCCGATCACCCGGGTTCGGTAAGGCGGAAGTCAGAATTCCAGATCTCTCTTGTTTGTCGCGTACTCAACAAGCGAGTGTCTACGCGGGTCACACGGCCCGGCCGCCGGGGACATCGCACCGACGGCAACAGCACCCGCACCGCCCCTGTCAACCTCTCTCAGGAGCTGTACGTTGCGTACTACACCCCCCATACCCCCCACGTCCCCCACACCCGGCAACAGATCGGCCGCACGCTCCACCTGGCGCCGCATGGGCTCCGCGGCCGTCGCCACCGCCGCCCTCCTGGTGGCCGGTTTCGGCACCGCCGTCGACGCGAGCGCGGCAGCCGGCACGACCGCGACGAAGACCGTCGCGAGCAAGAGCACCGCCGCCAAGGCCGCTTCCACCAAGGTCACCTGGACCCGTTCCTGCGCCGAGCCCAAGAAGAAGGGGGAGATGGCCTGCAACGCGCTGCGCGTGACCGGCGGCACGACCGCCTTCATGCAGGCCAACGCCCACGCGGACACCGTCACCCCCAAGGCCGCCGCCGACTCCCCCACCGGCTACGGCCCCAGCGACCTCCAGGACGCGTACGGCCTGACCGACGCCGCCGCCTCCAACGGCTCGGGCGAGACCATCGCGATCGTCGACGCCTACGACGACCCGAACGCAGCCTCCGACCTCGCCGCGTACCGCTCGTACTACGGCCTGTCGGCCTGCACCGTCGCCAACGGCTGTTTCAAGAAGGTCAGTCAGACGGGCTCCACGACCTCCCTGCCCTCCGCCGACAGCGGCTGGGCCGGTGAGATCTCGCTCGACCTCGACATGGCCAGCGCCGTCTGCCCCAACTGCAACATCACACTGGTCGAGGCGAAGTCCTCCTCCATGGCCAACCTCGGCACCGCGGTGAACGAGGCGGTCAAGCTCGGCGCGAAGTACGTCTCCAACAGCTACGGCGGCTCGGAGTCCTCCTCCGACACCTCCTACGACAGCTCGTACTTCAACCACCCGGGCGTCGCCATCACGGTCAGCGCGGGCGACGAGGGCTACGGCGCCGAGTACCCGGCCGCCTCCAAGTACGTGACCTCCGTCGGCGGCACCACCCTCTCCTCGAGCTCCAACAGCCGCGGCTGGACCGAGAAGGTGTGGAACACCAGCAGCACCGAGGGCACCGGCTCGGGATGCTCCGCCTATGACGCGAAGCCGACCTGGCAGACCGACACCTCCTGCTCGAAGCGCATGATCGCGGACGTCTCGGCCGTCGCCGACCCGGCCACCGGCGTCTCGGTCTACGACACCTACGGCGACGGCACCGGCTGGGTCACCTACGGCGGCACCAGCGCCTCCTCGCCGATCATCGCGGCCGTGTACGCCCTGGCCGGCACCCCGTCCAGCGGCTCGTACCCGGCGAAGTTCCCGTACGGCTCGGCCGGCACGTCCGCGCTCAACGACGTGACGTCCGGCAGCAACGGCTCCTGCTCCACGAGCTACTTCTGCACCGCCAAGTCGGGCTACGACGGCCCGACCGGCTGGGGCACCCCGGAGGGAGTCTCGGCCTTCACCGGCTGATCGCATCACCCTCCACACGGCACGGAGCCGCCGGGCGACGGATGAAGTGGGGATCCACCGGCGGCGCCCGAGACGGGCCGCGGCAGCCTGCCGCGGCCCGTTCTCCATCACGTCCACCCGATCGGAAACTTTGGTAAATCCCTTGATCCGCCTGTGAGTTGAGTCAAGTGGCGCTCAGCCGCAGTCCATCGAGCGGCCATCGAGGAGTAACGCGGCGGCCTCGTCCAGTAATGCGGAAGTCAGGATTCCAGACGGCTCTTGTTGTCGCGTACTCAGCAAGAAGATGGTCATCGGCGGGTCGCTGGGGCACCCCGGAGGGAGTCTCGGCCTTCACCGGCTGACCCGCCGGAGACACGGAAAACCCCCGAAAGCACGGGAAAGCGGGGGGAACTGCCGGGGAGGACGTGGGGATCCTCCGGCAGTGCGGGGAACGGGCCGCGGCAACCAGCCGCGGCCCGTTTCCGTGCGCCACGGAGACGGCGATAGCCTTCGGGGCAGCGACCGTGCGTCCACATCGGGCGGACGCGCGACCCGAAGAACATCGGCTCGACAACCCGTCAGAAACACGGCGGGCGCGCAGGGATGCTGCGAGGAGCGGCGGGGCGACCACCCCGCACTCGTCGTAGAAGGGGTTAACGACGGAACCACACCACAGGTTCCGGTTCGACTTCATTGCCCGGCGTGACCAGCCGTGATACACAGAGTGACCATACGACTCTTTGCATACCGTCGCACGCCTCCCGAAAGGGGCCCGCGTACGCCGGTGACAAGGGATTCGTACGAAAACCGCCAATCAATGACGCCAAGTCGACATACGACAGCGGCATTGTCGGCGAGAATGGGCCCGACCTCTGCGCACAGTGGCAGGGGGTGCAGAACTACCCACTAGGGGCGGTGACTTACATGCTTTTCGCAGCCGACAAGGGCGACATCACCACAATCATCGGCGGAATCGCCCCGGACTGGGGTCCCTTCGGCAGCCTGGGCAACGAGGCCAAGACGATGATCCAGGTCGTGATGGCCGTCGCCATCCTGCTCTGCCTCGGGATCGCGATCTGGGGAGCGGCGAAGCAACGTATCGGAGCAACGGCGCTCCGCGACACGTTCAGCGCCGAACAGGGCAAGGGTCTGATCATCGCGGGCCTCACCGGAGTCTTCATCATCGGCTCCCTCGGCACGCTCTTCACCATCGTGTACGGCATGGCCGTCTAGCTTCGGCCGGGCACCCGGCTCCTCACCTCATCTCCTCCTCCCTGTCCGACCCACCCGTCCGTCGTGCCCACCGGCTGAGGTTGCGTTTCCCTGATGTCGAGTCACCACACCGCGTCCGCGCGGGAACCAGCACGACTACCGTCGTACTACGCGGTTCAGGAAGAGGTTGAGGGGGCGTACGCGACATGAGTCTCGGTGACGAACCCGGATACGGGGACGGCTCCCGCGGCGACGACGGGGGATACGGGGGGACGGGCCAGACCCGGACCCGCCTCCCCGACCGCCCCGGAGACGTCTACGGCGGCGCCCGCCGCGGCCGCTCCTCCTCGCGGAGCCTGGTGACGGTGGTCGGCGTCGTCGTCCTTCTCATCGCGGCCATCGCCTTCGCGAACCGTGGAGGAGACGATTCCTCTTCCTCCTCCGGAACCGGCAACGGAGGCGGCGACGCCACCAAGACCTCCCCCACGGCCCCCTCGGGCCAACGCCCGGTGGACACGAACACCGGCGGCATCCCCACGGGGTTCGCGCACAGCGAGCAGGGCGCGCAGAGCGCGGCGGCCAACTACGCGGTGGCGCTGGGGTCGACGAGCATGTTCCAGAAGGCCGGTCGGCACGACCTGGTCGACACCCTCTACACCTCCGCCGCGGCCGACCGCCTCCAGGGCCCGCTGGACGACGCCTACTCGACGGGCTTCCTCAACAAGCTGGGACTAGACGCGGCCGGCAACGCGCCCCAGGGCAGCACCTTCGTCTCCCGCACGATCCCCGTCGGCAGCAAGGTCGAGCAGTACAGCGCCACCGACGCCAAGGTGTCGGTCTGGTACCTGGGACTCATCGGAATGTCCGCGCAGAACTCGACCGACCCCGTCACCTCGACCTGGAAGACGTGGACCTTCGAGCTCCAGTGGTCCGGCGGGGACTGGAAGATCGTCACCGACTCGCAGAAGGACGGCCCCGCCCCGGTCCCCGGTGACGACAAGGCCGCCACCTCCGACGAGATCAGCAAGGTCATCGAGGAGTACGGAGGGTTCACTTATGCCCGGTAGCCCGCGCCGTGTACTCAGCCTCACCGGCGCCGTCGCGGCCGTACAGACCGCGGTCGTTCTGCTGGCATCCCACGCCTACGCGGCTCCACCGAGCCCGACGCCGAACTCGAGCCCCAGCCCCGGTCCCAGTGCGAGCGCCTCGACCGACTCGTGCAGGCTCATCTTCGGCGAGGCCAAGAAGTACTGCGAAAAGGGCAATACCAACGGTGTCACCACCGACCCCGGTACCACCTCGACGCTCGACCCCCTCTCCTCGCTGGCCAAGGGCTGCGCCGAGGCCGCGTCCTGGACCATCGACAAGCTCTCCGCGGCGGTCAAGGACACAGCGAACGTCGACTTCACGAACCAGAAGTTCCTCCAGCAGTACGCCGTGGTCTTCGCCGCGTCGACCATCCTCACCCTCCTCCTGTGGCTGCTGGCCGTGGCGAAGCGGGCGGTGCGAGGCGTCCCCCTCGGCACCGCGATCTCCGAGGCGATCGGCTTCCTCTGGCTCACGGTGCTGGCGTCGGCGTTCACCCCGCTGATCCTCTACACCGTCGTCTCGGCCAGCGACGGCGTCACCGACGTCCTCGCCAAGACCACCGGCAACCAGACCGACACCTTCTTCGGCACCTTCTCCGGCGCCCTCGCCAAGGGCGAGAACATCGGCGGCGGCCCGATCATGCTGATCGTCGTCTCCCTGGTGTCGATCCTGGCCGCGGGCGTCCTGTGGCTGGAGCTCGTCATCCGCGCCGCCCTGCTGTACGTCGGCGCCCTGCTCGGCACCGTCGTCTACGCCGGGCTCGTCGACAAGAACCTGTGGGGCCACGTCCGCCGCTGGGCCGGCATCATGATCGCCGTCATCCTGGTCAAACCGGTCATCGTGATCGTGCTGGGCCTCGCCGGCGCGCTGTCGACCAACGGCGGCCCGGACTCCTTCTCCGCCGTCGTCTCCGGCCTCGCGATCATCCTGCTCGCCATCTTCGCCAGCGCGATGATCTACCGCTTCGTGCCCGGCTTCGGCGACGAGATCGCAAACGGCCGCAACAACCGCATCATGCAGGGCGCCGAAGGCAAGGCCGCGGCCGTGATCAGCTCCCCCGCCACCCTGGTCGCCCAGGGCATCAAGACCCACAGCACCCGCGCCGACAACAACGGCGGAGGCGGCGCGGGCGGCGGCAACAGCCAGCCGCGCCCCGCGAACCCCGTCTCCGGAGGCGTGTCCGCCCACAGCACCCGTACGCCGAACGGAGGCGGCGGATCCGTCCCCTCCGCCGCACCACCACCGCGTACCGGCGGCAACACCCGCAACAGCAGCAGCTCCAACCGCACGGGAGGTGAAGGGCGTTGACGACCGAATCCCACGTGTCCCATCCGGTCACGCCCCGCCGTACATATCTGATCGGCCGCGCCCGGCCGAACGCGATCGTCGGCCGGAACCGCGAGTCCGGCGAGATCGCGCTCATCATCGCGGGCGCGTTCCTCGGCATGATGTGCGGCTTGCTCGTCCCCGTCCTGTCCCTGCGGATCGTGCTGCTGATGGGCTTCCCGCTGGTGGCCATCGCCGCGGTGTACGTCCCGTACAAGCGCCGCACGTTCTACAAGTGGTTCGAGATCAACCGCAGTTACAAGCGCAACCTGCGCAGCGGCACGGCGTACCGCAGCAGCGTCCAGGAGGCCGGTACGCGTCTGGACGGCAAGGAGGTCGAGATCGGGCCGCCGCCCGGCATCGGCCGGATCTCCTGGCTCGCGGCCCCCTTCGGCCCCGACGAGATCGCCGTACTCCTGCACGCCGACCGCCGCACCGTCACCGCCGCGATCGAGATCGAGGGCCCGGGCGTCGGCCTGCGCGACAGCGAGGACCAGGAGGCCCTCGTCGACCGCTTCGGCACGCTGCTCAAGCACGTGGCGAACGGCGACGGCTTCGTCACCCGCCTCCAGATGCTCGCCCGCACCCTCCCCGCCGACCCGGACGCCCACGCCAAGGACGTCGCCCAGCGCGGGGACGAGAAGGCACCGGCCTGGCTCCAACAGTCCTACGACCAGCTCCAGTCCATGGTGTCCACCAGCAGCGAGCAGCACCGCGCCTACCTCGTTGCGTGCATGCACTACAACCGTGAACTCGCCGCCGAGGCCCAGGCGATGGCGCGCGCCGCCCGTCCCCAGGGCGGCAAGAAGCTGGACCGCGACGCCGGGCTCGCCGTCGTCATGGCACGCGAGCTGACCGACATCTGCTCGCGCCTCCAGGAAGCCGACATCCGCGTACGCCAGCCGCTCGGTCAGGGGCGACTGGCCTCCCTCGTGCACTCCATGTACGACCCCGACCACCCGATCGACCACATCCAGGCGATGACGAAACGTAATGCCTGGCCCGCCGAGCTCGACGCCATGGAGCCCACCTACCTCCAGGCGAAGACCCGCGAGTCCTCCACCCGCGCCCCCTGGTGCCATGCCACGGCCTGGGTGAAGGAATGGCCGATGACCCCGGTCGGCGTGAACTTCCTGGCCCCGCTCCTGGTCCACACCCCGGACGTCATCCGCACCGTCGCCGTCACGATGGACCTCGAACCCACCGAGGTCGCCATCGAGCGCATGCTGACGGAGAAGACGAACGACGACGCCGAGGCCAGCCGCCAGCTGAAGATGAACCGCACGGTCGACCCCCGCGACATCGCCTCCCACAACCGCCTGGACCAGCGCGGCGAGGACCTCGCGAGCGGCGCCGCCGGCGTCAACCTCGTCGGTTACATCACCGTCAGCTCCCGCTCCCCGGAGGCCCTCGCCCGCGACAAGCGCACCATCCGCGCCTCCGCCGGAAAGTCGTATCTGAAGCTGGAGTGGTGCGACCGCGAGCACCACCGGGCCTTCGTCAACACACTGCCGTTCGCCACCGGAATCCGCAGGTAGGAGCTGATGTTCTGATGCGGGATCCGCTGTCCGCCGCGACAGACGCCTTCACGGGCTTCCTCTTCGGCAAGGTCGAGACGACCCGCCTGCCCGTGCGCACCTCCACGGGCCAGGCCCAGGCGGTCTACCTGCCGACCGCCGCACCCGGCCTCGGCGACTCGGGCGTCATCATCGGACGCGAGGTCTACTCCGGGAAGGGCTACATCTACGACCCCTTCCAGCTGTACGGCCAGCAGCTCCCCGCGCCCCACTGGCTGGTGCTCGGCGAGTCCGGCAACGGCAAGTCGGCGCTCGAGAAGACCTACGTCCTGCGCCAGCTGCGCTTCCGCGACCGCCAGGTCGTCGTGCTCGACGCACAGGGCGAGGACGGCGTCGGCGAGTGGAACCTCATCGCGGAAGAGCTGGGAATAACTCCCATCCGCCTGGACCCGACAGCGGCCCTTGACATGGGCATCCGCCTCAACCCGCTCGACCCGGCGATCACGACGACGGGCCAGCTGGCCCTGCTGCGCACGATCATCGAGGTCGCGATGGGCCACGGCCTCGACGAGCGCTCCGGCTTCGCCCTCAAGGTCGCACACGCCTATGTCAACGAGACGATCGTCGAGCGCCAGCCCGTACTGATGGACATCGTCGAACAGCTACGCCACCCGGAGCCGGAGTCGGCCGAGGCGATGAACGTCGCCATAGACGACGTACGGGCGTGGGGCCTGGACGTCGCCCTGGTCCTCGACCGCCTGGTCGACGGCGACCTCAGGGGCATGTTCGACGGCCCCACGACGGTGGGCATCGACCTCGACGCCCCGCTCATCGTCTTCGACCTGTCCCACATCGACCGCAACTCCATCGCCATGCCGATCCTGATGGCGATCGTCGGCGTGTGGCTGGAACACACCTGGATCCGCCCCGACCGCAAGAAGCGCATCTTCCTGGTGGAGGAGGCGTGGCACATCATCAACAGCCCCTTCGTGGCCCAACTCTTCCAGCGCCTGCTGAAGTTCGGCCGACGACTGGGTCTGTCCTTCGTGGCGGTGGTCCACCATCTGTCCGACGTGGTGGACGGCGCCGCGGCCAAGGAGGCGGCCGCGATCCTGAAGATGGCGTCCACCCGGACCATCTACGCCCAGAAGGCGGACGAGGCACGGGCGACGGGCCGGGTGATCGGCCTGCCCCGGTGGGCCGTCGAGATCATCCCGACCCTGACGCCCGGTATCGCCGTCTGGGACGTCAACGGAAACGTCCAGGTGGTCAAACACCTCATCACCGAGACCGAACGCCCTCTCGTCTTCACCGACCGCGCCATGACCGAGTCCTCCGCCGACCGCCTCGCCGACGACGCGCTGCGCGCCGCCGAACTCGAGGCCGAGGAACGCGCCGCGGCCTTCGTGGAGCAGCACCTCGCCGATCTCGACGGTTCGTCCGAGTCCACGGTGGCGTGAGATGAGCCGGGACGGGCGGGACCGCCGCAAGGCGGAGAGCGAGGGCGGCATCCCGGACGGCCTGCTGGTCGGGGTGCTCGCCTTCCTGCTCGGCATGACCTTCCTGATCTGGTCGGCCACCGGGCTCGCCGGCTGGTTCGCCCACGGCGCCTGGCCGAACGCGGTCACCTTCGCCCGTACGCCGCTGGCCCTGCGGTACCTGATCGGGCACCCGCGCGACGTGACGGGCGCCTGGCCGGACACCCCCGCGGACCAGCTCTCGGGGTACGGGCTCTTCTGGGGCCTGTTCATCGGCCAGCTGATGGTGCTGGTCGTGATGACCATCTTCGTGATGGGGACATGGGCACGGTGGCGTACGGTCCGAGCGAGACGGAAGGCGGGGGCGTACGCGAGACCGACGCCGCCGCCGGCTCCGGCACCGGTGCCCGAACCGGCTCCGACTCCCGCCGCCGAACAGGTCCCGCCGCATCACGAGGTCCCGCTGCCGCGACCCGAGCCACAGCCGGCCGAGCTGCCCAAGGAGACGCCGCAGCCGACGTTTTCGACGGCTCCCTTGGCAGTGGACGGCAAACGGATGGGTGGGTGGGAAAGAAATCGCACCACAGCCGCGCTCATCCTCGCCCCACCAGAAACCCGCCACACCACCGCAACCCAAGCCGTACGAGACGCGGACGGCCCCGCCCTGGTGATCACCTCCAACCCCGCCATCTGGTCGGAAACCAAGGACGCCAGAGCCAAACTCGGCCCCGTGCTCCTCTACGACCCCTCCCACCTCTGCGACACCCCGGCCCGCCTCCACTGGTCCCCCTCCACCGGCTGCGAGGACAAGACGACGGCCGCCCAAAGAGCCATCGCCCTCCTCGGCCCCGTACGCCCCACCGCCAAGGTCGACCAGGCCATGGCAGACGTCGCCGAAACGCTCCTGCGCAGCTATCTGCACGCCGCCGCGGTGGAGGGCAAGGCCTTCCGCCACGTCCACCGCTGGGCCCAGGGCACCCAGGTACAGGACGCCGTACGGGCCCTCCGCACGAACCCCAAGGCCGCCGCCGGCGCGGCGGGCGAACTCGAGGCCGCCCTCACCTCACACCCGGAACGCCGCGACATAGCGCAGGAGTTGACGGCCCGCGCCCTGTCCGCCCTGTTCACGGTCAACGTCCGCGAATCCTGCACCCCGAACCGAAGTGACGCCCTCACGCTGGATTCCTTCGTCAACGAAGGGGGCACGCTCTATGTGGTCGGTGAACCCATCGAGGACCCCAAGGCGAACCCCGGCGCGATGCCGCTCCTGACGGCCCTCGCCTCAAGCGTGGTCGAGCGCGGCCGGCGCATGGCCGAACGGTCATCCTCCGGTCGCCTCGACCCACCACTTACGCTCGTCCTGGACGACGTCGCCGCGGTGGCCCCGCTCCCCCAACTGCCTGAGCTGCTCGCCACCGGAGCCGACCAGGGCCTGCCCACCCTGGCCCTCCTCCGCTCCCAGGAACAGGCCAGGGCCCGCTGGCCCCAGCACGAACTCCCGGTCTGACGACACCTACGGCCTGGCGATCACAAACTCCAGATCCCGGGTCCCCTCGTTCCCCTGGGATGGCACGGAACCCCCGGTCGGCACGAACCCCGCCCTGCGGTAGAAGGCCTCGGCGCGCCCGTTCTTCTCGTGCACGAACAGCCGTACCCGCTCAAGCCCGCGCTCCCAGGCCCAGGCGAGAGCGCTGTCGACGAGCGCGTCCGTCACACCGCTCCCCCGGTGCTCGGCCCGCACGAAGACACCCACCAGATGCCCCTGGTCCCGGTCGATCACGGCCTCGAAGAAGTCCCGCCGCCCCGCCTTCTCGACCAGCATGACCACGGAACCCGCCCACACCCCGTCCGGCCCGACCGCGACGAACTGCCGCGCCCCGTCCCCCTCGGCGGCCCCCTCCGCCCGCTCCTGCCAGAACGAGTCGGGCCGGGCCGCCGCCTGCTCGTAGGTCTCCAGGAACGCGAGATGCGCCACGGGGTCCCGCAGGGCGGCAAGCCGCAACTCCTTGACCGCGGGCCACTCGTCGGCCCTTATGGAACGAATCACATGGTTCATGGAACCCACCGTAGTCTTCGCGTTCGCCATCGCTCATCTGAATTCCACCCTGCCGATCCCCGCCGTCCGGGACCCCGTCATGCTCTTCCCTGTACTCACATTGATCCCAGGGGAGAAAGCCGCATGACCAAGGTCCAACTAGAGGAACTCCGCGAGGTCATCCACCCCGCGGGCAAGCTGGAGAGCAGGGCGGAACACTGGGCCGGCCGCCTTTACATGCGATCGCTCTCCCTGCGGGTGACCCGGCTGATGCTGGGCACCCGCGTCTCACCGAACCAGATCACGACGGTCATGGTCTTCGCGGGCGTACTCTCCGGAGTCGCCCTGGTCGTCCCCGGCCTGGGCGGCGCCGTACTGTCCGTCCTCTTCATGCAGTTGTATCTGCTCCTGGACTGCGTGGACGGCGAAGTGGCCCGCTGGCGCCGCCAGTTCAGCCCGCTCGGCGTCTACCTGGACCGCCTCGGCGCCTACCTCGCCGACGCCGCGGTCATGGTCGGCATGGGCGTCCGCGCCGCCGAACTCGGCCTGAACCTCTACCTGGTGGCCGGCCTGGTGGCCGCGATCGGCGTGCTGCTCCTGAAGTCGTCCTCGGACCTCGTCCACGTGGCCCGCTCCGACAGCGGCATGCAGAAGGCCACCGACCAGTCCGTCGTCCCGCGCTCCAGCGGCCTCGCCCGGGTCCGCCGCCTCACCTCGGCCGTCGGCCTGCACCGCCTGGTCAACGGCATCGAGTGCACCATCCTGCTGCTCGTGACGGCGATCGTCGACCTGGCGCTCGGCGACCTGACGGCGACGAAGGTCGCGACCGTGGCCGTGACGGCGATCGTCTGGCTGCTGGTCCCCGCGCACATCGTCTCGATCGTCGCGTCGTCCCGCCTGAAGTAGCCGGGTCGCCTGAAGGAACCGCGTGAGGGTATGCGGGGCTGTTGTTCGGCCCCGCATACCCCGCCGCCAATGGGCTCCAAGGTGAACGCAAAAAAGCCCCAACTTCGGGTACCTACCCGAAGTTGGGGCTCTTCTCAAAATTTGTTCGGCGGCGTCCTACTCTCCCACAGGGTCCCCCCTGCAGTACCATCGGCGCTGTGAGGCTTAGCTTCCGGGTTCGGAATGTAACCGGGCGT
>NZ_JBVKCA010000011.1:0-338890 GCF_055656965.1 Streptomyces sp. NPDC111656
TGAGTTCTCAAGGAACGGACGCTTCCTTTGTACTCACCCTCTCGGGCTTTCCTCCGGGCGCTTCCCTTCGGTCTTGCTGTCTTGCTTTGTTCTTGTGTTTCCGACTCTATCAGACCGTTTCCCGATCCGATTTCCTCGGTGCTTTCCAGGTTTCCGCTTTCGCGTTTCCCTTTCCGGCGGTTCCGACTTTATCAGAGATTCTGAGTCGGAATTTCCATCCCGCTCGGGTGGTTCCTGGCACACGGTCGTGCCGGGTTCCCGTTCAGGCGGAGCCGTAAACGTACTGGAGCGGGGCGCCCCGATGCAAATCGAGGGGCCCCGCTCCGGAGTTGGCGCGTGCGAGGGGTCAGACCTCGACGACGACCGGCAGGATCATCGGGCGACGGCGGTAGTTGTCCGAGACCCACTTGCCCAGCGTGCGGCGGATGAGTTGCTGCATCTGATGGGGCTCGACCACGCCGTCCTGGGCCGAGCGCTCCAGGACCTCCGTGACCTTCGGGATGACGTCCGCGAAGGCGGAGTCGTCGATGCCCGAACCACGCGCGTGGACGTGTGGGCCGGCGGTGATCTTGCCCGTACTCGAGTCGATCACCACGAAGACCGAGATGATGCCCTCGTCGCCGAGGATCTTGCGGTCCTTGAGCGCCGGCTCGCCCACGTCACCGACCGAGAGGCCGTCGACGTACACGTAACCCGCCTGGACCTTGCCGGAGATCTTCGCCTTGCCCTCGATGAGGTCGACGACGATTCCGTCCTCGGCGATCACGATGCGGTCGTGCGGGACGCCGGTGAGGGCGCCCAGCTCGGCGTTGGCGCGCAGGTGGCGCCATTCGCCGTGGACCGGCATCAGGTTTCGCGGCTTGCAGATGTTGTAGAAGTACAGCAGCTCGCCCGCGGAGGCGTGGCCGGAGACGTGCACCTTGGCGTTGCCCTTGTGGACGACGTTGGCGCCCCAGCGGGTGAGGCCGTTGATGACACGGTAGACCGCGTTCTCGTTGCCCGGGATGAGCGACGAGGCCAGGATCACCGTGTCGCCCTGGACGATCCGGATCTGGTGGTCCCGGTTGGCCATCCTCGACAGGGCCGCCATCGGCTCGCCCTGCGAGCCCGTGCAGACGAGGACGATCTCGTGGTCCGGGAGGTCGTCGAGTGTCTTGACGTCCACCACGAGGCCCGGCGGGACCTTCAGGTAGCCCAGGTCGCGTGCGATGCCCATGTTGCGGACCATCGAGCGGCCGACGAAGGCGACCCGGCGGCCGTACTCGTGGGCCGCGTCCAGGATCTGCTGGATGCGGTGAACGTGGCTGGCGAAGCTCGCCACGATGATCCGCTTGCGGGCGCTGGCGAAGACCGTGCGCAGTGCGTTCGAGATGTCGCGCTCGGGCGGGACGAAGCCCGGAACCTCGGCGTTCGTGGAGTCGGAGAGAAGAAGGTCGATGCCTTCCTCGCTCAGACGTGCGAACGCGTGCAGGTCGGTGAGGCGGTTGTCCAGCGGGAGCTGGTCCATCTTGAAGTCGCCGGTGTGGACGACCATGCCCGCGGGGGTGCGGATGGCGACCGCGAGGGCGTCCGGGATGGAGTGGTTGACCGCCACGAACTCGCAGTCGAAGGGGCCGATGCGCTCGCGGTGGCCCTCCGCGACTTCGAGGGTGTACGGGCGGATGCGGTGCTCCTGGAGCTTCGCCTCGATGAGGGCGAGGGTCAGCTTGGAGCCGATCAGCGGGATGTCCGGCTTCTCGCGCAGGAGGAACGGGACAGCGCCGATGTGGTCCTCGTGGCCATGGGTGAGGACGATGCCCTCGATGTCGTCGAGGCGGTCCCTGATGGACGTGAAGTCCGGCAGGATCAGGTCGATTCCGGGCTGCTCCTCCTCGGGGAAGAGCACTCCGCAGTCGACGATCAGCAGTCGGCCGTCGTACTCGAAGACCGTCATGTTCCGGCCGATTTCGCCAAGGCCACCGAGCGGGGTGACCCGCAGGCCTCCCTTGGGGAGCTTCGGCGGCGGGCCAAGTTCAGGATGCGGATGACTCAAAAGACTCTCCTCACCACACGCGCCACGTACCTGGCAAGGCACGTGGCGCGCATGACGTTCGTGCAGTAGCAGTTGTCTGTGTGGGGTGCAGGCCCCTGGCCTGCGTTGTCGTGCATATTCAGTTGTGAAGTCTGTATTTAGAGTTCTACCCCGCCGGCAGCAAGATCGATCTTGAGCTGGGCGGTCTCCTCGGGCGACAGCTCGACCATCGGGGCGCGCAGCGGTCCGGCGGGCAGGCCCTGGAGGGCGAGCGCGGCCTTGGTCGTCATGACGCCCTGGGTGCGGAACATGCCGGTGAAGACGGGGAGCAGCTTCTGGTGGATCTCGGTGGCCTTCTGTACGTCGCCCGAGACGTACGCGTCCAGCATGGCGCGCAGCTCCGGGGTGACGACGTGGCCGACGACGGAGACGAAGCCGACCGCGCCCACGGAGAGCAGCGGCAGGTTCAGCATGTCGTCGCCGGAGTACCAGGCGAGTCCGGAGCGGGCGATGGCCCAGCTGGCTCGGCCGAGGTCTCCCTTGGCGTCCTTGTTCGCGACGATACGCGAGTGCTCGGCCAGCCGCACGAGGGTTTCAGTGCTGATCGGTACGCCGCTGCGGCCGGGGATGTCGTACAGCATCACCGGCAGCTCGGTGGCGTCGGCGATGGCCGAGAAGTGACGGTACAGGCCCTCTTGCGGGGGCTTGTTGTAGTACGGCGTCACGGTCAGCAGGCCGTGCGCGCCGACCTTCTCGGCGGCGCGGGCGAGCTCGATGCTGTGGTGGGTGTCGTTCGTGCCGACGCCCGCGACGATGTGGGCGCGGTCGCCGACCGCCTCGAGTACGGCTCGTACGAGATCCGATTTCTCCACGTCACTGGTGGTCGGTGACTCACCGGTGGTGCCGTTGATGATCAGGCCGTCGTTGCCTGCGTCCACCAGGTGGGTGGCGAGCCGCTGTGCGCCGTCGAGGTCGAGTGCGCCGTCCGCCGTGAAGGGCGTGACCATGGCGGTGAGGACCCGCCCGAAGGGGGTCTGCGGAGTGGAGGTCGGAGCCATGGGTAACACGCTACTCGCTGCTCAAGGCGTGGTCTGCCCTCGGGGGACACGACAAAGCGCGACAAATGCGGAGCCCGGCACTGCCTGCTCGGGGGTTCAAGCAGTGCCGGGTCCGTTTGATCAGGCTAGATGAACTTCTCGAAATGCCGCAATACGGACACCTCGCTCGGTTGATCCGTACATCTGTGCCGAACGGCGCGCGGGAGCGCGTTACGGCGCCACGCGCCCGTTGGCGTTGAAGGCCGCGTAGGTGAGCGGCATGAGCTTGGCCCACTCCGCCTCCATCTTCTCGCCGACCATCTCGATCTCCCGCTGCGGGAAGGACGGGACCTTGGCGAGCTCGTGCTGGGTGCGCAGACCGAGGAAGTGCATCAGGGAGCGTGCGTTGCAGGTGGCGTACATCGAGGAGAAGAGGCCGACGGGGAGGACGGCGCGGGCCACCTCGCGGGCCACACCGGCGGCCAGCATCTCCTGGTACGCCTCGTACGCCTGTCGGTAGGAGTCCTCCATCACGCGGCCCGTGAGCTCCTGCTGCGCCTGGGTGCCCTCGACGAAGACGTACTTGCCGGGGCGGCCCTCCTGGACCAGCTTGCGGGACTCGTCCGGGACGTAGAAGACCGGCTCGAGCTCCCTGTACCTGCCCGACTCCTCGTTGTACGACCAGCCCACACGGTGCCGCATGAACTCGCGGAAGACGAAGATCGGGGCGCTGATGAAGAAGGTCATCGAGTTGTGCTCGAAGGGGCTGCCGTGCCGGTCCCGCATCAGGTAGTTCAGCAGGCCCTTGGAGCGCTCCGGGTCCTTCTGGAGCTCGTCGAGGGACTGCTCACCGAGGGTCGAGACACGGGCGGCGAACAGCACGTCCGAGTCCGACGCGGTGTGCTTGACCAGCTCGACGGTGACATCGCTGCGGAAACTGGGCTTGAGGTCGTCGGCGGGGGTGTCGGTCACGGTGCGGAGGGTCCTTCCCATCACATCTCTCGGGCGGCGCCCACTCTACGGCCCGCCACTGACAACGGGGCGTTCGGTGCCGTGCCGCGACATTCAGCGGCGAACTTCAGCGAATTCGGTGATTCCGGGCACCTCTTGGGCCGTTCGCTCGTCTGTATTGGTGACAGTGATCCGTTCGAGCCTCCAGAGGAGAAGCAACCCCCATGTTCCGTCGGCGCGAGCCCGTACCGTTCGCCTTCATCGCAGAAGCCGACCAGTTCCGCGGCAATGTCGCTCCCCCACCCCGCCGACGCTCGTCGGCCGGCGAGATATTCGGCCGCTGGCTCCTGGGCGTCACCGTGGTCGCCGGGCTGGTGGGCGCGCTGATCGTCGGGATGCCGGCCCTGTCGCTCGACCAGTCGTCCGCGACGACCCAGCATTCCGAAGCCTCCAACGGCCGCTGACCCTCCCCCACTGCTCAAAGGGCGTGGCGGCACCCCCATGGCCCCCCAAGGGTGGTGAGCGGGGACCCCGCTCGATAGCCTCACCGGGCACAGCCCATGCGTGGATTGAGTGAGGATCAGTCGTGCCCCTGCCCTTCCTGACGGCGGACCGTGACTTTGACGAGGTGGCGGACGAACTCGCCCTGCCCTTCGACGACCGCGGCCGCTGGCGGCGCCCCTACCGGCCCGGGCCGTGGCGGGTGGCCCTCGCCGCGCTCGTGCTGCTGCTCGCCTCCTACGTGCTTGTCGCGGCCGTGCTCGTCGCGCTCACGGGGAGCCGCTCCTCCGCCCTGCTCTGCTTCGGTGGCTCCGTGCTCGTGATCCTGTGCGCGTTGCGGCTGCTGCGGATGGGCGTCTGGGTGAGCGCGCGGGGGCTGCGCCGCGTGGGCTTCCTGAACACGAGTACGGCGTCCTGGGACCAGGTCGTCGCCGTACGCACCGTCCAGCAGCCGGTGCGCTGGCTCGGGCTGCCGCGCACCGTGCAGGGACAGGCGCTGATCCTCGTACGCAAGGGGCGTGCGGCGGACAGCGTGCCGCCGCTGCTCACCTCGCACAACTCCGACTTCCTGGCGCGCACGGAGGCCTTCGACCGGGCGGCGGACGCCGTCGAGGTGTGGGCCGACGAGTACCGGCGGGACTGAGCCCCAGCGGTCGTAGCCAGGCGACGTAGTAGGGCGCCGTAGCAGGGCGAAGGGGCCGGTCCGCACTCCGCGGGCCGGCCCCTTCGACGTCCTCCTCCGCCGTGCCGCTCGTCGCACTTCTGGTGTGCGCCGGGGTTCTCAGGCCTCGGCGGGGCGCCTGCCCTCGCGCAGAGCGATCGCCCGCTGCATCGCCTTGCGGGCGCGCGGGGTGTCGCGGGCGTCGTGGTAGGCGATCGCGAGGCGGAACCAGCTGCGCCAGTCGTCCGGGGCGTCCTCGGTCTCGGCCTTGCGCCTGGCGAAGACCTCGTCGGCCGAGTCACGGTCGATACGGCCGCCCGGGGTGCGCTTCAACTCGTCGACGGGCAGGCCGCCCTCGGCGTCGAGCTCGGCGGCGAGCCGGTTGGCCTTGCGGACGAACTGGGTGTTCTTCCACAGGAACCAGATGCCGATGACCGGCAGGATCAGCACCGCGACACCGAAGGTGACGGTGATCAGGGTGCCGTTCTCGATGAGCAGCACGCCTCGGCTGCCGACCAGGACGAAATAGACGACCAGGACGGCTGCCGTGACGGCGTAGGTGATCTTCGCACGCATGTCTGCCGGCTATCTGTTGTGCGTCCCTCGGCTCAGCCGAGGTCCAGGAAGTGTTCCAGGCCGAAGGTGAGGCCCGGGGCGGTCACCACGCGGCGTACGCCGAGCAGGATGCCCGGCATGAAGCTGCTGTGGTGGAGGGAGTCGTGGCGGATGGTGAGGGTCTCGCCCTCGCCGCCGAGCAGGACCTCCTGGTGGGCGAGGAGCCCGCGCAGGCGGACCGCGTGCACCGGGACGCCGTCGACGTTCGCGCCGCGGGCGCCGTCCAGGGCGGTCGCCGTGGCGTCGGGCTGCGGGGCGCTGCCCGCGCGCTCCCGGGCCGCGGCGATGAGCTGGGCGGTGCGCGTGGCGGTGCCGCTGGGGGCGTCCACCTTGTTCGGGTGGTGCAGCTCGACGACCTCGACGGATTCGAAGTACGGCGCGGCGACCTCGGCGAACTTCATGGTCAGTACGGCTCCGATGGAGAAGTTGGGCGCGATGAGCACGCCCGTCTTCGGGGACGCGGTCAGCGAGGTGTTGAGCTGAGCGAGGCGCTCGTCGGTCCAGCCGGTCGTGCCGACCACGGCGTGGATGCCGTGCCGGACGCAGAAGTCGAGGTTGCCCATCACCGAGGCCGGGGTCGTCAGTTCGACCACGACCTGGGTGCCGGTGGCGACCAGCGCTTCCAGCTCGTCGCCGCGGCTCAGCGCGGCCACCAGCTCCAGGTCCTCGGCGGCCTCGACGGCTCGTACCGCCTCGGCCCCGATCCGGCCCTTGGCACCGAGGACCGCCACGCGCAGCTTGCTCATTGCTTCGTTCCTTACCGAGACGGGAATTACGCGACCGCGTCGTGCAGACGGGAGGCCTGCTTGTCCTTGAGCGGGCCGATGACCGACAGCGAGGGCCGCTGTCCCAGGATGTCGCGGGCGACCGAACGGACCTCGTCCGGGGTGACCGACGCTATCCGGACCAGCATGTCGTCGACGGACATCTGCTCACCCCAGCACAGCTCGCTCTTGCCGATACGGTTCATCAGCGCGCCGGTGTCCTCCAGGCCGAGGACGGTGGAGCCCTGGAGCTGACCGACGGCGCGGCCGATCTCGTCGTCCGAGAGACCGTGCTCGGCGACCTGGTCGAGCTCGTCGCGGCAGATCTTGAGCACGTCGTGGACCTGGCTCGGCCTGCAGCCCGCGTACACGCCGAAGAGGCCGCAGTCGGCGAAGCCCGAGGTGTACGAGTACACGCTGTAGGCCAGACCGCGCTTCTCGCGGACCTCCTGGAAGAGGCGGGAGGACATGCCACCGCCCAAGGCGGTGTTCAGGACGCCCAGGGCCCAGCGGCGCTCGTCGGTGCGGGCGAGGCCCGGCATGCCGAGGACGACATGGGCCTGCTCGGTCCTGCGGCCGAGGAGTTCGACGCGGCCCGCGGTGCGGATGGCACGGCGGCCGTCGCGCGGGGCGATCGGCTCGACGGCGCTCTCCTTGAGGGCGCCGGCCTTCTCGAAGGCGGCGCGGACCTGGCGTACGACCTTGTTGTGGTCGACGTTGCCCGCGCAGGCGACCACGAGGTGCGTCGGGTCGTAGTGCTTCTTGTAGAAGCGGCGGATGCGGTCGGCGCTGAGGGCGTTGACCGTGTCGACCGTGCCGAGGACCGGGCGGCCGAGGGGGGTGTCGCCGAGCATGGTGTGCGCGAACAGGTCGTGCACGCAGTCGCCCGGGTCGTCCTCGGTCATCGCGATCTCTTCGAGGATCACGCCGCGCTCGGCGTCCACGTCGCCCTGCTCGATCAGCGAGCCGGTGAGCATGTCGCACACGACGTCGATGGCGAGCGGGAGGTCGGTGTCGAGCACACGCGCGTAGTAGCACGTGTACTCCTTGGCCGTGAACGCGTTCATCTCGCCGCCGACCGCGTCGATGGCGGAGGAGATGTCCAGGGCGCTGCGCCGGGAGGTGCCCTTGAAGAGCAGGTGCTCCAGGTAGTGCGTGGCGCCGTTCAGCGTCGGCGTCTCGTCGCGGGAGCCGACGTGCGCCCAGATCCCGAACGTGGCCGAGCGTACGGAGGGGAGGGTCTCGGTGACGATGCGCAGGCCGCCGGGGAGGGTGGTCTTACGGACCGTACCGATGCCGTTCTCGCCCTTGATGAGGGTTTGGGTACGGGCGACGGCCCGCGCCTCCGAAGAGGTGCGGGCCGTCGTCGTGGAGCTACGAGACGTCACTGGTCGGTGTCGTCCTTCTTGTCGTCGTCGCCTTCGCCCTCGACCACGGGGATCAGGGAGAGCTTGCCACGGGAGTCGATCTCGGCGATCTCGACCTGGACCTTCTGGCCCACACCGAGGACGTCCTCGACGTTCTCCACGCGCTTGCCGCCGGCGAGCTTGCGGATCTGCGAGATGTGCAGCAGACCGTCCTTGCCCGGGAGCAGCGACACGAACGCACCGAAGGTCGTCGTCTTCACGACGGTGCCCAGGTAGCGCTCGCCGACCTCCGGCATGGTCGGGTTGGCGATGCCGTTGATCGTGGCGCGGGCGGCCTCGGCGGCCGGGCCGTCGGCGGCACCGATGTAGATGGTGCCGTCGTCCTCGATCGTGATCTCGGCGCCGGTGTCCTCCTGGATCTGGTTGATCATCTTGCCCTTGGGGCCGATGACCTCACCGATCTTGTCCACGGGGATCTTGACGGTGATGATCCGCGGGGCGTTCGGGGACATCTCGTCCGGCGTGTCGATCGCTTCCATCATCACGTCGAGGATGTGGAGGCGGGCGTCGCGGGCCTGCTTGAGGGCCGCGGCCAGGACGGAGGCCGGGATGCCGTCCAGCTTGGTGTCGAGCTGGAGGGCGGTCACGAACTCCTTGGTGCCGGCGACCTTGAAGTCCATGTCGCCGAAGGCGTCCTCCGCACCGAGGATGTCGGTGAGGGCGACGTAGTGCGTCTGGCCGTCGATCTCCTGGGAGATCAGGCCCATGGCGATGCCGGCGACGGGGGCCTTCAGCGGCACACCGGCGTTGAGCAGCGACATGGTGGAGGCGCAGACCGAGCCCATGGAGGTCGAGCCGTTGGAGCCGAGGGCCTCGGACACCTGACGGATCGCGTAGGGGAACTCCTCGCGGGTCGGCAGGACCGGCACGAGCGCGCGCTCGGCGAGGGCGCCGTGGCCGATCTCGCGGCGCTTCGGGGAGCCCACGCGGCCCGTCTCACCGACGGAGTACGGCGGGAAGTTGTAGTTGTGCATGTAGCGCTTGCGGGTCACCGGGGAGAGGGTGTCCAGCTGCTGCTCCATGCGGAGCATGTTGAGGGTGGTGACGCCCAGGATCTGGGTCTCGCCACGCTCGAACAGCGCCGAGCCGTGCACGCGCGGGATGGCCTCGACCTCGGCGGCGAGCGTACGGATGTCCGTGACGCCGCGGCCGTCGATGCGGACCTTGTCCTTGATGACGCGCTCGCGGACCAGCTTCTTGGTCAGCGCGCGGTACGCGGCGGAGATCTCCTTCTCGCGACCCTCGAACTGCGGGAGCAGCTTCTCGGCGGCGATCTCCTTGACGCGGTCGAGCTCGGCCTCGCGGTCCTGCTTGCCGGCGATGGTGAGCGCCTGGGCGAGCTCGCTCTTGACCGCGGCGGTCAGGGCCTCGAGGACGTCGTCCTCGTAGTCGAGGAAGATCGGGAACTCGGCGGTCGGCTTGGCGGCCTTCGCGGCGAGGTCCGACTGCGCCTTGCACAGGACCTTGATGAAGGGCTTCGCGGCGTCGAGGCCGGAGGCGACGACCTCCTCGGTCGGCGCCTCGGCGCCACCCTTGACCAGCTGGATGGTCTTCTCGGTGGCCTCGGCCTCGACCATCATGATCGCGACGTCGCCGTCCTCCAGGACGCGACCGGCGACGACCATGTCGAAGACGGCGTCCTCGAGCTCGGTGTGCGTCGGGAACGCGACCCACTGGCCGTTGATCAGCGCGACGCGGACGCCGCCGACCGGGCCGGAGAAGGGCAGACCGGCCAGCTGCGTGGACGCGGAGGCGGCGTTGATCGCCACGACGTCGTACAGGTGGTCGGGGTTGAGGGCCATGATCGTGGCGACGACCTGGATCTCGTTGCGCAGGCCCTTCTTGAAGGACGGGCGCAGCGGGCGGTCGATCAGACGACAGGTGAGGACGGCGTCCTCGGAGGGACGACCCTCGCGGCGGAAGAAGCTGCCGGGGATCTTGCCTGCGGCGTACATCCGCTCCTCGACGTCCACCGTGAGGGGGAAGAAGTCGAGGTTGTCCTTGGGCTTCTTGGAAGCACTGGTGGCCGACAGCACCATGGTGTCGTCGTCCAGGTACGCCACGGCGGAGCCGGCGGCCTGCTTGGCCAGGCGGCCCGTCTCGAAGCGGATGGTGCGGGTGCCGAAGGAACCGTTGTCAATAACGGCCTCGGCGTAGTGGGTCTCGTTCTCCACTAGCGTTTTCTCCTCGTCTTCGTCCCGACCTGCCCGTGTGGCAGGGGGACGGTGGCGGAGAGGCGCTCCGTCTGGTGCGGGCCGGTCTTCGATCGAAGCACCCGGGATCTCAATCCCCCGGGGGCCACTACCGAGGACCGGCGGCGGTGCGGTGCGCGTCTCCTCGTTCGTTGACGTGACGGTCCCTACCCGGCGGGTACGGAGTCATCACGCTGTGTCGTACGTGCTGTGTCCTGCGTATTGCGTTGTGCTACCACACTACAAAGCGTCGGTGACACTCCGCACGTACAGAGACGTACGGCAGTGCGTACGGCAATGCTCACGGCAGCGGCACGTACAGCAAAAGGAGCGGCTCCCAAGAGGTGGGAACCGCTCCCTTCACGGCGTCTTACTTGGCGCCCGCCGCACCGCGGCGGATGCCCAAACGGTCGACCAGCGCACGGAAGCGCTGGATGTCCTTCTTGGCCAGGTACTGCAGCAGCCGGCGGCGCTGACCGACCAGGATCAGCAGACCACGACGGGAGTGGTGGTCGTGCTTGTGGGTCTTGAGGTGCTCGGTCAGGTCCGAGATGCGGCGCGAGAGCATGGCGACCTGGACCTCGGGGGAGCCGGTGTCGCCCTCCTTCTGGCCGAACTCACTGATGAGCTGCTTCTTCGTAGCGGCGTCGAGCGACACGCGTACTCCTCGTAGTCTTTGATGTGCCACCGAGTGCCCCTGGTCCACATCTCAGGGGAGCTTCCGTTACTCGGGAGGCGGGGATCCGCTGGGCGCGGCCTCCAGAGCGATGGGCTCCGGGGGTGCGTACACAAACGGCCGTCACACAGCGTACCAGCCTGGCCGGATGCGTCTGTCCGGGTCGCCGAACCTTCCTGGTGACGCGGGCCCGGCCACTAGGGTGACCGCACAGGTCATTCGTACGTGGGGAAGGGGCCGCTTGAACATGGCCGAGGCAGCGGACGCAGCGGGCGTAGCGGACAAGGACATCGCGGCGGAGACGGACGCCGACGTCAAGGCGCGCAAGGAGCGGGAGAAGGACGAGCTCTACGCCCTGGACATCTCCGACGTCGAATGGCAGAGCGCACCGGGCACGGAGGAACACGAGGAGCGGGTCGAGATCGCGTACCTGCCCGAGGGCGCGGTGGCCATGCGTTCCTCCCTCGACCCGGACACGGTCCTGCGGTACACGGAGGCGGAGTGGCGGGCCTTTGTGCTGGGGGCGCGGGACGGGGAGTTCGATCTGGAGCCGGGGCCGCACAATGGGGGGCTTGCGGCGCAGTAGACGACGTGCCGAGGGACAGAGACGGGGAGGGCGGTCGGCTGGTGAGCCGACCGCCCTCCCCGTTCTCGGCTCGGTGATCAGCTGGTCATGGACCGGGCCGCGCCGTACACGTCGAAGACGGCGAGAGCCAGCGGGATCAGGGTGAGCAGCACGAAGCCTTCGGCGACTTCCAGGAAGCGGCCCCAGAACGGGGTGAGGCCGCCGCGCGGCAGGATCAGGCCGAGTGCCGTGACCAGCGCTGCCGCCGCCCCGATCGTCGCGACGAGCCAGATCGTGCGGATGTCGAGGTCCGAACGGTCGCCGGTGAGGGCGTCACGCATCAGAGCGTGCGGCGGGTTGAGCGCCAGGCCGAGGCCGAGCAGGACGAGAGCGCCGAGGCCCGCGGCCAGGACGGGCGCG
The DNA here is from genome assembly GCF_055656965.1 of Streptomyces sp. NPDC111656. Classification (NCBI taxonomy): domain Bacteria; kingdom Bacillati; phylum Actinomycetota; class Actinomycetes; order Kitasatosporales; family Streptomycetaceae; genus Streptomyces; species Streptomyces sp. NPDC111656. The sequence continues at coordinate 11,821 of NZ_JBVKCA010000011.1, forward strand.
ACCTGGGTCGTGTAGCGGAAGAGGTGGGCGCGCATCAGCATGGCCACGCCGGTGACGAAGGCGAGCAGCTGTCCCCAGACGTTGTCGGAGAAGCCGAGCACCACCGAGGCGCCGACGGCGAGCAGCGCGCAGCCGCCGACGAGCCCGACGAGGAGTTCGTGGCCGCGGCGGGCCTGCGCCTGGATGCGTTCGGCGTCGACCGGCTCCGGCGGGGCGGGATCGGCTGCGTACGCGCTGCGCGGAGTGGCGTTCGGCGGGTCGAAGCCGATCGGCAGGCGGGCGAAGCGCATGGACATGCCCGGCAGGAAGGCCAGTGCTCCCACGGCGACGGGCGCACACAGCGCGGCGATCTCGGTGGGCGACCAGTGCACGAGCAGTGCCACGAACACCACGACCAGGGCGATGGCAGAGGCGAACACGAAGGCGACGAACGGGCCGTCCCCGCGCGGCGAGCACAGAGTGAGAACCACCGAGGCCACCAGCACCGCGGCGCAGGCGAGCAGGAACTGCAGCTTGCCGATGCCCTCGCCGCCCGCCAGTGACAGCAGCCCGGAGCCCGCCACACCTACGTTCGGGAGCGCGCCGAGTCCCAGCGCGACGGCGGAGGCCCGGTCGTCGTAGATCCGTGCGCGGATCGCGGCGAGGACAACAAGAAGTACACCGGTGACGCCCGCGAGGATGCCGGGCAGGCTGTGCATGTCGTGGCGCGGATCGGCGGTCCAGGCGACGAACGCGAGCAGCGTCGGCAGGACGCCGCCGCCGACGAGCCCCGCGGCGCGCGTCAGGTCGCCACTCCACAGGGTGCGTTCACGGGTGACCGCGGATGCGACCGCCTCTGACACGTCGTCGAAGACGGCGGGGGGCAGCGACTCGGAGAAGGGGCGCAGGGTGAGGAGTTCGCCGTCGAGAATCCGCTGCGCGGCGAAGGAACGCGAGCTGTCGAGGACAGCGCCGTCTCGGCGTACGAGGTGGTAACCGACCGGAGCGCCCTGGGCGGGACTCTGCTGGGAGAGCCTGAGGATCTCCGGATAGATGTCGGCGACCGGGATGTCGTCGGGCAGCGCCACGTCGATCCGGCTGTCGGGCGCGACGATGGTGACCCGGCAGAAGCCGAGGCCCGTGCCCGCCCCGTGAGGGGCTCCGGGTCCCGGCCCTCCGGCTCCGGTGGTTGTCGCGGAGGCCGTCATGCTCACCTGCTGCTCCCCCTCAATGATGGTCCTGCGTCTGCGATCTCGGTCATGCTCTTGCGTCTGCGTCGGTTCCGCGGACGTGATGGCGCCGCGGCTGCGGTGGTTCTGCGGCCACGGTGTGAAGGTCCTGCGTCTCTTTGCCGGGACCACCCGGCCGACGGTGCGGCAAGGCGGCCGAAAGAGGGCCGTGCGGCCGGTTCTTGGGTTCCGCACACCACCACATCGCGCGGAATGTCCTGATTTTCCGGCCTCGTTCGCGTGTGCTCACGCGAACATCCGGCACCCTACCGCCCACCCGTCTCCCATGAAGTCAGTAGTAAGTCAGTAGGATCACGCGGCGGCCTGCGTCCGCCTGACACGGGGCGGCGGGCGGAAGACCCTGGGGCCGGCAAGGGAATTGGTGAGCAGTGAGCCAAATCATCGTCAAGCGCCCACCTCGGGCGCTGCCGTCCGAAGTGCCCACGGAAGAGGTCGTCCTTCAGCCGCCGCCGGAGCTTCCGCGCGGGCACCAGGAAAGCGTCCTCATGCAGCTGCTGCCGACGCTCGGCATGGGCGGCTCGGTGGTCTTCTTCTTCACGAACGGGCAGCCGTTCATGAAGATCATGGGCATGGTGATGATCGCGTCGACGGTGGCCATGTCCGTCGCGATGATCGTCCGCTTCCGGCGCGGCTCCCAGGGCCAGCTCGCGGACATGCGCCGCGACTATCTGAGCTATCTGTCACAGACCCGACGCACGGCCCTGGACACGGGGAGAGCGCAGCGCGACGCCCAGTACTACCTGCACCCTTCTCCCGAGCAGTTGTGGGCGCTGGTCGCCGAGGGCAGCCGGGTGTGGGAACGGCGGCCGGGGGACGAGGACTTCGCCCAGGTGCGCATCGGCCTCGGTCCGCAGTCGCTGGCCACCCCACTGGTCTCCCCCGAGACAGGTCCGGTCGACCAGCTGGAGCCGCTGACCGCAGGCGCGATGCAGCGTTTCGTGTCCACCCACGGCGTCCTGGACGCGCTGCCGATGGCCGTCTCGCTGCGCGCCTTCTACCACGTCACGGTCAGCGGCGATCCGCAGTCCGTACGTGCCTCGGCGCGTGCTCTGGCCGGTTCGCTGGCCTCGCTGCACTCACCCGAGGACCTGATGATCGTGGTCGCGGCCGGGCGTGAGGAGCTCTCGCACTGGGAGTGGGCCAAGTGGCTGCCGCACGTGCAACTCTCCGACGCGGTGGACGGCGCGGGCAGCCGCCGACTGATCGGCAGTGACTCGCGCGAGCTGGAACAGCTGCTGGCCACCCGGCTGACGGGGCGTCCACGCTTCCACCCGAACGCCGCCCCGCTCCCGGACGAACCGCACATCGTCGTCGTACTCGATGGCCTGTCGCTACCGCCGGACTCCGTCCTGGCCACCCCCGAGGGACTGCAGGGGGTGACGGTCGTCGAGGTCGTCCCCGAGGACCTGTCCGGAGCCCGCGGTGACCTCTCCATCGTCGTGCAGCCGCACGCGCTGCATCTGGAGTCCGGGCACGGCATCGTCTACGAGGGCACACCGGACGCCCTCTCGTACGAGTCCGCGGAGGCGCTGGCGCGGCAGCTGGCGCCGCTGCGCGTGGCCTCGGGCGGGGACGACGACGAACCGCTGCTCGCCAACCTGGAGTTCACGGATCTGCTGAACCTCGGGGACGCGGCCTCGGTGGACACCAAGCGCACCTGGCGGGCGCGTTCGCTCGCCGAGCGGCTGCGCGTGCCGATCGGCGTCGGCGAGGACGGCCGGCCCGTCATGCTGGACCTCAAGGAGGCCGCGCAGGAGGGCATGGGCCCGCACGGGCTGTGCGTGGGCGCGACGGGTTCGGGCAAGTCGGAGCTGCTGCGCACGCTGGTGCTGGGTCTGGCGGTGACGCACTCGTCCGAGACGCTGAACTTCGTCCTCGCGGACTTCAAGGGTGGTGCCACCTTTGCCGGGATGGCGCAGATGCCGCACGTGGCAGCCGTGATCACCAACCTGGCGGACGACCTGACGCTGGTCGACCGCATGGGCGACTCCATCCGCGGTGAACTCAACCGCCGCCAGGAGATGCTGCGCGACGCGGGCAACTACGCGAACATCCACGACTACGAGAAGGCGCGGGCGGCCGGGGCGCCGCTCCAGCCGATCCCGTCCCTCGTCCTGGTGATCGACGAGTTCAGCGAGCTGTTGACCGCCAAGCCGGACTTCATCGAGATGTTCGTGCAGATCGGCCGCATCGGCCGTTCGCTGGGCGTGCATCTGCTGCTGGCCTCGCAGCGCTTGGAGGAGGGCCGGCTGCGCGGTCTGGAGACGTACCTCTCGTACCGGATCGGCCTGCGGACGTTCTCCGCCGCCGAGTCGCGTGCGGCGCTGGGCGTCCCCGACGCGTACGAACTGCCGAACGTGCCCGGTTCCGGCTTCCTGAAGTTCGGCACCGACGAGATGGTGCGTTTCAAGGCGGCGTACGTCTCCGGGGTGTACCGCACGGGTCCGACCCGGTCCGCGCTCGGCGGCGCGCTGCCGGTGGACCGGCAGCCGGTGCTGTTCACCGCGGCGGAGGTGCCGGTGCGGTACGTCGCCGTGCCCCAGCAGCGCGAGGAGACGCCGGAGACGGACGACGCCCTGGCCGACACCGTGCTCGATGTGATCGTGCGCCGTCTGGAGGCGCAGGGCCCGGCGGCCCACCAGGTGTGGCTGCCGCCGCTGGACAGCCCGCCGTCACTGGACGGGCTGCTCCCGGGACTGGCCGCGGTGCAGGGACGCGGGCTCACCCAGCCCGGCTACGAGGGGGCAGGACGGCTCGTCGTACCCGTCGGTCTCGTCGACAAGCCGTATGAGCAGCGCCGCGACCCGCTGTGGGTCGACTTCTCGGGCGCCGCCGGCCATATGCAGATCGTCGGCGGTCCGCAGTCCGGCAAGTCGACGCTGCTGCGCAGCTTGATCGCCTCCTTCGCGCTCACTCACACCCCGCACGAGGTGCAGTTCTACGGCCTCGACTTCGGCGGTGGCGGCATGGCGGCCGTGGCCGGACTGCCGCACGTCGGCGGTGTGGCCTCGCGCCTCGACCCGGAAAAGGTGCGGCGTACGGTCGCCGAGGTGTACGGCGTCATGACGCGCCGCGAGGAGTACTTCCGCTCCTCCGGCATCTCGTCGATCGCCGAGTTCCGCACGAAGCGGGCGCGCGGTCAGATCTCCCTGACCGACCAGCCGTGGGGTGATGTCTTCCTGGTCATCGACGGCTGGGGCAACTTCCGCGCGGACTACGAGGCCGTGGAGGGCGTTGTCCTGGACATCGCCGCACGGGGCCTCGGCTACGGCATCCACCTCGTCCTGACCGCGTCCAGGTCGATGGAGGTCCGGGCGAACCTCAAGGACCACCTGATGAACCGCCTGGAGCTGCGCCTCGGCGACACGATGGACTCGGAGCTGGACCGCAAGGTGGCGGTGAACGTCCCCACGGGCGTGCCCGGCCGCGGCCAGGCGCCGGGGAAGCTGCACTTCATGGGTGCCGTTCCACGCATCGACGGTCTGACGTCGGACACGGACCTCGCCGACGCGACGGCGGCGCTGGCGACGGAGGTGTCCCGCCACTGGCAGGCGCCCGGCGCCCCCGAAGTCCGGCTGCTCCCCCGCGAGTTCCCGGCGCAGCAACTGCCTCCGGGGGACCACTCCCCCCACCGCGGTGTGGCCTTCGCGCTCGACGAGGACAACCTCGAACCCGTCTTCGTCGACTTCGAGCAGGACCCGTTCTTCCTCGTTTTCGGAGAGAGCGAGTCGGGCAAGTCGAACCTGCTGCGCCTGCTGATCAAGCAGCTGACCGAGCGCTACTCGGGCGACGACTGCAAGCTGTTCGTGGTCGACAACCGGCGCTCACTGCTCGACGTCACACCGTCCACGCACCTCGCCGAGTACATCCCCATGTCCAACGCCATGGACCACCACATGAGCGCGCTGGCCGAGCTGATGCAACGCCGGACACCCACGGCGGACGTGACCGCACAGCAGCTACGGGAGCGGAGCTGGTGGCGCGGCCCGACGGTGTACGTCGTGGTCGACGACTACGACCTCGTGTCCACGTCGAGCGGGAACCCGCTGGGCGGTCTGACGGAACTGCTTCCGTTCGCGCGGGATGTGGGCGTGCGATTCATCATCGCCCGATCGACTGCCGGCGCGGGGCGCGCTGCGTACGAGCCTTTCATGCAGCGGATGAGGGAGCTGGGTGCGCAGGGTGTGGTGCTCGCCGGCGATCCGGGCGAGGGAGACATCCTGGGCGGAGTGCGGCCTCGGGCCATGCCTGCGGGGCGGGGCGTCTTTGTCTCTCGCAGGCGGGGAAAGCCCTTGGTTCAGACCGGGTTGATGAGTGTGGAGTACTGATGAAGTACACGCGAAAGTCTTCGCACTCGACAGCTCCGAGGCGGCAGATCTGTTCCATTGGTACGTTGAAGTAGCCCGGCGGCCGTCGGTCCGACGGCCGCGTTCACGGGACCAACGGGGAGGATTCCGACGTGGCTTGGGACGAATGGGAGCAGCTGAAGAACCAGGCGGCGCACAAGCAATCCGCGCGCATGCAACTCAATCAGTTACCGGCCGACGGTGGCGGTGGCAGCACCCCGCAGGGTGATCTGACCGTTGGCCAAAAGGATCTCGCCGCGATCGGCGACCGGGCATTCAAGCTGTGGGAAGACCTGGGCCGGTATGGGCGTGACGCCTGGTCCAGCAGCCAGACAGCGGCGTCGGATCTCAAGACCCAGGGCTTCACACTGGGTGGGGCAGTCGACCGCGTGCAGAGCCGCTGGGAAGAACAACTGACGTCGCTCCTCGACGCGTGTGCCCATATCTCCAACCATATGGACTTCACGAAGAAGGCCCATCAGGGCGACGAGTACTACATCGGCGGCCAGATCAGCAGCATCTCCACTCTCGACAAGGGCTTCGACGGTGGAAAGGGGCACTGATGGATCTGGATACGCTCCGCTTGGGGAACTTCGCGTCGCTCGGTACTGCCATAGACGACTGGACTCGGGTCGTGGGGAACCTGGAGACCCTTGAGAAGAACGCCCGTGAAGGACTCAAAGGCCTGGCGGACAAGGCCAAATGGACCGGCGTGAACGCCACTGTCTCGCGCGAGTTCATCACCAAGACGGCGGGCGAGTTCACTGACGCCCACACCGAGGCCAGCACCATCCGTGACATCCTCAAGGACACCCACGAGGAGCTCGTCAGCTACCACGAGCAGCTCAACGAGGCGGTATCACGCGGGCTCAAGAAGAACCTCACAGTGATGGACACCGGCAACGGCTCCTTCACCGTCACCATGAACATCCATCCCGATCGCGCGGCCAAGGGGACCACGGTCCCCGATCACAGCGAGCAGGATGTGACCGAGCTGCGCGATGACGTCCAGCGCATTCTCGGCAGAGCCACGCACAGCGACGAGACCGCGTCCGAGGCGCTTCGCGCGATCGTCGAGCAAGCCGAGTACGGGTTCTCCGGCGCCTCGTACGGCGACAGGGATTCGGCGACCAAGGCTCTGGAGGACGCCGAGAAGTACGCGAATCTCATCAAGGACAAGGGAGATTCGATGTCTCCCCAGGAATTTGATGAACTCAACCGGAATCTCGCAGGTTACAAGAACGACCCGCTCTTTCAGGAGAAGTTCGCCACCACCCTCAGCCCGAGGGGGACGTTGGATTTCTGGGCCGACCTCTCCGATCCGTCGGACGGCGGCGATCTGCAGCGGGCACGCCTCGATCAACTCGGAGAATTCCAAAAGAATCTCAGCCTCACTCTCGCAGGAGCGACACAGTCGGATTCCCCCGCGATGCGGCACTGGGAGAACGACATGGTCCAGCTGGGCGACGACCCCATCCGGACCCGTGGAACACAGGTCTACGGTTTCCAGCTGATGAGCAACCTGATGCGAGTCGGGGATTACAATGACGCGTTCTTGAACAAGTACGGTGACGCCCTGGTGTCGACCGAGAAGAAGATGAAGCTACCGGACCACTACTGGAACGGTGGCGTGGGCGGACCTGCCATGCCCAAGATGAACTTCATGGGTGACGAGTTCGGCCGGGATCCGATGACCGGATTCATGACAGCTCTCTCGAACAGCCCTGACGCCGCCACCGACTTCTTCAACAGGACTGATCCCCAGGACAATGCCGAGTGGGTCCTCAAGGATCGCCCCACATTCGACGACACCCCCCTGAACAGCAACGACGGAAACCAGTCGCGTGATGCGACGGGGAATGCTCTCGTCGCCGCAGCCACGGGCGTCAATCCCAACGACCCCCACGCCGTTCCCGTGGAGCACACCGCCGAGAACCGGCACGTCCTCGATCGCTCGCTGAAGATCGTCTCGGGTGTGGGCGACGACTTCGCTCCCGAGATGCGCGATGACATGGCCAAAGTGCTGGTGAACTACGGCGACGAGGTCAATCACACCGCAAGTTCCCTCGCAGACGATCACGGCGACCCGAGACAGCTCGATCGACATCAGCTGCTGGAAGTGACGAAGCAGGTGTCACGTGATCAGAACGCCTACGGAATACTCAACGACGGCCTGAACCGGGAGATGGTGCGCGACATCTACACGGACCGTCCGAGCGATCCGAAGGAAACGCTGCTCCGGGCAGGGCACACCGTCGGCTTCCTCGAAGAGGCCCGCTATCAGGCCCTGAAGACGGACAAGCACGACCCTTCGTGGGATGCCAAGTGGCTTTATCACGGCTTCGGTGGTGCCGTGAACTTCATCCCGGTTGTCGGTGATGCCGCGCAGCGAGGCGTCGACGCCCTTGCCTACCAATGGCAATTGGACGAGCAGGCACGCATCAACGAGGAGACCGCCCGGCAGAACGGCGAAGTCTTCACCGCGCGGGAGAACCAACTGCAGAAGCTGGCCGACCTGTGGATGGACGCCAACCCGAACCACGGCAGCAACAGGTACACGATTACATCCGAGATCAACGGCGCCGCCTTCGACGGCAATGGCCGTGCTCAGGGACTGGCAGGTGATCAGTGAACAACGGTACTTCTCTGCTTCTGGGTCGGCTCGCGGGACGTACGGGAGGATCTCAGAGCTGTATGCGAACTGTTGCCGCCGCTGCTGTGACCGTAGTCCTTCTGTCGGCGACAGCTTGTTCGGGATCTCGCGACTACGCGGTCCCGGACAAGGCATGCGGTGTGACCGTCGATTCCGACTCGCTGTCTCCCCTCCTTCCGAACGGAAAGAAACTCACAGAGAAGTCATACGACGCCGGCCCCGAGAGTCCACGTTGCCGTCTGCTGGTGGACCAGAAGTTGGTCGTCTATCTTTCGGGAGATGTCGTTGCCGCCGACACCGATCCCATCAAGGTCCAGGATCGGGCACTCGTACGCCTTGGGAGTCCCGCCGCCGCTGACATCGGCGACGGCGCCGTGATCGCCGACCGTGGAGCGATGGCGGTCGCCGGCTGCACCTACAAGGGAAAGCAGCAGAAGTTCGCCGTGCTGGTTCAGCTGCAGCGGAACGTTCCTGAGAAGGTTTCGGAACGGCGCGACGCCCTGCGCTCCTTCCTCCGTTCTTATTTCCCGAAGGCCATGGAGAAGCAGGGCTGCCAGTAACACGGGGCGGTACGCCTTGGCCTCTGGACGTCGTCAACCAGTCCGGAGCGGGGTCGAGCGACGCCCTCGACTGCCCGCGTCGACTTCGTCCTGGCCGACCCGACAGAAGTCCGCATCGCACAAGCGAAAGTCGTGGGCCCGGTCATCGCAGCCCTCCAGAGACATGCGTCATGTTGTGGAGATCATGGTGAGCTATTTAGACTTCCTTGACTCAAGCTCACGGATCCGGCCAGTTTGTAGTTCGACGGATTCGACGTAGCGGTCCCGTCCGGAGGACGGGCTTCACGGGGACACGGGGAAGTGATCCGAACGCATGGCGTGGGACGAGTGGGAACAGCTGAAGTCACAGGCGGCGGAGCGCCAGTCGGCACAGATGCAGCTGAACCAGGTGGAGCCGGGCGCGGGCGGCGGGGGCAACACCGCGGATCCCAGTCAGTACGGCGACCTCACCGTGCGCGAGGGTGATCTGGCGAAGATCGGCGACCACGCGTTCACGCTGTACAACGACCTGTGGAACAAGGGACGCAGGGCGGTCCCCAGCAGCGACAAGGCCGCGGGAAACCTCTCCACACAAGGCTTCGCGCTGGGTGGCGGACTCCAGCACGTGTCGACCCGCTGGGACGAACAGCTGTCGTCCCTCAGGGACGCGTGCGCGCACATCTCGAACCACATGCAGGTCACCAAGAAGCTGCATGCGGGCGACGACCACTACATCCGACGGCAGATGAGCAGCATCGACGTGCTGGACGCAGGCTTCGACGAGCGTGTGGGGGGCCACGGCAAGAAAAACCCTGTGTACGGCGACTCGGGTGAGAAGAAGGACAAGAACTGATGGACCTCGATGCCCTTCGATTCGCCAACTTCACGCTCCTCGACGACGCCGTGGAGGACTGGACGACGATGATCCGTGACCTCGACGACCTGAAGGAGTCCGCCGACAAGGGCCTCAGGAGCGCGGCCAACAAGGCCAACTGGGCGGGCGTGAACGCCACCGTCTCCAAGGAGTTCATCGGCAAGACGTCCGGCGAGTTCGCGGATGCCCACGTCCAGGCGACGTCCATCCGCAACATCCTGAGTGACACGCTCGGCGAGCTGAAGGACTACCAGAAGAAGCTCAACGCGGCCATTGAACGAGGTCTGAAGAAGAACTTGACGGTGGTGTCCACCGCGGGTGGCGAATTCACGGTCACGATGAACATCCACCCGGACCGGGCCGCGAAGGGGACGACAGTTCCCGAACACGACGCGAGTGATGTCACCGCCCTGCGGGACGAGGTCCAGAAGATCCTCAATGCCGCGACGGAGAGCGACAACACAGCCAATACGGTGCTGCAGGCCCTCGTCGACCAGAGTCGGCTCGGCTTCTCCGGCGCCGGCTATGCGGACCGGGACTCGGCGGCTGCTGCCGTCAAGGAAGCCGATGAACTCGCCAAGCTGGCGCAGAAGGATCCGAAGGACCTCACGGTTGAGGAGTTCGACAGACTCAATGCCGGCCTGAAGAAGTACGCGAACGACGACCTGTTCGCCGAGCGCTTCGCCACCAGACTCGGCGCCAAGGGGACGCTTGAGTTCTGGACGAAGCTCACCGAGCCGACCACGAACCCTGAGCTGTTCCGCGCGAGGCGCGAGCAACTCGACGATCTGCAGCAGCACATCGGCCTCACCCTCGCCACCGCCACCCAGAGCGACACCGGGGCCATGACGGAGTGGAAGCGCCAGATGGTGGACCTCGGCGACAAGCCCGTCGGCAGGGGTGGTGGGTTCCCGTTCGGCGTCCAGGTCATGAGCAATTTCATGCGCTGGGGCGACTACGACGACCAGTTCCTTGGCGACTACGGCAAGAAACTGATGGACACGGAGCGGAAGCTGACGCACAACGGTCAGCACGTCGCCTGGCAGCAGATGGGCTTCGACCCGGACCTCAACCGTACGGGGACCGACGGCGGCTACGACCCGATGACCGGCTACCTGAAGGCATTGTCGAACAGCCCCGACGCGGCCACCGAGTTCTTCAACGACCAGTTCATCGGCAAGGACGAGGACCACAAGAAGGCCCTGTCGAACTTCGACTACCTCTTCGAGGAGCGTGACTGGCCGCAGGACCAGAACGACAAAGGCGATGCCAGCACCGCGGGTCGCAACAACCTGGCGCTGGCTCTGGAGGCCGCGACCACGGGGCATCCGGCGGGCGAGCTGCCGACGCTCGACACGCCTTCGCACAACCCGGAGCAGACGAAGCTGATGGAGAGCCTCGTCGCCTCCATTTCGGACGACAACGAGCGCGTCACCAAACATGGATACATGGGCGACAGCATCGGGCAGATCGCGTCGGAGTACCTTCCGGACCTCAACCGAGCCATGACCGATGACGGAGACGACGACACCAACCGGCTCTTCCCGATCGCCGGCTCCGAGGCCGAGTTCAACCATCGGGACGTGACACGTTTCCTGTTCACCGTCGGCCAAAATCCCGAGGGGTACGCAGCGGTCGAAGTAGGCCAGAAGGCCTACATGGCCAACCTGATGGAATACCACTTGAATCCCGATCTCCCCGAGGACCAGCGCTACGCCAAAGATCCGCAATTCGTGGTCGAGCAGATCGCGAAGGGGTCCGGTGAAGTCTCGGGAACCCTTGCACAAGGCCGCGCGGAAGTCGTCGCAGGTGAGGCCGAGGAGAAGGACAAGGCCTACGAGCACTCGGTGGCTCAGTGGAAGAACGCGATCTCCGGAACCGTCGGCACCGTCACCGGCGTCGGTACGACCTTCATCACCAGCCCTGCCGGAGGGGCGGCGGCCGGTGGAATCGCGGGCACCGCGACGAGCATGGTCCTGGAGGAACTCTTCAAGGACGCCGAGGGGAAGGCCAAGGACGATGCCGGCCCCGTCATGGGCGAGCACTGGGAGTCCGGCCTGGACAGCAACAGCAAGTACACCGAGAAGGCAGCCGAGGCCGCGGCGAAGAACCACAGCCGGACCGATCTCCCGGACGTCGGGGAATGGGCGCGCGATGGCGCACAACGCGGATTCAACGCGTCCGGAACGAATGTCATCGCCATGGCGCCCGACCTCAAGACGGATGTCTGACGTCGGGACGTCGAGACGTCGGGCATCGGTCCCGGACCTCGAACAACATTCACACTGTCCAGAGAGGCATGCGACCTTGAAGTACTCTCGTCTCCGATCCTCACCGGCACCCAGGAGAGTCGCTTTCCTGGCGACGGCCGTCGCCATGGGAATCGCGCTGTCCGGCTGCTCGAAGGAAGAGGTACGGGAGTACGCGCTGCCAAAATCCCTGTGCGGCGTCACCGTGAAATCCGACCTGGTATCCCCCTTCTTGCCGGCTGGAAAGAAAATTTCCACACAACAAGAGTCACCCAACGGCGGAACCGAACGATGCAAGATCAGCATCGATGGCAAAGTCGCCATGATTGCAGGTCAGTTGTGGTGGGAGAAAGAGGGCACCGTCATGGACGTTGCTGCCGTGCATGCACAGGTCGCCCCCGGGACCGTGACGGACGACAAAAGATATCTTTACTCAGGAACCGGTGCAGTCGGGAAAGCCGAAGGCTGCAGTGATTCGTCCCATCCGGATCAGCATTTGTTCACTGTCATGCAGGTGTTTGCACCCGACCTCGATGACACCACCGCGATGAAGCGTCTGATCGTCGACTACACCAAGCAGATCCAGGAGAAGAACAAGTGCGTCTGATGTGAGCGAGGACGCACAACAGGGTGGGCACCTCCCGTGCGTGCCCACCCTGTCGACCCGTATCGACCTGTCCTACAGGTAGTAGCTGGCGGCCTTCTTGTCGCCGCCGTGGTAGTCGCCGCCGGCGCGACCGACCACCTGCGCGATGGCCACCAGAGCCTGGTGGATGTCGCGCGCTTCCTTGTCCCACACGGCCTGCTGCTGCTTGTACATGTTGTGGGCCTCGCCTTCCCAGCCCGACGCCACACTGGCGACCATCTTCTTGATCTCTTCCAGGTCCTGCTCAAGCTGCTTGGCCTGGTTACCGATTTCGGTGGCCGCGGCGTCAAGGGCCCCGTACTTGACTACGAGTTCATCGTGGCTGTTGCCGGCCATGCCTACTCCATTTCCTTCGTGATGTCGTCTCACCGGGCCCGACCTGCGAGCTCGGACAAGTCGGACTCAGAACCCGCTGAGGCTCGACTTCGGGGCACCGTCGAACACGTTGATGCTCTGCACGGCCGACCGGACCTCGTCCTCCGTGCCGTCCTTGATCTTCCGGGTGGCGGTCATCGCCTCCAGGAACTTGGTGAGGACGTTGCCGATCCGCACCAGGGACGTGTTGATCTCGTACTGCTTGGTGTTGAAGGCACCGGCACCGATGCCCTTCCACTGCCCGGATTCAAGGCTGTCGATGGTGCCCTGAAGCCGGTGAACCTGCCCCTTGATCGACTCGAACTTGATAAGGATGTCCTTTTCAAGCTTGACTACTTGGGCGTCTGATAGCCGCTGGCCGTCTGCCATGACTGGGCTTCCCTTCCTGGACTGTCATTGCAACTTGCCGAGTTACGCATCGCCACAATGTGGGTAGCGGAACCTGGCCTGAAAATGGGTCGAACCACACAGGCAGCCCTCAATTGCCGCGGCGTGCGCGGAAGGCAGCGAAGCCGCCGCCTCCGATCACCACCACCGCCGCAACTGCTCCGAGAACCACCCACAGCGTGTTGTCGCCGGACGACGTCGAGCTTGATCCTGCCGCTGAAGTCAGGCCACCTGAAGTGGATTTCGGGGGCTGTGACGAGGTTGATGCGGATGCGGAGGACGAGGCGCCGGTGCCGGCGGAGAGGCCGGGCGTCTTCTTGTTGGTGACGGGATCGACGTCGGCGGGTCCGGGGTCTCCCTTGCCTTTCAGGAGAACCTGCGCCGGCCGGATCGTGCCGTAGCCGAGGTACCGGCTCGGGGTGCTCTTCGGCCAGTCCCGGCCGGCTGTGTCGATCATCACGCGGAGGACCTGGTTGGCAGTCCACTTGGGGTGGGCGGACCAGATGAGGGCGGCGGCGCCGGAGGTGATGGCGGTGGCTTGACTGGTTCCATTGCTCTGCGCGCAGTAGGACTTCAAGGCCTTGTCGCACCAGGTCGGTACGTCGACGCCCGGCGAGGCCAGATCCACGTACGCGCCATCCTGCGAGAACTTGGCTACCTCGCCGTTTTCGTTGATCGCCGAGACTCCGACCACGCCAGGGTATTTGGCGGGATAGCCGATGTAGTTCTTGGCGATATCGGCTGCGTTACCCACAGCGGCAATGAGCAGTTTCCCCTTGCTCTGTGCGTACTGCACGGCTTCAAGTTCACCATCGTCCTCGGAATACGTACCGAACGACATATTGATGATCTTTGCATCGGAGTCGGCAGCGGCTCGGATTGCCTTCGCTGAGGTATCGCCCTGCTCCTCACCCTTCTTGCCGATTCCGAGGAGCACCGTGCGGATTGGGATGATCTTGGCTCCGGGTGCCACTCCCTTGAGCCCACCACCACGGCCGGTCCCTGCGATCAACTCGGCCATCGACGTGCCGTGGCCGGCGTAGTCGTCCGTTTCGTCACCTGTGGTTCCCGTGGCGTCGACTCCGGGCAGCACCTGGCCCTTCAACGAATTCGTGTCCGGGTTCACTCCGGTGTCGACGACAGCGACCGAAATGCCCTTGCCCGTGCTGACTTTCCACAGTCCCTGGGCGTTCATCGCGTCCAAGTACCACTGCTGCGACTGGATGTCGTCGGCAGCCGCGGCAGGGGCCAGCCCAACAGACATGACGGCCAAAGCACCCAGCGTCGCGCCCACGGTGGTCACATGTCTCCGGGCACGCATCGCCCACAGCGCGGCCCGCATTCGGCGTACGCCAGTCCCTGACTTCATGCTTCTGTACGTCCTAGGTCGTTTCGGTCAGTCGGTCGCCGGCGGCGCATCGTCACGCCGCGCATCATCACGCGAGCGCTTCTTGTCCTCGGCACGGTGCTGTTCACGCTGCGGCCTCCCGCCGGCGGCACGATCAGGGCTGCGGCCCTCCGCGGAACCGGACACCAGGCCAGAACCACCGGACACGGCTCCGTTGCCCCTGACACCTGCCCGACTCGCGGGCGCGCCGACCACACTGTCCGCATTACCTGGAGTCCGGCGCTGAGACTGACCCTGGCCAGTGCCCGGTGCCGGGTTGTTCTTCGCACCGATCACTCCGCGCTGCCCCGGCCTTTCGCCCGTACGAGCCCCTGGTGTGCCCTCGCCACCGATGACCGTGCCACGCGGAACCCTGGCACCCGTCGCACGCGGGCCAGCTTCAGCAGCGGGCCTGCCACCGACCACGCCGCCCGTACGCGCAGCGCCCGTGGCTCCGGGTCCGGTCCGTGCGGCAGGCTGACCGGGCACGCCGCCCACACGCCCGCCTGGCGTGCCGCCGGTGCGTGAACCGGTCGTACCCGCGCTTCTAGGCATGCCGCCGGTGACACCCCGCCCCATAGGCGACCTGCCCGTCGCAGAAGCGGGCCCACGGGCACCCTGCTGGCCAACCGCGGATGCGCGTCCGATCGGTCCCACGGGGCCGCGTCCTGTGCGACCTCCGGCAGTGGTTCCCTCAGAGGTGGTAACCCGCCCTTGAGCCGATCCGGGAGTCTTGCCGCCCGCTCCTCCTCCAAGTCCGACAGCGCGCGCGACCGGGCCTCCGAAGGCGGGAGGTACCACGCCTGTCCCTATGGGCGGGAGCGTTCCCCCAGGAGGCGCACTGGGTCCCGTTGCCGTGGAAGGGGGGAGCACTGGCGCCGGCTTCGCGGTTTCTGGCGGCAGCGTGCCAACGCTGTTGATCTCCGTACCGACAGTGGGGCGATGCAAATCGACACTTGTGTCCACAGCGGGATGCGCAGAGGGAAGACGGCCGTTCCCGGAGTCGGTCTCGCTGTGGGACACATGGCTGCCTTCGCTCGCACCCGCAACCGCCTGGTGGACTGAGCTCAGGTTGGAGTGGCGCGTGTGACCATTGGTACCTCCACTCGGTGCCTCGGACCCAGGCGGCATCCCCACATCCGGCATCGACTGAAAAGCCGGCGGGTCCAGCTTCGCCAGTTCGGACCCTGACACCGAGTAGAAGGAGGCGAGGCGGTTCATCTGGTTGATCGCCTCTTGCCGGTCCTTCTCGACCTGGACCGCCTGGGCGTACTGCTTGTTGCCCTCGAACTGCTGGAGTACCGGGAGCTGCCCCGGCTTCTTCTGATCGAGGGCAGGGCGGGGGTCCCGGGGCGGCAACGAACTGCGCACGGATGCGAGCCCCGTCGCGGCAGCCGTGACCTGCACCCCGGCGCCGTCGGCGTACGTGGCCAGGCTCTCGGTGTGCGTGGCGAGCTTCTCTCCCCACTTCTGGAACGCCTCGCCGGCCACGCCCTGCCAGTCCTCACCCGCGTGCTTGAGGTGACGTCGGAGCTCCACGGCGGCTTCGTTGATCGCCTTGCTCGCCTTCGCCAACGTCTCGCCGGCGTGCTCCAGGTCGGCGGGGTTCGCCTGATGGACCAGGTCGATCATGGCATTGAGTTTGTGGTCCTCGAAGTCCGTGACCTTCCCGTACGTCAGGAGGCGGACGCGCTTGAATCCGAACGCGTCGTGCATCACGTTCGACACCCCGGACACCGCGTCGACCTGGCCGACCTGAACGTCGACGCGCTGCTGGTCAGTCAGCTCCTTCGGCGCCTTGTCGTCCCCGCTCACTACTGGAGTCCCTTCGTGGACTTCTTCGCGTCGCTCAACTTCCGCTCACCCTCGCCGGACTTCTCCTGCTGGGCTTCGCTGTACAGGCGGTCGGTCTCGACCTGGATCTCCCAGAAACGGCGACGCTGGTCGTCATCGAGGCTGTCGAAGCCGTTCTGCGCGCCCTGCGTCGCGATGCCCATGGCCTCGATCTGGAGACCCAGCGTCTTGGAGAGCTGCGTGATGTGCTCGTGAACCTGCTCGTACTGAGTGAACAGGGCGTCCGCCTCATGGAAGGGACTGCAGTGCCCGCTGAGAGAAGTCCGTGAGACGCGGTGCGCACCCACCTTGGAAGCGCTGCCCGCCGAGTCCTCGAACTCGGACAAAAGTTTGTCGATGCGCTGCTTGAACGTCATCAGCACGCCGGCGCCGACCTTCAGGTCCGCAGCTGTGCTTGGCGACGCCCCACCTGTCATGTCCGCAGGAAGCATGACGCCTTCCCTCCCCGTTTTGTCGCTCGCTCCGGGCGACTGCACCCCTCAAGCGTTCATATCCGCAACGACATCACTCTAGTCGCTTCCTATGACAGCCCCAACTGCTATACGCAACAGCTGTGCTACCGCCCAGCGAAGCTTCACTGCTTCTTCACCGCACCCTCGCGCTCGCCTGAGCCCGTGCCGCCACTCGACACTACGTGGCCCACAACGCGACGGACCTGAGTACTCCTACTCATTCGGCGTTGCTGTGTAGCCATTGCGAACTCACAAGAGACGGGCACCCGTCCGACGGTCTACCCCGCGCTCCCCACCCCAAGAACCAGCCACTCCCAGACCTTCTCCTTGGCATTGGTCGGCCCGTTCGCCTGCTTCGTGCCGAAGAAGATCCGTCCGTTCTGCACGATGATGTCGTTCAGTTCCTGGTCTGTGAGCGTCCAGGCTTCGGAGGGCAGATCGAAGTAGAAGTACGGGGTCTCCTTGCCGGTCCGCGGGTTCAGGCTGACGAGTGCCATGGGCGTGATGTGATCGCTGCTCTCGCGGAGGGCGAGGAGTTGATCGCCGCTCATCCGCAGGGGATACAGCAGTTGGTCCTTGCCCGACTCGAACTTCTTGACCGTCTTCCCCGTCGCCAGATCGAATCCGATGACCCAGTTGGAGTTGTTCACAATGGTTCCGTCGGGGTCCTCCCTGCTCATCAGGAAGACCTGGCCGTCTCCGACCACCATCGACGGGCAGTCGTCCACCGCCCCGTAGTCCACCTCATCGACACACTTGGCGACGTAGTGGCCACCTTCGACGCGAATCGTGGCGCGGTACTTGCCATGTTCGTCGAGGGAGATCAGGTCGGTGATCTCGACGTCGCCTGCCGCCACGGCGAGGACGGCGGGTGCGGCGGACACCAGGTTGACGCCCTTGACGCCCTTGGCGACCTGGTACGTCCAATTCACCTTGCCCGTGCGGGAGTCGACCTTCCGGATCCGATAGGTCGTGGCGATGGTCTTCGCGTCGAAGCAGTCGGTCCGGACGAGCAGGGCGCGCCCGCCGGCCAGTCCCCTGTCCCTGCACCCATCAGCGGGGGTGTTCGTCCAGAGGCTCTTCCCCTGGTCCATGTCGTACGCCCGCGTGCCTCCGCCCCACGCCACGGCCACCGTCGCCCGCGCCATGGTCACACTCGGTGTGGCATCCGCGTAGGCGGCCTTCTGCGTGGAGAACTGGGCCTCCCAGAGCTTCTTGCCCGTGTCGAGGTCGACGAAGGCCACACGGTCGCACACCGCGCGGTTGCCGGTACCGGACCGGAAGAGGACTGCCGTGCGGTCCCCCGCAGTCACATGACGCGTCGTGCCGCAGATCGGTCCGGCGAACCTGATGCTCCAGACTTCGTCGCCCGCGCGGGCATCCGTGCCGATCTTGAAACCCACGAGGGTTCTGTTGATGCCTTTGGCAAGGATCTTGTCCGTCGCCCACATGCCCGGCATCGCGTGCGACTCGCCGGCCTGCATGTCGTCGGCGGAGAACCTGAAGGCCATGCGCCCGGATACGTTCGCGGGTTGCTTCTCGACCGTCTCCCTGATGTCCAGGGGGCCTTGCTCCGAGAGGGCTGTCTGTTTGGCGGCTGCCCCTGCCTCGTCGTCGCCGTGCCAGAGGAGCCAACTGCCCACGCACAGCGTCCCGATCAGGAGGGCTGCCACGCCACCGAACAGTTTCCGGCGGCGCTTCTTTTGTATGCCGTCCGCTGTCACAGCGGACTGTGTGTACATGGAAGGAGGTGGGCCGAAGCTCACGCGGAGAGGTCCTTTCGATGACCGCGATGAATGTCTGACAAGTCAGTGACCAGGCAGCGGAGATGTGGAGAACAGCCATGTACCCAGGCCGTCACTCCGCCCCCGCCACCCGCCGCTTCCTCCGCCGCGCGTCCCGCACCGCCACCGCCACCCCGCTGAGCCCCGCCAGCAAGACCGCTGCGCCCACGGCCACATACGTAGCCAGCCGTGCGTTCCGTTCGTCCGGGGTTTCGCCCAGTTGCAGTTTCGCCGGGGTCGGCGCCTCGGCCTTCGAGAGGCCCTCGTGAGGGTCGGGGGACTCGATGGGATGGTCGTCCTCCGTCAGGGCGCGGACCGGGTCGACCACTCCCCAGCCGACCAGGCGGTCATGGCCCGCCACCGAGCGTTCCGCGGTCTGTTCGATCTGGGCCACGATCTGCTGTTGGGTCCAGTCGTGGTGCTTCGCCTTGATCAGAGCGGCGACTCCGGCGACGTACGGGGCCGAGAAGCTGGTGCCGTTGTCGGAGCAGTGGCCGCCCTTGGGGACGGTGGAGATCATGTCCACTCCGGGGGCCGCCACGTCCACGAAGTCGCCCGACTGCGAGAAGGAGGCGCGTTCGTTGTTGCGGTCCGAGGCGGCGACCGCCAGGACGCCGGGGTACGAGGCCGGATAGGTGTCCTTGTCGTTGCCACCCAGGCCGTCATTGCCCGCCGAGGCCACCACCACGATGCCGGCGGCGAGCGCCTCGTCCACCGCCCGTTCCAGGTCCGCGGCCGGCTTCACCGCGTTCGAGGTGTCCTGGGAGATGTTGATGACGTCGGCCTTGGCCCGGATCGCCTCGCGGATGGCCCTGGCGAGTGTTTCCGCCGTGCCGTGGCCCTCGGCGTCGTTCTGCTGGATGGGGATGATCGTCGACTCGGGAGCCAGGCCCACGAATCCGGTGCCGGAGAGGGGCCGGGCCGCGATGATGCCCGCCACGCGGGTGCCATGGCCGACGGTGTCCGTCGTGCCGTTCTCCTTGCCGCGTTCGATCGGGTCTCCGTTGTCGTCCTTCAGTTTCTTCGGAAGGAGGTTGAGACCGGCCGCCGTGTCCACGGCGTGGGTGAGCTGGGGGTTCTTCACGTCCACGCCCGTGTCGATCACAGCCACCCGTACGCCCTTGCCCTTTGACTGGCTCCACAGTTCGTCCAGCAGGACGCGCTGCAGCGCCCAAGGGCGGCCCGCGTACTTCTTGTTCGGGAAGGTGCACTGGTCCGTGGACGTGTCCGCGGCCGCTAGCGGTGCGAGGGCGACGGTGGCGGTGGAAGCGAGCAGCGTCGCGGCCATGACGGCCACGGTACGAAGAGGCCTTGCGGCCGGTGCGTACGACATGGCCCCCCTTACGAGCCCTGCGGCTGGCGTGCCGCCGAAGTCGACAGACGAGGGCCGGTGGGCAGGAACTGGGACCAGGCGGCAGGGATGGGCGCCGGGTCCACGTCGGAGTAGCCCAGGCTGATCTGGGCCAGGCGGGCCTCCTGCTCGAGTTGCTTGCGCTCCTTGGCCGTGGTGCCGATGCCCGCGTCGTTCGTGGCGCTGTCGTCGTTGGACTGCATCGCGTAGCGCAGTCCGGTGTCGGTGACCAGGAAGACACCGCCCGCCGTGGTCTCCTCGCCCTGGAACTGGCGGTAGAGCTGCCCGGAGCCGGGCGTGACGTACGCGCTGGAGGACCCGGTCGGGAGGGGGGCCGGGAAATCCGTGCCCGCCCAAGTGCTGAGCGTCGTCCCGCCCTTGTCCTTGTCGACGTCGCGCAGGACGTTGCAGACGGTGTTGCGGTGCCCGTCCGACGCGTCCGCCTCGTTGACGGGAACGGGCATGCGGCTCGGCCAGGTGTGGTCCGCGGCGAACCCTGCCGTACTGGGCACGAAGGCTCCGGCGCTGACGTCGAGAGCCGTGCCGGCCTGGCCGAGGCCGACCAGGTCACTGCTGTTCAGTAGCAGCTTGGCGGTGAAGTCCGAGACAGGAGCCACCTTCCCCTGCTCGACGAGGTAGTACTGCTCGGTCGCGCCGTTGGGCGCCTTGAGTACCATGCCGACCTTGTTCGCCTCGGCCGACAGGCTGCCCTGGACACCGGCGGCGGTGCCGATCTGGCCCTCGACCTTCGGGAAGGTGATGGGGTCGCCCGGGTGCAGGGTCTCCAGCCACTCCTTGGACACCCGCTGTGGTTCGCGGCCGGAGCCGACGAGCGTGCGCAGCAGCAACTCATTGTTCTCGTCGACCTCGTACGACGTTCCGCTCGCGTCGACGATGTAGCGGGTCTTGTCCGGGCCTACGACGTACAGCAGTTCGCCGCCCCCCAGCTTCTGCTTGCTTCCCTCGGTCTTGCCCATGTCGCGTGAGGCCAGGACGAACGCGGCCTTCTGGATGGACCTGCCGCCCGCGCTCGGGCGTTCGCAGACGGCCCAGCGCTTCGCGGAGCCCGCCTCGGACGCGGCGGGAAGCCGGTCGGGGGCGTAGGGGATGCCGATGGTGACCCCGCGCGGGATGGTGCCCCTGTCGAGGATGGACTCGTCGACGGTGACGACGTCACCCTTGCCCGTCTTGAGCAGGAGCTTCGCGGACGCCATGTTGAGGACCGGGTGCAGTTGGACCTTGCCGTCGGTCTTCAGGACCACGTAACGGGTGGTGGACTTGCTGGCGATGATCACCTTCTCGCCGACGGCGTTCCAGCCCTGCGGCGCGGTCGGTTTGAACATCCCCCACGCCCCGAACGCGGCCATGATGATCACGCCGACGAGGGTCCCCGGCAGCACCGCACGCAACGGGCGCGGCGCCCCTTCCTCCGAACCGTCGGGAGACGACTGGACGAAGGACGCGAGCATGCGTCGCTTCGCGAAGGTGTAGGCGTTGAGCTGGTCCCGCCGAGATGCCATGTGTGCCTGTTTCTCCCCGTGTATCGCCTGGCGGCGCTGGGGGGTACACCGTCCCCCGCCCTCCGTTGTCAGACCGGCCCCCTACTATGCCTGGTAAGGGATCGGCCTTGTGGAGCGGGTAGGGTATCGGGGCCTTCAAGGGCCCTGTGTGGTGGCGTTGTTCCAATGAGTTGTGAGGAAAA
Organism: Streptomyces sp. NPDC111656; assembly: GCF_055656965.1. NCBI lineage: Bacteria > Bacillati > Actinomycetota > Actinomycetes > Kitasatosporales > Streptomycetaceae > Streptomyces > Streptomyces sp. NPDC111656. Next base: position 33,649 of record NZ_JBVKCA010000011.1, read on the forward strand.
CGGGGGGATGCAGTGATGGCTTCCGGAACGCGGTTCCGGTCGCGTGACCGGTCGCGGGAGCAGGGCTCCTCGGCACCCCGGTCACAGCGGTCCACGCCGCCCGCGCGGGCGCAGGGACAGACGGGGGCGCTGCATCTCAAGGTGCGTCCCGGGCAGTCGGGGTCGTTCCGGTTGCAACGGATCGTTCTGTTGGAAATCGCCGCCGCCGCGCTGCTCGTCGGGTGGATCGTCGGTCCGTTCGCGCTGATGCCGGCCGCGGTCGTCGCGGTCGCACTCGTCCTCCTCGCCTTCGTACGGCGCCGGGGCCGCTCGTTGCCCGAATGGCTCGCCACGGCACGGGCGTTGCGGGCGCGGCAGCGGCGCGCGGCGAGTACGCCGATACCCCCCGGGACGGAGCCCGGTCTCGCCCCGGCCGTGGAGTGCGATCCGGGCCTGCGGACCTCCGCGTACAGCGCGCGGGACCGACGGCCCGTCGGCGTGATCGGGGACGGTACGTTCGTGACCGCCGTCCTTCAGGTGGAGGCCGACGCGACCGCGCTGCGCGCCGAGCGGAGCCGCCAGCCGCTCCCCCTGGGGCTGGTGCGGGACACGCTGGACGTGGACGACATCCATCTGGAGTCGGCGCAGATCGTGCTGCACACGCAGCCCGCGCCCGCGCTGCACCTGCCACAGCAGTCCGTGGCCGTCAGCAACTACGCGCCGCTCCAGGAGCAGACCGGGGCACCCGCCGTGCGTATCACCTGGATCGCGTTGAAGCTCGATCCGGAGCTGTGCCCGGAGGCGGTGGCCGCGCGCGGGGGTGGGCTCGTCGGTGCGCAGAAGTGCGTCGTGCGCGCCGCTGACCACCTCGCGAGTCGCCTCATGGGGGCGGGTTTTCGTACCACGGTGCTCAATGAGGAGGAGTTGACCGCCGCGGTGGCGACCTCGGCGTGCGCCAACCCTCTGGTGACGGCCGAGGCGGGACGCACCGACCTGCCGGCGCGGCGGACCGAGGAGTCCGGCCGCAGCTGGCGCTGCGACAACCGCAGACACACGACGTACTGGGTGCGGCGCTGGCCCCAACTGGGCGGTGGCGGCGGGCCTTCCCTGCCGCAACTCGTCGCGCTGCTCACGGCCGTGCCCGCGCTGGCCACCACCTTCAGCCTCACGCTGCGGCGCGGAGAGCGCCAAGAGGTGTCGCTGTGCGGGCACATGCGGGTGACCGGTCGCAGCGACGACGAACTGGTCGCGGCGCGCCGCTCGTTGGAGCACGCCGCCCGCCAGGCCGGCACGGGGCTGGCCCGGCTCGATCGCGAGCAGCTGCCCGGTGTGCTCGCCACGCTGCCTCTCGGGGGTGTTCGCTGATGGCCATGACCATGGGTGGAGCCACCGCCTCGGGTGCGTACGGGAACGGGAATTCGGGCGGCTTCGTGGCTCCGGGACCGTACGGGGCTTCGGGGGATCCGGGAGCTCGTCGAGCTTCGGGGGATGGATCGGCCGGCTCCCCCGGCTCGGTGCCGGAGCCGGGGCGTGGGCGTCTGCGCAGCGGGTTCGGGCTGCTCGGGCCTCGGCACGGGCGGCACTCGCTGTCCGTGGAGCAGGTCGACTCGCTCGCGCTGCCCATCGGGGACGACGGGGTCGTCATCGGGGTGGACGCCGAGGGGCAGCCCGCCGTGCTGGGGCTCAACAGGCCGACGCCGTACGACGTCGTCCTGATCGGCGGCCTCTGGACCGCGCAGGTGCTCGCGCTGAGAGCGGCGGCCACGGGGGCGCGTGTGGCCGTGGAGACGGGGCGCGCGCCGGCCTGGATGCAGATGGTGCACGCCATGGGCGGCGGGCAGAACGGCATGAGCGTGCACGACGTGGGGCGGGTTCCGCCGCAGGGCTCCTCGGCCGGCAACCCGGTGCTGGTGGTGCGCGACTGCGGGATGCGGCCGCCGCGCGGGCGTGTGGTCTCCGGCCCCTGGCAGTCGGTGCTGACGCTGTTGCCGTATCTCAGCCCGGTGGCCCCCCGGTTGCTGCGGCAGGCGCGGCTCGTCGGCGTGCAGCGGGTCTCACCGGACGAAGCCGCCGAAATAGGGCGGGCGTTGGCGCTGCCCCGAGGCGATGTGGACTCACTGCCCACGCTCGCCGACGGGGTCACGCTCTGGTGCGCCGACCGCGACCGGCAGTACGTGATGACTCAGCCCACGGACGCCGAGACCGGATTGTTCGGTACGCCGCGCAGGATGGACTGACCCGGCGTCCCCGAGCACCGCCGACTCAACAGCGGTCCTTAATTGGACCCTTGAGAACGATTTACCCCTTGTCGTGACCGGCTTGTTCACCACGATTGCCCGGTTTGTTAACTCCCTTGATGCGTGCGTACGCCGCTTCTGGGCAAGGTGTGACGGAGCGGACCCGCGCGGAGGGGCGGACGGGCCTGCCGTCATGGCGCTCGTGGTGATTAGGCTGGGACCGGGCGCGACCCGTTTCCCTCGACCCACCCGTCGACGGACCCGCCCGCGCTTCGCATGAAGAGACGCGAAGACAAACGCGAAGCGAACGGTCGCGTCAGCACGGCATTGAGGGTGCTTGACCACACCAGGAGGAATTGTGAACAGCGATCGGGACGGGATCCGCGGGGGCTGGGCCACACCCGGCGATGACCAGTCCGACGCGGAGTCCGCCGTCGAGGCGACGGGCGAGTTCACCATCGACTACGCGCCGCCCGCCTGGTACACGCAGAACGCGTCGGGCCATTCGGCCCAGGCCTCGCCGACCCCACCTCCGCCGGCTCCTCCCGCGCCGTCCGCTCCGCCGGTGTCGTTCGACCCGGCCACACCGGTTCCTCCGGCCGCGCCCGTTCCGTCGGCAGCGCCCATGCCTCCGGCCGTGCCCGCGTCCGGACCTCAGCCCGCCTGGACGCCGCTGGTCGCACCGGCCGACGAGGCGGGTCTCGGGAACGGTGACATCGAGAGCGGCTCGACCATGCGGTTCTCCGCCGCCGCGCTCAAGCGTGAGTTCGCGGAGCGGGAGGCCTCGGCCCGAGCCGCCGAGGAAGCGTCCGCAGGCCCCACCGGGGACGCCGCTGTCGCCGAGGGCGCGCCGGTCGGTGAGGGTTCGGACGGCGAGGACACGACCGGCGGTGACTTCGAGTTGAGCGCGCCCGCCGCGCCCGCCGGGGAGCAGCAGTCCGCCGAGGCCTCCGGTGAGGTCGTGGCCGGCGGGGAAGCGCCCTCGTCGGCGGAAGGCGCGAACGCGGGCACGAGCGAGTGCGACGGCACCGGCGCCGCCGCTGCGGGCGACGGATCCGACAACAGCCCCGCGGGCGACGGCTCCGACGCCACCTACTCCGCCGCGGGACACGGGCAGGAGCCCGCGGACGTCGGGGCCGACGTGACGGACCCGACCGGCGGTGAAGACGGCCCGCACGGTGAGGTCGAGGCAGCGCAGGTTCCGGCCCACGCGGCCCACGCGGGCGACGAGGACGCCGCAGCCGCAGCCGCAGCCGCAGCCGATGGTGGCTTCAAGGAGCCCGCGGGTGCCTCTGACGGCGACGTCGAGGGCGCCGAGGGTGCCGCCGACGCGGGGGGCGAGAGCCCCGTTGCCGCCGCGACGGCGGAGACCGCGGCTCAGGACTCCGCTCCCGAGGCCCCGGCGTCCCAGGACGCGTCGGCGCACGAAGCCGATGACTTCGACGACTGGCCCCAGGACATCGCGCCGGACACCTCCCCGGACGCCGGTACCGACGTACCGCAGGACGCGCAGACAGCCGCTCCCGCCTGGGCTCCCCCGCCGATGCCGCAGAGCGGACTGCCGCCGCTGCCGCCCGCCTACCAGCCCGCCGCCCCGGCCCCGGCGGCCCAGTGGCCCTCCCCCCAGCCGGTCGTGCCACCTCAGCCCGGGCCCCCTCAGCAGCCGCAACCGACGGCCGCGCAGGGCCAGGCACCCGTCCCGCCGCAGCCGACCGCCGCACAGGGACAGCCGCCGCTGCCGCCCCAGCAGGGTGGCTACGGCTTCCCCCATCAGCAGCCCCAGCAGCAGCCCTACCCGGGGCCGCCGCCCGCCCAGCCGCCCGCCCAGCCGACGGTCCCGCCACAACAGCCGCTCGCCCAGCCGCAACCGCCGTTCCAGCCGCAGGCTCCGCAGCCCGCGCCCGCCGCCTGGCATCCGCAGGGCACGCCGCCCGCGCCGGGCCCCGTGGCCCCTCCGGTCGCCGACGCTCCCGTACCCGCGCCGCCCGTGCCACCCGCGCCGCAGGACGGTTACGGCTTCCCGCACCCCGGGATTCCGGCTCCCGCCGCGCCCAACCCCCCGGCCCCGCCGACCGGTTACGGGTTCCCGCAGCCGAGCGCCGCCGTCCCGCTCCAGCCGGGACCGCAGCAGAGCGGCTACGGATTCCCGCAGACGGGCGCGCCCGCTCCCCAGCCGACCCCACCGCAGGCCAACGCGCCACAGACCGGCGCACCCCAGGCCAACCAGCCCCAGCCCCCCGCACCGCAGGCCCCCGGCCCGCAGCCGGGCTACGGCTTCCCCCAGCCCCCGGCTCCGAACGCGCCCCAGGAGGGCGGCTACGGCTTCCCGCAGCAGCCCCACCCGGGACCGCAGCCGGCAGCGCAGCAGGCGCAGCCCCAGCCGCCGGTGGACCCCCGTACCGGAGCCGCCTGGCCGCAGCCCATCCAGCACGACCAGCGTCAGCCCACCAACCCGGCCGCCGCCCCGCTCGGGTACACGGCCGCGGTGGAGTTGTCCTCCGACCGGCTGCTCAACAACAAGAAGCAGAAGGCCAAGAGCGGTCGCCCCACCGGCGGCTCCTCGCGCTTCAAGCTCGGTGGGAAGAAGGAAGAGGCCGAGCGGCAGCGGAAGTTGGAGCTGATCCGGACGCCGGTGCTGTCGTGCTACCGGATCGCCGTCATCAGCCTCAAGGGCGGCGTCGGCAAGACGACGACCACCACCGCGCTCGGCTCCACGCTGGCCACCGAGCGACAGGACAAGATCCTGGCGATCGACGCCAACCCGGACGCGGGCACGCTCGGGCGCCGGGTGCGCCGCGAGACCGGGGCCACCATCCGCGACCTCGTGCAGGCGATCCCGTACCTGAACTCCTACATGGACATCCGGCGGTTCACCTCGCAGGCCGCCTCCGGTCTGGAGATCATCGCCAACGACGTCGACCCGGCCGTCTCCACGACCTTCAACGACGAGGACTACCGTCGCGCGATCGACGTGCTGGGCAAGCAGTACCCGATCATCCTGACCGACTCGGGCACCGGTCTGCTGTACAGCGCCATGCGCGGGGTGCTCGACCTCGCCGACCAGCTCATCATCATCTCCACGCCGTCCGTCGACGGTGCCAGCAGTGCCAGTACGACGCTGGACTGGCTGTCGGCGCACGGGTACGCGGATCTGGTCTCGCGGTCCCTCACCGTCATCTCCGGGGTGCGTGAGACCGGCAAGACGATCAAGGTGGAGGACATCGTCAGCCACTTCGAGACGCGCTGCCGCGGTGTCGTGGTCGTGCCGTTCGACGAGCACCTGGCCGCGGGCGCCGAGGTCGACCTCGACATGATGCGGCCCAAGGTGCGGGAGGCGTACTTCAACCTGTCCGCGATGGTCGCCGAGGACATCGTGCGGCACCAGCAGTCGCACGGGCTGTGGACGAACGACGGCAACCCGCCGCCGGTGGCCGCCCCGCCGATGCCCGGTCAGTACCCCTACCCGCAGGGCCAGGGCGCGCCGGGCGTGCCAGGAGCACCGATGCCGGGGCAGCAGCCCCATCCCCAGCAGCCGGGCCAGCCGTACGCGGGACCCCCGCAGCCCGGCCAGCCCTATCCGGGGTCTCCCCAGCCTCCGCAGCCGGGCCAACAGTTCCACCCCGGCCAGCCGGGTCAGATGGGTCAGCCCTATCCCCCGTACCAGGGCCAGCCCCCTCAGACCCCTCCCCCGCCCGCACCCCCACAGCAGTAACCGGACATCTAAGCTGGACGTCGACAACCGGACACCAGTAACCCGATCGGGCCCTTCACGGGCACCGTTTCTCGCCGAGGCCCGCGCCCTTCCCCCAGGGTGCGGGCCTTCGCGTGTCCGGGCACGAAACAGGGCGTCACCCCCTGGCCAGGAGGGCTTCACCGGTCTGAACCAATGAGCGAAAAATCCGCGCCAACTCGTTATTTCCGCAGGCCACACGGGGTTCACGCGCCGTTGACGCGCCGAGACCGCCGCTGATAGACACACACATCAATCCCGCCGGCGTCCCCCGATCACCCTGATCCAGTAGGTCAACCAGCCATCCCTGTGCGAGCGATGACGCGAGGTCACCGACCCATGAACACACACGATCATCCCACCAGAGGACGCCTGCGCCCCCGGCTCCTCGCCGCCGCAGCCGCCGCCGCGCTCACCCTCACCGCCGGTCTCGCGACCCCGCTCAACCCGGCCCCGCAACAGGCTCAGGCCAAGGGGAGCCAGCAGGCCAAGGAGAGCAAGCAGGAGAGCAAGAAGGTCCTCACCGTCGCGGTCGCGCAGAGCGTCGACTCGCTGAGCCCCTTCCTGGCCTCGCGCCTGCTCAGTACGAGCATCCACCGGCTCATGTACGAGTACCTGACCAACTACGACCCCGCGGACAACCACACCGTCCCGGGCCTTGCCACCAAGTGGGAGCCGTCCGCCGACAAGCTCACCTGGACCTACACGATCCGCTCGAACTCCAAGTGGTCGGACGGACAGCAGGCGACCGCCCAGGACGCGGCGTGGACGTTCAACAAGATGATGACGGACCAGGGCGCGGCCACCGCCAACGGCAGCTTCGTCACCAACTTCCGGAAGGTCACCGCCCCGAGCCCCACCCAGCTCGTCATCGAGCTGAAGAAGCCGCAGGCCACGATGGGCGCGCTCGATGTGCCGATCGTCCCCCAGCACATCTGGGAGAAGGTCACGGACTTCTCGAAGTTCAACAACGACCAGAGCTTCCCGATCGTCGGCAACGGGCCGTTCGTCCTGACCGACTACAAGGCAGACAGCTATGTGCGGCTGAAGCCGAACAAGACCTTCTGGCGCGGCGCCCCCAAGTTCGACGAGCTGGTCTTCAAGTACTTCAAGGACCAGGACGCCGCGGTGGCCGCCCTGCGCAAGGGCGAGGTCTCCTTCGTCGCGGGCTCCCCCGCGCTGACCCCCGCCCAGGCCGCGTCCCTCAAGGGCGAGTCGAACATCAAGGTCAACGACGCTCCGGGCCGTCGCTTCTACGCCCTCGCCACCAACCCCGGCGCCCAGTCCAAGGACGGCAAGCACTTCGGTGACGGCGCCGAGTCGCTGCTGAACCAGAAGGTGCGCCAGGCGCTCTTCATGGCCATCGACCGGAAGACCCTCATCGACAAGGTCTTCCAGGGCCACGCCGTCGAGGGCGAGGGATACGTCCCGCCGCGCTTCTCCACGTATCACTGGAAGCCGTCGGCGAACCAGGAGCTCGCGTACGACCCGGCCAAGGCGGCCCAGCTCCTCGACGCGACGGGCTACAAGAAGAACGCCGACGGCAAGCGCCTCGAGAAGAACGGCAAGCCGATCGACTACCGGATCCTCTGCCACGCCACCGACCCGAACGACAAGGCGGTCGGGCAGTACGTGAAGGAGTGGTTCGGCAAGCTCGGCATCGGTGTCACTCTCAACTGCCTCGACAACGTGACCGACCCCTGGCTGGCCGGCAAGTACGACCTGGCCTTCGACGGCTGGTCCGTCAACCCGGACCCGGACTTCGTGCTGTCCATCCACACCTGCGGGGCGCTGCCCGCCACTCCCAAGGACACGGGCGCGACGGACAACTTCATCTGCGACAAGAAGTACGACGAGCTGTACGACCAGCAGCTCGCCGAGTACGACACCGCCAAGCGGGCGGACCTCGTCAAGCAGATGGAGTCGCGGCTCTACGACACCGGGTACATGAACGTCATGGCGTACCCGAACGCGGTCGAGGCCTACCGCACCGACCAGATCAAGTCGATCGAGACGATGCCCAAGGCCGCGGGCAACATCTACGGCCAGGACGGTTACTGGAGCTGGTGGTCGGCGGTTCCGGCCGACGCCTCCGGTGCGTCCTCCGACGGTTCGAGCTCGACGGGCGTCATCATCGGCATCGTCGCGGGCGTCGTCGTTCTCATGGGCGTCGGGGCGTTCTTCGCGATGCGGCGCCGCGCCACGGCCGAGGACCGCGAGTAGACCTCCCTGTTCCCCGTCCGCCGTCCCCGTCGTCCGACACCCACGGGCACCCCATGAACGTACGAGCGAATGAGTAGTTCATGACCGCTGAGGCAACACCCTCGCTGGTCGAGGCGACCGACGGTCCGGCCCAGGCCGGGCCGTCGGTCCGCGGGCCACGGGCGCGCACCACCACCGCGTATCTGTGGTATGTGGCGGGCAAGTTGGGCGGCGCCGCCGTCTCGCTGCTGGCCGTCCTCGTCACCAGCTTCTTCCTCTTCCGGCTCATCCCCGGCGATCCGGTGAAGTACATGACGGGCGGCCGTCAGGTCTCCGCCGGGCAACTCGCGCACTACCGCGAGGAGTTCGGGCTCGACCTGCCGCTGTGGCAGCAGTTCACCGACTACTGCGGCAAGGCCCTCACCGGCGATCTGGGCACCTCGTACCAGTTCCGGGCCCCTGTCATCGACAAGATCTCCGAAGCGCTGCCGAACACCCTCCTGCTCACCGGCACGGCGTTCGTCCTGTACACCGCGCTCGGCATCTTCCTCGGCACCCGCTCCGCCTGGCGCAGCGGCGGCACGAGCGACCGCCTCAACACCGGTCTGGCCCTGACGCTGTACTCGATCCCGTCCTTCTGGCTCGGTCTGCTGCTCATCATCGTCTTCTCGGTGGGCATGGGGCCGATCCCGGGCCTGTTCCCGACCGGCGGCATGGAGTCGGGTGGCAAGGAGGGCTTCGCGTACGTCCTCGATGTCGCCCACCATCTGATCCTGCCGGTGGTGACGCTGGTCGCCGTCGAGTACGGGCAGACCCTGCTGGTCACGCGCTCGGCGCTGCTCGACGAGATGGGCAGCGACTATCTGACGACGGCGCGCGCGAAGGGCCTTCGGGACGATCTCGTCCGCCGTCGGCATGCCGTGCCGAACGCGCTGCTGCCGACCGTCACCCTCATCTTCATCAACCTCGGCCGGACGGTCGCGGGAGTGATCCTCGTCGAGACCGTCTTCTCCTGGCCGGGGCTGGGCGGGCTCTTCTACCAGGCGCTGAGCGTGCCCGATCTGCCACTGGTCCAGGGGCTGTTCTTCGTCTTCGCCTCGGCGGTGATCGTGATGAACACCCTGGCCGATCTGATCTATCCACTGCTGGACCCACGGGTGGGCCGATGACCACGACCGAGTCGGACGGGCCGATGACAACCGAAGCGACCCCGCAGGTGGGCACAGTCGGCACGCGCGCCCTCGCCTGGCAGCGCCGCCGCCACTCCATCGTCCGCTTCTGGCGGCAGTACCGCACCCACCGGGCGGGCGTCTTCGGACTGGCCGCCCTCTCCCTCTTCGCGCTGATCGCCCTCACCGCGCCGCTGACCGTCGGCTCCGACGTGCAGAGCGTGACCGACGCGCCGGGCGGCCCGATGGAGAGCCCCAGCGCCCGATTCCCGCTCGGCACCGACCAGTTCGGGCGCAATCTGCTCGGGCTCGTGGTGTGGGGTGCCCGGGTCTCACTGCTGGTCGGGCTGCTCGCGGCCGTCCTCTCCGTCGCGATCGGCGCGCTCATCGGGATCACCGCGGGCCACTTCCGCGGCTGGTACGCGACCGTGATCATGCGGATCACGGACTGGTTCCTGGTGATGCCGACGCTGGTGCTCGCGATCGCGCTGATGACCGTGATGTCGCGATCGATCGGCACGATCATCCTGGCGATCGGCGTCACCACGTGGCCGACGACGGCACGGCTGGTGCGGGCACAGACCCTCGCCGTGGAGTCACGGCCCTACATCGAGCGGGCGAAGGCGCTCGGGGGCGGGCACTGGCACATCATGTCCCGGCACGTGCTGCCCAATGTGATGCCGCTGGTGCTGGCGCAGACCACCCTGATCATCTCCTCCGCGATCCTCGCCGAGGCGACCCTCGCCTTCCTCGGCCTCGGCGATCCGACGGTCGTGTCCTGGGGCGGGCTGCTCCAGGACGCGCGGGAGGCGGGCGCGGTCAGCGCGGGCAAGTGGTGGTACCTGGTGCCGCCGGGTGTCGCGATCGCGGTGGTGGCGCTGGCGTTCACGCTGTGCGGACGCGCGGTCGAGTCCGTCCTCAACCCCAAGCTGGGGGTGACCCGATGAGCACTCCGGCGAAGCGGCGTCTGCTGGAGGTCAGGAACCTCGAGGTGACGTACGCGGGCGGAGCGGCCGCCGTGCGCGGCGTGGGCCTCTCCCTCGACGCGGGCCAGAAGCTCGGTATCGCGGGCGAGTCCGGCTGTGGCAAGTCCACGCTGGCGCTCGCGCTGCTGCGGCTGCTGCCCACGGGTACCCGTACGAGCGGGGAGATCCTGCTCGACGGCGAGGATGTGCTGACGATGAAGTGGGGGCGGGTGCGGGCGGTGCGCTGGGCGGGCGCCTCGATCGTCTTCCAGGGCGCGATGCACTCCCTCAACGCCGTGCACCGCATCGGCGACCAGATCGCCGAGCCGATCCTGCTCCACAAGAAGGCGACCCCGGCGGGCGCGAAGATGAAGACCGGCGAGCTGCTGGAGCACGTGGGTCTGCCCGCCGCCCGCGCGAACGCCTACCCGCACGAGCTGTCCGGCGGGCAGCGCCAACGCGTCATGATCGCCATGGCCCTGGCCTGCGACCCCCGGCTCGTCATCGCCGACGAACCGACCACGGCCCTCGACGTGATGATCCAGGCCCAGATCTTGCGCCTGATCGAACAGCTCGTCGCCGAGCAGGAGTTGGGCCTGATCATGATCAGCCACGACCTCGCCGTGCTCGCCGACACCTGCGACCGGCTCGCGGTGATGTACGCGGGCCGTGTCGTCGAGGAGGGCCCGGCCCGGGAGGTGTACGAGGCGGCCCGGCACCCGTACGGCAAGGCGCTGTCGGCGGCGTTCCCGCGCATCGGCGACGCCGCCTCGCGGTTCGCGCCGCGCGGACTGCCGGGCGATCCACCGGACCCGTCGGCGCTGCCGTCCGGCTGTACGTTCCATCCCCGCTGTGCGGTGGCGCTGGACAGCTGTGCCACCGAGGATCAGGCACTGCGGGAGGCGGGTGCGGGGCGGTGGGCCGCCTGTGTGCACACCGGCGCGACCGTCCACGAGCCGGGCACCCCGGCGGAAGAAGCCAGGAGCAGCGCCCCATGACCACCACCCCTGCGACCTCGCCCCCCGTGACCACGGCTCCCCTGCTCCGGGCCGAGGGCCTGCACATCGCCTTCCCCGGACGTCACGGCGCCGCCCGCGCGCGTGCCGTCGACGGGGTCGACCTCGACATCCGTCCCGGCGAGATCGTCGCCCTGGTCGGCGAGTCGGGCTGCGGCAAGACGACGCTGGCCCGCTCCCTGCTCGGTCTGGTCCCGCCGACCGACGGCCGCGTCACCTTCGACGGGGCGCCGCTCGACTACTCCGCACGCGCCCTCAAGGCCTACCGCAAGCGCGTCCAGCTGGTCCTGCAGGATCCCAGCGGCTCGCTCAACCCCCGGCACACGGTGTACGACGCGGTGGCCGAGGGGCTGCGCATCCACAGGTACGGCGGCGACGAACGGGCGGCGGTCGCCGAAGCCCTCTCCCGGGCCGGTCTGCGCCCGCCGGAGCGCTTCTTCCTGCGCTACCCGCACGAGCTGTCCGGCGGCCAGCGTCAGCGCGTCGTCATCGCGGGCGCGCTGGTCCTGGAGCCCGAACTCATCGTCGCCGACGAGCCGGTGGCCTCCCTCGACGCGTCGGTACGCGGCGAGATCCTCGCCCTGCTCCTGCGGCTGCGCACCGAACTCGGTCTGTCCGCCCTGGTGGTGACCCACGACCTGGGGCTGGCGTGGAACATCGCCGACCGGGTCGCGGTGATGTACCTGGGCCGGATCGTGGAGACCGGCGAGGTGGAGAAGGTCCTGACCGCGCCCCGGCATCCGTACACCCAGGCCCTGTTGTCCGTCCTCCCGGAGGCCCCGGGCGCCCCGGTGGTCCTCACCGGCGAACCCCCGGACCCCTCCCGCATCCCCGCCGGCTGCCGCTTCCACGCGCGCTGCCAGATCCTGGCGAGCGGGGAGGCCGAACGGGCGGGCGTCGCGGACGCGTGCCGGGGCGAGGACCTGGAGGTACTGAACGGCAGCGGCGAGGCACAGGTGGCGTGCCACTGGGCACGGCTCGGTACGTGAAGCGGGCGGCGTGCCGCTGGACGCTCAGTACGTGAAAAGGGGCGCCCGGTGCCTTGGAGAGCGCCGGCGCCCCTGCCCCGTACGACGGGTCACTCCCCGTCGTACGCCTCGATCAGCTCGCGCGAGCGCTTCACATCGTCGGCGATGGCTTCGAGCAGCGCCTCGATGGAGTCGAACTTGGCCATGCCGCGGACGTAGGCGAGGAAGTCGACGGCGACGTGCAGGCCGTACAGGTCGAGGCCGACGCGGTCGATGGCGTACGCCTCCACCGTGCGCTCGGTGCCGTCGAACTGCGGGTTCGTGCCGACGGAGATCGCGGCGGGCATCGCCTCGCCCGCGACGTGCAGCCAGCCGGCGTAGACGCCGTCGGCGGGGATCGCGGTGTGCGGAAGGGTCTCGACGTTGGCGGTGGGGAAGCCGAGCTCACGGCCGCGCTGGGCGCCGCGGACGACGATCCCCTCGACGCGGTGCGGGCGGCCCAGGATCTCGCGCGCGCCCTCGACATCGCCCTCGGCGACCAGCCGCCGGGTAAGGGTCGAGGAGAACGGCTGGCCGCCCCCTGCGGAACCGCTCACGTACAGCTCCACCACCTCGACGTCGAAGTCGTACGTCTTGCCCTGCTCGCGCAGGAAGTCGACATTGCCGGCGGCCTTGTGGCCGAAACGGAAGTTCGGGCCCTCGACGACGGCCTTGGCGTGCAGCTTGTCGACGAGGACCTTGGCCACGAAGTCGGCGGGCGACAGCTTCGAGAACTCGGTGGTGAAGGGGAGGATGAGCAGCGCGTCCACACCCAGATCGGCGCACAGCTCGGCGCGCCGGTGGTGCGGGGCGAGCAGCGGGGGGTGGCTGCCGGGGCGCACGACCTCGCTCGGGTGCGGGTCGAAGGTCACCACGACGGAGGGAACGCCCAGCTCACGGGCGCGGTCCACGGCATGCTTGATGATCAGCTGGTGTCCGCGGTGCACCCCGTCGTAGGAACCGATGGTGACGACGCTGCGCCCCCAGTCCTCGGGGATGTCCTCCAAGCCACGCCAGCGCTGCACTGTGACCGCTCCTTGTCGAACCCGTGTCCGTGATTGCCTCATTCGCAGCTCTAAGGGTGCCATGCCGAGTGCGCTCGGTTCGCATCGGCATCGGGGTGTGACGCATCGCGCACGGTTCAGGCCGGAACCCGTGGCCCGGCGAGGCTCTCGATCATGCGGCGGGTGCTCGGGCCGACCACCCCGGCCCACTCGTCGGGGGAGTCGGTCAGCCAGCGCGCCACCAGGGTCGCGAAGCCGGGAACCTGACGGGCCAGCTCGACCAGACCGCGGTCGAAGCCGGTGGCTCCGGCCGGGGTGCGGACGAGGAGCAGGCCCGCGCGGTACACCAGCTCCCGGGTGGGTTCCTCGCCCCGGCGGGCCGCGCCGTGCGCGGCGGCCCGCAGCAGGGTGTCGAGAACGGCCGGGTCCTGCTCGTGCGCGAGCAGCAGGTCCAGCAGCTCGCGCCGCAACGGGCCGCAGTCCCGGCTGTCCGGCGCCGCCAGGACGGCCGCGAGGGCCGCCCGCACCGGAGCCGGGCAACCGACCAGCAGACCGGTGACCAGCGGGAAGAGGACGGATCGTGCCGCGGAACCGTGTTCGAGGCGCCGGTCGACATACGCGGCCACATGCGCGGCGGCCCCGGGGCACAGCTCGACCACTTCCCTGACCAGCACGCCGACGCGGCGGGCGAGCGCGGGCGTGGTGACGTCCGCAAGCGTGCGCAGCGCCTCCGAGGTGTCGACGCCTTCTGGACCTGGCTGTCGCAGCCGGACCCGAAAGGCTTCGAGCACCGGGTCGGGATGCGTGTTCAGGGCCGTGACCAGCGCGCTGGCGGGCAGCTGCGGATCGCCGGTGGCGAAGCGCTCCAGCGCCTGCGGCAGATACCGGGCCCGCGTCCACGGGTCCCGTACGAGCAGGCCGAGCGCGGCGCCGTGCAGCGTGCGGTCGGCGGGGCGGGCGAGCAGGGTCAGCGCCGCGAAGCGCAGCAGCTCGCGGTCGGCCTCGGCGCGGACATGCGGTGCGGCGCGCAGCCCGTAGGCCATCGCCGCCACCCGCCGGGCCGGGCGCTCGTCGTGCGCCCACCGGTCCACCGCCCGGCACACGGCCGACGGCTCCTCCTCGGCGAGCACGGCCAGCAGCTCGTCCCCGCGCCGGTGGGCGTGGTCGACCAGGGCCTCCGCGAGGTCGTCCAGGGCGCGCCGCCGGTGCGCGTACAGCAGGGCCTGCGCGGCGGTCGCCACGGTCGCGTGGGGCGTCGCGGGCAGCGGCCGGTCGTCGTCGAACCAGGGGATGAGGTGGGGTTGTACGGCCGTGGGGTCGGCGGCGAGGAGTCGGGCGACGGCGTCCAGGTAGCGCGGGGCCTCCGGGGAACGGCGGCGGTGGGCGCCGGAGGCGGTGCGGGACCCCTCGGCCGGGCTCGCCTGTCGCGGCGCCCCGTCCACAACGACCAGGCGCCTGAGCAGATCGAACCGCTCGGCCTCCGGCAACGGCAGCGCCTCCCAGAAGGAGGGCCCGAACTCCGCCGGCACACCCCGGCCTTCGGTCCGCCACGCCACGATCCGCTCGGCGAGCAGCCTCAGCACCGGGGTGTACGGGGTCGCGTCGGGGACGCGCACCAGGACGTCGGCGAGGAGGTGAGTGGCCCACCAGGTGCCGTCTCCGGTCGGGGCACCCTCCCCGGCCGGGCCACCGTCCCCGGTCGGGGCGGACTCCTCCGCCGGCAGCTCGTCGACGGCCTCGACGAGGTCTTCGAGGCGGCGGGCCAGCGCACCGGCGCCCTGGTGCCGGGCCAGCAGGAGGAGGGCCTGTACGACAGGGCCGATACGGTGTCGCGGGACGGGCGCGGATCGGCTCTGGGCGGAAGGGCCTACGGGCGTCCGCTGGGCCGGTACCCGCTCGGTGGGCCAGGCTTCGCGGCGCCGGTGGACCAGGGCGTGCAGGGCCGGGTCCAGGTCCAGGTGGGTGCCCTGGATCCAGTCGGCGAGCTCCTCGTGGGCGAATCGGTAGCCGCTCCCGGCGGGGACCAGGAGTCCCTCGGCGAGGACGGCGGAGGCCCAGCCGGAGACCCGCCCCGGGCAGCCTCCCGATGCGGGGCCCCAGGGGAAGACGGCCTCGAAGGACACGCGGTCCAGCCGGCCCCCGCCGGGCCCCAGACAGCGCCGCGCGGCCTCGTGCACCTGGCCGGAGACCTGGGCTGCGAGCCTTCGTACGGCCGTGCCGCGCAGCCCGTTCGCCGCCGCGAGACGGATGGCGACGCGCAGGCACATCAGGTCCAGATGGGCGGCGAAGACCTGGTCCCGGTCGAGTGGCCGGGGCGGCGGGTCCGGCAGCGCGGCGCGCACCTCCGCCAGCAGCCGCAGCGTCAGCGGATGCCGCGCGTGGGCGGCCACCAGCGCGTCCTCAGGGATCCCGGCCCGCGACCGGACCCGCCGCGCCTCCTCCTCGGTCAGCTCGCCCAGCCGGACGCAGGGCGGAAGCGACGGCTCCGGGGCGGCGTCGGCCCGGTGCAGCGTGTCCGCCGGGAACCGGGTCCCCGCCTGCTCCCAGTACTCGGCGCGGCAGGCGACGACGAGCCGCGCCCCGCTCGCCCGCAGCCACTCGGCCGTGCCCGCGGTCCACTCGGGCAGCCGGTGGGCGAGGTCGGGCGGCATCTCCTCCAGTCCGTCGAGCAGGAGCAGCAGTTTCCGTCCGGCGGCCCGTGCCAGCCGGGCCAGCCGGTCGGGACCGATGTCGCCGAGCTCTCCGTCGTACCCGCCGGGCGGCAGCACCCCCGGCTCCTGGTGCGCCCCCTCCTCCGGGGCCGCCACGATCCGCCCCGCCCGCTCCAGCGCCCGGGTGGCCGCGTCGGCCACGGAGGTGTCCGTGGCGAGGAGGTCGGCGCCGCGCAGCCAGAGCGTGGGGGCCGGCTCAGCGCTGCGGGTGCGGCGCGCGGCGAGCGCCGCGAGCTCCGTCGTACGGCCGCTGCCGGGTGGGCCGACGAGTCCGAGGACGGCGGCCGCACCGCCCTCGAAGGCCGCGAACTCCCTTACGACGGCGGCCCGTTCGACGGCGGCGGGCGCCGCGCCGTCGATGCCGGGGGAGGTAGCGGCTCCGGGGCCTTCCGAGCGCATCGAGGTCGCCGTGAGTTCGAGTACGCCTGCCGGGTTGAGATCGGCCCCGTACGCGGGGACGGTGGTGGCGTTGCGGTCGAGGAGTTCGGCGAGGGGACCCGTGACGCCGGGAGTGCGCAGGAGGACCGCGAAACCCGCGGCCCGGCGCTCGGTCTGCAGCGCGGTGCCGAGCACCCCGATCACCGCTCCGGTCGAGGCGTCGAGGACCGGTCCCCCGGCCGCTCCGCCGCCCAGCCGGAGCGCGTCCGCGCCGGCCGTGCCGATCGCCAACTCCAGTGCCTCGTCGAGGAGATGGAAGCGATCGGTCGCCGTGTACGTCACGGTGGTGCTGCCCAGCACCCGGGCCTCGCGCCAGCCGCCCGCGGGGATCCGGACGTATGTGCCGGTCTCGACCCGCTCGCGCACGGTGACGGGGAGCGGGTCGAGGCCGAGGCCCTCGGTGCGTACGAGCGCCAGATCGGTTTCGGGGAGCGGGGTCACGGCGTCGGCGGTCACCACACAGCTGCGGTCGCCGGGCGCGTGCAGCACGAGGCGGGCCAGACCGTCGACGGCCTCGTGGCTGGTGATCACCGTGCCGTGGTGGTCGGCGACGAAACCCGTGCCGCGCGGACGTCCGGCCAGGTCGCATACGCGCACCAGGGTCTCGACCCGCGCGCGGCGGGCGTCGTCCGATGTCTGCTCGTTCCCGGTCCGCGGGCCCCGTTCCGCCATGATCGAACCTCCCCGCGCCGTGCTCCTTCTCCCGACGGTAGGCGCCAAATGATCAGCGGAACAGATCACGTACGAAACGCGCCCCCTTCCGCTCCCTCGGTTCACTCCGAGCGCCTGCCCGAAGGGGTGAATAGGGCAGGGCGGATGGATACACAGTTGGGTGGGGGAACCGAGGGGGGACCGTGGAGCGGCGGGCACGAAACCCCGTGACCGCCGCTCCACGGACAGGTGCCCGAGCATGAACGGGCTTCGGCCTCACCCTCACCCTCAACCTCGGCCTCAGCCGAACACGGCGAGGCTCTTCGCCTTGCCCTTCTCTTCCTCCACCAGCGCGAGGAACCGGCCCTCGGCGTCGAACACGGCCACCGCGCCGACCCCCGCGTACTCCTCGGGGATCTCCAGGCGTACGCCGTTGAGCAGCAGCCGGGCCCGCTTGGCGTCCACGTCCCAGCGCGGGAACGCGGCCGCGGCGGCCTCGGCGATCGGCATCACGGTCAGCTCCTCCTGTAGCTGGTCGAGGGTGCGCGCGGAGTCGAGCTTGTACGGGCCGACGCGGGTGCGGCGCAGGGCGGTGAGGTGACCGCCGACGCCCAGGTCCGCGCCCAGGTCCCGGGCGAGCGCCCGGATGTACGTCCCGGACGAGCAGACCACGGAGACGACCAGGTCGAGCACCGGCGTGCCGTCCTCGGCCACGGCGTCGCGGATGTCGTACACCGCGAACGAGGAGACCGTCACCGGGCGGGCCGGGATCTCGAAGTCCTCGCCCTCGCGCGCCCGCTTGTACGAGCGCACGCCGTCGATCTTGATGGCGCTGACCTTGGACGGCACCTGCATGATCCGGCCGGTGAGCTTGGCGACCCCGGCGTCGATGGCCTCCCGGGTCACCCGAGAGGCGTCGGTGGACGAGGTGATGTCGCCCTCGGCATCGTCCGTCAGCGTGTCCTGGCCGAGCCGGATGGTGCCCAGGTACTCCTTCTCGGTGAGCGCGAGGTGTCCGAGGAGCTTGGTCGCCTTCTCGACGCCGAGGACGAGCACGCCCGTCGCCATGGGGTCGAGGGTGCCGGCGTGTCCGACGCGGCGGGTCCTGGCGATCCCGCGCATCTTGGCGACCACGTCGTGCGAAGTGAAGCCCGACGGCTTGTCGACGATGACAAGCCCGTCGGGCGTCTTGGTCTTCTGCGTCATTCCGCGGCGTCGCCGTCCGTCTCGTCGTCCTCGCCCGGCTTCTTGTACGGGTCCGCGTCACCGGCGAAGGTGGCGCCGGCCGAGACCTCGCGCACCTTCGCGTCCGAGGCCCGCGCCTTGTCGAGCAGGTCCTCGATCGTCTTGGCGGTGTCCGGCAGGGCGTCCGCGACGAAGGTCAGCGTCGGTGTGAACTTCACGCCCGCCGCCGCGCCGACCGCCGAGCGGAGCACGCCCTTGGCGCTCTCCAGGCCCGCGGCCGCGGCCGCGCGCTCCTCGTCGTCCCCGTAGACCGTGTAGAAGACGGTCGCCTCCCGGAGGTCCCCGGTGACCCGGGTGTCCGTGATGGTGACTTGGGTGCCGAGCCGCGGGTCCTTGATCCCACGCTGCAGCTTCTGGGCCACCACCTCTCGGATGAGGTCCGCCAGCCTCTTGGCACGCGCGTTGTCGGCCACTGGTCCGTCTCCTTCTTCGCCTTGCTTGTTCCGTCAGTCTTCGTCTGTATGAAGTCTGCGCCGTACCGACAGCAGCTCCACCTCCGGTCGCGCCGCGACGAGCCGCTCGCACCGGTCCAGTACGTCGGTGAGGTGCTCGGTGTCTCCGGAGACCATCGCCAGGCCGATCTCGGCCCTGCGATGAAGGTCCTGGTTGCCCGTCTCCGCCACGCTCACCGCGTACTTCCGCTGGAGTTCAGCGACGATCGGCCGGACGAGAGAGCGTTTCTCCTTGAGCGAGTGCACATCGCCGAGGAGCAGATCGAAGGACAGCGTCCCCACATACATGTGTAACCGGATGTCCCGCCGGTACGGGATAGATGGCCTGCCAATGCGCTTGGCAGGGACATCAGAACCGTACAACGAACGGGTGGGGTGCTCGACGGAGTTTTTCGCCCCCGCCGCCCCTACCCGTCCCATCCCTCTGGGGCTCCGCCCCAGACCCCGCGGGTTGTCTTTTTGGCTGCGGACCGGGTGGGGGCTTGTCGCGCAGTTCCCCGCGCCCCCAAAAGGGGGCGCGGGGAACTGCGCAATCTCTTAAACGGCAAGCTGGCCGACGGTGATTTCTCACCGCCGGCCAGCTCAATCAACCGCGTTACGCCCGCGGCTTCTCGCGCATCTCGTACGTCGCGATGACGTCGTCGACCTTGATGTCGTTGAAGTTTCCGAGGTTGATACCACCCTCGAAGCCTTCGCGGATCTCGGTGACGTCGTCCTTGAAGCGACGCAGCCCGGAGATGTTGAGGTTCTCCGCGATGACCTTGCCGTCGCGGACGAGGCGCGCCTTGGTGTTGCGCTTGACCTCGCCCGAGCGGACCAGGACACCGGCGATGTTGCCCAGCTTGGACGACTTGAAGACCTCGCGGATCTCCGCCGTGCCGAGCTCGACCTCCTCGTACTCCGGCTTGAGCATGCCCTTGAGGGCCGCCTCGATCTCCTCGATGGCCTGGTAGATCACCGAGTAGTACCGGACGTCGACGCCCTCGCGCTCCGCCATCTGCGCCGCGCGGCCCGCAGCGCGGACGTTGAAGCCGATGACGATCGCGTCGGAGCCGGTCGCCAGGTTGATGTCCGACTCGGTGACCGCACCCACACCGCGGTGCAGGACACGGATGTCGACCTCGTCGCCGACGTCGAGCTGGAGCAGCGAGGACTCGAGAGCCTCCACCGAACCGGACGCGTCGCCCTTGATGATGAGGTTGAGTTCCTGCACCAGACCGGCCTTGAGGGCCTCGTCCAGGTTCTCCAGGGAGAACCGGACACCCCGGCGGGCGAAGTTGGCGTTGCGCTCACGCGCCGCGCGCTTCTCGGCGATCTGACGCGCCGTGCGGTCCTCGTCGACAACCAGGAAGTTGTCGCCGGCGCCCGGGACGTTGGTGAGACCCAGGACCAGGACGGGGGTCGACGGACCCGCTTCCTCGACGTTGTTGCCGTTGTCGTCGAGCATCGCCCGGACACGGCCGTACGCGTCGCCGACCACCATCGTGTCGCCGATGCGCAGCGTGCCGCGCTGGACCAGGACCGTCGAGACGGCACCACGGCCGCGGTCGAGGTGGGACTCGATCGCGATGCCCTGCGCGTCCTGCTCCGGGTTGGCCCGCAGGTCGAGCGAGGCGTCCGCGGTCAGGACCACGGCCTCCAGCAGCTGGTCGATGTTCAGACCCTGCTTG
Organism: Streptomyces sp. NPDC111656; assembly: GCF_055656965.1. Taxonomy (NCBI): domain Bacteria; kingdom Bacillati; phylum Actinomycetota; class Actinomycetes; order Kitasatosporales; family Streptomycetaceae; genus Streptomyces; species Streptomyces sp. NPDC111656. Next base: position 54,125 of record NZ_JBVKCA010000011.1, read on the forward strand.
GCGGAGATGTCGACGAACATCGTGTCGCCGCCGTACTCCTCGGCCACCAGACCGAACTCGGTGAGCTGACCGCGCACCTTGACCGGGTCCGCGCCCTCGACGTCGATCTTGTTGACCGCGACCACGATCGGCACGTCGGCCGCCTTGGCGTGGTTCAGCGCCTCGATCGTCTGGGGCATCACACCGTCGTTGGCCGCCACCACGAGGATCGCGATGTCGGTCGACTTCGCACCACGGGCACGCATGGCGGTGAACGCCTCGTGACCCGGGGTGTCGATGAAGGTGATCCTGCGCTCTTCTTCGTTGACCTCGGTCGTCACCTGGTACGCACCGATGTGCTGGGTGATACCGCCGGCCTCGCCCGCGACGACGTTCGTCTTGCGGATGGTGTCGAGAAGGCGGGTCTTACCGTGGTCGACGTGACCCATGACGGTCACGACCGGCGGACGCGCGACGAGGAACTCCTCGCCACCCTCGTCCTCGCCGAACTCGATGTCGAAGGACTCGAGCAGCTCGCGGTCCTCCTCCTCGGGGCTGACGATCTCGAGGACGAAGTTCATCTCGTCCGCGAGGAGCTTCAGCGTCTCGTCGGAGACGGACTGCGTGGCAGTGACCATCTCGCCGAGGTTCATCATCACGCCGACGAGCGACGCCGGGTTGGCGCCGATCTTCTCCGCGAAGTCGGTGAGGGACGCACCGCGCGACAGGCGGACGGACTGTCCGTTGCCGCGAGGCAGCATCACGCCGCCGACCGACGGGGCCTGCATGGCCTCGTACTCCTGGCGCCTCTGCCGCTTCGACTTGCGACCACGACGCGCCGGACCGCCGGGACGGCCGAACGCACCCTGCGTGCCACCACGGCCACCGGGACCACCCGGACGACCGCCGAAGCCGGGACGGCCACCGCCGCCACCGCCGGGACCACCGGGACGACCGGCGAAACCGCCGCCGCCACCGCCGGGACCGGCCGGACGACCGGCGAAACCGCCACCGCCGCCACCGGGACGACCGGCGAAGCCGCCGCCACCGGGACGACCGCCGCCGCCACCGGGACCGCCGGGACGACCGCCGCCGCCACCGGGACCGCGGCCACCGGGGCCACCACCGGGACGCGGACTGCCCGCAGCGGGACGCTGCGGCATCATGCCGGGGTTGGGACGGTTACCGGCGGGGCCACCGCCGGGACGCGGAGCGCCGCCCTGCGGACGAGGCATACCGCCCGGAGTCGGACGGGCACCGCCCGGACCGCCCTGCGGACGCGGAGCGCCGCCGGGACCGCCCTGGGGACGGGGACCACGGTCCTGACCCGCGCCCTGCGGACGCGGAGCGCCGCCGGGACGGTCGCCACCGGGACGCGGGGCACCGCCCGGACGGGGCGCCTGCGGGCGCGCCATGCCGGTGGAGCCACCAGAGGTGAACGGGTTGTTGCCCGGACGCGGGCCGGCCGGACGAGCGCCAGGACGCGGGGCCTGGCCGCCGGGACGCGGGGCGCCCTGACGGTCGCCGCGCTCGGGACGGTCGCCGCGACCCTGACCACCCTGGCCGGGACCACCGGCCGGACGGGCACCGCCGGGACGCGGAGCCTGGCCACTGGGACGCGGAGCGCCCGGACGGGGACCTGCGGCGGGAGCCGCGGGAGCCGACGGGGGCGCGGTGAACTCGGCCGCGACCGGAGCCGGAGCCGCCGGAGCGGGCTTCGGGGCGGGCTTGGGACCCGGGGTCGGGCGCGGACCCGCAGCAGCCGGGGTGACCGGCGCAGCCGGAGTGACCGGCGCAGCGGCGGGGCGCTCGGCCACGGCCGGCTTCGGGGCCGGCGGGCGCGGGGCGGCCGGACGGGCAGCCTGCGCCGGAGAGGGGGCACCCGGCTTCGCCGGGGCAGCCTTACGTGCGGAGGCGGGCTTGCCGCCACCGCTGCCCTGCTGCAGGGCGTCAGTCAGTTTGCGTACAACGGGCGCCTCGATCGTCGAGGACGCCGAACGGACGAATTCACCGAGCTCTTGGAGCTTGGCCATGACGACCTTGCTCTCAACCCCGAACTCCTTGGCGAGTTCGTATACCCGGACCTTAGCCACTTCGCTCCTTTTAGGTCCGGGTTGCGTCCGGACCGTCGCTACTTCATGGGCGTACTCATCGCGTGCTCATCGAGTGCTCATCGCAATCTCGACCTACTTCCAACTCGCGGGGTACCAGGGCCGCACGGGGGTTCCGTACGACGCTCCTTACGGTGTTGCCTGCTCGACGTAGAGGCGCAACGCCGCTGTGTCGAGCGATCCAGGGGCACGCAGCGCCCTTGGGAACGCCCGGCGGCGTACCGCCAGGTCGAAACAGACCAGGGCGGGGTGCACATAAGCGCCCCGGCCGGGCAGCGTACCGCGATGATCGGGGACGCATTCACCCTCGATCGCCACGATCCGCAGCAGATCAGTCTTGGCCGCTCGCTCCCGGCACCCCACACAGGTGCGTTCAGGGCATGCGCGGGCTCGCGTCCGGCCAGACACTCTTAAGTCTACCTCCCCGCACCGACCTCACCCCTTTGGGGCAAGAATCGAACGGTTGTTGTCGTGATCTAAGCCACCTACGGCTCAGAACTATTCCCGGTGCTGGTCCGCGCCGCGCCGAACGGTCTCGTCGGACGGCTGCTCGGTGTCCGGACGGATGTCGATGCGCCAGCCGGTGAGGCGGGCCGCGAGGCGGGCGTTCTGGCCCTCCTTGCCGATCGCCAGCGACAGCTGGTAGTCCGGGACGGTCACGCGCGCTGAGCGGGCCGCGAGGTCCACGACCTCGACCTTGGAGACGCGGGCGGGGGAAAGCGCGTTCGCCACCATCTCGGCCGGGTCGTCCGACCAGTCGACGATGTCGATCTTCTCGCCGTTCAGCTCGGCCATCACGTTGCGCACCCGGCCGCCCATGGGGCCGATGCAGGCGCCCTTGGCGTTCAGACCCGAACGGGTGGACCGGACTGCGATCTTCGTACGGTGACCGGCCTCGCGTGCGATCGCGGAGATCTCGACGGACCCGTCGGCGATCTCCGGAACCTCCAGCGCGAAGAGCTTCTTCACCAGATTGGGGTGCGTGCGCGACAGGGTGACGGACGGACCGCGTACGCCCTTCGCCACCCGAACGACGTACGAGCGCAGTCGCAGCCCGTGCTGATACGTCTCTCCTGGGACCTGCTCCTGCACCGGCAGGATGGCCTCCAGCTTGCCGATGTCGACGAGCACGTTCTTGGGGTCGCGCCCCTGCTGCACGACACCCGTGACGATGTCGCCCTCACGCCCGGCGTACTCACCGAGCGTCGCGTCGTCCTCGGCGTCCCGCAGGCGCTGCAGGATGACCTGCTTGGCGGTGGTCGCGGCAATCCGGCCGAACCCCGACGGGGTGTCGTCGAACTCGCGTGCCTCCTGCCCCTCCTCCAGGTCCTCGGGGTCCTCCTTCGCCCACACGGTCACATGGCCGGTCTCCCGGTCGAGCTTGACGCGCGCGTGGCGGCGGCTTCCCTCGGTGCGGTGGTAGGCGATGAGGAGGGCCGACTCGATCGCCTCGACCAGCAGGTCGAAGGAGATCTCCTTCTCCCGTACCAAGCCCCGCAGGGCACTCATGTCGATGTCCACGGCTACGCCTCCTCTGCGTTCTCTTCGTTCTTGTTCTTACGGTTGAACTCGACCTGGACGCGGGCCTTGGCGATGTCTTGGAAGACGAGGCGCTTGGCGGTGGGCTTGCGCCCCTTCACGCCCGGCACCTCGACATCGACTCCCTCTTCGTCCACGTCGAGGATTCTCGCGACCAACTCGCCGCCGTCTTGCAGCTGGAACTTCACCAGGCGGTCCGTGGCGCGTACGTAGTGACGGTGCTCCTTGAGCTCGCGCTCGGCACCGGGGGTTCCGACCTCGAGGGTGTACTCGCCCTCGCCCATCGCGTCCGTCTCGTCGAGCTTCGCCGAGAGCGCGCGGCTCACATCGGCGATCGCGTCCAGGTCGGCGCCTTCGTCCGAATCGACGACTACACGCAGCACACGCTTGCGTCCGACCGAGTCCACTTCGACCTCTTCGAGGTCGAGTCCCTGAGAGCTGACGAGCGGTTCCAGCAGTACTCGCAGCCTCTCGCTCTGGGTGGTGCTCATCCGGGTGACTCCTCGGCCGCGTGTGCTGTTGTGGGTTGGTCGTGTGTCTGGTCAAAGGGTATCCGGTCGCGGAGGGTGTTGCCGTCCACCGTCCCCCGTCGCCGACGGGGCTCTCCCAAGGGGCGTGGGCAACCGCGCACCCGACGAGTCCGGGGCCGAGCGGCGGTGGCGAGCCCATGGGGGTCGATCGCGTGGGGCACGGGTACCGTGATCACGGGCGTGCCGCCCTCCCTTTCGTACGAGCCCTCCGAGGACGTCTGCCGTGCCGTTCACCCTGCCGCCGCGCACCCCCTCGGGGCCGCGCCGAAGGAGCCTGCTCGCCTCCGCCGCGGGCGCCTTCGTGCTCGTGGGCTGTTCCACCCCCGAGCCGTCCACCGACACCACGGTCCACAGCCCCTCGGCCGCGGACCGCGCACGCACGCGCGCGGCACTCGACAGCGAGTCGCTCGCGGCACGCTACGCCGCCGCGATCACCGCCCATCCCCCGCTGGCGGCCCGGCTGAAGCCGCTGCGGGCGGAGGTCGTACGGCACGTGCAGGCGTTCGGAGGCAGCGGAACCGCCGGCAGCCGGCCCTCCGCCTCCGGTTCGCCCTCCGCCTCCGGCTCGCCGTCCGCTTCCGCCTCGGCGCAGCCCAGCCCCTCCCCCACCGTGCCCGCCCAGGAGAAGGACGCCCTCGCCGACCTCGCGACCGCCGAGCGCACCTTGGCCGACCAGCGGACGAAGGCCCTGCTGACGGTTCCGGGCGAGCTGGCCAGGCTGCTCGCCTCGGTGGCCGCGGCCGGAGCCGCGCACGCGTTCCTGCTGACGGAGGGTGCCAAGTGAGCACGACCAAGGACACGAGAAGCACCAAGGACGCCGAGTCGGCCGAGCTCGGCGCGTTGCAGGCCGCGCTCGCCGCCGAGCACGCCGCCGTCTACGGGTACGGAGTCGTCGGCGGCAGGATCGACGAGGCACGCCGGGGCGAGGCCCGGGCGGCGTACGACGCCCATCGGGCGCGGCGCGACGAACTCGCCCGCGCCGTACGGGACCTGGGCGGCAGGCCGGAGGTCTCCGCGGCGGCGTACGCACTGCCGTTCGCCGTGAAGGACTCCTCCGCGGCCGTCCAGCTCGCTGCCGACCTGGAGGAACGCGTGGCCGGGGTGTACTCCGACCTCGTACGCGCCTCCTCGGGCGATCGGCGGCGCTCGGCCGCCGAGGCGCTGCGGGAGGCGGCGGTGCGGGCGGTGCGCTGGCGCGGCGAGAGCGTAGCCTTCCCTGGTCTCGCCGAGCGGGAGGCCCCCTCGGCCACCCCTGCCGCGGCGACGCCGTCGCCCTCGTGACGTGCCCCTGACGGCCCGGAGGAGAGGACCCGGACGACTTGGACGACCTGGACCAGCTGGAAAGGAACACCTCGCGCAATGGACTCGCGCATGGCCTTCGAACCGCCGCGGCGCCTGGTACGGGCACTCGGCGAGACGCAGCGGAGCGGGTCGAACGGCTCCGGCGGGTCCAACGGGACGGGCGAGTGGCTGGACAAGCTGCCCGTGCTGGCACAACAGGCGGCCTATCTACGCGAGTTGACCGTGGAGCGGGTGCAGGCACCCGGCGGTCGCAGCAGCCTCGTCCTGCTCGTCCGGCAGGCCGACGGGACGCCCGCCGTGCTGAAGCTGGCGCCGCCGCGAGCCCGTCCGGAGAGCGAGCGGGCCGCGCTCACCCACTGGGACGGACGGGGCGCCGTACAGCTCCTCAACCCCGCCGACGCGCAGGGCGACACCCACGGCGTCCTGCTGTTGGAGCGCTTGCGTCCCGATCTGTCCGTGCGTTCGCTGCCGGAGGCGAAGGCCCTGCTGGAGGCCGCCGGGACGCTGCGGCGGCTGTGGGTCGAACCGCCCGCCACCCATGTCTTCGAGACCGTCGCCGAGCGGACCGGGCGGCAGGCCGAGGCGATGCGGGCGGCGGCGAGCGTCGACACCGAGGTCGCACCACTGGTCGACGCGGCGCTCGCGGCCCGCGAAGAACTCCTCGCAGGACCGCCCGAGGAGCGGCTGCTGCACGGCACCTTCCGGCAGAGCAAGGTGCTCGCCGGTGAGCGCATGCCCTGGCTGGCCGTGGGCCCGGACCCGGTGGTCGGCGAGTGCGCCTTCGACCTGGCCCGGCTGGTCCGGGACCGGGTGGAGGACCTGATCGCGTCCCCTTCGGGGTCGTCGATCACACGGCGCCGGGTGAAGCGGCTCGCCGAGTCCCTGGAGGTGGACCAGGAGCGGCTGCGGGGCTGGACGTTGTTCCGGGCGGTCGAGTCCGGCGTACGGGCGGGGCGGGTCGGGCGTCCGCAGGACGCGGAGCTGTTGCTGGAGTTCGCGGGCTGGCTCTGACCGCCCCGACCCCTAACTTCCCTGTGCGGTGGCGAGTTTGAGGGCCAGTACCGGGCAGTCGGCGGCGGCTCTGCGGGCGCGTTTCAGGGTGGTGGGTGGAAGGGGGGCCTCGCCCAGGAGCGGGTAGCCCCACTCGTCGAGCGTGATGTGTTCGGGGAGGAGTTCCGCGCACAGGCCGTGGCCCTGGCAGGCGGTCCAGTCGACATCCAGGCGGTGCGTGCGGTCCGCACGGTCGGCGCGGTGGGCGGGGCGGGCCATGTCAGATCCTGTTCGCGGGGACGGGCAGCAGCGGGGAGTGGTCGGTCGCCGTGCAGTGGCCCGCGGTGTGCGCGTCGAGTTCGGCGGCGAAGGTCGTGAGCGCGCTGCGCACCAGGCGGACCGTGCCGTCGGGGTGGTGGCAGGCACCGCGGCCCTCGACGAGTCCGGCCCAACGGGCGATGTCCTCGCGGGTGCCGCCCTGCGGCCCCGGTGCGGCCAGGGTCTGGAAGGCGGCGGCGATACGGGGCAGACCGTTGAGGCAGGGGCCGCACTGGCCCGCCGATTCGAGGGCCAGGTAGCGCAGCACACGGGCGGTCTCGGCGAGGCCGCAGCGGCCCAGGGGCAGCGCGGCGAGGACGCCCGCGCCGAGGTCGGCGACGGTCAGCGTGCGGGTCGCGGCCTCGGCGGCCGGGAGCCAGATGCCGTGGTAGCCGCCGACCAGGACCGCGCCGATGCCGTCGAGCGGAAGGAGACGGCGCAGCGGCATGCCGAAGGGGGCTTCGACGACCCGTACCTCGCGGCCGGGCACATGCACCGTGCACAGGGCGCTGCCCGGTTCGGCCGGGGTGCCCACCGAGCGGAACCAGCCGGCGCCGTAGCGGGCGATCAGGGCGAGGTGGGCGAGCGTCTCGACGTTCTGGACGAGCGTCGGCGCACGGTGCACGCCCTGCTCGCGCACCGGGGGCCGCTGGTGGCGCGGCAGGGCCACGTGTCCGGAGAGGTACTGGGTGAGGGCCGAGGACTGGCCGGACAGGAAGCGCTTCGGGACGCGTACCGTGCGCACCCGCAGCGGGTCCCGTCGCTCGGCGAGCGCCGCTTCGAGGGGCGTGGCGTGGTCCTCGACCGCGAGGTACGCCTCCCCCGCGCCGACCGCCTCCGCCGCCAACTGCAGGCCGTCCAGGACGAGATGGGGCGACAGTCGCAGCAGGGTCTTGTCCTTCGCGCTCGCGGGCTCGCCCTCCGCGCCGTTGGCGACGACGACCGGGGTGCGACCGGTGCGGCGGCCCGCCTCGGCGACCGAGACCAGCTTGCGGTACGTGGGGAAGGCGGCGCCGCCGCGGCCGGTGAGCCCGGACTCGGCGAGCGTGCGCAGCAGTTGGGCCGGTTCGCCGTGCGCCACCGGACCGTAGCGCTGCTCGTGGGTGGTGAAGCCGGCCGGGGCGCCGCCGGGGGCGAGCAGACGCGGTGGCATGTAGATGTCCGTGGAGGTGGTGGCCATGGTCGTCGTGACAGCCGCAGTCACGGTCGCATTCGCGGTCATGGGCGCGGTCATGGGCGGGCTCCTTCCGGCGTACGGGTTTCGGCCGTACGGAGCAGGGTGGACGGGGTTCGCCCGGAGGCTCGGGCCACGTGGGCGACGCGGATGCCGAAAGCCGTGAGGACCGCGGCCACACAGGAGATCGTCAGCCACAGCATCCAGCCCGCGCCGCTGTCCGTGCCGATGCCGCTGCCGTGGATGAGCGCGATCGGCCAGGAGGCCCAGGCCAGCCGGTGGACGGCGCGCCAGGTGCGATGCCCGATGCGGGCGCGGAGCAGGCTGGTGATCAGTACCGCGAGCATCAGATCGAGGGCCACCGTGCCGAGACCCAGCCAGAGGGGTTGGTAGGCGGAGGCGAACGGGACGAGGACGTCGAGGAGGCTGATGCTCACATAGCTGTCGACGACCGCGGCCGTGACGTGCAGGACCAGGAAGACGACGGCGGAGAGGGTGAGGGTGCGGTGCAGCTGGATCGTCCCGAACCTCGGGAGGCCGGGGAGTCTGCCGCGCAGGCGTACGGCGATGCCCAGGAGTACGACGACGGTGAACAGGACCAGGCTGACCGCGCCGGTCGCTCTGTTGGCGTACCAGAGGAGGGAGGAGTCGCTCATGCGGCGGCCCCGGGTCCGGACCGGGCCGGGGCGGAAGTCGGCCAGCCCGGTGTCGTCACCACGGTGCCGTCGTTCGCCACCAGACGTGCGGGCAGGTCGAGCCCTGCCAGCCACCGTTGCGCGCCCGCGCCCTTGACCAGGGCCGCCGTGCCGGCCGCGTTGGCGTCCGCGCAGGTCGCGGCGGCCACGGAGACCGTGCGCCAGGGGGTCTCGGCGGGCAGGCCGGTGTAAGGGTCGACGATGTGGTGGAGGTCGTGGGCACCCCGGCGCCAGCGGCGGGCCGTGGTACCGGAGGTCGCGAGGCCGCCGCTCCGGATGGCGACCGTGGCGTACGTGCCCGGCGCGGGTGTCTCGTCGACCGGGCCCGTGGCGTCCTGGACGCGGATGCGCCAGCCGCCCGCCGGGGGTTCGCCGGCCACGGCCGTGTCGCCGCCGAGGCTCACCAGGACTCCGCAGCCCGCCGCCGCGGCGAGCAGGTCGGCGGCCTTGTCGGCGGCCCAGGCCTTGGCCGTGGCGCCCAGGTCGAGGCGGACCCCGGCCGGGACGGTGACCGTGTCGGTCGCGCGGTCCAGGGTCACCGCGCGCCAGCCCGGGACCGGGCGGACGGTGAGCCGGATCGGGCGGCCGTCGTCCTGGATCAGCCGGAAGTCGCGGTCGTAGCCGAGGGCGCCGATGGCCGAGCCGACCGTGGGATCGACGGCCCCGTCGGTCGCGGCGGCGGCGCGCAGGGCGACGGCCAGCGCCTCGGCGAGCAGCGGGCTGACCCTGACCGGGCGGCCCTGCGCCTGGTCGAGGGCCACCAGCTCCGAGTCCTGACGGAACCGGCTGCACGCGGCGTCGACCTCGGCGAGGTGCCGGGCGAGCAGCAGGTTGCAGGAGTCCAGCAGGGCCGGGTCGGTGGTGACCAGGCGGACGCCGGTGCCGAGGGCGCGCCAGTCGGCGGCGGCCGTGGTGCGGCGGGTCGCAGTGGCCATCACGACGCCCCCGAGGTGGAGTCGGCGGAGCCATCGCCGGAGGGCGTGGGATCGGCGGACGGCGACTGGAGGGTCGAGTCCGAGGAGGAGGAACTCGACGCAGCCGAAGTGGATGACGCAGTGGATGACGTGGATGAGGTGGTCGCCGAGGAGTCCGTGCCGCTGCTCGAACTCGACGAATCCGTGCTCGTCGTACTGCCGCTCGCCGTCGTGTCGGCGTCCGCCTGCATCGTGCCGACCAGGGCGAAGACCCCGGCCGCCGCCGCCAGCGTGACCGCCGCCGCGGCGGCCGCCGTACGCCGTGCTCCTCTGCGGACCGCCGCGGCGGCCCCCCGCTCGCTGCCTGTCATGGCTGCTCCCCTCCGAATGACGCTCTGTCACGTCCTACGGTCGGGGAGCAGCCTGAGAGAAGTCTGTGAGGCAGCCATACGCCTCGGAAGAAGTCTCTGAGAGACGTCTTTAATTGCAGACTTCAAGCAGTTTGGCTACTCGGCCGGTTCTGCTACTCGGCCGCCAGGCGGGCGATCGCCTCGTCGACGGTCAGTTCCTCGCGCTCGCCGGTACGGCGGTCCTTCAGCTCGAGGACGCCCTCGGCCGAGCGGCGCCCGGCCACCAGGATCTTCGGTACGCCGATGAGCTCGGCGTCCGTGAACTTCACGCCCGGGGAGACCCCGGCGCGGTCGTCCACGAGGACGCGTACACCCGCCGCGCCGAGCTTCTCCGACACGTCGAGGGCCAGCTCGGTCTGCAGGGCCTTGCCGGCCGCGACGACGTGGACGTCGGCGGGAGCGATCTCCTTGGGCCAGCACAGCCCCTGCTCGTCGGCCGACTGCTCGGCGAGCGCCGCGACCGCGCGGGAGACACCGATGCCGTACGAGCCCATGGTCACGCGGACCGGCTTGCCCTGCTGACCGAGGACGTCGAGCTGGAAGGTGTCGGCGTACTTGCGGCCGAGCTGGAAGATGTGGCCGATCTCGATGGCGCGGTCCAGCTTGAGGCCGGTGCCGCACTTGGGGCACGGGTCGCCCTCTTCCACCACGACGACGTCCAGGTAGTCGTCGACCTCGAAGTCGCGGCCGGCGACGACGTTCTTCGCGTGCGTGTTGACCTTGTTGGCGCCGGTGATCCAGGCGGTGCCGGGGGCCACCCGCGGGTCGGCGATGTAGCGGACCTTCTCCAGGCCCTGCGGGCCGACGTAGCCGCGGACGAGGTCGCCGCGGCCCTCGAAGTCCTCGGCGGTGACGAGTTCGACGACGGCGGGGGCGAGGTGCTCGCCCAGCTTGCCGAGGTCGACCTCGCGGTTGCCGGGGACGCCTACGGCGACGATCTCGCCGTCGATCTTGACCAGGAGGTTCTTGAGGGTGGCGGAGGCGGGGACGCCGAGGTGCTCGGCGAGCGTCTCGATGGTGGGGGTGTCGGGGGTGTCCAGCTCCTCGACCGGGCCGACGCCGGAACCGTCCACCGGCTTCAGGGCGAAGGTGACGGCCTCCGTGTTGGCCGCGTAGTCGCAGGACGGGCAGTCCACGAAGGTGTCCTCACCGGCCGCGGCGGGGGCGAGGAACTCCTCCGACGCCGAGCCGCCCATGGCGCCCGAGACGGCCGACACGATGCGGTAGTCCAGGCCCAGGCGGGCGAAGATCTTCTGGTAGGCGGCGCGGTGCAGCGCGTACGACTCCGCGAGGCCCTCGTCCGTCGTGTCGAAGGAGTACGAGTCCTTCATCTGGAACTCGCGGCCGCGCAGCACGCCGGAGCGCGGGCGGGCCTCGTCGCGGTACTTCGTCTGGATCTGGTACAGCATGACCGGCAGGTCCTTGTAGGACGCGACCTGGTCCTTCACGATGAGCGTGAAGATCTCCTCGTGGGTCGGGCCGAGCAGGTACTCGCCGCCCTTGCGGTCCTTCAGGCGGAAGAGGAGGTCGCCGTACTCCTCCCAGCGGGCCGAGGCCTCGTAGGGCTCCTTGGGCAGCAGGGCCGGCAGGAGGACCTCCTGCGCCCCGATGGCGTCCATCTCCTCGCGTACGACGCGGGAGATGTTGTCGAGGACCTTCTTGCCGAGCGGCAGCCAGGTCCAGATGCCGGCGGAGTTGCGGCGCACGTAGCCGGCGCGGACGAGCAGCTTGTGGTTGAGCGTCTCGGCGTCCGCCGGGTCGTCACGCAGTGTCTTGACCATCAAACGGGACATGCGCTGGACCTGGGCCATGGTTCTCGACTCCTGCTGCGTAAGGGTGATGGCTAGGAGGTTAGCCGGGCGGCCCATCCCGGTGGAAATCGGTTAGCGCCTGCGGAGGGGCAGCGGGGCGCCCATGACGGCGTACGGCTTGGGCGCGCTGGGGAAGAGAACCTGCCGTGCGAGGTCCTCGTACCCGAGCGAGTGGTAGAGGCCGCGGGCCGGGCTGTCGGTGTCGATGGCGGAGAGGATCGAGCGGGGTTCGGTGGCGCTGTCCGTGATGCCGGTGATCAGGGACCGGCCCACGCCGTGGTTCTGGTAGTGCGGGTGGACGTGCAGTTCGGTGATCACGAAGGAGTGGTCGAGCCAGGCGTCGCGTCCCTGGGCGCGCAGATACGGTTCCACGACGGTGGACCACCAGTGGGTGCGGTCGTTGGGCATGCCGTAGACGAAGCCGACGAGCCGTCCGTCGACCGTCGTCGCACCGAGTGCGCGGGCTCCCGGGTAGGTGAGGTGACGCAGCACGATCTGCCGGCGTACGGCGATCTCGTCGGCGCCGAGCCCGAAGGCCAGGGCCTGCACGGCGAGCGCCTCGTCGACGCGCGCCGCGAGATCCAGCGGGCCGACGACCACGTCGTCGGGGTTGCGGGGGCCCTGACCGGGAAAGCGCAGCATGCCGGGGAGACTACCGGGGCGCTTCGCCGGATTGCGCCGGGACTACGGGACGTTGTGTCGGGTGCGGCCGGGTCGGGGGCCGATCGGGAGTCGGCCTGGGGCCGGTCCGGAGCCGGTCGGGAGTCGGTCGGGAGTCGGTCCGAGGCCGGTCGCGGAGTTCCCCGGGCCCCAGCGAGCGCTAGAACAGCACGCTCATGAACGCGCCGATCTCCTGGAAGCCGACACGGTGGTACGTCGCCCGGGCCGGGGTGTTGAAGTCGTTGACGTAGAGGCTGACGAGCGGGGCGATGTCGGCGAGGGCGTAGCGCATGACGGCCGCCATGCCCGAGGCGGCCAGCCCCTGTCCCCGGTACTCGGGGGCCACCCACACCCCCTGGACCTGGCAGGCCTGCCGGGTGGCGGCGCCGATCTCGGCCTTGAAGACGACCTTGCCGTTCTGGTCGAGACGGGCGAACGAACGGCCGGTGCCGACGAGTTCGGCCACCCGCGCCTGGTAGAGCAGGCCGCCGTCACCGGCGAGCGGCGAGACGCCCACCTCCTCGGTGAACATCGCCACGCACGCCGGCATGATCGTTTCCATCTCGTCCTTGCGGATGCGGCGGACGTACGGATCCGGGGCGATGTCGGCGGGGAGGCGGTCGGTGACCATCAGGGGCTGGTGGGCGCGGACCTCGCGGGCCGGGCCCCAGCTGGGTTCGAGCAGCCGCCACAGCTGGGCGGTGGCCTCGACGGGGCCGACGATCGAAGAGCAGCGGCGGCCGGCCCTTCGCGCCCGGTCCGCGAAGCCGCGGACGGCACGGGGGGTGGCGCAGATCGGGACCAGGTTGGCGCCCGCGTAGCAGAGGGACCGCAGCATGCCGTCCTCGTACCAGCCCCACATCTCGCCGCCGAGCCGCCAGGGGTCGAGGCCCGCGACCTGTACCCGGGACGCGACGAATGCGTTCGCGACCGGGTCGCGGTCGAGGACGGCGAGCGCGGCGTCCAGGTCACTCGGTTCGAGGACCCTGGTGGTGGTCTGGGTCAACACGTGCGGGGGCCTCACCATACGGTCTGCTGATCTCCGCACTGTACCTGGCGAGGTTGTGGCTCGCCGCCCCTTGTACCGGCCTGGGCTTCGGCCGCGGGCCGGTGAGAGCGGTTCTCCACGCCCCTCGGGCGGGGCTGTGCCCCTAGAACCCCGCCCGCCCCAAGTTGCCTGTCTGCGGGTGCGTGGGGGCCGGGCGCGCAGTTCCCCGCGCCCCTCAGGCGGGGCTGCGCTCCGGAAACCCCGCCCACCCCACGTTGCCTGTCTGCGGGTGCATGGGGGCTGGTCACGCAGTTCCCCGCGCCCCTCGGGCGGGGCTGCGCCCCGAATTCCACGGCCGCCCGGAGTTGCTTGTCTGCGGGTGCGCGGTTCCCTGCGGCCCTGAAAGCCCCGGGTCGGCCGGCGTTCGGGAGCGAGGGCCGCCCGCCATTCGCCCCGGCCCGCACCATTCAGCCCGTCCGGCGTTTGAGGACGAGGCCGTTCAGGCCGATGCGGGGGTCCGGGGGGCGCAGCGCCCCTGGCGGGGTCGAAGGGGCGGAGCCCCTGGGGATGGGTCGGGTAGGGGCGGCGGGGGCGGGACACGGTGGTTCCGCCCGTGGGTCAGCCCGCCACCGATACCGAAGGCTCGCCGGAGGCGATGCCGTCGGCCTCCATCTGCTCGGCGAGCTTCATCGCTTCCTCGATGAGCGTCTCGACGATCTTCGACTCGGGGACCGTCTTGATGACCTCGCCCTTGACGAAGATCTGCCCCTTGCCGTTGCCGGAGGCGACGCCGAGGTCGGCCTCGCGGGCCTCGCCCGGACCGTTCACGACGCAGCCCATGACGGCGACGCGGAGGGGGACCTCCATGCCGGTGAGCCCGGCGGTGACCTCTTCCGCCAGCTTGTACACGTCGACCTGGGCACGCCCGCAGGACGGGCAGGAGACGATCTCCAGGCCCCGCTGCTTGAGGTTCAGCGACTCCAGGATCTGGAGACCGACCTTGACCTCCTCGGCGGGCGGTGCCGACAGGGACACCCGGATCGTGTCGCCGATGCCCTCGGAGAGCAGCGCTCCGAACGCCACCGCCGACTTGATCGTGCCCTGGAAGGCGGGGCCCGCCTCCGTCACACCGAGGTGCAGGGGGTAGTCGCACGCCGCCGCCAGCTGGCGGTAGGCGTTGACCATGACCACCGGGTCGTTGTGCTTGACCGAGATCTTGATGTCCCGGAAGTCGTGCTCCTCGAAGAGGGACGCCTCCCAGAGGGCGGACTCGACGAGCGCCTCGGGGGTCGCCTTGCCGTACTTCTGGAGGAGCCGCTTGTCGAGCGAGCCCGCGTTGACGCCGATCCGGATCGGGGTGCCGGTGTCCTTCGCGGCCCGCGCGATCTCCTTGACCTGGTCGTCGAACTGCTTGATGTTGCCGGGGTTCACACGGACGGCCGCGCAGCCCGCGTTGATCGCCGCGAAGACGTACTTCGGCTGGAAGTGGATGTCCGCGATGACCGGGATCTGGGACTTGCGGGCGATCGTGGCGAGCGCGTCGGCGTCGTCCTGGGTCGGGCAGGCCACCCGCACGATCTGGCAACCGGAGGCCGTCAGCTCGGCGATCTGCTGCAGCGTGGCGCCGATGTCCGACGTACGCGTGGTCGTCATCGACTGCACCGAGACGGGTGCGTCTCCACCCACGGCCACGGTTCCGACCTGGATCTGCCGGCTCTTCCGACGCTCGGCGAGCTTGGTCGGAACGGACGGCATGCCGAGAGAAATCGCAGTCATCTGCTGTGCAACCCCAAGTTGTGGATCAAGGTCCCGGAATCGTGGGCTCCAGGCTCCGAGATTACGGCACCGGCGCACGCCCGAGCACATCACGCCCCTAAACCCACCCAACGGATGGCGGCCGGGCACCCACGGTGCCCGGCCGCCACGAACGGTGTCCTGCCAAGAGACCGTCTAGGAGATTTTCACCGGGTTAACAACGTCCGCGATGAGGACGAGGATCGTGAAGCAGACGAAGATTCCGGCCACCACATAGGCCACCGGCATCAGCTTCGCCACGTCGAACGGGCCCGGGTCCGGCCGCCTCAGCACCTTCGCCGCGTTCCGCCGCAGCGACTCCCACAGCGCGCCCGCGATGTGCCCGCCGTCGAGCGGGAGCAGCGGGAGCATGTTGAACAGGAACAGGGAGAGGTTGAAGCCCGCGACCAGCAGCAGCATCATCGCGACCTGCTGCGATGCCGGGATGTCGAGGGTGAAGACATCACCGCCGATACGGGCCGCGCCGACCACGCCCATCGGGGAGTCCGCCTTGCGTGGGCCGTCACCGAAGGCCGCGTCCCACAGGTCGGGGATCTTGCCGGGCAGCGAGACCAGCGACTCGACGCCGTTCTGCATCATGTCGCCCATGCGGTCCACGGACTGGCCGAACGACTGCTGGACGATGCCGGAGGCGGGCGTGAAGCCGAGGAAGCCGGCGTACACGTATTTGCCCTCGACATAGCCGCCGTTGCCGTCGGTCTTGCTGACCTGGTTCTTGATCAGGTGAGCGCTCAGGTCCACCCTCTGGCCCTTGCGCTCGACGGTGAGCGTGACGTCCTTGCCGGGGTTGGCGCGGATGTCGGACTGCAGCGCCGCCCAGTCGTCGATCGCCTTGCCGTTGAACGCGACGATCTTGTCGCCGCCTTTGAGCCCGGCGGCCTTGGCGGGCGCGGCCTGGTCGCCGACCGCGCACTTCGACCGGTTGTCGCTCTGCTGGATGACACAGTCCGAGACCTTGCCGACCGTGGTGGTCTGGGTCTGCACCCCGAAGGTCATCATCACGCCGAGGAAGATCGCGACGGCCAGGACGAGGTTCATGAACGGGCCCGCGAACATCACGATCACGCGCTTCCACGGCTTGCGCGTGTAGAAGAGGCGGGTCTCGTCGCCGGGCTGGAGCTCCTCGAAGGCGGCCGATCTGGCGTCCTCGATCATGCCCCGGAAGGGGGAGGTGGAGCGCGCCTCGATACGGCCGTCCGGGCCGGGCGGGAACATCCCGATCATGCGGATGTAGCCGCCGAGCGGAACCGCCTTCACTCCGTACTCGGTGTCGCCCTTCTTCCGTGACCAGATGGTCGGCCCGAAGCCGACCATGTACTGCGGCACCCGGATGCCGAAGAGCTTGGCCGTCGACAGATGTCCCAGCTCGTGCCAGGCGATCGAGATGAGCAGGCCGACCGCGAAGACGACTATGCCGAGGATCATCATCAGGGTCGTCATGCACGAGCCTCCGCGGTTGTCGTCTGTGCCATTGGTGCTGTCCGTGCCGTCTGCGCGGTCAGTTCACGGGCCCGGGCGCGCGCCCAGGTCTCCGCTTCGAGGACGTCCGCCACGGTCAGGGAAGTTCCCGTTCCGGGTGTGCCGTGTTCCTCGACCACCCGGGTGACGGTCTCCATGATCCCGTTGAACGGCAGGGCGCCGTTCAGGAACGCGTCCACGCACTCCTCGTTGGCGGCATTGAACACCGCCGGGGCCGTGCCCGCGAGCTGCCCCACGTGCCGGGCGAGCCCGACGGAGGGGAACGCGTCGTTGTCGAGCGGGAAGAACTCCCAGCTCGACGCCTTGGTCCAGTCGAAGGCGGGCGCCGCGTCCGGGACGCGTTCGGGCCAGCCGAGACCGATGGCGATCGGTCCCCGCATGTCGGGGGGCGTCGCCTGGGCCAGTGTCGATCCGTCTGTGTACTCAACCATCGAGTGGACATACGACTGCGGGTGCACGACCACCTCAATGCGATCGAAGGGAATGTCGTAGAGGAGGTGCGCCTCGATGACTTCCAGCCCCTTGTTGACCAAGGTCGCGGAGTTGATGGTGATCACCGGGCCCATGGCCCAGGTGGGGTGCGCGAGCGCCTCGGTGGGAGTGACGTGCGCCAGCTCCGCCTTCGTACGCCCCCGGAAGGGTCCGCCCGAGGCGGTCACGACCAGCTTGCGCACATCGGCGCGCGTGCCGGCCGCCAGTGCCTGGAAGAGCGCCGCGTGCTCGGAGTCGACCGGGATGATCTGGCCGGGCTTGGCCAGCGCCTTCACCAGCGGGCCGCCGACGATGAGCGATTCCTTGTTGGCGAGCGCGAGGGTGCGGCCCGCGTCCAGGGCGGAGAGGGTGGGGGCGAGGCCGATGGAACCGGTGATGCCGTTGAGGACGGTGTGGCAGTCGGAGGCGGCGAGCTGGGTGGCGGCGTCCGCGCCGGCCAGGATCTCGGGAAGGGCCTCACCGGGGGCGTACTCGGCCGTGAGCGCCTCCCGCAGCGCCGGTACGACGTCCTCGCGCGCGACCGCGACCGTGCGTACGCGCAGCCGGTGGGCCTGCTCCGCGAGCAGTCCGACCCTGCCGCCGGCGGCGGACAGCGCGGTGACCCGGAACCGGTCGGGGTTGCGCAGCACGAGGTCGATGGCCTGGGTGCCGATCGAGCCGGTGGAGCCGAGGATCACGACGTCCCGGACTCCGTCCACGGGGTCGAAGACGAGATGCGGATCAGCGAGGGGGGCTGGACTGTCGCTCATCCCCCCATTGTGGCCGCTGCGCGACCCGCGCAGGACAGGGCTCCCCACTTCTCCTCCCTTCTCCTCTCTTCTGGCCCCGTTGGCACGCCGATCTGGCCCCGTTAGCACCCCGACGTGCCGGAGGAAGCGAAATCACCCTTTGTGAAACCAGCGTGAAGATCATGTGATAGCACTGCATGCACGTCGTCACTCTCACTGGCCGGTGGACGACCGGCCGGGGGACGACACCCTGGGGGGTTCTCATGCGGATACGCGCCGCCCTGCCCGCGCTCGCGGGCGCCGTGGCACTGACGGGCACGTTCCTTCTCAGCACTCCGGCGCAGGCGGCCGGCGGTGTGACCATCTACCACGTCTGGTTCGACAGCCCCGGTTCGGACAACCGCTCCAACGCGAGCCTCAACGCCGAGTGGGTGCAGATCAAGAACACCAGTGCGACAGCGATCTCGCTCAAGGGCTGGATCCTGAAGGACGTCTCGAACCACAGGTACACCTTCCCGAACGTGAAGATCGGGGCGCACAAGACCATGAAGGTGCACACGGGCAGCGGTCGGGACACCGCGGGGGACAAGTACCAAAACCGCCGCGCGTACGTCTGGAACAACACCAGCGACACCGCCACTCTCACCAAGGCGAACGGCGGCAAGGTCGACGCGTGCTCGTGGACGACGCGGGACCCCAGCGACAAGTACTGCTAGCCCCTGCCGCCGCTGTCGGCCCCGCGTCCTCACCGCTTGCGGCGGCGCCGCGCCTTGGACCTGCCGGGGTGCGCGCCGCCGCGTGAGGGCGCGTCGGTCGGCGCGGGGGCAGCCTCGGGCGCGTCGGCGTCCGCCGGAGCGAAGTCGCCCTCGACCACACGCTCCGCCGTGTCCATGGTGGGGGCCGTGAAGTGCAGGTCCTCGACCCGGTCGCGGCGTTCGAGGGTCCCGGGCGCACCGCCGGAGGCGTCCAGGTTGAAGACGTAGCCGACGGACTCCTCCTTGATGGCGTCGGTCATCGCGCCGTACATGTCGAAGCCCTCGCGCTCGTACTCGACGATGGGTTCCCGGCCGAGCGTCCAGCGCAGACCGATGCCGTCGCGGAGGTAGTCCATCTCGTAGAGGTGCTCGCGCCATTTGCGGTCGAGGACGTTGAGGACGACCAGGCGTTCGAGGTCGCGCAGGGCCTCAGTGCCGAGTTCGGCCTCACGGTCCTCGTAGCGGCCGTGGATGTCCCCGGTCACGGCATCGACCAGGTCGTCGGAGGTGAGGTTCGCGCGGTCGCCGGCCGCCTCCTCCAGGCCCTCGATCGTGACCCGTACCGGATAGAGCTGTTTGAAGGCGCCCCAGAGCCGCTCCAGGTCCCATTCCTCGGGGAAGCCCTCGCTGGTCTCCTGTTCGATGTACGCCCGCACGGTGTCGTCCATGAAGTGCAGGAGCTGTTCGCGCAGGTCCTCCCCCGCCAGGACGCGGCGGCGCTCGGCGTAGATGAGGGTGCGCTGCCGGTTGAGCACCTCGTCGAACTTCAGGACGTCCTTGCGGGACTCGAAGTGCTGCTGCTCGACCTGGGCCTGGGCGGAGGCGATGGCGCGGGTGACCATCTTGTTCTCGATGGGGATGTCGTCGGGGACGTTCGCCATGGCCATCACGCGGTCCACGACCTGGGCGCGGAACAGGCGCATCAGATCGTCCTCCAGGGAGAGGTAGAAGCGAGAGGCGCCGTTGTCGCCCTGTCGCCCCGAGCGGCCGCGCAGCTGGTTGTCGATACGGCGGGACTCGTGGCGCTCGGTGCCCAGCACATAGAGCCCGCCGAGCTCCTTGACCTCCTCGTGTGCCGCCCCGACCGCGGCGGTGACGCGCTCGCGCACCTCGCGGCAGGCGTCCGGGTGCTCCTCCTCGGTGAGTTCGCTCTTCTCCAGCTCGGCGGCTATGAGGGACTCGGGATTGCCGCCGAGCATGATGTCGGTGCCGCGGCCCGCCATGTTGGTGGCGACGGTGACGGCGCCCTTGCGGCCCGCCTGGGCCACGATCTGGGCCTCGCGCTGGTGGTTCTTGGCGTTGAGCACCTCGTGCCGGATACCGCGCTTCCTGAGCAGCGCGGAGAGCAGTTCGGACTTCTCCACCGACGTGGTGCCGACGAGGATCGGCTGCCCCTGGGCGTGCCGCTCGGCGATGTCGTCCACGATGGCGGCGTACTTGGCGTCCACGGTGCGGTAGATCTGGTCGGGGTCGTCGGCGCGCTTCGGGGGCCGGTTGGTCGGGATCGGCACGACCTGGAGCTGGTAGATCTGGTGGAACTCGGCCGCTTCCGTCATCGCCGTGCCGGTCATGCCGGCGAGCTTCTCGTAGAGGCGGAAGAAGTTCTGCAGGGTGATCGTGGCGAGGGTCTGGTTCTCGTCCTTGATCGTCACCCCTTCCTTCGCCTCGATCGCCTGGTGCAGCCCCTCGTTGTAGCGGCGCCCCGCGAGGATGCGGCCGGTGTGCTCGTCGACGATCAGCACCTCGCCGTCCACGACCACGTAGTCCTTGTCCCTCTTGAAGTGCTCCCTGGCCTTCAGGGCGTTGTTGAGGTGCCCGATGAGGGAGGTGTGGTCGGACTCGTACAGGCTCTCGATGCCGAGCTGGTCCTGGAGGTACTCGACGCCCCGGTCCAGGATCGCGACGGTGCGTTTCTTGGGGTCGTACTCGTAGTCGTACGTGGTCCGCAGCGCCGCCAGTTCCTCCTTCTCGGCAGGCCGGGTGAAGAGCTCCTCCTGGACGCGGACGCCCTTCATCCGTCGTACGAGCCCCGCGAACGCCTCGTACCACTGGGTGGGCTGGTCGGCGGGACCGGAGATGATCAGCGGGGTGCGGGCCTCGTCGATGAGGATGGAGTCGGCCTCGTCGACGATCGCGAAGTGGTGGCCGCGCTGGACGAGTTCGTCCCTCGACCAGGCCATGTTGTCGCGCAGGTAGTCGAAGCCGAACTCGGTGTTGGTGCCGTAGGTGATGTCGCAGGCGTACTGGGCGCGGCGTACGGCGGGCGTCGACTCGGACTTGATGACACCGACGGTCAGGCCCAGGAAGCGGTAGGCGCGGCCCATCCACTCGGCATCGCGCTCGGCGAGGTAGTCGTTGACCGTGACGAGGTGGACTCCCTTGCCTGCCAGGGCGTTCAGATAGACGGGCAGGGTGGCGACGAGGGTCTTGCCCTCCCCCGTCTGCATCTCCGCGATGTTGCCGAGGTGCAGCGCCGCGCCGCCCATCACCTGGACGTCGAAGTGACGCATGCCCAGGGTGCGCCGGGCCGCCTCGCGCATCGTGGCGAAGGCCTCCGGCAGCAGGTCGTCCAGGCTCTCGCCGTCGGCGTGGCGCCGTTGGAACTCCGGGGTGAGGGACTGGAGTTCCTCGTCGGACAGGGCCCTGAACTCCTCGTCCAGGGAGTTGACCTGATCGACGACGCGCTGGAGCCTGCGCAGCACCCGGCCCTCGCCGGCCCGCATGATCCTGCCGGTGATGACGTCCAGACCTTTGCCCGGCATAGGAATTCCCCCAGAACTAGACGGCGTCCGCGAGCAGCCGAATCCAGTGATTGGCTCGCTGCAGAATGTGGACGCCCTGCTGATTCGCTTTGATCACTTCGCGCAGGACGGGATCGTCGACCACGTCGAGCGCGCTCTTGAAGAGTTGCTGGATGACGGGCCGTTCGCCCGGCCGTCCGGCGTCCAGCAGACCGTCGACGTCACGGAGGTCGATGCGCCGGATCCGTACGGCGTCGAAGGAGGGCACCGGCGGGCGCGGCTCCGTGTCGACCAGGGCGAGCGCGCAGTCGTTGAGGAGAACCGCGAGCGCGTCGCGGTGCGCCTCGAAGGTCTCGGGCGCGACTTCGCGCAGCTTCTGCGCCAGCGGCCGCACTTCCTTGCGGACGGTCCGCAGGGCCCCTGCGGGATCCGGTTCGTCGAGCTGAAGCCGGGCCTCGGAGCGGGCGCGCGTCAGCTGCGCGGAAAGGCCGTGACCGTGTTCTTCCCCGATTCCTCGGCGCATCTGTCGTCCCCGTTCGCCATTCTCCTCATTGTTGACGCACATATTCGGTGCGGCAAGCGGCGGAATGGCGAACCGGGACGGCAGTGAATTCCTGGGGATAAGGTCAGCGAATGGGGCGGTGGACGTTTTCCTTCCGGCTCGGGCCGGGCGTCGCGTCGGCGATCCAGGGGCCTTCACCGGACGGGTCGATCACGCCCTGCTCCAGCCATTCGTACGTGCCCGCCAGTACGCCCTTGACGACCTTGCGGTCGAGGTCGTCGGTGTTGCTCCACAGGCGGCCGAAGAGTTCGTCGACGCGGATGCGGGACTGGCGGCAGAAGGCGTCGGCGAGCTGGTAGGCCTGGCGGCCGTGCTGCCCGGTGAGGCGCAGGTGTTCGGCGCGCACACAGGCCGCGCTCATCGCGAAGAGCTCGGCGCCGATGTCGACGATCCGGCCCAGGAAGCCCTGCTTGGTCTCCATCCGGCCCTGCCAGCGGGACATGGCGTAGAACGTGGAGCGGGCGAGCTTGCGGGCGTTGCGCTCGACGTAGCGCAGATGCGGGGAGAGATCCACGTGCCGGTTGAACTCACCGTACGAGCGCGGGAGTTGACCCGGGCCCGCGACCAGTTTCGGCAGCCACTTGGCGTAGAAGACACCCGCGTTCGCGCCCGCCTTCGCCTTGTCCGAGAGGGACTTGTCGGGGTCGATGAGGTCACCGGCCACGGAGAGGTGGGCGTCCACGGCCTCACGGGCGATCAGCAGGTGCATGATCTCCGTCGAGCCCTCGAAGATGCGGTTGATACGCAGGTCGCGCAGGATCTGCTCGGCGGGCACCGCCCGCTCACCGCGCGCCGCCAGCGACTCAGCGGTCTCGAAGCCACGGCCACCGCGGATCTGGACGAGTTCGTCGGCCATCAGGCAGCCCATCTCGGAGCCGTACAGCTTGGCGAGGGCCGCCTCGATGCGGATGTCGTTGCGGTTCTCGTCGGCCATCTGGGAGGACAGGTCGACGACGGCTTCGAGGGCGAAGGTGGTGGCCGCGATGAAGGAGATCTTGGAGCCGACGGCCTCGTGGAGGGCGACCGGCTTGCCCCACTGCTCGCGGGCCGCCGACCACTCGCGGGCGATCTTCAGACACCACTTGCCCGCGCCGACGCACATGGCGGGCAGCGAGAGACGGCCGGTGTTGAGCGTGGTGAGGGCGATCTTCAGGCCCGCGCCCTCCGGGCCGATCCGGTTCGCCGCGGGGACCCGGACCTGGTGGAAACGGGTGACGCCGTTCTCCAGGCCGCGCAGCCCCATGAAGGCGTTGCGGTTCTCGACGGTGATGCCCTCGGAGCCGGCCTCCACCACGAACGCCGTGATGCCGCCCTTGTGACCCTCGGACTTCGGGACGCGCGCCATGACGACCAGCAGATCGGCGACCACGCCGTTGGTCGTCCAGAGCTTCACCCCGTCGAGGACGTACTCGTCACCGTCCGGGACGGCGCTCGTGGCCAGCCGCGCCGGGTCGGAACCGACGTCCGGCTCGGTGAGGAGGAAGGCCGAGATGTCGGTGCGGGCGCAGCGCGGCAGGAAGACGTCCTTCTGCTCCTGGGTGCCGAAGAGCTTCAGCGGCTGCGGTACGCCGATCGACTGGTGCGCGGACAGCAGGGCGCCGATGGCCGGGTTCGCGGAGCCGACGAGGGCGAGCGCCTTGTTGTAGTACACCTGGGTGAGGCCGAGACCTCCGTACTTGGTGTCGATCTTCATGCCGAGGGCGCCGATGTCCTTGAGGCCGTCGATGACCTCGTCGGGGATCTGTGCGTCGCGCTCGATACGGGCCGAGTCGATCTTCGTCTCGCAGAAGTCGCGCAGCTTGGCGAGGAACTCCTCGCCGCGCTGCACGTCGTCCTCGGCGGGCATGGGGTGCGGGTGGATCAGGTCGAGGCGGAAGCGGCCGAGGAACAGTTCCTTGGCGAAGCTGGGCTTGCGCCAGTCCTGTTCGCGGGCCGCCTCCGCGACCTGTCGTGCCTCACGTTCAGTGACGGTGGGCTGGTGGGGTGTTGCGGACATGAGGCTCACCTCGCCGCGCATAGGGAACTTGGGGATCTTCGTTACCGACGGGTGCTACTCGATCGTATTTACCCGAATTCGGGCGACCCCACCAGTCCTGGCGCGCGTTCGCCTGAACGTGCGCCTCCTGCACGTGTGCCCCCTGTGCGCAAGCCGATGTCAGCCGATGTCGACCGAGTACGCCTTGGTGTCGAGCCGTCCCGAACCGCGGAAGACCTCGCTGCCCGCCTCGACGCCGGAGAGGTACTTGTCGTTGCCGAGCAGCTTGCGGCGGACCAGGGCCTGGGTGAAGTCGTCGAGGTCGAGGGAGGCCTTGGTGGTGTTGGCGCGGCGGACGAAGGAGTACACCTTCCAGCCGATGTCGCCCTGGTAGATGTCCCACATGGCGCCGTCGAGGCTCACACTGCCGTACTTGGTGCCGAGGGGGCCGGCACCGCCCTGCCGGTTGAGCCAGACCATGATTTCGTCGGTGGGCTGGTCCTGCCAGTCCGCGTTGTTCTTGGCGTGCAGCCACAGGTCGTACGCGACGTTCATGGTGCCGGGGTCGGAGCTGACCGAGAACTCCCAGCTGGTTCTGACCGGCTTGCGGTCGCCGACCCGGACGGGCAGTTCGGTGGCCGCCTTGTCGGTCTTCCAGCCCCAGTGCCAGCCGAGCACGGTACTGGCGTACGACTTGACGCTGTTCTCCTTGCCGGCCTTGCTGGTCCAGGAGTAGTTCGTGCCCCAGCCGATGGTGTCGCCGGAGCGCGAGGTGTCCCAGACGCACTGGGTGCCTGTGCCGTCGTCCTGCCCCCAGAGGTTGTTGTTGACGTAGTACTTGCCCATCGTGACGGTGTCGAAGGCGCCGCACTTCTTGCTGGCCTCGCCCGCCTGGGCGACGGTGACGCCCGCGGCGGCCGCGAGCGCCACCGTTCCCGCGAGCATCGTCTTCGCCTTCTTGGACAGGCGCGGTCGGCGGTGTTGCATCGGGGGTCCTTCCGGAAAACGGTCTGCGTACGCCTTCTCAGTGACCACCGGCCCTCAAAAGGTTGCCGCCGTGTGCAAAAGGTTGCCGCCGCGTGGCGAAGTCCGGCGCGGGAAACGTACCGGCGCACGACACTGGAAACACGCCCGAGCACGGCACCGCGAACATGCCGTCGCGCGGCACGACACCGGCTCCCGTCCCGCGCCGCAAGAATCCTGTCGAAGCGCTTCGACAACCTATGGACACCCACCACCCGTCGAGCTACTGTCGAGCCACCCTCACACGCCCTTATCCGCAATGCGCACTGTCGAAGCGCTTCACACAATGCTTGGAGAGCTGGATGGTCACCCTCGCCGAGGTCGCCCAGCACGCCGGAGTCTCGGCGAGCACGGTGAGCTATGTCCTCAGCGGCAAGCGGTCCATCTCCGCGGGCACCCGGCAGCGGGTCGAGCGGAGCATCCAGGAGCTCGGATACCACCCGAACGCGGGCGCCCGGGCCCTGGCGAGCAGCCGGTCCAACATCATCGCGCTGATGGTTCCGCTCCGTACCGACATGTACGTACCCGTGATGATGGAGATCGCCATCGCGGTGGCGACCCACGCCCGCACGCACGGCTACGACGTGCTTCTGCTCACCGGCGAGGAGGGTCCCGACGCCGTGCGCCGCGTCACCGGCAGCGGGCTCGCCGACGCGATGATCCTGATGGACGTGGAGCTCGACGACGAACGACTCCCGCTGCTGCGCCAGACGGACCAGCCCTCCGTACTGATCGGCCTGCCCGCCGACACCTCGGCCCTGACCTGCGTCGATCTCGACTTCGGCGCGACGGGCGCACTGTGCGCCGAGCACCTCGCGCTGCTGGGCCACCGTGACATCGCTGTCATCGGCGAGGCTCCCGCGGTCTACGAGCGGCACACCGGCTTCGCCGAGCGCACCCTCGACGGACTCCGTTCCCGCTCACGGGAGTTGGGCCTGCGCGTGCTGCACCGCCCCTGCGAGGGCGGGTACGACGCGATGGCCCTGACCCTCGCCCGCATCCTCGACGAGCGCCCCGGCACCACGGGCTTCGTCGTGCAGAACGAGTCCGCGGTCGAACCGCTGCTCGCGCTGCTGCGCCAGCAGGGCCGGGCCGTCCCCGAGGACGTGTCGGTGATCGCGATCTGCCCGGACCAGGTCGCGACACAGGCCTCGGTGCGGCTGACCTCGGTCGCCATCCCGGCGCAGGAGATGGGCCGGCTCGCCGTGGAGCATCTGATCGCCAAGTTGGAAGGGCACGGCAAGGACGAAGTCGTGCTCATCGCACCCGAGTTGACAGTACGGGCGAGCACGGGCCCAGCGCCGACCGCCTCCTGACCGGGGCCCGGCCACGCCACTCCCCGTCCCACTCTGCACCGCGTCGCATCACACCGCACTGCCCCAGCCTCAGCGTCGTGCCCTCCTCGCCGGGCACCCCCATGTCTGCACGTCTGCATTCCTCATGTCTGCATTCCTTCAGGAGCGCCCCCGTGAATCAGCCTGCCGAAAACCAGACCCAGTCAGGCGCGGTCAGCCTCGCGCAGTCCTCCCCGACCGTCGGCACGTTCCGCGAGCGGGACGGCGCGCTGGAGTGGAGCGGCCGTCAGGAGACCGTCCGCATCGAGCCCTGGGGCCCGGATGCGGTCCGGGTCCGCGCGCGCCTGGGCGGCCCGGTCCTCGAAGGCCTCCCCGGCGCGCTCCTCGACGAGCCGCAGGTGACCGAGAGCACCGTCAAGATCCAGGACGGCGAGGGCCGGTTGACGGTCGGCGCGCTGACCGTCGAGGTCGACGCCGAGGGTCAGATCCGCTTCCTCCGCTCGGAAGACGGCACGGAACTCCTCGCCGAGGAGCGCGCCCACTTCTGGTGGCCCGGCCCGCGCCTGTACACCCCGACGGGCAACGGCCACCACCGCCTGGAGCAGCGCTTCGCCGCGTACGCGGGCGAGAAGCTGTACGGCCTCGGCCAGCACCAGCACGGGCTGTTCGACCAGAAGGGCGTCGTCCTGGACCTGATCCAGCGCAACGCCGAGGTCACCGTCCCGGTACTCACCTCCAGCCGCGGCTACACCTTCCTGTGGAACTCCCCCGCGATCGGCCGGGTCGAGCTCGCGGGCAACGGCACGCGCTGGGTCGCCGACTCGGCCCGCCAGCTCGACTACTGGATCACCGCGGGCACCCCGGCCGACGCCCAGCGCCGCTACAGCGCCGCCACCGGCCGTACGCCGATGCTGCCCGAGTGGGCGGCCGGCTTCTGGCAGTGCAAGCTGCGCTACCGCACGCAGGACGAACTCCTCGACGTGGCACGGGAGTACAAGCGCCGGGGCCTGTCCCTGTCCGCCATCGTCTGCGACTTCTTCCACTGGACCCACCTGGGCGACTGGAAGTTCGACCCGGCGGAGTGGCCGGACCCGGCGGCGATGCAGCGCGAGCTCGCCGAACTCGGCGTCAAGCTGGTCGTGTCCGTGTGGCCGTCGGTCTCCCCGCTGTCCGAGAACCACCCGCTCATGGAGCAGCGCGGCTACTTCATCGGCACCCAGTACGGCCCGATGGCCCACGCCGACTGGCCCGACAAGGAGGTCGCCTCCACCGTCCAGGTGGCGTTCTACGACGCGACGAACCCCGAGGCCCGTGACTTCCTGTGGTCGCGCGTGAAGGACAACTACCTCGATCCGTACGGTATTTCGGCCTTCTGGCTGGACGCCTGCGAGCCGGAGCTGAAGCCGGGCTTCCAGGAGAACCTGCGCTACCACGCGGGTCCGGGTCTTGAGGTCGGCAACCTCTACCCCCGCGAGAACGCCCGCACCTTCTACGAGGGCATGCTCGCGGCGGGCGAGACCGAGGTCGTCACCCTCAACCGCTCGGCGTGGGCGGGCAGTCAGCGCTACGGCGCCGCCCTGTGGTCCGGCGACATCGGCACCGACTTCGCGACCCTGCGCCGCCAGATCGCCGCGGGCCTCAACACCGCGCTCTCCGGCATCCCCTGGTGGAACACCGACATCGGCGGCTTCCACGGCGGCGACCCCGACGACCCGGCATACCGCGAGGTGATGGTCCGCTGGTTCCAGTTCGGCGCGCTCTCCCCGCTGATGCGCCTGCACGGCTTCCGCGACCCCGGTATGCCGCTGGGCCCCGACATGACCGGCGGCCCGAACGAGATCTGGTCGTACGGCGAGGAGGCCGGCGCGATCCTGGAGAAGTACCTGCGGCTGCGCGAGCGTCTGAAGCCCTATGTGCTGGACGTCATGCGGGAGGCCCACGAGGAGGGGCTGCCGGTGATGCGCCCGCTGTTCCTGGAGTTCCCCGAGGACCACGCGACCTGGTCGGTCGACGACTCCTACCTCTTCGGCTCCGAGCTCCTGGTCGCGCCGGTGCTCACGGCGGGCGCGACGGTGCGTACGGCGTACCTTCCGGCGGGCGCCTGGTGGACCGACGCGTGGACCGGTGAGACGTACGAGGGCGGCACCGCCGTCACCGTCGACGCCCCGCTGGACCGCATCCCGCTGTTCCTGCGGGACGGGGCGCGGCTGCCGGTGGCGGAGTAGCCGCGGGCGGTGGGGGAGGCCGGGCCGGCCTCCCCCACCGCCCGTGACGACACTGTTGCCGGAACTGTGGGCTCCATCACAGCCGAGGCGTCCTTGGGCTGCTGGAGTCACCGGATGGTGTACCTGCTCCTGCTACTCGTCCCGGGGGGACTGGTCGCGGCCTTCGCCTTCGTCGGGTACGGCTTCGGCACCCTCGGCCGGATCGGCCTGCGACAGGCCGACCGCGTGGTGTGGCTGCGCGTCGTCGCCGCCCTCATGGGCGCCGCCACGGCCGTCCTGTACGTGTGGGGCCTGGTCCATCTGGTACCTGCCCATCCGGTTCGTCTGTGAGACGGGGGACGGTGACAGCCATGTCACCGACGCCGTTCCCGACTACCTGAACCCCAGCGTGCCGGCGTTCGCGCTGGTCGGCGCCGGGTGCGCCGGTGCCGCGCGGCTCGTGTCGCGACGGCCCGGCCCCCGCGCGATGCGGGAACCGAGCCGCTGACACCCCAAGGGCATCGGTCAACTACTGCTGACCGAGAGGCTGTTGGTCGCGAAGTCCAGGCCGCCGGACGAGGACGTGATCTCGAAGCCGAACTGGAGGTCGCCGATGGTCACGTTGCCGAACCAGCCCTTGGTGTCCTTGATCCACTTGAGGATCGGCAGGACGTCGACGGTGCCGGAGCTGGAGTTCGAGGTGCGCACGAAGGAGAAGACGTCGTTGGATCCGTTGTTGCCCTTGTAGACGGTCCAGGTGTGGCCGCCGAGGGTGAGGGTGCCCTGCGAGGTGCCGAGCGGACCGACGGCTCCGGTCTTGTTCACCCAGAGCATGACCTCGTACTTGTAGCCGGTGTCCCAGATGTCGTACGACGTGTTGTACGCGCCGGACGACGGGACCGTGACGTTGTAGCCGCTGGTGAGCGAGCCGAGCGAGGTGATCGACTTGTTGATCACCTTCTTGGCGTTCGGGTACGACTTGATGCCGCCGGTGTTGGGGTGGTTGGCCCACACTCCCCAGTTGGTGCCGGAGTTGGCCCAGATGCACTGGCTGCCCGCGCCGGAGCCCCAGATGTTGTTGTAGAGCGTGTACCCGTTGAGACTGGTGTTCCCGTACTGCTCGCAGGAGCTCCAGACGGCCGCCTGGGCGGGAGCGGAGGCGAGGCCGACGGTGGCGCCGAGCGCGAGCGCGGGGGCCAGCAGGGCCTTGGCTGCCCTGCCGAGTGTCCGTGTTGCCATGGTGTCCCTTCCATGGGTGGGGGGAACTGCGGGTGCTACTGCGGCCCCAGGGTGAGGACGCAGTCTTCGCCGGCGCTCAGGGAGAGCGGTCGCGCGCCGGCGGAAGTCCTGAGATCGATCCGCGTGCTGCGGGTGGGGCGGATGACGGCCGTGCGCTCCTCCGGGCTCCAGGTCAGGTCGACCTCGGCGCCGAACCGGGTGCGGATGCCGTGGAGCCGGCCGCTCGGGTACGCCGTGGGGAGCGCGGGGAAGAGGACCAGCCGGTCGGGCGTGGAGTGGAGGAGCATCTCGATGAGCACGGCGGGGAGCGTGTGGGCGGCGTCCGCGTTGTAGACGTGCCGGTTCGGGTAGTGGCCACTCATCAGGGAGACATGGAAGAAGTCCCCGGCCAGGACCTTGCCGAGGGCCCCCGCCACCCGCTGGGCGTCCCGCAGCCGGGCCGCCACCAGGGCGTGGTGGAGGTGGCCGTGCGCGGAGTCGTTCTCGGCGCCGCGCAGGGCGAGGGCGCGGTGGGCCGCCGCGGCGAGCTCGGGGGTGTCGTACGGGTTGATCTCGTCGAGCGGCCAGACGCCGTAGAGGTGGCTGAGGTGCCGGTGGTCGTAGGTGTCGTCGAGGCCGGGCCGGGCCCACTCGGCGAGTGCTCCGTCGACGTTGACGCGGTGCGGCGGCAGCCGGTCGGCGAGCGCGCGCCAGCGCTCGGCGTCGGGTCCTGGGTGGTGGTCGGCGGCCGTGCGGAGGGCGTGGCGCGCCGCGGAGAGGTCCATGGCGGCGTTGAGGGTGATCCAGCGCGCGGTGGCGGGCCGGTTCTCCGGCGAGTACGACGGCACGATCACGACATGGCCGTTCTCGTCGGTCCGGGTGAGGAAGTCCTCGTAGAACTGCGCCACTTCGGCGAGCGCGGCGGCCAGGCGTGGGTCGCGTGCGCCGCGCGTCTCGTCGTGGTCCACGAGGGGTTTCAGCAGCCAGTCGGCGCCCGCGGTCCACACGTGCAGCGGGTACTCGCGGCTGAGGTGGTAGATGTGCCCCGACTCGCCGTCGGTGTGCGCGGGGGCGACGACACCCCGGGTGCCGAAGATCGCCCGGGCGTTGTCGCGCCAGTGCGGCAACTGGCCGTGGATCAAGGCGGCATGGGCCTCGGACACCTCCGGGAGCGCCGCCGCGGCGGCCGACGCCGTCTGGAGATTGACGTTGGCGTCGGTGGTGAAGGCCCCCGACCAGGCGGTGTCCCAGTCGCCGGTCCACAGCCCGGTCAGCCGTGGCGGCAGCATCCCGGCGGCGGACAGCAGGTGGTAACGACCGGCCGCGAAGAGCCGTTCGAGCAGGGCGGTGCTCTTCGGTCGGCGGACCAACTCCGATCCCGGGAACGCCCGTTCGGCCGGTTCGGCGCCCAGCTCCAGGCCCGCCCGCAGGTAGGCGGGGCGGTGCAGGGCGGTGTGCCGGGCGAGGAGACGGCCGTAGGCGTCCGCGTCGCCCTCGGGCAGCAGGGCGCGCAGCTCACGGGCCTCGGCGCGCGTGTCCCACTCCTCCTCGTGCCGCCGTACCCGCGTGAGCAGCAGCACCGAACGCGCGCCCTCGACCCGCACCCCGGGCGGCGCGGTGAGCGTCCGGCCCCCGGTGACCACGGCGAGCGTCACCCCCGTGAACGCCCGCTCGCTGTCCGGATAGCGGGCCCGCAGGGTGAGGAGAGCGCCCTCGGCGGTGAGGACGGAACCGTGACCCACCGTCAAATCCGATGGGACGCCCGGCAGTCGGTGGTCGAGCGTCACGTCGACGGTGAGGTCGGCCTCCGTCACGTACTGGACGATGACGTCGTCCGCGCGCGACACGAAGACCTCGCTGCGTCGGCCCCCACACTCGGCGCGGACGACACCGGTGGTGAAGTCGACCTCGCGCCGGTAGGCGCGCGGCTCCCGTGGCGCCCGGCGCAGCCGCACCTGGAAGGCCGGGTGGAAGGGCTGCACCCACAGCAGCGATCGCCCGTCGGTGAAGTCCTCCCCGGCGTCGACGTCGCCGGCCAGCAAGCGGTCCTGGACGCTCTTCAGCCGTTCGGCCAGCTCGGGCGGCCGGGCGTGTTCACTGCCGTTCGGGCGGACCAGGGAGTGGTGGTTGACGATGACCCGGTCGTCGTTCGGATCACCGAACACCATGACGCCGTGTCGGCCGTTCCCGCTCAGGAAGGCGTCCTCCCAGCGGGCGGCGGGGGCGGGCTCCCAGGTGCCGTGGACGGGAGCGTGGGTGGAGCCGTGGACAGGATCGTCCGTGGGGCCGTTGCCGGGCCTGTCCGCGGAGCCGCCCGCGGGCTCGCTCATGGCGCTGCCTCCAGTACGACGACCCCGTACCGCCCCAGCTCCACGGCATCGACGACGTCCTCGCCGGTCAACAGGTCGCGGTGGCGTCCCGGCACCGGCACGGTCACCTTGTCCCGCCCGTGGTGGAGCAGGAACAGCAGTTCGCCCCGGCGTACCGCCTCCACGTCCGCCGGGAGGTGGTCGAGTGGCGGCCGTACGCCCGCGTCCTCGGCGATCCCGGCGAGCAGCGGCCACAGCGCCTCGGGCTCGGGAAGGGTGGACAGGTACCAGGCCCGGCCCTTGCGCAGTACGGCCGGAAGACCGTCCAGCTCACCGCCCTTGTACGGGACGACCGCGTACGTGTCGTCCGCGGCCTCGATCTCCTCGGACCACAGCGTGCCGCGGAAGCCCTCGGCCTCGACCTTCTCGTCGGCGTCGAGCGGCCACCACTCGTGCAGGGTGCGGATGCCGAAGAGCGCGCGCAGCCGCTCGTCCATGCCGCCGGGCCGCACCCGGTCGTCCTGGTCGGCGACGCCGGTCAGGAAGCCGGAGACGAGGGTGCCACCGTCGCGTACATACCCGACGAGGTTGTCGATCGCCCGGTCCGTCAGCAGGTACAGCTGCGGGACGACGACCAGCTTGTACGCGGACAGGTCGTGCTCGGGGTGGGCGAAGGAGGCGGTGATGTCGGCCTCCCACAGGGCGCGGTGCCAGGCGCGCACGACGCTCTGGTGGTCGACCTCGCAGGACAGCCGCCCGTCCTGCTGACTCGCCCACCAGGCGTTCCAGTCCAGCAGTACGGCGACGTCGGCGCCGACGACCCGGGTGTCCGCCACTTTCCCGCTCAGCAGGGCGAGTTCGGCCCCGATCCGCTTGACCTCCTGGAAGGTGCGGCCCCGCTCCCCCGCGTGGCTGACCATCCCGGAGTGGAATTTCTCGGCGCCCTGCCGGGACTGCCGCCACTGGAAGTAGCAGACGGCGTCCGCGCCGCGCGCGACGGCCTGGAGGGACCAGAGCCGATTGAGCCCGTGGGGCTTCGGGTGGTTCACGCCGCGCCAGTTCACGGGCCCCGCCGCCTGCTCCATGACCATCCAGGGCCCGCCGCGGGCCTGCGAGCGGGTCAGGTCGTGGATGAGCGCGCCGTACTGGGCGCCGAGCGGGTCGCGCGGATCCGGATAGATGTCGACGGAGACGATGTCTTCCCGCTCGGCCCACGCCCAGCCGTCCTGGCCCTGCCAGAACGGCATGAAGTTGGTGGTCACAGGGATGTGCGGGGTGTGCCGGGCGACGATGTCGCGTTCGGCGAGATAGCACTCCAGGAGGGCGTCGGAGGTGAAGCGCTTGAAGTCGAGGACCTGGGTGGGGTTGTTCATGTAGTGGGCGTGGCGCGGCGGGAGAATGCCTTCCCAGTCGTCGTAGCCCTGGCTCCAGAAGGCCGTGCCCCAGGCGGTGTTGAGGGCGTCGAGCGTGCCGTACCTCTCCTGGAGCCAGCGGCGGAAGGCGGCCGCCGCCTCGTCGCCCCAGTCGTAGGTGCAGTACTCGTTGTTGATGTGCCACATCGTGAGAGCGGGATGGCCACCGTAGCGGGCGGCGAGGTCCTCGGTGAGGGCGGCGGCGTAGCGCCGGTAGGTGGCGCTCGAGTGGGCGAAGTGCTGGCGGCCGCCCCACCACTCGACACGGCCGTCCGCGTCGCGGGGCAGGGTCTCCGGGTGGAGCCGGCCCATCCAGGGCGGGGGCGAGGAGGTGGGGGTGGCGAGGACGACTCCGACGCCGTTCTCGTGCAGCAGGTCCATGAGCCGGTCGAGCCAGCCGAACTCCCGGGCGCCGGGTGTCGGTTCGAGCTTGGCCCAGGAGAAGACGCCGACGGTGACGGAGTTGACGCCGGCCTCCTTCATGAGCCGTACGTCCTCCTGCCAGATCTCCTCCGGCCACTGCTCGGGGTTGTAGTCGCCGCCGAAGAGGATGCGGCCACGGGTGGCGTCACCGAGCTGAGGCATCAGACCTGCTCCCCGTACTGGATGCCCCGCCCGTTGGTGGCGAGGTACACGCGGCCGTACACGCGCGGGTCACCGGCAATGGACTGCCCGGTCCAACCCCACTGATGCTGATCGTCGTTGATCCGCACCCAGGTCTTCGCCTCGTCGTCGGAGCGGTAGACGGCGGTGATCGTCTCCGTGGAGCCGACCTGGTAGATGGTCGGGTAGTCGGCGCCGTCGGCCGCCTTGCCGAAGCCGAGGGTGTACGAGGCCCAGCAGCTGGCGACCTTGGCGAAGGTGACTCCACCGTCGGTGGACCGGTAGAGCCCGTTCCACTTCACGCTCAGCCACAGGTCACCGGATCTCCCGGGCGCCGCGACCAGCTGGAACTGACTGTCACCGGAGGGCAGCCCACTCGCACGCGCAGTGAACGAAAGGCCACTGTCAGTGCTGGCGTATAGCGTTCCTGTGTCGGTGTCGTATGCGTAGAAGAGCGTCGGGTCGGCCGGGTCGGCGACCGGCGTGGCGCCCTTCGGGAAGGAGGAGACCTCGGACCAGGTCGCGCCGTTGTCCACCGAGCGGTGAGCCGCGTACTTCGTGCCGTCCCAGTGCACGAAGGACCACAGCAGCGTACCGCCGTCGGCGCTGGTGGCGATCGGCCCCGGTGCGTCCTTGGCGATGTCGGGCTGGGCAGCGAAGGGCGCCCAGCTCCGCCCGCCGTCGCGGGAGTACGCACCGTTGCCGTGGTCGCCCCAGCCCGCCCGGACGACGTACGACGGCCTGTCCGCGGCCTGCGCGATTCCCGTCGCCGACCCGAACACGGGGTTCGTCGCCATGCCGCGCGACGGAGACGCCGTGAGCCGCTCGTGGTACATCACGCCGATGTCCCGCGAGGCGCTGATCAGGTGCGCCTCCCCGACCGGGGGCGAGATCAGCTGGATCACGGACGTCTCCTCCAGGCCGCGAATCCGCGGTGCCCAGTGGGTGAGGTCACGGGTGCCGTAGAGGGTCGCGCCGGTCCCGTAGACGAGGTGCTTCGAGTCGTACGGGTCGAGGGCGAGCGCCTGGATCCACCAGCCGAACTTCGGCTGGTCTTCACCCCAGTCGAGGAAAGGAGTCTCGGACACGTCGAAGACCGCCACGTCCTTGAGGGACGCCCAGGTACGGCCACCGTCGGTGGACCGGAACACGGTGTCGCCTTCGGCCCACCGGTTGTTGGTGGAGACGACGACGGTGCCCGCGCGGCGGGCGTCGACGGCGACGCCGCCGTAGCCGAAGGTGTCGCTGCCGCCGGGCTGGACGGGGGTGACGTCGGTCCATCGGTCGGTGGCGGTGGCGAGCTTGTGCACGCTGCCGGCCGACTGGCCGTTGGGCCCGGGGGCGTCGGCGTACGTCACGTACAACTCGCGGGTGTGGCGGTCGTAGGCGGCGCGGATCGGGACCTTGGCGGAGGTGCCGGCGGGCTGCCCGGGGAGGGGCTCCCAGGTGGTGCCGTCCGTGGTGCGGTAGAGGTTGGCGGCGGTCGCGGTCCCGTCGCCGTCACCCCACCCGGCGTAGACGGCACGGTCGACGGCGACGAGGAAGGTGACCCCCTGCCCGGAGGCGCTCGCGGTGGCCGGGAAGCCGCTCACGACTGCCCAAGTGGCGCCCCGGTCGGACGACTTGAGCAGTCCGTCGTGCCGGGTGCCGAGCCAGAGAGTGCCACTGTCACGCGGGTCGACGAGCAGCCGTTCCCCCGCCCCGCGTCCGTCTTCGTTGCCGCCCAGCTTCACGGTGAGATCGGTGCGGGTCCAGGTGGCGCCGCGGTCCTCGGAGCGGAGGACCGCACCGTTGCCGGCCCACGTCTGCGCGTAGGTGCCGAGGGCGAGGTAGAGCCGGTCCGGGTGCGCGGGGTCGACGGCGAGCGACTCGACACCGAGCAGGTTCCAGTCGTCCCAGCCGAGGTGGTCGGTGAGCGGGGTCCAGCGGGCGGCGCGCTCGTCCCAGCGGTAGGCGCCGCCGATGTCGGTCCGGGCGTAGGCGAGCCCTCGTACGGCCGGATGGAACAGCACACCGGTGATGAATCCGGTACCGCCGATGACGGCGTTGCGCCAGCGGTAGGAGGGGGTGGCGGCGGTGACCTCGGCGGCGTGCGCGCGGCCCTGGAGGGCCCCGGTGGTGAGCGCGGCGGCGGCCGCGGTCCCGGCGAGAACGGCCCGGCGGCTCAGTCGGGACGCGTGCATGACATACCTCGTTCTACGGAGAGACGGTCAGGGGAGTTACCTGAGGGGCGCGGGGCTGTATCGATATGCGGCTCCGCCGCGTGGGCGCGACCGGCCACGAACAACCCGCAGCCACCGAACGACCGAGGCGCCCCCTTCGGCAGGCGCCGGTCAGCCCTTCACCGCGCCCGTCAACATGCCCTTCTTGAAATGCCGCTGCACGAACGGCGACAACACCGCCACCGGCAGCAACGCCATCACCATGACGGCCATCTGCACGGCCAGGCCGGACAGTTGGCCGGTCTTGATGGCCTGGCCGAGGCCCACCGGGGCCTCCTGCTTCTGCACGAGCTGGATCATGACGTTCTGCAGCGGCATCATGTCCTGGTCGTTGAGGTAGAGCGAGGCGTTGAACCAGGCGCTCCAGTACCCGACGGCGTAGAACAGCGTGATCACCGCGAGGACCGCGCGGGAGAGCGGCATGACGATCTGCCACAGAATGCGGACGTCACCGGCGCCGTCGATGCGGGCGCTGTCGATGAGTTCCTGCGAGATGCCCATGAAGAAGCCGCGCAGCACCAGGATGTTGAAGACGCTGATCGCGCTCGGGAGGATCAGTGCGAGATAGCTGTCGGTCAGGCCCAGCGACTGCACCAGCAGATAGGTCGGGATGAGACCGGCGCTGAAGAACATGGTCGCCAGCAGCGCCAGCAGGATCCAGCGGTGGCCGAGCGAGCCGATGCGCGAGAGGCCGTAGGCGCACAGGACGGACACCGCCATGGAGAACAGCGTGCCGACGAGGGTGATCAGGATGCTGATGACCGAGGCGCGGGTCACCTGGCCGCCGCTGAGGAGTTCCTTGTAGGCGACGAAGGTGATGCCCTTGGGCACCATCACCAGGCCGCCGGCCTCGTCGATGGTCTTCCGTGAGGAGAGGCTGGTGACGATGACGATCCACAGCGGGAAGAAGATCCCCAGACAGGCGAGGGTCAGCACGAGTCCCTTGCCCGCGAGGCCGGCCTTGCTGGGCTCCTCCTCCCACGCCGGCCGGGGCGGCGCGGCCCATCGGCCGGGGCCGCGCACGGGTTTGTCGATGACGGCGGTCACTTCTTGTACACCCCCTGCTCGCCCATGAGATGGGCCACCTTGTTCGCGGCGAGGACCAGGCCGAGGCTGACCACGCCCTTGATCAGTCCGGCGGCCGCCGCGTAGCCGAAGTCCTGGTTGCGGACGCCGTTCCACCAGACGAAGGTGTCGAGGACCTCCGCCGCTCCTGGTCCGACGGCGTCGCGCTGGAGCAGGATCTGTTCGAAGCCGACGGTGAGGGCGTCACCGACGCGGAGCACCAACAGCAGGGCGATCACCGGGCGCAGCGCGGGCAGCGTGATGTGCCACATGCGGCGCCAGCGACCCGCGCCGTCCATCGCGGCGGCCTCGTACAGGTCCGGGCTGACCGAGGACAGCGCGGCGAGGAAGACGATGATCCCCCAGCCGGCGTCCTTCCACACGCTCTGCGCGGTGATCAGGAACTTGAAGGTGTGGGGGTCGGTCATGATGCCGAGACCGTCGTACCCGTGCTGCCGCAGCAGCTGCGAGAGGATTCCGGCGCCGCCGAAGAGCTGCTGGAAGACGGCGATGACCAGCACCCAGGAGAAGAAGTGCGGCAGGTAGAGGATCGCCTGCGAGAGCGCCCGGACCCTGGGCCTGACCACGCTGTTGATGAGCAGCGCGAGCCCGATCGGGATCGGGAAGTACAGGACGAGCTGGAGGAAGAACAGCACGAGGGTGTTCTGCACGGCATCCCAGAACGCCGAGTCCTCGAAGACCCGTTGGAAGTTCTCGATGCCCACCCAGGGGCTGTGCAGCATGGAGACGATGCCGTTGTCGCTGATGTACGGGTCGTAGTCCTGGACGGCGACGATGTTGCCGAGGATCGGCACATAGTTGAAGAGCAGGACCAGCAGGACCGCCGGCAGCGTCATCAGGAGCAGGACGCGGTCGCGTCTGAACCTGAGCCGCAGGCTCACCTTCCCGGAGGGACGTTTCTCCCGGGAGCCGGTGGCGCCGCCGGACGCCACCGGGGTCTTCTCTGTCGTGTCGGCCTCGGTCCCGCTCCGAGGCACCGTGCTGTGGGACACGGCCGTTCTCCTTGCCTCGGTACCCGGTCAGCTCGCCGCCGGGCCGTTCTCGTCGAGCAGCTTCTTGTACCAGTCGCGCAGTGCGTCGCCGCCCTTGCTCTTCCAGTCGGAGACGGCCTGCTGCATGTCACTGATCTTCTTGCGGCCGCGGACGATGTCGTCCTCCAGCTGCTCGAAGTCGTTGGAGAGGTTGGTGTAGCGGCTGGGTTCGGTGATCTGCATGCCGTAGAAGGAGGACTTCTTGGTGAAGGCGCCCATCCGCTGCTGCCACTCGACCTGCGCCTTGGCGACCTCGGGGAAGTCGGGGTGGGCGATGGTCGCGGTGGGGCTCGCGACCATGACGTAGGCGTTGATGACCTCGTTGTTGCCCTGGTCGGTCTTGGTGGGAACGCCGTTCTTGACGGTGTAGTGGGTGCCTTCGACGCCGTAGTTGGTGAGCATGTACTCCTTGGTGCCGTACGGCGCGGCGGTGGCGTTGGCGACGGCCAGCACGTCACGGATGACGGACTCGGAGGCCTTCTTGCTGACGAAGGCGAAGATGTTGGCCGGCTCACCGGCCCAGAGAGTCGGTGAGCCGCCGTCGTGGCCGAAGATGTCCATGCCCCAGATCTTGTAGTCCGGGTTCTGGGTGGCCTGTTCGGCGGTGCGGCTCCACCACTGCGAGATGTCCTGGTTGTAGATGAGGAACTCGCCGGCGGCGAACTTGGGACCGGGGTCGGTGGACTGGCTCTTGCCCAGCTTGGCGTCGGGGTGGACGTACCCGGCGGCGAAGAGCTTGCGGGTCCACTCCAGTGCTTCGAGGTACTCCTGGGTCTCGACGCGGTAGATCAGCTTGCCGTCCACCATGTTCCAGCCGAGTGCCTTCTCGCTGCCGGAGAGCACGCCCCAGGCGTTGAAGGCGGTCCACTTCATGTCCATGCAGGCCCAGCGCTTGGCCTTGGCGTTGGTGATCTCCTTGGCCAGGGCCATGAACTCGTCGGCAGAGGTGGGGACTTGGTACCCCTCCTTGTCGAAGATGTCCTTGCGGTAGAGGGGCACGATGTTGGCGACATACGAGGACGGCATGGGCAGTCCGCGCAGCTTGCCGCCGAAGATGCAGCGCTGCCAGGCGTCGGACGGGATCCCGGCCAGGTTCGGGTAGTCCTTGACCTTGTCCCCGGAGAGGTACGGGCCGAGGTCCGCGAACTTGCCGATGATGGCGCTGGGTATCTTGCCGCCCATGTTCCAGCCGGGGATGACCACGACATCCGGGATGTCGCTGGAGGCCAGGACCGCGCCGAGCTTCTGGTCGTAGGTGTTGCCGTCCTGGTTCTGCCACTCGACGTCGACACCGATCAGGTCGTTCATCGCCTTGTAGTAGGCGTTGTCCGACTTCGGCGGAGATCCCCAGAACGGCGACATGATGCTGACCTTGCCGCCCTTGCCGAGCTTCTTCGGCACCGAGGTCTTCAGGGAAGCGATGTCGAGCTTGCTGGTGAAGCCGACCGCGGAGCCGTTCTTGGCGGCGATGTCAGGGGTCACCACGTTGGTCGCGACGTAGGCCGGCAGCAGCTTCTTGGCCCTCTTGCCCGCCGACGTACCCCCGCCCGAGCCGCTGTCCGAGCCACCGCAGGCGGCGAGCAGCGGCATCCCTCCCGCGACCGCCGCGGCGGCGACCGCCGTGGAGGCGAGGAAGCTTCTCCGGCTGGGAGCGGAGGGAGCGGAGGTGGCGGTGTTCGGCGTCATTGCGTCAACCCTTCGTGGCGCACAGCAGGACACCCGGCGGTGGAGCCGTCGGCTGCGGTGTCTTGAGTGGAACTGGCTGAGCTGAAGCGGTCCTCGGAGGACTGCGTGGACGTCTGCGTGCCCCGAGGGAGCCGCTCCACTAGTCGAAGCGCTTCGATGTTGCTGCGAGGTTAAGTGAACACCTGGGGGTGCACAAGAGCCGATTCCAAGATTCCTCGGAGGTGTGGAGGACTGGACCGGCCTCGTCGGGCGCTTGATATGCCAATGAGGAAACGGAGTTGTTGCGTCGAGGTGTCTTGACACCCGCCCCTCGGGCGAACCAGCATCGAAGCGCTTCGAAAGCACCCCGTCGCTCCACCGCAAAGGGATCACCACGTGACCGCACAAACGCCGCCTACGCCGCCTTTTCGCGATCCGCAGCTGCCGCTCGCGAAGCGCATCGACGATCTGCTGGCGCGGCTCACGCTCGACGAGCGCATCGCGTTCCTGCACCAGTTCGCGCCCGCCGTGGAGCGGCTCGGGGTGGCCGCGTTCCGCACCGGCCAGGAGGCACTGCACGGTGCGGCCTGGATGGGCCCGGCGACGGTCTTCCCCCAGGCCGTCGGTCTCGGCGCGACCTGGAACGACGAACTCGTGCGCCGCGTCGGCGAGGCGGTCTCGGCCGAGGTCCGCGCGATGCGCGCCCGCGACGACCGGGTGGGCCTCAACGTCTGGTCCCCCACGGTCAATCTGCTGCGTCACCCGCTGTGGGGCCGCAACGAGGAGGGCTACTCGGAGGACCCGAAGCTCACCTCCGCGATCGCCACGGCGTACACCCGGGGCCTGCGCGGCGACCACCCCGACTACTGGCGCACGGCCCCCGTCCTCAAGCACTGGCTCGCCCACAACAACGAGTCGAACCGGGACACCACCTCCTCCTCGGTCCGCCCGCGCGTGCTGCACGAGTACGACCTGCGGGCCTTCCGCGCGACCGTCGAGGCGGGCGCGGTGGCGGGGGTGATGCCGGCGTACAACCTGGTCAACGGCCGCCCCAACCACGTCTCCCCCTACCTCGGGGAACACCTGCGCACCTGGACGGACCAGGACCTCCTGGTCTGCTCCGACGCGGGCGCCCCCTCCAACCTGGTCGACTCCGAGCACTACTTCGACACCCACGAGGAGGCGACCGCCGCCGCGATCCTCGCCGGGGTCGACAGCTTCACGGACCACGGCACGGACGGTTCGAAGATCGTGGACCGGGTCCGAGGGGCCCTGGAGAAGGGCCTGTTGAGCGAGGCGGACATCGACACGGCGGTCCGCCGCCAGCTCGCGATCCGCTTCCGGCTCGGCGAGTTCGACCCGCACACGGACCCCCATGGCGACACCTCGGACTTCGACACCCCGGCCCACCGCGCCCTCGCCCGGGAGGCGGCCGAGCAGGCGATCGTCCTCCTCAAGAACGACGGCCTGCTGCCCCTCGGCCCGGGCGTGCGCGTCGCCGTCGTGGGCCTCCTCGCCGACGAGTGCAAGCTCGACTGGTACAGCGGCACACTCATCCACCGCTCCACACCGCTGGAGGGCCTGTACGAGCGCTTCGGCGCCGAGCGCGTCGACTTCGCCGAGGGCGTGGACCGCGTACGCCTGAGGACCTCCTCCGGTACGTATCTGTCGGTGCCCCTCGCCGTGGACGCGGACGACGCGGTGCGCGGCGCCGCGGGAGCGCTGGACCCGGCCCTGCTCGCGGGCCGCACGGACCTGCCGCCCCTCACCACCGGCGCCAACGGCACCGACCTCGCGCTGATCGACTGGGGCGAGGGGCTGCTGACTTTGCGGGCCCCCGACGGCCGCTACCTCTCGGTCGCCGAGGACGGCTACCTCCGCGCGTCCGCCGACCAGCCGGGCGGCTGGGTCGTCCAGGAGACGTTCCGCCTCGAACCGGCGGGTTCCCGCTCCGGATCCCATGGGAGCGGCCACCTCCTGCGGCACGTCGGGACGGGTGGGCACATCTCCGTCGCCGCCGACGGCGTGAAGGTTGCCGACACATCCCCGGAGATTTTCGAGCTGGAGTTCACCGAGCGCGGCGAGGACGCCGTGGCCCGCGTGGCGCGGGCGGCCGACGTCGTCGTGGTCGTGGCGGGCAACGACCCGCACATCAACGGCCGCGAGACCGAGGACCGCACCACCCTCCGGCTCCCCGCCCATCAGGAGCGCCTGTTGCGCGCCGCCCGCGCCGCGAACCCGGACACCGTCCTCGCCCTGGTCTCGGCGTACCCCTACGCCGTGGACCCCACCGACCTGCCCGCCGTCCTGTGGACCGCGCACGGCGGCCAGGCGGCGGGCACCGCCCTGGCCCGCGTCCTGGCCGGCGACGTGTCCCCCGCGGGCCGCCTCCCGCAGACCTGGTACGCCTCCGACGCGGACCTGCCCGATCTGCTCGACTACGACGTGATCGGCGGCCGCCAGACGTATCTGTACTTCGAGGGCACCCCGCTGTTCCCGTTCGGCCACGGCCTCGTGTACACGACGTTCGCGTACGAGGATCTGTCGGTCACCGAGACGGAGGCCGCGCTGAAGGTCTCCTTCACGGTCACCAACACGGGCGAGGCGCCGGCGGACGAGGTCGCCCAGCTCTACGCGCGCGCCGTGGACCCGTCGGTGCCGCGCCCCCGCCGCGAACTGCTGGCCCACCGACGCCTCCACCTCACTCCCGGCGCTGCGCAGCGCCTGACCTTCGAACTCCCTCTCTCCGCGCTGGAGTTCTGGGACGTGGCGGTCGGCAGGACCCGCCTGGAGCCGGGCGCGTACGAACTCCTCGCCGGCGCGTCGAGCGAGGACATCCGGCTGCGCACCACGATCACCCTCACCGGCGAGCCCGCCACCCCCCGCCCGGTGCGCGAACAGGGCCTGAACGCGGCCGACTTCGACGAACAGCGGGACACCGAGATCGTCGACCGTACGAAGGTGTCGGGCGACGCGGTGACGCCGAGGGCCGACGCGACGGGCGAACTCGTCCACCGCGGCTGCGACTTCGCAACCGGTGTCACACGGGTCGAGGTCGAGGCGTCGGGCGAGGGAGTCGTCGAGGTGTCGCTGGACGGGGGCCCTTCACTCGCGACGGTCACCTTCGGCGGGACGAAGGGCCCGTACGACTACACCACCGTCGGCGCCGAGTTCGCGGCCCACGGTGTGCACGACCTGCATCTCAGGCTGCGCGGCCCACTGCGGCTCGCGCGGGTGGGCTTCTCCGGTTGAGGGTCCGGACAGGCCGACCACCAGGGGCCCGGCACCGGAAGGCATCGGTGCCGGGCCCCTTCGGGAGACCATCTGAAAATGATTGTCGTTAGCCAGAGGGTGGCGCGGAGCGCGCCGTGCCCTTAGAGCGCGAGGCCCGTCAGGACGAGGACCCGCTCGTAGGTGTAGTCGTCCATCGCGAACTTGACGCCCTCGCGGCCGACACCGGACTGCTTCACACCGCCGTACGGCATCTGGTCGGCACGGTAGGACGGCACGTCGCCGACGACCACGCCACCGACCTCCAGCGCGCGGTGGGCGCGGAAGGCGACCTGCAGGTCGTGCGTGAACACGCCCGCCTGGAGGCCGTACTTGGAGTCGTTGACGGCGGCGAAGGCCTCCGCCTCCCCGTCCACCTTGCGCACGGTGAGGACCGGTCCGAAGACCTCCTCGCAGGAGATCGTCGCCTCGGCCGGTACGTCGGCGAGCACGGTCGGCGCGTAGGAGGCACCGTCGCGCTTGCCACCGGTGAGGAGGGTGGCGCCGGACCGGACGGCCTCGTCGACCCAGGACTCCACGCGCTGGGCGGCGTCCTCGCTGACCAGCGGGCCGACATCCGTCTTGTCGTCGGACGGGTCGCCGGTGACCTGCGCCTCGACGGCGGCGACGATGCGCGGCAGCAGCCGGTCGTACACCGACGCGTCGGCGATCACGCGCTGCACGGAGATGCAGGACTGGCCGCCCTGGTAGTTCGAGAAGGTGGCGATGCGGGTCGCGGCCCAGTCCAGGTCCTCGTCGCTCGCCCAGTCGGCGAGGACGACGGCCGCGCCGTTGCCGCCGAGCTCCAGGGTGCAGTGCTTGCGCGGCACCGAGTCCATGATCGCGTAGCCGACCTTCTCGGATCCCGTGAAGGAGATGACCGGGAGCCGCTCGTCCTGGACGAGGGCGGGCATCCGGTCGTTGGAGACCGGGAGGATCGACCAGGAGCCGGCCGGCAGCTCGGTCTCGGCGAGCAGGTCACCGATGATCAGTCCGGAGAGCGGGGTCGCGGGCGCCGGCTTCAGGATGATCGGCGCGCCGGCGGCGATGGCCGGGGCGATCTTGTGGGCGCACAGGTTCAGGGGGAAGTTGAAGGGCGCGATGCCGAGGACGACGCCCTTCGGGAAGCGGCGGGTGAGGGCCAGGCGGCCCTGGCCGCCGAGGTCGGTGTCGAGACGCTGGGCCTCGCCGCCGTTGAAGCGGCGGGCCTCCTCGGCGGCGAACCGGAAGACGGACACCGCGCGGCCGACCTCGCCGCGGGCCCACTTGATCGGCTTGCCGTTCTCGGCGGAGATGAGCTGCGCGATCTCCTCGGTGCGCTCGACGAGGCGCTTGCTGACGTGGTCGAGGGCGGCGGCGCGGACGTGGGCGGGGGTGGCGGCGAACTCGTCGCGCACGGCGTGTGCGGCGGCGATGGCCTCCTCGACCTGTGCCTCGGTCGGGACGCTGACCTGTCCGACGACCCGGCCGTCCCACGGCGAGGTGACATCGAAGGTGGTCTCACCGGTGGCCTGGCGGCCGGCGAGCCAGAAGGCGTGGGTG
Source organism: Streptomyces sp. NPDC111656 (assembly GCF_055656965.1). NCBI lineage: Bacteria > Bacillati > Actinomycetota > Actinomycetes > Kitasatosporales > Streptomycetaceae > Streptomyces > Streptomyces sp. NPDC111656. Next base: position 98,973 of record NZ_JBVKCA010000011.1, read on the forward strand.
GAAGTCATGTCGAGTCCCGGCCCTTCCGAGGTTGAGGTGTCCTTGGCGTTCGTGGTCCACGGTAGGGCCGGGGTGGCGGGAGGTCGTTTGTCCGGGGCGTAGCAGTGGCGGGGCGTGGCACTCCGCTTTGGCACCATCGAGGTGACCGCCGCGTTCCCCTCGCCCCCGCCGCCCCGTCCCGTCCCGTCCCCGATCCGGGGCGCAGCCCCGGCCCAGGGACGCGGGGAACTGCGCGACCAGCCACAGACGGCTCGCAGCCGAAGAACCCACCGGGGGGCTGGGGGCGGAGCCCCCAGGTCGGCGACAGTCGCCACCGGCCCGCAGACGGGGGAACCCACCCGGGGTTCCTACTCCCCCGCCGCCGCCGTCGCCTTCAGTGCCAGCCACAGCTCCATGCGGACGTCGGGGTCGTCGAGGGAGCGTCCGAGGATCTCCTCGACGCGTCGCATCCGATAACGCAGGGTGTGCCGGTGCACACCCAGGTCGGCGGCGGCGGCGTCCCACTGACCGTGCCGGGACAGCCACGCCCGCAGCGAGGCGACCAGATCCCCCCGCCCGGTGGCGTCGTGCTCGTTCAGCGGGCGGAGCAACCCGTCCGCGAACGCCCGCACCGCGTCATCGGCGAGCAACGGCAGCACCGACCCCGCGGCCAGCTCCTCGTGCTCGACCAGCGACCGCCCCCGCCGCCGGGCCACGGACAGCGCCTGCTCGGCCTGCTTGTAGGCGGCGGCCGCGGCGATCGGCCCGGCGGGGGCCGACAGTCCGACGACCAGTTCGTCCTCGTCGCCCACGGGCTGCTCCCGGGTGGCGATCCGCGCGGCGTCCAGCGCGGCCGCGTACTCCCCGCACGCCGTCACCGCCGCGCCTCCGTCCACGGCGAGCACGACCAGCCGCTCCCCGTCGGGCACGACGAGCACGGACTCACCGGAGCGGGCGGCGGCGGACTCGACGATCTCGGCGAGCCCGCCGAGCGGGTCGCCGTTCGCCGGGTCCGGCACCACGACGGGGGCCTTGGACGGTTTCGCGGCGGCCACGCGCGCGTGCCCGTCCGCGTGCGCCCGCGCCGCCGAGGCGGACGCCGACTCGGCGAGGATCAGCCGGAAGGGCGCGTCGAGCAGTTCCCCGTAGAGGTCTCCGGCCACGGTGCGCGCGTGCTCAGGCTGCCCGGCGAGCAGCATGCGCAGCACCGCCGCCCCGATGCGCTGCTCGGCGGCGTGCAGCGACCGTGAGCGTTCGGTGGTGAGGGTCAGCAGCGCGATCGCGGAGTGCACGGCGTAGCGCTCGGCGGTGCCGAGGGCGGCGGCCGTGCCGACGGCGAGCGCGGCGCGGGGGCGGCGGCCGGTGCCGAGGGAGTGGAGTTCCACGCGGTCCTCGCCGCCGACGACGGAGCTGGCGGGCGCGGGGCGCTCGCGCAGCCGTTCCACGTCGGGGGTGATGCGCGCGGCCCGCCGCCCGGCCCACTCGGGCGCGGTGGCGACGACGGCGCCGGACGCGTCGTACAGGGCCGCCCAGCCGTCCACCTGTCCCGCGAGGGCCGACAGCAGCCCCTCGGGGCCGTCGTTGAGGGCCTGCTTCGTCAGTTCGCGCTGCGCGGCGAAGCCCGCTGTCACGGCCCGGTACTGGTCCGCGGCGATCGCGGCCGACACCGCCTTGCTGATGGCCAGGAAGGGGGTGCGGCGGGGGACCTCCAGGAGCGGCAGGCCCTCTTCCTCCGCCGCGTCGACCAGGGCCTTCGGGATCTCGTCGTAGTTGACCCCGACGGCGAAGCCGAGCCCGACGACGCCTGCTCCCACCAGTCGCTTCACATAGCGCCGCATGACGTCCGGATCCTCCGCGTCCAGCTGGAGCGCGGTGATCAGCAGCAGTTCCCCGCCCTCCATGTACGGCACGGGGTCGGCGAGCTCGCTGACGTGGGCCCAGCGGACGGGTACGTCCAGACGGTCCTCGCCCGCCCGCACGGTCAGTTTGAGCGCGGAGTGGTGGACGATCGAGGCGAGCGTGGGGCGCATGGGACCTTCAGGTCTTCACAGGATCTTCGACGGTCACGGGCAGTGTGATCTTTTGGCCGCAACGTATGAACGACCTATGTCGATTCTGCCTCACCGTACGGTCAGCCGGTGACCTTGCGTCCGGACCTCCTAGCTCCGTAGATCCACCAGCAACGGCGGCGCGTGCTCTCCCCCCACCGTGGTGAGCGACAGCACCGCGTGCCCGGGCGGCACCTCGTGCGCCAGCTCGGACGCCGACCACCGCTCCCGCTCGACCTTCCTTATGGTCACCGCGTCCGTGGTGACGGCCTTTCCGGTGACCAGCTTGCGCAGGGCGTGGATGGCCCGGGTCATCGGCTGGTCCGCGAAGACGGTGTGCTTGGCCACGTCACGGGTCTCGACCCACTCCGTGCCCCAGGCGTGGGCGAAGCGGCTGCCGTCCCAGGTCGTGACGCCGGAGAACGCCATGCGGCAGCCCACGGCCCCGTACAGCGGCCCGTGCAGCGCCTCGGGGATGTCGCCGATCGTGCGCAGGGCGAGCACCACCCCCGCGTTCTGGGAGCGCAGGCGCTGGATGCGGCGTACGGAGTCGGGGGTCAGCGTTCCGGTGGCGTCGTCGAGGACCAGGCAGACGAAGTGCGGCCGCTCGCCGCCGCGCACGACGGCGGTGAACTGGGCCAGTACGAGGCGGGCGAGCAGCCGGGCGGCCTCCTCGTGTCCGTGCTCGGGCAGGTCGATCCGCACCCGCAGCGGGTGGTGGGCCACGGCGCGCAGCGAGAAGGCGCGGGTGGTGCCGCCCGCGCCGAAGAAGTCGGCGAAGGCCGGCCGGTCCAGGAGCGCCAGCCGGTCGGCGAGCGCCGGGCCCGCGTCGCCCGGGCTGCCGACCTGCCGCATACGGGCTTCCAGTTCGCGGCGCATCCCCGCGTGCTGCGGCCCGAAGAGGGCTTCGTGCAGGGCGGTCAGGGCCTCCGGTACGCCTTCCAGGAGTTCCCGCAGGACGGGCATGGGCGGGAACGTGCCGTGCACCGCCCGGTAGGGGCCGAGGAGTTGGGCGAGCGCGGTGGTGGCCCGCTGGCCGGCCACCGCGTCGAGGTCCCCGGCCAGCCCTTCGGCGAGGAAGGAGGCCGCTTCGTCGGCATCGTCGGAGTCCGCGTACAGATCGAGGTCGTGGACGGAGGCGGGGTCGCCGATCCTCACCACGACGTCGAAGGCCGAGTCCGGGCCGAGCGGCGTCCCGGCGGCGGCGACCGCGACGACGGCGCACCGCCCGGTGAGCGCCTGCAGGGCGAGCGACTCGACGACGGGTGCGACCAGGTGCCGGGTCTTCCCGGATCCGGAGGGCCCGACGGCGAGCAGGGAGGTGCCCAGGGCCTCCGGGTCGAGGGCCGCGCCTCCGCCGTCGTAGGCCTCCGGGGTACGGTCCCCGGTCGTCCACCGTCCGATGCGCACCTGTCCCACGAGCACGTCGTGCGCCGCGGTGCGCGCGGGCAGGTCCCGGGCCCCGGAGGGGTGCGTCCAAGCCGCCCCGCCCCTTCGCAGCACGGTGTCGACGAAGGCGGCCAGGCGCGTGGCGTCCCACTTCGCCGTGGTCCACGCGCGCCGCACCCGGGCGCAGTCCACGTCGTTCATCCGGCCGCCGAGCACTTCGGCGGTGAGCAGGTCCGCCGCCTCGTGCTGTCCGGCGTCACGGAGTTCGGGCCACTGGGCGGCGGGCAGGTCCGGCGCGAACTTGGCGGTGCCGGCCTCCTGTGCCTCGTTGCGCGCGGCTCGGGCGGCGAGCCACTCCCTGGCGTATCGGCGCCAGGCGCCGATCCGGGCGAACGGCCACAGGACGAGCAGGGTGATCAGCGTGTAGAGCCCGTCGGTGATCAGCTGCGACTGGAACAGGTCGTAGCCGCCGGAGACCAGGGCGACGAGGGAGAACAGCGGGGCGACGACCGGCAGGGCGTCCCAGCCGACCCCGGGGAAGGCGTTCGGGAAGACGAACGTCAGGGCGATCAGTGCGCCGAGCGCGGCGAGGGCGGCGCGCAGGGGCTGGGGCCGGGCGGTGACGTAGTGGCGGACGACCTCGGGCCAGCTCCCCAGCCGGCCCATGGTGTACACCAGCACGCCGAAGAAGACCCCGTTGTAGACCTCGATGGCCTCCACCCCCTGCCACGCCTTGGGCGAGGTGGTGCCGCTCCACCACCAGGCGTCCGGTGTGAACACCTTCAGCACGACCCACATGTAGGGGACGCTGCCGTGGCGCCACAGCGACCAGACGACGAGTGCCACCACGAGCGGGACGGCGAGCCCGACGATCGTGACCGGCGAGAGTCGCTCCCGCCCCTTCGACGGGCGCCGGACCCGGTATCCGTACCGCCAGATCCCGGGTCCGGCGGCGGGTCGCGGCTTGTCGAGCCAGTCGGCGACGGTGGGCCGGGGGGCCGGGGACTGCTCCGGCACGGACGGCAGACCCGCGGGTCGTGGTGGTGTCCCCCTCGGCACCGGGGGTACTCCGGGTGGCGGAGACGCGGGTGCCCTACCGGGTGGCGGCGGCACGGCGGGTCCCGGCACGGCACCGGTATGCCCACCCCGCGCGTCCTGCGTCCCGTCGCTGTCCATCGCCCTGCCCCCTGACCAGCCGCTCCGTGCTTCGTCCGCGAATCAATCTAGTGCCCCTGCGAGGGGAGTTCACCGTTTACGCGGCCGGGTCCGTGCCTTGCCCGGGCGGAGCGGCGGCGGACCGGCGACGAACCGGAGCGGAACCGGGACCATCGGTCCCTGGCCCCTCTATGTCCACCGCGGACAACGGATTCCTCCGACAACGCCCACATGGAGCATGCCGACCCTCCGTTCCCGGCCCTAGCCTGCGAAGAAAGAAGTCAAGAGTCCGAAAACACCCCGCCCGGCACACCCCGTCCGCCGCGGGGACCGTCCGGTTCGCAAGATCATCAGGGAGCCCCTCATGACCGCACTTCCGCAGGAGCGCCGCGTCGTCACCGCCATCCCCGGCCCGAAGTCGCAGGAGCTGCAGGCCCGCCGTACCGCCGCGGTCGCGGCCGGCGTGGGCTCGGTGCTCCCGATCTTCACCACGCGCGCCGGCGGCGGCATCATCGAGGACGTCGACGGCAACCGTCTGATCGACTTCGGCTCCGGCATCGCCGTGACCTCCGTCGGCGCGAGCGCCGAGGCCGTCGTACGCCGCGCCTCCGCGCAGCTCCAGGACTTCACCCACACCTGTTTCATGGTCACGCCGTACGAGGGCTACGTCGCCGTCGCCGAGGCGCTGGCCGAGCTGACCCCGGGTGACCACGCCAAGAAGTCGGCCCTGTTCAACTCGGGCGCCGAGGCCGTCGAGAACGCCGTCAAGATCGCCCGCGCGTACACCAAGCGCCAGGCCGTCGTCGTCTTCGACCACGGCTACCACGGCCGTACGAACCTCACGATGGCGCTGACCGCCAAGAACATGCCGTACAAGCACGGCTTCGGCCCGTTCGCGCCCGAGGTCTACCGGGTGCCGGTGGCGTACGGCTACCGCTGGCTGACCGGCCCGGAGAACGCCGGCGTCGAGGCCTCCGCCCAGGCGATCGACATGATCAACAAGCAGATCGGCGCCGACAACGTCGCCGCGATCATCATCGAGCCGGTGCTCGGCGAGGGCGGCTTCATCGAGCCCGCGAAGGGCTTCCTGCCCGCCATCAGCAAGTTCGCCAAGGACAACGGCATCGTCTTCGTCGCGGACGAGATCCAGTCGGGCTTCTGCCGCACCGGCCAGTGGTTCGCGTGCGAGGACGAGGGCATCGTCCCGGACCTGATCACCACCGCCAAGGGCATCGCGGGCGGTCTGCCGCTCGCCGCCGTGACCGGCCGCGCCGAGATCATGGACGCCGCGCACGCGGGCGGCCTGGGCGGCACCTACGGCGGCAACCCGGTGGCCTGCGCGGGCGCGCTCGGCGCGATCGAGACGATGAAGGAGCTCGACCTCAACGCCAAGGCCAAGAACATCGAGGCGATCATGAAGACGCGCCTCGGCGCGATGGCCGAGAAGTTCGACGTCATCGGCGACGTCCGTGGCCGTGGCGGCATGATCGCCATCGAGCTGGTCAAGGACCGCGCCACCAAGGAGCCGAACCCCGAGGCGACCGCCGCGCTGGCCAAGGCCTGCCACCAGGAGGGCCTGCTGGTCCTGACCTGTGGCACTTACGGCAACGTCCTCCGCTTCCTGCCGCCGCTGGTCATCGGCGAGGACCTGCTGACCGAGGGCCTCGACATCATCGAGCAGGCCTTCGCCCGTATCTGACGCCCCACCCGCCCCAGCCCCGGACCCAGGACGGCCGCCCCGAGCGGATTCCGCTTGGTTCCGGGGCTGCGGTGACCGGGGTCGGAGCGTGTGAAGAACGTGTGCGAGGTGCATGACGGGACGCGATTCCGTCTGTCGGAGCCGGATCCCCTGCCGTAGGTTCTACCCAGATGAGAGATACACCCCGCCCACAGGGGACTGTGGGTGACACCGGGTCGAGGCCTCCCCAGCTTCGCCCTGGTCGTGCCCTCGCGCACACACCCGGAGCTTCCGGCTCCGGATCTCCTCACCGATCGGACAGTCGCTCGCCCCAAACCCCCCGGGGCGCGCGACGACCCGATCTGGACGGCCGCCTCGGAACTACCCCCCCTGTTCCGGGGCGGCCGACCTTCCTCCTCGGACGTCGCGGCCTCTTCGGACCTCTCGGCTTCCTCGGGCTTCCGGCCCTCCTCCTCGCGCTGATCACCTGGCAGGTCGCGGCCCACGGCCCCCTCGCCCGCGCGGACGAACGCCTCAGTGCCCGTCTCGTCCACCCCGACCGCGTCTCCGAACTGCTGGCCGACCTGGGCAATGTCTCCGTCGCGGTGCCGGTCCTGGCCGTCGTGCTCGGGTACGTGGCGTGGCGGGCCCGCGAGGCCGGGCGGGCGCGCTGGTGGCTGCCGTCCCTCGCGACGGCGGCCTTGATGGCGGTCGTACCGGCATTGATCGTGCCTTTGAAAGAACTGGTCGCCCGACCGGCCCCACCGGTGATGGGCCCGGGCACGGGTTTCTATCCCTCGGGCCACACCGCCACCGCCGTCATCGCGTACGGCGGTGCGGCCCTGGTGCTGATTCCGTGGCTGCGGGCCACCGGGGCCCGCCGCGCCCTGCTCGTCGGCTGTCTCGCCCTCAACCTGGGTGTCGCCTTCGGCCTGATCCGGCGGGGCTACCACTGGCCGCTGGACGTGGCGGCCAGTTGGTGCCTCTGCGCGGTGCTGTTGCTCTCGCTCCGGCTCCTTCTCGGCCGCAGCAGCCGTCAGCCGAAATAGCCGTCGAAGGTCCGCTGGAACTCCCAGCTCCCGTAGCGGTCCCAGTTGATCGACCACGTCATCAGGCCGCGCAGCCCCGGCCAGGTGCCGTGGGTCGTGTACGAGCCGCAGTTGGTCTTCCTGGTCAGGCAGTCCAGGGTCTTGGTGACCTCGGACGGCGCCACGTAACCGTTGCCCGCGTTCGTCGACGCCGGCATGCCGATCGCCACCTGGTCGGGGCGCAGCGGCGGGAAGACGTTGTTCGCATCGCCCGCGACCGGGAAGCCGGTCAGCAGCATGTCCGTCATCGCGATGTGGAAGTCCGCGCCGCCCATGGAGTGGTACTGGTTGTCGAGGCCCATGATCGAGCCGGAGTTGTAGTCCTGGACGTGCAGCAGGGTCAGGTCGTCGCGCAGGGCGTAGATGACGGGGAGATAGGAGCCGGCCCGCGGGTCCTGGCCGCCCCACTTGCCCATGCCGTAGTACTGGTAGCCGAGTTGGACGAAGAAGGTCTCCGGGGCCATCGTCAGGACGAACGTGGAGCCGTACTTGGCCTTCAGGGTCTTCAGGGCCGAGATCAGGTTCACGATCACCGGCGTGGTCGGGCTCTTGAAGTTCGTGTCGGCGGCGTCGAGCGAGAGCGAGTGGCCCTCGAAGTCGATGTCCAGGCCGTCCAGGCCGTAGGTGTCGATGATCTTCGAGACGGAGGAGACGAAGGTGTCGCGGGCGGCCGTCGTCGTCAGCTGAACCTGGCCGTTCTGGCCGCCGATCGAGATCAGCACCTTCTTGCCCGCGGCCTGCTTGGCCTTGATCGCGGCCTTGAAGTCGGCGTCGCTCTCGACCGTCGGGCACTCGGTGACGGGGCAGCGGGTGAAACGGATGTCGCCGGAGGTGGTGGCGGTCGGTTCACCGAAGGCCAGGTCGATGATGTCCCAGCTGTCGGGGACGTCGGACATGCGGGTGTAGCCGGAGCCGTTGGCGAAGCTCGCGTGGAGGTATCCGACGAGGGCGTGCCCGGTGGAGCCTCCCGAGCCCGTGGACGTCGTCGCCGTGACCGTCGCCGACTTCGCCGACTCCCCCGCGTCGTTCACCGCCGCGACCTGGAAGGCGTACGCCGTCGAGGGCGCGAGGCCGCTCACGGTGGTCGAGGTGCCGGTGGCCGTCTGGACCTTCACCCCGTCGCGGTAGACGGCGTAGCCCGTCGCGCCGGTGACCGGTGACCAGGACAGGGCGACGGTCGAGGACGTGACCGTGCCGGCGGCCAGGCCGGTGGGCACGGCCGGGGGCTGTCCCGGGTCGGCGCCCGGACCGACGAGGGAGACGTCGTCGGCGTAGTACGCGCCGGTGCCGTACCAGCCGTGGGTGTAGAGGGTGACCTTGGTGGTGGACGGGCCGGTGCGGAAAGCGGTGGTGAGCTGCTGCCAGTCGGGTGCGGACTGGGTCCAGGTGGAGACGTCGGTGGTGCCGGTGCCGCTCGCGCCGAGGTAGACATAGCTGCCCCGGACGTATCCGGCGAGGGTGTACTGGGAGTCGGGCTTGACGGTCACCGTCTGGGAGCACTGCGCGTAGTCGCTGCCGGCCGGGGTCGCCCGCAACGCCGAACTGCCACTGCGTACCGGTGAGTTGACGACGGCGCCGGCCGTACAGGTCCAGGCGTCGAGGCCCGCCTCGAATCCGCCGTTCCTGACCAGGTCCGCGTCGGCCGCGCGGGCGGCCGACGAGAGTGCGGCGAGGCCGGGTACGGCCAGAACGGTGGCCGTGCACACGGCGAGCAGCCTTCGACGCGTGGACGGTCTGGTGCGTTCGGTGCGATCCACAACTGCCTCCGGGCATGGGGGGATTCAGGAGGGTGGAGCGCGCCCAACTTGGTCCAGACCAATCTTGTTGTCAAGACCTTTGGCCGTGACCGGGGTCCGATACCGCGGTCCGTCCCCGTGGCGGCTATCGACCCTCGTATCCGGCCCTGCCCGCCACCGCCTCGTGCATGGCCAGTTCCAGCAGCGCCGGATCGGTGAGCGTGCCGGTGCCGTCCGGCGGGATCAGCCAGCGGACCCCGCCGGCGTTTCGTCTCGGGTACGGCACCACGATCCACGTACCGCGCCCCGCCGTGCGCACCCCCGTGCCGAGCCAGCGCGCCGCGGTGCCGGGCGGCACGAAGAAGCCCATCCGGGCGTCGCCGAAGTCGACGAGCACCGGGCCGAGTCGGTCGATCACGCGGGTCAGCACGTCGAGCGTGGGATAGCCGAGCTCACCCGGCAGGATCAGTACGTCCCAGAGCCTGCCGGCCGGCAGCAGCGCGACCCCCAGCGGATTGCGCTCCCATTCCCCGCGGCAGGCCTCGGGATCCGGCGCCACGGATGCCAGCCACTCGACCGCCGTCTTGTCCCCCGTCATGGCGGAACCCCCCTCTTCGCCTCGTGTCGACGCTGGTCGCGTCACAGAGGGGAGGGGGGTTCGGGCCGGGCATTACGCGGGATCCGCCACTTGTTGGTGGTGAGCCGGATCACAGTGGATGAGCGGGGCGTACGCCTGTGGATCAGCCACGGCGGCGCACGCCCCGCCGGCGCGGCTCAGCTGTCGAAGCCCAGCCCCAGCTTGTCCATCGTCTTCAACCAGAGATTGCGCCGCCCGCCGCGCGCGTCCGCCCGCGCCAGCGACCACTTGGTGAGCGCGATGCCGGTCCAGGCGAAGGGCTCGGGCGGGAACGGCAGGGGCTTCTTGCGGACCATCTCCAGCTCCGTGCGCTCGGTGCGCTCCCCCGCCAGCAGGTCGAGCATCACGTCCGCGCCGAACCGGGTCGCGCCCACACCCAGGCCCGTGTACCCGGCCGCGTACGCGACCTTTCCGTGGTGCGCCGTGCCGAAGAAGGCCGAGAAGCGCGAGCAGGTGTCGATCGCGCCGCCCCAGGCGTGGGTGAAGCGGACGCCCTCCAGCTGCGGGAAGCAGGTGAAGAAGTGCCCGGCGAGCTTCGCGTACGTCTCCGGGCGGTCGTCGTACTCGGCGCGCACCCGGCCGCCGTACGGGTAGATCGCGTCGTAACCGCCCCACAGGACGCGGTTGTCGGCGGAGAGCCGGAAGTAGTGGAACTGGTTCGCCGAGTCCCCGAGGCCCTGCCGGTTCTTCCAGCCGACGGAGGCCAGCTGATCGGCGGTCAGGGGTTCGGTCATCAGCGCGTAGTCGTAGACCGGGACGGTGTACGCGCGCACCCGCTTGACCAGGTTCGGGAAGATGTTGGTGGCAAGCGCCACCTTGCGGGCACGGACGGAACCGTACGGGGTGCGTACGGCCATGCCGGCGCCGTACGCCTTCAGGGCGAGCGCGGGCGTGTGTTCGTACACCCGCACCCCGAGCCGCAGGCAGGCCCGCTTGAGTCCCCAGGCGAGTTTGGCGGGATGGAGCATGGCGACGCCGCGGCGGTCGTGCAGGCCCGCGAGGAAGGTCGGCGAGTCGACCTGTTCGCGGACCGCGTCGGCGTCCAGGAACTCGATGCCGTCCGCCAGGCCCCGCTCCCGCAGTTCCTCGTGCCACTCGCGGAGTTCGGCCGCCTGGTGCGGCTCGGTGGCGACGTCGATCTCGCCGGAGCGCTCGAAGTCGCAGTCGAGGGAGTAGCGGGCGACGGCCGCCTCGATCTCGTCGAGGTTGCGGGCGCCCAGCTCCTCCAGCTTCCCGATCTCGTCCGGCCAGCGGGTGAGTCCGTTGGCCAGGCCGTGGGTCAGGGACGCGGCGCAGAAGCCGCCGTTGCGGCCCGAGGCGGCCCAGCCCACCTCGCGGCCCTCCAGGAGCACCACCTCACGCTGCGGGTCGCGCTCCTTGGCGATCAGCGCGGTCCACAGTCCGCTGTAGCCACCGCCGACGACGAGCAGATCGCAGGTCTCGGCGCCGGTGAGGGCGGGCTCGGGGTGGGGCTTGCCGGGGTCGTCCAGCCAGTACGGAACCGGCTGGGCTTCGGAAAGAGACGTGGTCCAACGGGTCATGGCGCTTGGGGCCATGATTTCAACTCCCTACAGCTGAATCACCCACCGAAATTTCTCTGTGGGATATGCCTTCCGCGATGCCTTTTACTACGCCTTTTGCTTGTTGCGGCGATTGCTGATGACCATTCCGGCCAGGACGAACAGTACGGCGACGATGAACATGGCCGTACCCATGACATTGATCTGAACGGGTGTTCCGCGCTGCGCCGAACCCCACACGAACATGGGGAAGGTGACGGTCGAACCCGCGTTGAAATTGGTGATGATGAAGTCGTCGAAGGAGAGCGCGAAGGCGAGCAGCGCGCCCGCCGCGATGCCGGGGGCCGCGATGGGCAGGGTGACGCGCAGGAACGTCTGCACCGGACCGGCGTAGAGGTCCTGAGCCGCCTGCTCCAGACGCGGGTCCATCGACATCACCCGCGCCTTGACGGCCGTCACGACGAAGCTGAGGCAGAACATGATGTGGGCGATCAGGATCGTCCAGAAACCCAACTGAGCACCCAGGTTGAGGAACAGGGTGAGCAGCGAGGCGGCCATGACGACCTCGGGCATCGCCATCGGCAGGAAGATCAGCGAGTTCACCGCGCCGCGCGCCCGGAAGCGGTAGCGGACGAGGGCGAAGGCGATCATCGTGCCGAGAATCGTGGCACCGATCGTCGCCCAGACGGCGATCTGGAGGCTGATCGAGAGTGAGCCGCACATGTCGGCGACCCCGCACGGATCGCGCCAGGCGTCGAGGGAGAACTGCTGCCACTCGTAGTTGAAGCGCCCCTTCGGTTTGTTGAAGGAGAACACCGTGACGACGACATTGGGCAGCAGCAGATATCCCAGCGTCAGCAGTCCCCCGATGACGACGAGATTCCGCTTGAACCAGCGTACGAAGGCCATTTAGACCAGATCCTCCGTCCCGGACTTGCGGATGTAGAGGGTGACCATGATGAGGATCGCGGCCATGAGGATGAACGAGAGCGCGGCGGCCGTCGGATAGTCGAGGATCCGCAGGAACTGTGTCTGGATGACGTTGCCGACCATCCGGGTGTCGGTGGAGCCGAGCAGGTCGGCGTTCACGTAGTCACCGCTGGCCGGGATGAAGGTCAGCAGCGTGCCGGAGACCACGCCGGGCATCGACAGCGGGAAGGTGACCTTGCGGAAGGTCGTGAACGGCTTCGCGTACAGGTCGCCCGCCGCCTCGTGGAGACGTCCGTCGATGCGCTCCAGCGAGGTGTAGAGCGGCAGGATCATGAAGGGCAGGAAGTTGTACGTGAGGCCGCAGACCACCGCCAGTGGTGTGGCCAGGACGCGGTCGCCGGAGGTGAAGCCGAGCCAGTTGGTGACGTCCAGGACGTGCAGGGTGTTGAGGGCGCCGACGACCGGACCGCCGTCCGCGAGGATCGTCTTCCAGGCGAGCGTGCGGATCAGGAAGCTCGTGAAGAACGGCGCGATGACCAGGATCAGCACGACATTGCGCCAGCGGCCCGCGCGGAAGGCGATCAGATACGCCAGCGGGTAACCGAGCACCAGGCACAGGATCGTCGCGGCGCCCGCGTACAGCACCGAGCGCAGGAACTGGGGCCAGTAGTCGGCCAGCGCGTTCCAGTACGTCTGGAAGTGCCAGGTGACCTTGAAGCCCTCCTCCAGGGAGCCCGTCTGCACGGACGTGGAGGCCTGGTAGACCATCGGCAGCGCGAAGAAGATCAGCAGCCAGAGGATGCCGGGCAGGAGCAGCCAGTACGGGACGAGGCGGCCGCGCTTCTTGGGCGGCTTCTTGTCGGGCTGCGGCGCGAGGAGTGGCGCCTCGGTGACGCTGGCCATCAGGCGGCTTCCTCCTCGACCGTTTCCACGCCGGCGTCGATGTCCTGCGCCGCGTCGAGGCCGAAGGTGTGCGCCGGGCTCCAGTGCAGGACCACTTCGGCGCCGGGGGTGAGCCGGGCGTCGCGGTCGATGTTCTGGGAGTAGACCTCGAACTCGGGGCAGACGGCGCTGTCGATGACGTACTGCGTGGAGACGCCGATGAAGCTGGAGTCGGCGATCCTGCCGGTGATCCGGTTGCGCCCGTCCGGTATCTCGCCCGCGTCGTCGACGTGCGTGAGCGATATCTTCTCGGGACGGACACCGACCAGGACCTTGCCGCCGGTCGTCGTGGGCGCCGAACATCGCGCCTGCGGCAGCACCAGCCTGCCGCCGCCCGCCGCCAGGACGATGTCGTCGCCGTCCTTGCCGTCGACGGCGGCCTCGATGAGGTTCGAGGTGCCGAGGAAGTTGGCGACGAACGTGGTCTGCGGGTTCTCGTAGAGGTCGGCGGGGGCGCCGAGTTGCTCGACGCGGCCCGCGTTCATCACGGCGACCGTGTCGGCCATCGTCATGGCCTCCTCCTGGTCGTGCGTGACGTGCACGAAGGTGATGCCGACCTCGGTCTGGATGCGCTTGAGCTCCAACTGCATCTGACGGCGCAGCTTGAGGTCGAGGGCGCCGAGCGGCTCGTCGAGGAGCAGCACCTTGGGGTGGTTGATCAGGGCGCGGGCCACGGCGACGCGCTGCTGCTGACCACCCGAGAGCTGGTGCGGCTTCTTGCGGGCCTGCTCGCCGAGCTGGACGAGCTCCAGCATGTCCTCGACCTGCTTCTTCACCGACTTGATGCCGCGCCGGCGCAGACCGAAGGCGACGTTCTCGAAGATGTCGAGGTGCGGGAAGAGGGCGTAGGACTGGAAGACGGTGTTCACCGGCCGCTTGTACGGGGGCAGGTGGGTCACTTCCTGGTCGCCGAGGAAGACGGTGCCGGAGGAAGGTTCCTCCAGTCCCGCGATCATCCGCAGGGTGGTGGTCTTGCCGCAGCCCGACGCCCCGAGAAGGGCGAAGAAGGAGCCTTCGGGGACGGTCAGGTCGAGCGGGTGGACGGCCGTGAAGGAGCCGTACGTCTTGCTGATCCCGGAGAGGCGGACGTCGCCGCCGTTGTCTGTCGTCATGGTGTGGTCCCTGGATGTCGGGGTCGTAGGGGTGTCCGGGGCGGACTGCGGTCGCTGCGCCGGTCGGGGCCGCGCGGCGGAGCCGGCGCAGGTCTCCTCGGGCCCCGGGCAACCGCCCGGGCGGCCCGGCCGGACCACCGCCACCGCTCAGCCGCCGGAGGCGTCACGCCCCGGTGAGCTTGGCGAACTTCTCTTCGTAGGCCGTCTCTTCCTTCTGCGTCAGGGAGCGGAAGGCGTGGGACTTCGCGGCCATGGCCTTGTCGGGGATGATCAGCGGGTTGTCCGCCGCCGACTTGTCGATCTTCGCAAGCTCGTCCTTGACCCCGTCGACGGGACAGACGTAGTTGATGTACGCGGCGAGCTGTGCGGCCGGACCGGGCTCGTAGTAGTAGTCCATGAGCCGTTCGGCGTTCGTCTTGTGACGGGCCTTGTTGGGGACCAGCATGTTGTCCGTGGACGTCAGATAGCCGCTGTCCGGGATGATGAAGTCCACGTCCGGGCTGTCCGCCTTGAGCTGGACGACGTCGCCCGCCCAGGCGACACAGGCCGCGAGGTCGCCCTTGGTGAGGTCGGACGTGTAGTCGTTGCCGGTGAAGCGGCGTATCTGGCCCTTGTCGACGGCCTTCTGGAGGCGGGCGATCGCCGCGTCGAAGTCGTCGTCGGTGAACTTCTCGGGGTCCTTGCCCATGTCGAGCAGCGTCATGCCCATGCTGTCGCGCATCTCCGAGAGGAAGCCGACGCGCCCCTTGAGCTTGGGATTGTCGAGCAGGTCGGAGACCGACTTCACCTCGATGCCGTTCAACGCCTTCTTGTTGAAGGCGATGACGGTCGAGATGCCCTGCCAGGGGTAGGAGTAGGCGCGTCCCGGGTCCCAGTCGGGGCTGCGGAACTGGGCGGACAGGTTGGCGTACGCGTGCGGCAGGTTGGAGGCGTTGAGCTTCTGCACCCAGCCGAAGCGGATCAGCCGGGCGGCCAGCCAGTCGGTGACCACGATCAGGTCGCGCCCGGTGTCCTGGCCCGCGGCAAGCTGCGGCTTGATCTTGCCGAAGAACTCGACGTTGTCGTTGATGTCCTCGGTGTACTTGACCGAGACGCCGGTGCGCTTGGTGAACGCGTCGAGCGTCGGGTGGTGCTTCCCGCTGTCGTCGACGTCCATGTACTCGGTCCAGTTGGAGAAGTTGATCGTCTTCTCCTTGGCCGAGTGGTCCTCGGCGGAGACGCCGCCCTGGGTCTTGCCCGCGGCCGGGATCCCGCAGGCGCTCAGCGCGCCGAGCCCGCCGACGGCGAGCGCGCCGCCCGCGGAGGCGCGCAGCAGCGAGCGGCGGCTGAGCGCGGCCCTGCCATTCCTGAAACTGCGCCGCATGGCGGCCACTTGGGCCGGGGAGAGGCGGTCGGGCTCGTACTGCTCCATGCTCGTGATGCCCTTTCGGAAGGGTCGCGGCCGTGGTCTGGCGGCCTGGTCTGCCACTCGGCGATAGTCGGAAGCCGACGCGGGGCCGACTCCGGATCGACTAGGGCCGGTCCCCGAAGATCGTGCGGTGCCAGTCCTTCCTGGCGACTGCGGTGTTGTCGAACATGACGTGCTTGATCTGGGTGTACTCCTCGAACGAGTACGCCGACATGTCCTTGCCGAAGCCGGACGCCTTGTAGCCGCCGTGCGGCATCTCGCTGATGATCGGAATGTGGTCGTTGACCCACACGCAGCCCGCCTTGATCTCGCGGGTCGCGCGGTTGGCCCGGTACACGTCCCGGCTCCACGCGGAGGCGGCGAGACCGTACGGAGTGTCGTTGGCGAGCCGGATTCCCTCGTCGTCGCTGTCGAAGGGGAGCACCACCAGGACGGGACCGAAGATCTCGGACTGCACGATCTCGCTGTCCTGAGGAGCGTCGGCGACGAGCGTGGGCCGGTAGTAGGCGCCCTCCTTGAGCTCTTCGGGGATCTCTCCGCCGGTCACCACGCGCGCGTAGCCGCGGGCCCGGTCGACGAATCCGGCCACGCGGTCGCGCTGGGCGTGCGAGATCAGCGGGCCGAGGTCGGTGCCGGACGCGAACGGGTCGCCGAGGCGGACGCTCGCCATCAGGGCGGCCGTCCTGGACACGAACTCTTCGTAGAGGGGCCTTTGTACGTACGCGCGCGTGGCGGCCGTGCAGTCCTGTCCGCTGTTGATGAGCGAGCCCGCGACCGCGCCGTTCACTGCGGCGTCCAGGTCCGCGTCGTCGAAGACCACGAAGGGGGCCTTGCCGCCCAGCTCCAGATGGAGCCGCTTGACGGTCGAGGTGGCGATCTCGGCGACGCGCTTGCCGACCGCGGTGGACCCGGTGAAGGAGGTCATCGCCACGTCGGGGTGGCCGACGAGGTGCTCGCCGGCGTCCCGGCCGGCCCCGGTCACGATGTTGATCACGCCGTCCGGGATGCCCGCCGCGGTGGCGGCCTCGGCGAACAGGAGCGAGGTCAGCGGGGTCAGCTCGGCGGGCTTCAGCACGATCGTGTTGCCCGCGGCGATCGCCGGGAGGATCTTCCAGGCGGCCATCTGGAGGGGGTAGTTCCAGGGCGCGATGGAGCCGACGACGCCGATGGGCTCACGGCGTACGTACGAGGTGTGGTCGCCGGAGTACTCGCCCGCGGACTGCCCTTGCAGATGCCGGGCCGCGCCCGCGAAGAAGGCGATGTTGTCGATGGTGCCGGGCACGTCGAACTCGCGGGTCAGCTTGAGGGGCTTTCCGCACTGGAGCGACTCCGCCCGGGCGAACTCCTCGGCGCGGTCGGCGAGTACGGCGGCGAAGCGGTGCAGGGCGTCGGAGCGCTCGCCGGGGGTGGCGCCCGCCCAGCCGGGGAACGCCTCACGGGCGGCGGCGACGGCCGCGTCCACGTCGACGGTGCTCGCCAGCTCGTACGTGTAGACCTCCTCGCCGGTGGCGGGGTCGACGACCGCGTGCGTACGGCCCGAGGTGCCCTTGGTCAGCCGGCCCGCGATGTACTGCGCGCCGTCCGCGAAGCGGTCCTGCGCCTGGAAGCGATGGCCCGGATTGTGCATGTCGCTCTCCTCCGCCGTTCTCCCCGCTGCCGCAGGGGCGGGCGTAGCTCCAGCCCGATTTGAGTGCCGATCCTGACAGAGCTAAGGGACTCCAACAAGTGATTCCGTTGTTGCCTTTTGGTTACGCGACGGAATCTGTCGACCAGGTGTCGAGTCCCCATGGAAAAGGCGGGACGGAATGTCAGTGGTGCGTGCCACAGTGGCGTGCATGGCGAAGATCGATTCTTGGGAAGCGCTGGTCAGCGCGGTCCGCTCGGGGGCGAGGGTCAAGTACCTGCACTTCTGGGGGCACCGCCCGCGACCGGACGGCCAGGTGAGTGCGAGCTGCCTGAGCCAGTGGTGGCCGTCACCGTTCGTGGTGGACGGTGTCACTTACGCGACGGCCGAGCACTGGATGATGGCGGGCAAGGCACGGCTCTTCGGTGACGCGGAAGCGCGGCGGCGCGCGATCGAGGCGTCCAGCCCCGCGCTCGCCAAGAAGGTGGGACGGCTCGTGCGCGGCTTCGACGAGGCGACCTGGGAGCGCGAGCGCTTCGGGATCGTCGTCGAGGGCAGCGTGCACAAGTTCGCCGCCCATCCCGAGCTGCGCGCGTTCCTGCTGGGCACGGGCACGCGGGTGCTGGTCGAGGCCAGCCCCATGGACCGGGTCTGGGGCATAGGACTCGCGGCGGACGACGAGCGGGCGGCGGATCCCGAGCGATGGCGGGGGCCGAACCTGCTGGGATTCGCCTTGATGGAAGCGCGGGAACGGCTCCTGGGGGACGACTGGTTCAGGTAGTTCAGGCGCGGGAGCGGTCGGGATCTAGTGCCGCGGCACGACGAGTGAAGTGGAGTAGCCGTCGTCTCCGCTGAACGGGTCGCTGTCGCCGCCGTCGTCCGGGAGGAAGAAGAAGACCACGATCATCGCGATGCCGAGCGCGATGCCGACCGCTCCGCAGATGATCCCGGCCAGCGCCTGACCGGGGTTGTTCGCCTCGCCGCGGCGCGCCCTGCGTCGCCCCAGCACGCCGAAGATCACCGCGAGGATCCCCAGGATGATCGCGATCGGCCACAGACAGAACACGACGGCCGAGATGATGCCGAGCACCAGCCCGGCGGTGCCCATGCCGTTGCTCGGCGCCGGGGGCATCATCGGCCAGCCGTAGCCGGGGGCGCCCGGGTAGCCGGGGCCCGGCGTGGGGTAGGCCGGGTAGCCGTATCCGTAGCCGTACGGGACCTGGCCGGGGCCCTCGGGAGCGATGGGCGGCGGGGGAACCGGCTCTCCGGAGGCGGGCCGGGGGTGCGGCGAGGGTGCGGCGGCGGGAGACGCGAAGGGGTTGTCCCAGGACTGGGGCGGGGACTGGGGGTGGGGCTGGGGGTGGCCGGGGGTGCCCGTTCCGGGGAGGGCGACGACCGTCGGCTGGTTGTGCACCGAGGGGGGTGTGGGGGCACCGGGCGCGTGGGAGGGTGCCTGGTCCGTGGGCGGGGCCCAGGGGTTCGGCTCGGGTCGCGGTCCGGCGGCGTTGTCCGGGGCGCCGCCGGGCGGGGAACCCGGCTGGGGGTGCCCGCCGGGTATCGCGTCCTCGGAACCGACGGCCAACGGCACGTCGATCTGCGTCGGCGGCGGAGCCGGCTGGTCCGGGGATGCCCACGGGGTCGCGGCGGCGTCCTGTGGCGCCTGCGCGTCGTCGGACATGCGTGAGGTCCCCTCCTCTGTCGTACCTGCCGTCATGCTACGGCCCGGGGCTTCACCCCGTGAGCGGCGGCCTACGATGATCCCCGAATCACCGATCAGCCGATCACCCGCGTCGCCCGACCACGGTCCGGGGGCGCCGTTCCGGGGAGGAATCCTTGACCGACCAGCTCAGCACCCGCGAGGGCATCCGCGACCTGCACGCCTTCATCGCCGGACTGCCCAAGGCCGAACTGCACGTGCACCACGTCGGATCCGCCTCCCCCCGCATCGTCTCCACCCTCGCCGCCCGCCACCCCGACTCCCAGGTGCCCACGGACCCCGAGGCCCTCGCGGACTACTTCACGTTCACCGATTTCGCCCACTTCATCCAGGTGTACCTGTCCGTCGTCGACCTGATCCGCACCCCCGAGGACGTACGGCTGCTGACGTACGAGGTCGCCCGGGACATGGCCCGGCAGCAGGTCCGTTACGCCGAGCTGACCATCACCCCGTGGTCCTCCACCCGCCGCGGCATCGACGAGCGCGCCTTCATGGACGCCATCGAGGACGCCCGCAAGGCGGCGGAGGCCGAGTTCGGGGTCGTCCTGCGCTGGTGCTTCGACATTCCCGGCGAGGCGGGGCTCGAGGCGGCCGAGGAGACCCTGCGGCTCGCGACCGACGACCGGCTGCGGCCGGAGGGTCTGGTCTCCTTCGGACTCGGCGGGCCCGAAATCGGCGTACCGCGGCCGCAGTTCAAGCCGTACTTCGACCAGGCGATCGCGGCCGGACTGCACTCGGTGCCGCACGCGGGTGAGACGACCGGGCCGGAGACCGTCTGGGACGCGCTGAACGAGCTGAGCGCCGAGCGCATCGGGCACGGCACCAGCTCCGCGCAGGACCCGAAGCTGCTCGCCCACCTCGCCGAAAACCGCATCGCGCTGGAGGTCTGCCCGACCTCCAACATCGCCACCCGCGCGGTCCGCACCCTCGACGAGCACCCCATAAGGGAGTTCACCCGGGCCGGGGTCCTCGTCACGATCAACTCCGACGACCCGCCGATGTTCGGCACCGACCTCAACAACGAGTACGCGGTCGCCGCCCGTCTCCTCGACCTCGACGAACTCGGCCTCGCCGGGCTCGCCAAGAACGCGGTGGAGGCGTCCTTCCTCGACCCGGCAGGCAAGACACGCCTCGCCGAGGAGATCGACACCTACGCCTCGGCGTGGCTCACGCCCTGAGCGACCAGCACAATGGGCCCATGCGCACCGTGACTGCCGTGGCCCACCGCGGCGACCCCTATCGCGTCCGCGAGAACACCATCGACTCGCTGCGTTCCGCGCTCCAACTGGGCGCGGACGCGGTCGAGATCGACGTACGGCTGACCCGCGACAAGGTGCCCGTGCTGCTGCACGACGAGACACTGAAACGGCTGTGGGAGCTGGAGCGGCCGCTCAGTTCGCTCTCCTCGGACGAGGTGCGCGGGCTCACGGGCGGCGGGGTGCCTACGCTCACGGAGGCCCTCAAGGCGACCAAGGACAGCCGGATCATGGTCGATCTGCCGGGAGAGCCCGACGGCGCGGCCGTACGCCGGATCGTCGAGGTCATCCATGCGTGCGGGGCCCAGGACCGGGTGTACTACTGCGCGGGCGCCCCGGCCATGCTGGCGGTGCGCGCCGCCGACCCCGCCGCCGAGATCGCGCTGACCTGGACGAGCCT
Organism: Streptomyces sp. NPDC111656; assembly: GCF_055656965.1. Taxonomy (NCBI): domain Bacteria; kingdom Bacillati; phylum Actinomycetota; class Actinomycetes; order Kitasatosporales; family Streptomycetaceae; genus Streptomyces; species Streptomyces sp. NPDC111656. The sequence continues at coordinate 119,592 of NZ_JBVKCA010000011.1, forward strand.
CGCACCACCGCGCCCGGCCGTCCTCGAAGCCGTACGGCCGCGCTGGCTCAACTACCGCTTCAGCCTGGTCGACCGCGCCCTCACGGCCCACGTCCACCGGGGCGGCCGGCTGCTCTCCGTCTGGACTCCCGACACCCGCCGTTCCATGCGCCGGCTACTGGACATGGGAGTGGATTCGATCACCACGAACCGCATCGACGCGCTGTGCGCGCTGCGCAAGGCCTGAGGGGGAAACGCGGGCGGCCCGGTCAGGAGGTGACCTGCGAGCGCCTGCTCACCGTCGCCGGGTCGGCGGGGGTCGAGCGGGTCAGGTACTGCGGCACCGGGGCGGTGTCCTCGCCGTTGTCGCGGACGAGGCCGTAGCGGATCACGCCCTGGGCGGGACCGGTGCGGACGTCCTCGGTCACCTTGTCCCAGGTCGAGGTCTGGACGAAGAGGTTGTAGTCGGCGGGGCCCTCGTTCTGGTGGAGGGTGACGGTGCCGTCGATCCAGAAGTACTCGTTCTGCCACATCTGTTGGGTGGCGGAGGGCAGGACGGCGTAGCCCACGGACGGGCCGCCCATCCAGGTCGTGCCGTCCGTCGAGCCCGACTGCACGTCGTCCATGCGGTGGCCGCCGCCCGAGGCGACGTGGAAGAGCCTGCCGCTCAGCCCGGTCCAGGTCGGCATGAGCAGGGCGCCGGTGCGTTGCTGGGGCAGGACCTGCCAGCGGACCCGGAAGTAGCCCTGCCCGCTGAAGGTGACCGTCTCCCCACGGTGGGTGAGGCCGGTGGCGGGCGCCCCGGTGGCGGTGACGCCCTTCTCGGAGCGCCGGGGCAGCGCCGCCGGGAGCGCGCTCGCGGCGGGTGCGCTGTCGACGGCGTCGACGACGGTGCCGTACAGCTGGACACGGGTCTTCGAGGGCGAGGGCGAGGGCGAGGGCGACGCTGACGGGGAGGCCGAGGGGGACGGTGAGGGGGTCGCGGAGGCGGACGACTCTCCCGTACGTCCCGACGGTGGGCGTGCGGTGCTCGCCGCCGTGGGCGCGGCGAGGGCCGGGGGCGGGTCGTCGGGCGCCCGGGTGACGACGTACAGGCCGCCCGCCGCGAGGGTGGCGCCGGCCGTGACGGCGACGGCGGGCTTGGTGAGCAGGCCGAGGACCTTGGCGGACCAGCCGACGGAGGTGGCGGCGACCGCCGTCTTGCCGCCGAGCGCGAGCGACAGCGTGAAGCCGACCGGCAGTGGGACGAGAGCGATCCCGACGAGGAGGCGCTCGGCCGGTACGACGGCCTCGCGGGCGCCCGAACAGTACGCGCAGCCCCGGATGTGCCGGGCCAGCCGCTTGCGCCACACCGAGTCGGGCCGCCCGTCCCAGCGGGCGGTCACCAACCGCAGGTCCGCGCAGGGGGAGTTGCCCGCGCCCGGGTGGTGGCCGTCGAGCGCCCGCACGATGTCCCGCGCGATCTCCAGCCGTTGCTTCATCCGCTGCACCCGCACCGCCGCGTGCTGCCTGCTGATCCCCACCGCCGCCGCCAGCTCGCGCCGGGTGAGTTCGCCCGCGACCTCCAGCCACCACAACGAAAGCAACTGGCGGTCCTCGTCGTCGAGCCAGCGCACCGCCTCCGCGACCTCTCGCCGCTGCCCCTCCAACTGGAGCCGCAGCACGGTCAGTTCGGCGAAGTCGGCGGCCTGTTCACCGGCGCCGTCGGCCAGCGGCTCGGCCGTCCGGCGGCGCGAGCGCTCCCGTATCTGCCGCATCGTGATGGCGACCAGCCAGGACCGGAAGCTGTCCGGGTCGCGCAGCGAGCCGAGGTTGTCGACGGCGCGCAGCATGGTCTCCTGCACGACGTCGTCGACGTCCGCGTGACCGTTCAGGGCGCGGCCGACGATGTTGTAGACGAGCGGGAGCCAGCCCGCGACGAGTTCGTCGAGGGCGCGCCGGTCGCCGGCCTGCGCGGCCCCGATGATGGAGCGCCACTGCCGCCCGTCCACGTACGTCCCTCCGATGCCACGGTGACCACCCGTGCCACTTGGCACACACGGGCGGGAGTGCAGGATCCCCCACCCCGGCGAGCCTGTCCGCGCGCCATGTCACGGATCACAGCCGTTCGTCGGGCCCTGACACACAGGAGACGGAGGGCCGCCCTCCGCGATAACAGTTTTTTGCGCACAACGGCGGTCGATCCGGGTCAGTGCCGGGGAACGGGCTCCCGGTCGCCCTGTGCTCGCGAATCGGTCTTCGGATTCGCCGTCAGATTTGTCGTCAGATTCGTCGTCAGATTCGTCGTCACGAGATGCACGTTCATCCCGCACGGGACGACCCCGTTCGGCGCCGTGAGCTTCTTCGCCCCGGTGAGGAAGGCCGCGCGCAGGGACTCCACGGTGGCCGCGTCGAGCGGGCCGACGTCATAGACACCCGCCAGGGCGTCCCACACCTGCTCGACCGGTCCGCTCAGGTCGATGGGGACGGTCTCCCAGTCGACCGGCGCGAATCCCGCCGGCGTGAGGACGCTGTCGAGCCCCGCACGGCTGCGGGTCCTCCGGTCCCCGAGAGCGGGGATGCGCTGCCCGGCGGGAGCCGTCTCGACCGCGGACCGCAACAGCCCGACGAACAGCTCGTACGCCTCACCGCCCACGGCTCCGCCGCCGATCACGCAGGCCAGCATGCCTCCGGGGCGCAGCACCCGGGCCACTTCCGCGGCCACCTGTTCCACCTCGCCCATCAGCATCAGCGCCATGTGGGAGACACAGGCGTCGAAGGTGTCGTCGGCGAAGGGAAGGTGCTGGGCCCGGCTCTCCGACAGCGTCGTCCCGGCGGGCAGCGGCCGCAGACGCGCCAGCGCCAGGGCTTCCGGCGAGAGGTCCACCCCGGCCAGCCGGCGTCCCTCGGTCCGGGCGAGCAGTTCGAGCAACAGGCCGTCGCCGCAACCGAGATCCAGTACCCGCCCGTGTCCGGCGACCCGGTCGCGCACGATCTCGTAGCTGGACCGGCCGTCCGCGGCGCGGCCACCGGCGAACGCGTCCGTCGTCACCGTCGGCCGCTCGGCGTGGAAGGCCCGCAGGAAGGCTTCTTGCGATGTCGTCGTCATACCCGCGAACCTATCCGCCGCGCGGGTAGCCAGGTCGGCGGCCTCACACCTCCTGACAGCGATCGCGGAAATCCCGGGAAACCGGGTCCGGAATGTCGAATATCCAGGTTTTCCCCCGCCGTGGCTGGCCCCGGCCCGCAGGCGGCCCCGAAGGTGAGCGCCGTATCAAGCGATCGCGGTGCGGTGCGCCGCAGGGGGAGAGGGAGTTCCGTGAACGTCACGACAACGGCGCACGAGCCGCGGGAACGGCGGGCGGCCACGCTCGTCATGGCCTGTGTGGGCGTGTTCGTCGCGTATCTGCCGGTGACCACCGTCTCGGTGAGCCTGCCGGCCATCCAGCGGGCGCTGAACACGTCGACCGCCCAACTGTCGTGGGTCTCGGACGCGTTCGTGCTGCCCATGGCCGCGCTGATCCTGACCGCAGGTGTCTTCGGCGAGGTCCACGGCCGCAAGAAGGTCTTCCAGGCGGGTCTCGCGTTCAGCGCGGTGGGGGCGGCGATCGCGCTGTGCGCGCGGTCGATCGAGGTCCTGTGGGTGGGCCAGGCCTTCGCCGGTCTGGGCGCCGCCGCGCTGCTGCCCACGACGCTGGCACTGATCAGCCACGCCGTGCCCGACCACCGCGAGCGCGGCAAGTTCGTCGGGCTGTGGGCCACGGCCCTGATGGCGGCGCTGGCCGTCGGCCCGGTGATCGCGGGACTGATCCTGGAGCACTTCTCCTGGCGCTGGATATACCTGCTGCCCGTTCCCGCCTCGCTCCTCGCGATGGCCTTCGCGGCCCGGCTGGTGACCGACTCGCGCGCCCCCGGCTCACGACGTCTGGACTGGCCCGGCCAGATCACCGCCGCGGTGGCGATCACCGCGCTGGTCTACGGCGTCATCGAGGGCGGCGCCGGCTCCTTCACCGAGGGGAAGGTGATCGTGGCCCTGGTGGCGGCGGCGGTCGCGGCCGTCGCGTTCGTCCTGGTGGAGCGGCGCAGTGACAGCCCGATGCTGGACCTGACGCTCTTCCGCAGCCCCGCCTTCACCGCCACGACGCTCGTCGCCATGATCAGCTTCCTGGGCCTGATCGGCTTCTTCTTCGCCCTCAGCCTCTACTTCGGCATGGTGCAGCAGCTCAGCACCCTGGAGGCGGCGGCCCGGATGCTGATGGTCACGCTGATGTGCATCCTCGTCGGGGCACCGGCCGGGCGGCTGATGCACAAGGTGTCGCCCCGCGTCCTGATCACCGGCGGACTGCTGGTGACGGCGGCCTCGCTGCTGTCACTGACGTCCCTCGACGCCGGTACGTCGTTCGGTTCGCTGGCCTGGCGACTGGCCCTGCTGGGCCTCGGCCTCGGCTTCGTCATCACGCCGATGACGGCCGCGGCCGTCGCCTCCGTACCGCTGCGCCAAGCCGGTATGGCGGCCGCCGGGAACAGCGCGTTCCGGCAGGTCGGCGGCGCGCTCGGCCCGGCCGTCCTCGGCGCCGTGCTGTCCACCAAGGCCGTGCACACCCTGCCGGGCCACCTCACCGACGTGGGTCTGCCGGCGGCGACGGTACGGAGCGTCACCTCCGTGGTGGACGCGAACGGCCTGGGCGCGGTCGCGGGCATGAACCTGGGCGCCGACCGGGGCCGTGCCCTGGGCGCCCTGTCCGAGGCCTTCCTCGACGGCCTCCACCTGTGCCTGATCATCGCCGCGGCACTGACCCTGGTCGCCGCGGCGGTCGGTGCCGTCCTGCTGCGCAGCCCGCGGCAGCCGGCCACCAGGCCGGTGGCCGGATCCGGCGCCGCCCCGGCGGCACCGCGGGAGACCGGGGCGGCGGAGCCCCGGCTGGGGCAGCGCGGCTGACCCCGGCGCCAGGGCGCGTCTGCGGCGTGATCCGCCGGACAGGCCCTGGAGGCGCCCTTTCGTGGGGACGGAACGGGCGCCCGTACGAGGCCTGGGACCACACTGGTCCCGGGCCTCGCCGTCGTGCTCGATCATTGACTTCGGGAGTCCGCATGGAGCGAGAGGAGGCGGAGCCGATGCCGTCCCGCGCACTCGACGCACTCGACCTGAGACTGCTCCAGTGCCTCCAGATCGACGGACGGGCGCCGCTCACCCGGATCGCGGAGGTGCTCGGGGTCTCCGACCAGACCGTCGCCCGGCGCCTGCGGCGGTTGCGCAGCACGGCACGGCTGCGGGTGCTCGGTGTGATCGACGAGAGCCGGCTCGGCCGCACCAACTGGATCGTCCGGCTGCGCTGCACCCCCGACGTGGCCGAACAGCTGGCGGGCGCGCTCGCCCGGCGCCCCGACACCTCGTACGTCTCGCTGATCTCCGGCGGCACCGAGGTGATGTGCGCGATGAAGCCGCGCAGCCGGCAGGCCCGGGACGAACTGCTCTTCGACCGGTTGCAGCGCACCCCCCGTGTCGTCTCCGTCAGCGCCCACTGCGTGCTGCACTCGTTCTACGGCGGACGGCTGGACTGGCTCAACAAGGCCAACGGGCTCGCCCCCGACCAGCAGGCGGCCCTGCGCCCACCGCCGGTCGAGGCGGTCACCGACCCCCTCACGCTGGAGGCGGCCGACGAGTCGCTGCTGGCCGTGCTCGTCCGGGACGGGCGCGCCACGCTCACCGAACTCCAGGCGGCCACCGGCCAGTCGGAGTCCGTGGTCAAGCGGCGTCTGGAGCGTATGCGGGCCACCGGGGTGCTGTACTTCGACGTCCAGTTCGACCAGGAACCCCTCGGTCACGAGGTGGAGGCCATGCTGTGGCTCACCGTGGCCCCGGCCGCGCTCGCCGACGTCGGACGGGCGCTCGCCGCGCATCCCGAGGTGCGTTTCGCCGCGGCGATCACCGGTCAGGCCGGCATCGTCGCCTCGACCGTCCACCGCAACAGCGGGGAGCTGTACACGTATCTGAGCCAGAAGATCGGCGCCCTCGACGGCGTCCAGGCCGTCGAAACCGCCCTGACCCTGCGCCTGGTCAAGCAACTCGCCTACGACCCGGGCCGCTGATCCCGCCCAGGACGGGCACGGGGTACGTGGAGCGTCAGCCGCGAGCCGTCGCGCCGAGGGCCTCGGCCCGCTGGTCGAGCCTCCTCAGGACCGTCTCGCCCCACTGGAGGTTCGCCTGCTCCAGGGCCATGCCGCCGAGCAGGGTGAGATAGGGGCCCACGCGTTCGACGGTGACGAGGTACTCCTCCTCGCTGCGGCCGGCCAGCATACGTTCCTGCGCGCGCCGGTAGCGGGCCAGTTTGACGCCGGCCCGCTCCACACGCTCGACGACCCCGGCCCGTACGGCTTCGGCGTCTCCGATGTCGACGCAACTCACCTTGACCATCAGCTCGTCCCGGATCGCCGTGGGCTTGCTGGGAACTTCGGCCGTGTAGGCGCGCATCGCGTCGAGTCCGGCCTCGGTGAGCGAGAAGAGCCGCTTGTTGGGCCGACGTTCCTGCTGCACGACGCGGGCGGAGACGAGCCCTTCGCCCTCCATGCGTTCCAGCTCGCGGTAGATCTGCTGAGGGGTGGCCATCCAGAAGTTGGCGACCGAGGCCTCGAACCCCTTCGCGAGGTCGTATCCGGACGCCTCGCCCTCCAAAAGCGCGGCCATCACCGCGTTGCGCAGAGCCATTTCCCCAAATTAACACCCTGTATCGACACTCCATTGACTAGTCAACGGAGTGAGGGTCGTCCGGTCAACGGCGGGCAGAGCCGCTCGGCGCGATCGACGGCTGGGCGACGGGCGTGGTCGGTGTCGGCGACGGCGTCGACGACGGTGCCGGTGTGGGGACGGCCGGCCGGGTCGTGGCGCGGCCGGTCGTCCGGGCCGCCTGGGTGGGACTTCCCGTCCGGCTCCCCGGGGTGGGAATGGCCGTTCGACTCTCCAGGGTGCGGCTGGGGTCGGCGGGCGCGGCGGACGCCGACGGGCTGGGGGGCACGGACGAAGGACGGCCCTCGGAGGGCGGGGCGAGCGGGACCGTCGGGGACGCGGGTGCCCGGGACGTCGACAGGCCGATCGGCAGCGCGACGAGGGCGGCGACGGCGCACACCGACCCGACCCCGACCGCGGTACGCAGCAGCCGGCGGCGGGCCGCGCCGCGGCGGATCGCCTCGTAGTGGCCGGGGGGTGGGCCGAGGTAGTCGGAGGCGGGTCGCAGGATGACGGCGAGCGGATCGTCGGGTTCGAAGTCCGGACCCTCGTCAGAGTGTGTGATCAAGGCTTCTCCTCAGGTGGGCGCGGAGCAGTTCGCGGGCCGCGTGGAGGTCGGCCTTGATGGTTCCTTCCTTGCGTCCGGTCAGCACGGACACCTCCCGGATCGGCATGTCAGCGTAGTAGTGCAGGAGGATCGGGACGCGCAGTCGTTCCGGCAGCGACTGCACGAGCAGGCGTACGGACGGGTCGGACTGTTCGGTGTGCGGGCGGACGGCGGCCTCGGCGGTGGCACGGTGCACGGCTCTGCGTTCGCGCTCCAGCTTGCGCCAGTGGTCCCGGACGAGGTTGGCCGCGGTGACATAGAGGAAGCCCCGGGGCTCCGCCACGGAGGTCCAGCGGGCCCAGAGCCGGGTGAACGCCTCCGAGGCGATCTCGTGGGCCGTCTCGTCGTCGTCGACGAGACGGCGGCACCAGCCGGCGAGGCGCGGATAGAGGGCGGCGAACAGCTCGGACGCGGCCTTCTCGCGGGACCGTTTCAAAGCTCTCCATGGTCGTGACGTCGTGCGGGCACTCGTGGGAAAGAGCCCGGGCCGACGGCGTGCGTTCCCTCGGCCCGGGATCGGTCTCGGCGGGTCAGGGCGTCGCCGAGCTCAGCGCGGCGAAGACGATCACGTTGTCGAGGTAGCCCGTACCGGTACGGGCCCCTCCGCACGTGATGAGCCGTAGCTCGGGACGGTCCACGTCCCCGTACACCTCGTCCGACGGGAAGTCGGCCTTGGCGACCGTCCGTACGGCGTCGACCGTGAACTCCGCCGTCCTGCCGTTCTCCAGGCGCGCCACGATCCGGTCGCCCTTCCGCACCTGCGCGAGACGGCGGAAGACCCCGTCCCCGTAGGAACCGACCGTGACGTGGCCGAGGATCACCGACGGACCGGTCTGACCCGGCGTCGGCGAGTTCCGGTACCAGCCCGCCCGGTCGTGCGCCGTGATCGGGGGCACCTGGACGCTGCCGTCCGCGGCCAGCCCCAGCTGCATGACCGGGGTGTCGACCCCGATGGCCGGGATCCGCAACCCGACCGGGACCGAACGCCCGAGGCCGTGCGCGGCCTTCGCGGAGGTCCGCGAGGGCCCCGGCGTGCTCCCGGGGTGTTCGGGTGCGCTCGAGTCGGTCCCGTGTCCGCCGCAGCTCACGAGCAGCGAGGCCGTCGCCGCGGTGACGAACGCGCGCCTGGAGAGCGAGGTCATTCCCCGGTCGCCCGCCGGCGACGTACGACGAAGACCGCCGCGCCACCCATGACGAACGCCGCGGCGGCACCCCCGCCGATCAGGCCGCCCTGGCCGCCGGACTTCGACGCCGTCGGCGTCACACCGGTGTCGGGCGCTCCCTTCGGCACGACGGCGACCTGTGCCGGGGACGGCGCCCGGGTGGGCGTGCCGACGCTCGGAACCGGGGACGGGGTGCCGGAGGCCGGACGGGTGGTCGGCACCGCGCTCGGGGCGGCACTCGGGGTGGCGCTGTGGGCCGGCGCCTGGGACGGGGCGGCGGTGGCGGTCGGACGGACCGTCGGGACCGGGCTCGCCCCACTGGCGAAGGCGGGCACCGTGCTCGCCAGCACGGCGGTACACGCGAGTGCCAGGGTGCTGAGGACAGTTCGGCGCATGAATCGCTCTCTTTCGTCGGTCCGCCCGCCAGGTGACCCGGCGGGCTGAGTTACGGATCGTGCGAAGAGACGAGGCAGCCGGAGACCGGGTTGTAAAGAGAGGGCAAAGCCGTCAGAGTCCCGCGATCGCGTTCCAGCGCTTGGCGAACTCCGTGCGTTCCGTGGACGTGATGTCGCGCGCGATCGCCAGCCGCTTCCGCATGGTGGCGTCGGGGAAGATCAGCGGGTTCTCGGCGAGGGCGGCGGTGTCCTCGTCCTTGGAGGAGGCGAGGACGTGCTGGGCGGCCGGGACCGGGCAGACGTAGTTGACCCAGGACGCCAGTTCGGCGGCGACCTCGGGCTCGTAGTAGTAGTCGACGAGCTTCTCGGCGTTGGCCTTGTGGCGGGCCAGGTTGGGGATCATCAGCGAGTCGGACCACAGCTCGGCGCCCTCCTCGGGGACGACGAAGCGGATGTCCGGGTTGTCCGCCTGGAGCTGGATCACGTCGCCCGAGTACGCCTGACAGGCCAGTACGTCGCCGCTGACCAGGTCCTTGGTGTAGTCGTTGCCCGTGAAGCGGCGGATCTGGCCGCTGTGCACGTACTTCTCGACCTGGTCGCAGATCTTGTGGAAGTCGTCGGCCTTCCACCGGGTGATGTCGACGCCGTTGCCCTGCATGAGCAGCGCGAACGCCTCGTCGAGGCCGGAGAGCAGGGTGACCCTGCCCTTGAGGTCGGAGGCCCACAGGTCCGAGACGTGGTTGACCTCCCGGCCGAGCTTGCGGCGGTTGTACGCGATGCCGGTGATACCGGACTGCCACGGCACGGTGGACTTGCGACCCGGGTCGAACGCGGGCCGACTCAGCAGCGGGTCGAGGTACTTGGCGACGTTCGGCTGCCTGGCGCGGTCCATCTCCTGCACCCAGCCGAGCCGGACGAAGCGCGCGCACATCCAGTCGCTGATGACGATCAGGTCGCGGCCGGTCTGCTGGTGGTTCATCAGGGACGGGCTGATCTTGCCGAAGAACTCGTCGTTGTCGTTGATCTCCTCGATGTAGTCGACGGAGATCCCGGTGCGCTTGCGGAATGCGTCCAGCGTGGGCCGCTTCGTGTGGTCCTTGTCGTCGGTGTCTATGTAGAGCGGCCAGTTCGCCCAGGTCAGTTTCTTGTCGCGGGCCGAGAGGTCGGCTCCGGCGCGGTCGCCGGGTGACACGTACGCGGCGGGCACCCCGCAGCCCGCGAGGGCCCCGAGCGCCGCACCCCCGCCCAGGGCGCGCAGCAGGGACCGGCGGGACAGGGGCGAGGTCTTCCGATTCTCTGGCACCCCGGCAGCATGCCTGCTGCGACTCGGCGCGAACAATGGACGCTGCGTCGAGCGGTCGGGCGCCGACCCGACACCCTGTCGATCGCCTCATTTCCGGGCGGTTACCTCGGGCGACAGCCCCAGGCGGACACCTCGTGCTGCTCCTCGTACGGTTCCTCGTACGGTTCCTCGTACGGAGTGGGCGCGGACCGTCGTGCGCCATCGCCACGGCGCCGACGGACAGGCCGGTCCGGTCCACCGCCGGATCCAACTCCCCGCACCGTCCTGGCGGTTGTGGCGTACGGCCCTGTCGACGAGGTCGGCCACCAGGCGCTCCATGAGCCGCTCCTGCTCCCGGCCCGTCGTCGGGGCCGGCTGGTGCGGCTGACCACCACGAGGGGGAAACAGCGCGGCCCCGGACGGGATCAACTCCCGTCCGGGGCCGCGCGGTTCACACCGTACGCACTACGCGTCCAGCGACGTCATCACGTGCTTGATCCGCGTGTAGTCGTCGAAGCCGTACCCCGAGAGGTCCTTGCCGTAGCCGGACTTCTTGAAGCCGCCGTGCGGCATCTCGGCGACCAGCGGGATGTGGGTGTTGATCCACACACAGCCGAAGTCGAGGGACTTCGACAGACGCATCGCGCGGCCGTGGTCCTTCGTCCAGACCGAGGAGGCCAGGGCGTAGTCGACGCCGTTGGCCCACTCGATGGCCTGGGCCTCGTCCGTGAAGGACTGGACGGTGATGACAGGCCCGAAGACCTCGTTCTGGATGATCTCGTCGTCCTGCTTGAGGCCGGAGACGACGGTCGCGGCGTAGAAGTAGCCCTTGTCGCCGACCTGCTGGCCGCCCGCCTCGACCTTGGCGTGCGCGGGCAGCCGCTCGATGAACCCGGCGACCTGCTTGAGCTGGTTCGGGTTGTTCAGCGGGCCGTAGAGCACGTCCTCGTCGTCCGGCTGACCGGTCTTCGTCTCGGCGGCGGCCTTGGCGAGCGCGGCGACGAACTCGTCGTGGATGGACTCCTGGACGAGGACCCGGGTGGCGGCCGTACAGTCCTGGCCCGCGTTGAAGAAGCCCGCGACCGAGATGTCCTCGACGGCCTTGGCGATGTCGGTGTCCTCGAAGACCACGACCGGAGCCTTGCCGCCCAGCTCCAGGTGGACCCGCTTGAGGTCCTTGGACGCCGACTCGGCGACGGACATGCCCGCGCGTACGGAGCCGGTGATGGAGGCCATCGCCGGGGTCGGGTGCTCGACCATCGCGCGGCCGGTCTCCCGGTCGCCACAGATGACGTTGAAGACGCCCTTGGGCAGGATGCCGCCGATGATGTCGGCGATCAGGACGGTGGAGGCGGGGGTGGTGTCCGAGGGCTTCAGGACGACCGTGTTGCCGGCCGCGAGCGCCGGGGCGAACTTCCACACCGCCATCATCATCGGGTAGTTCCACGGCGCGACCTGCGCGCAGACGCCGATCGGCTCGCGGCGGATGATGGAGGTCATCCCCTCCATGTACTCGCCGGCCGAGCGGCCCTCGAGCATCCGCGCCGCGCCCGCGAAGAAGCGGATCTGGTCGACCATGGGCGGAATTTCCTCGGACCGGGTCAGTCCGATCGGCTTGCCGGTGTTCTCGACCTCGGCGGCGATCAGCTCCTCGGCCCGCTCCTCGAACGCGTCCGCGATCTTCAGGAGGGCCTTCTGGCGCTCGGCGGGGGTCTGGTCGCGCCAGGCAGGGAAGGCCGCGGCGGCGGCCGCCATGGCGGCGTCCACGTCGGCCCGACCGGACAGCGGCGCGGTCGCGTACGCCTCGCCGCTCGCGGGATTGACGACCTCGGTGGTCCGCCCGTCGGCGGCGTCCCGGAACTCACCGTCGATGTAATTGCGCAGACGACGCAGCTCGGTGCTCACTGCCGGCCCTCCAAGTTCAGGTGTCCAATCGCTGAGACACCCACCCTAATCCGTGGCGCCACGTTTTCAACACCCCCGGTCACCCCTTGACTGCGAAATCCGCAAGCTACGTCCTCGTAAACAACGAATTTCATCGCTGCAGCCTTGCGGAACCGTCGAGACCTCGTGCACAGTGAGCTCGTGGCCAGTCGAAGCGCAGACCCCAGGGACTCCACCCGCGAGTCCAGGAACGGCAGTCCCCAGCTGGACTCCGTATCCCTCGCCATCATCGAGCAGCTCCAGCAGGACGGACGCCGTCCGTACGCCGCGATCGGCAAGGCCGTCGGCCTGTCCGAGGCGGCCGTGCGCCAGCGCGTCCAGAAGCTGCTCGACCAGGGCGTGATGCAGATCGTCGCCGTCACGGACCCGCTCACCGTGGGCTTCCGCAGGCAGGCGATGGTCGGCGTCAATGTCGAGGGCGACCTCGACCCGGTGGCCGACGCGCTGACCGCCATGTCGGAAGTCGAGTACGTGGTGATGACCGCGGGCTCGTTCGACATCCTCGCCGAGATCGTCTGCGAGGACGACGACCACCTGCTGGACGTCATCAACAAACGCATCCGGGCCCTGCCCGGGGTGCGCTCCACCGAGAGCTTCGTCTATCTGAAGCTCAAGAAGCAGACCTACATGTGGGGAACCCGATAGCCGTGAGCACACAGGACCTGAGCAAGACCGCGTACGACCACTTGTGGATGCACTTCACCCGCATGTCCTCGTACGAGAACGCGCCCGTTCCCACCATCGTCCGTGGTGAGGGCACCTACATCTACGACGACAAGGGCAAGCGCTACCTCGACGGTCTCGCGGGCCTGTTCGTGGTCCAGGCGGGCCACGGCCGCACCGAGCTGGCGGAGACGGCGTTCAAGCAGGCGCAGGAGCTGGCCTTCTTCCCGATCTGGTCCTACGCCCACCCCAAGGCCGTCGAGCTCGCCGAGCGCCTCGCGCACTACGCTCCGGGCGACCTGAACAAGGTCTTCTTCACCACGGGCGGCGGCGAGGCCGTCGAGACCGCGTGGAAGCTCGCCAAGCAGTACCACAAGCTCACCGGCAACTACACGAAGTACAAGGTCATCTCGCGTGCGGTCGCCTACCACGGCACCCCGCAGGGCGCCCTGTCCATCACGGGCCTGCCGGCTCTGAAGGCCCCCTTCGAGCCGCTCGTCCCGGGCGCGCACAAGGTGCCGAACACGAACATCTACCGCGCCCCGATCCACGGCGACGACCCGGAGGCCTTCGGCCGCTGGGCCGCCGACCAGATCGAGCAGGAGATCCTCTTCGAGGGCCCGGAGACCGTCGCGGCGGTCTTCCTGGAGCCGGTACAGAACGCCGGCGGCTGCTTCCCGCCGCCGCCCGGCTACTTCCAGCGCGTGCGCGAGATCTGCGACAAGTACGACGTGCTGCTCGTCTCCGACGAGGTCATCTGCGCCTTCGGCCGCCTCGGCACGATGTTCGCCTGTGACAAGTTCGACTACATCCCGGACATCATCACCTGCGCCAAGGGCATGACCTCGGGCTACTCCCCCATCGGTGCCGCCATCGTCTCGGACCGGATCGCCGAGCCGTTCTACAAGGGCGACAACACCTTCCTGCACGGCTACACCTTCGGCGGCCACCCGGTCTCCGCGGCCGTGGCGCTCACCAACCTCGACATCTTCGAGCGCGAGGGCCTCAACCAGCACGTGCTCGACAACGAGGCCAACTTCCTGCAGACCCTCCAGAAGCTGCACGACCTGCCGATCGTCGGCGACGTCCGCGGCAACGGCTTCTTCTACGGCATCGAGCTGGTGAAGGACAAGGCCACCAAGGAGACCTTCACGGACGAGGAGTCGGAGCGCGTGCTCTACGGCTTCGTCTCCAAGAAGCTCTTCGAGTACGGCCTCTACTGCCGCGCCGACGACCGCGGTGACCCGGTCATCCAGCTGTCGCCGCCGCTGATCTCCGACCAGTCGACCTTCGACGAGATCGAGGGAATCGTCCGTCAGGTGCTGACGGAGGCGTGGACGAAGCTCTGATCTTCCTCCGGGATGATCAACAACGGCCCCGGTGGCGCCCGTTCGAGTGAGAATGGGCGCCCCGGGGCCGCGTGCTGTCCGGCCTCCCGGCCCCGACTCCCTAGCGTGCCCAGTGACCGATCGGCCCCGCCTTCGTTCCCCCGTCCGGGGGATTGGCAGCGCAAATCAGATCTGAACCGAGGTGTACGCGATGGTGGCCCCGCCGGACAACGACGTGCTCTGGGCACGTGCCCTGCACGTCAAGCACAACGGCTCGCCCGCGCTCAACGGTGTCTCGCTCGGCATCCGCGACGGCGAGATCGTCGCCGTCGGCGGCCCGCGCGGCAGCGGCAAGACGACCCTGCTCCAGTGTCTGTCGGGGCAGCTGCTGCCCCAGCAGGGCGAGGTCTGGTTCAACAGCACGCCGGTGCACACCATGGACCCCGTCACCCGCGAACGGCTGCGCCGCGACCGCTTCGGCTGGATCGACCCCACGCCCGTCCTCGTACCGGAACTGAACGCCTGGGAGAACGCGGCGCTGCCCCTGATGCTGCGCGGCTGTGGCCGCCGGGCCGCCAAGACCGCCGCCCTCGAATGGCTGGAACGCCTCGACATCGGCGGCTGCGCCCGCAAACGCCCGCACGCCCTGCTCCAGACCGAGCGGCAGCGCGTCGCCATCGCCCGGGCGCTCGCCCTCTCCCCCAAGGTGCTCTTCGCCGACGAACCGTCCGCCCCGCTGCACAGCGCCGACGGCGCGCACGTCCTGCGCACTCTCACCTCGGCGGCCCGCTCTCACGGCATCACGGTCGTCCTCGCCACGCACTACGCGGACACCGCGGCCCTCGCCGACCGCACAGTGTCGCTGCTCGACGGACGGCGCGTGAACACCCTCCACCTGCCCCCGGTCGTCGAGACGGAAGGCCGGGCCGCGTGCTCGCTCTCCGTCTAGCCCGCGGGGCCCACTCACTCGTCCAGCTGCGCAGACTCCTGGTCGCCGCCGCCTCGGCGGGCACCGGCTTCCTGCTGCTGTGCACGCTGGGGTACGCGCTGGCGCACCCGGACCCCTCGGCCGGCGCGCTGCTCCGGCTCCTCTGGTGCCTCGCGCCCGTCGCCGCCACCGTGTACTTCGCGGTCGCGGTCGCCCGTACGGACCCGGGGACCCGGCCGCGCCCGGGGCTCTCGGCGGTCGGACTCGGCCCCGGCCAGCTGATGGCGATCTCGACGGTCACCACCGCCCTGTCGACCACGCTCGGCTCGGTGCTCGCGCTGCTCGTCTTCCTGCACCTGCGCGGCGACCTCCCCGGCATGCCCTTCAACGGCGACGCGGCCTTCCTCGCCTCCGACCACCCGCTGCCCCTGCCCGCGGCCCTGACACTGCTGCTCCTGGTCCCGCTGGCCGCCTCCTCGGCCAGCGCGGTGGTGCTGCGACCGCGGGGTGCCCGGCCGACCCGTCCCCGACGGCCGGGCGCCGACGGGGACTCCCCCCGTGAGCGGTCCCGTAGGCGCGCCGAGTCCGGCCCGTACGCCGACCAGCCGGGGCGCCTGTCGGATCCGCAGCAGCCCGCCCCTCCGCTGCCCACCCCCGGGGGACTGCCCTGGGGCACCGCCGTCCTCGCGGCGGGCCTTGCCGTGGAGGCGTACGCGAGCCGTTCGGGACCCGGCCTGGCGCTGCCCGGCCGTTTCACGGGCGGCCCCGCCCGGGTGTTCGGCGGCTGGTCCCTGACCGCGCTCGGGCTGATGCTGGCCGCCCCGGCGATCACGCACCTGTGCGGGCGGCTGCTCCAGGCCGTACGCCCCGGCGTGCTGCGGCTGCTCGCCGGGCGCGTCCTGCAGGAGGAGGCCCGGCGCATCGGGCGCCCGCTCGGCGTGGTGTGCGCGGTCGCGTCCGGCGCCTACGCCATGGCGACGGTGTACTCGGGGGCGCGGCCCACGTTCGGTCCGCTCAGCACGCTCGGGGCGCTGCTCGTGGCCGGGTGCACCGTCGCGACCCTGCTGACGGCGGCGGTCGAGGCCAAGCACGCGCGCGCCGACACCACGGCGGCGCTGCTGCGCATGGGGGCACCGACCACGGTGCTGCGAGGCGCCGCGCTGCTCCGCGCGGGGGCGCTGCTCGCCGCGTTCGGCCCGCTGACCTGGGTGGTCGCGGAACTGGCGGCGGCGCCGCTGGTGCGCTGAGCACGCGTACGCGCTTCCTTCCCGCTTCCTTCCCACGCTTCCTTCTCGCTCCCTCCCCGCTTCTTTCCCGTTTCTCTCCCGCCGGGCGATGAGTTCCGCGCGAAGTGGCGGTCTACCTCTGCGCACGGCACCACCTCACTTCACCCGCACCGGGAGAGACCCCTCATGTACCAGCAGATGATCTTCGTGAACCTCGCCGTGAACGACATCGACACCTCGAAGAAGTTCTTCACCGAGCTCGGCTACACGATCAACCCGCAGTTCACGACGGACGACTGCGCCTGCGTCGTCATCAGCGACACGATCATCGCGATGCTGCTGAGCAAGCAGCGCTACGCGGACTTCACGAAGAAGGAGATCGCGGACCCGACGGAGACCAGCGAGGTGCTGCTGTGTCTGAGCGCCGAGAGCCGCGAGAAGGTCGACGAGCTCTGCGACAAGGCCCTCGCGGCGGGCGGCTCGGGGACCCGGGAGGCTCAGGACCACGGCTTCATGTACGGCCGTACCTTCGACGACCTGGACGGCCACACATGGGAGGTCGTGTGGATGGACCCGGCCGCGGTCGAGAGCTGAGCGCCCCGGGGGGACCCACGCGCGAGTCCCCCCAAGGGAAAAGGGGAGACCGCCGACCGCCGCCGAAGAACCCACCCCTAGCATGGCCGCGTGCAGCCAACTCCCCTTCACGCCGCCCATGACCGCGAGATCGAGTCCCTCGCCGAGTTCGACAAGGTCGTCTCGGAGCACGGCTCGCTCACGCGGTTTCGCGTCCAGGCCGTGGATCTGACGGACCGTACGGACGCCCTGCTCGCCGTGGACACCGCGGGCGCCGTCTTCCTCGGCTGCCCGATGGTCCCCGAGGCGGCGGCACGGGTACGGGCCACCGGCGCACTCGTCTTCCCGCCCATACCCGGACTGCCCTTCGACCCCTACCGCGGGCTGCTCTACTCCCCGGACGAACTCTTCACGTCGCTCGACGACGGCTACGAGGCGACCCCGGACGCCCGCGCGTACGCCTGGTTCCAGCAGACCAAGGCCGACGGCGACGTCTTCGCGTCGATGCTGCGCGCGATCCACGACGACTCGGTGTCGGACGCGCTCGACGAACTCCTCGTCGGCACCCGAGTCGTGGGTGTGATGGGCGGTCACGCGATGGCACGCGGCACGGAGGCCTACGAGGGCGCCGCCCGCCTGGGGCGCGAACTGGCGCGCGCCGGGCTCACGGTCGCCACCGGCGGCGGCCCCGGCGCGATGGAAGCGGCGAACCTCGGCGCGTACGCCGCCCCGTTCGACGACGAGATGCTCCCCGAGGCGCTCCGGCTCCTCGCCGAGGCACCGTCGTTCACCCCCTCCATCGGCGACTGGGCGCGCGCCGCCTTCGCCGTGCGCGAGCGCTGGCCGGACGGCGGCCCCTCCGTCGGCATCCCGACCTGGTTCTACGGCCACGAGCCGCCGAACGCCTTCGCCGCCCACATCGCCAAGTACTTCGCCAACGCGACCCGGGAGGACGGTCTGCTGGCCCGCTCGAACGCGGGTGTCGTCTTCCTGCCGGGCGCCGCCGGGACCGTACAGGAGATCTTCGACAACGCGACCCCAAACTACTACGAGTCGCGCGGTGAGCCCACCCCCATGGTTCTCGTGAACCGTGCGCATTGGACCGAAAAGCACCCCACTTGGCCCCTTCTCCAATCCCTTGCCCACGAACGGTCGATGGCGTCCCGGATCGCACTGGTGGACCGGATCGAGGAGGCACCGGAGGCGCTCAAACGCCTCGGCGGTTAACGACAAGGCAAAGCCGGTGGCACGGCTGGGCATATGCATTGACAGCCCTTAGGTGGCACTTATAAACCTGTGAGGCCCGAGGGGGCCCTGTTGACACAGCAGAAACCCCCTTAATCCCCCCGCAGTTGCGCATTCTGTGAAGGGCAATCGTGTCCATATCTCGCCGTACCGCACGTTCCGTGCGAATCCTCGGTGTCGCCTCCGCCACCGCCGCGCTCGCGCTCGGTGCCGCCGGCAACGCCCTTGCCTGCAACATCAGTGAGTTCTCCGCCGAAGCCAAGTGCGACGGCACCAAGGGCATCATCTCCGTCAAGGACGTGGACGCCTCCGGCACTTCGGCGATCGTCTCCGTGTTCCTCGAGAACAACGGTGCCGACGTGCAGAAGGTCGGCCAGCAGGAGGTCAAGGGCTCCCGCGAAGGCGTCACCATCACCTTCGCCGAGGACTGGAAGCCGAACGCCACGTACCGCGTCCACGTCAAGGCCGGAAACCTGGTCGACGCGGACATCAAGGGCAACGTGACCGCTCCGTCCACGGCCTGCGCGACCGAGTCGCCGTCGCCGTCGGCCTCGGAGACCCCGAAGCCGTCCGAGACCCCGTCCTCGCCGGCCTCGGAGACGCCTTCCGCGAACCCGTCGGAGTCGGAGAGCAGCGCCGCGCCCGCGACGCCGGGCGACAACGCCCCGTCCCCCGCGGCCGGTAGCTCCAACCTCGCCGAGACCGGTGCGAACTCCAACACGCCGATGATCGCCGGTATCGCCGGTGCCCTCGTGGTGGTCGGCGGCGGAGCGGTGTTCTTCGGCATGCGTCGCCGCGGCGCCTCGAAGTCGAGCTGAACCGCACACCGTACGTCCGCGTGAAACGTGTGGCCCGCCCCTCTCGAAGGGGGCGGGCCACACGCCTGTCCGGGTACGCCGGCTAGCCGAAGGTCGCCCGCTCCAGCCAGAAGTCCAGCAGCTCCCGCTCCCCGAGCACCTCCAACCGCCCGTCGTCCAGCGGCAGTCGGCGGTAGAAGGCGAGCAGGATGTCGGTGAGCGGGCCGCGCAGCGCGACGGTCGCCTTCTCGTGGCCCCGGCGCCAGACGACACCCTCCTCGGTGAGCTCGACGACCCACTCGGCGTCGAGTTCGGGCGGGGTGTCGGTGGCGTGCAGGTGGATGCTGCGGCCCGGCCCGCGCAGTTCGGCCGCGGCGGCGTCGTGCGGCCGCGTCCGCTGCACGAACTCGATGATCCCCAACCACTCGTCGATCGCGTCCGCGGCCACATCGGGCGCCACCACGTACGGCAGCCCGGCCGCCAGCGTCGCGTCGGCTCGGTGGATCACCAGCTCGTGCGTCATCCGGCGGGCCCAGAAGCCGGAGCTGAGGTCCCCGGCCCAGGCCCACACCTTGGTGTCGGGCCCCGCCTCGCGCAGCGCGGCGACGAGCATCTCGCCGGTCTCGGCGAGCCAGGCGTCCAGCACGGCGGGGTCGCCCTCGGCAGCGGGTCCCTCAAGGAGCGGCACCTGCTCGTCCTGGACGTTCTCCTGCGCCTTCGTGCGGACGATGAGCTCGACCCAGCGCAGCGCCCCGCCCGTGTGCCGCACGAGCCGCTCCAGCGACCAGTCCGGGCAGGTCGGCACGGTCGCGGACAGGTCGGCCCCGGACGTCACCACGTCCCTCAGCCGCCGCACCTCCAGCTCGATCGCGTCGCAGTAGCGGTCATGTGCAAGTGGCGTCATGATCCGCACCCTATGGCGCCGACGGCTCCCCGAGCACCACGATTTCGGCTGTCTCGAACGCCACGCCGACCTCGTCACCCGGCGCGGGCGCCTCCCGCAGCGCGCACGCCGCCTCGATGGGCGGCGCGCCTTCCGGCTTCAGCTGTACGGCGACGTGGGTGCCCCGGAAGGTGCGTGCGGCCACGGTGCAGCGCAGCCCGTCCGCCGGGGTGACCAGCCGCACCCCCGCGGGCCGTACGAGAAGCGTGCCGGGGCCCTGCGCGGTGCCCTCCGGCACCGGGACCTTCCCCCACGGGGTGTCCGCGAGCCGATCGCGCACCGTCGCCGCGACCACGTTGTCGAAGCCGAGGAAACGGGCCACGAACTCGTCCGCCGGGTACTGCCAGACCTCAAGTGGCGTGCCGGACTGGGCGATCCGTCCCTCGCGCATCACCACGACCCGGTCGGCCAGTGCGAAGGCCTCGCCCTGGTCGTGGGTGACGGCGAGCACCGTCGTGCCCAACTCGCCGAAGAGCTGCCGGAGTTCGGCGACCAGCCGGTCCCGCAGCGAACGGTCCAGCTGGCCGAGCGGCTCGTCGAGCATCAGCAGCCGGGGGCGCGGGGCGAGCGCGCGGGCCAGCGCGACCCGCTGCTGCTCACCGCCGGAGAGGGCGGCGACGGCGCGTGCCCGGGCTCCGGGCAGCCCCACCAGCTCCAGCAACTCCTCGACTCGTGCGCTCTGTTGCTCCTTCGAGGCGCCATGCATCCGCAGCCCGAAGGCGACATTGCCTCCCACGTCCCGCTGCGGGAAGAGCTGGTGGTCCTGGAACATCAGCCCGACACCCCGCTTGTGCGCGGGCACCCCGGCCTGGTCGCGTCCCGCCAGGAGCACGCGGCCCGTGTCGAGCGACTGCAGTCCGGCCACCGCCCGCAGCAGCGTGGACTTGCCGCTGCCGCTCGGTCCGAGCACACACACGATCTCGTGCTCGGCGACGTCGAGGTCGACGGCGTCGAGCACCGGCCGACCGCCGAAGCGTACGGTCGCGGCCTCGACCCTCAACAGGGCGTCGCACGTCCGGGTCCGGGTCTGGGTCTGGGTTCGTATCTGGGTCCGGGTCCGGGGATGCTCCGTCGTCCCCTCCTGCGTCTCCTCAGTCGATTGCTTCGTGAGTCGCGCCATCAGAACTCCCCCGTCCGGTCGGTGCGGATGCGTTCCAACAGCAGTAGGGCCACCGCGCACACCACCATCAAGATCGTCGAAAGGGCCATCGCCTGGCCGTAGTTGAGGTCACCCGCGCGCCCGAGCAGCCGGGCCACGGCGACCGGCAGGGTCGGGTTGTCGGGCCGCGCGATGAACACCGTCGCCCCGAACTCGCCCAGCGACACGGCGAAGGCGAACCCCGCCGCGATCAGCAGCGCCCGCCGCACCAACGGCAGATCGACCTCCCGCCACACCCGCCAGGGCGAGGCTCCGAGGACGGCGGCGGCCTCCCGGAGCCGTCCGTCAACCGCCCGCAGCACCGGCAGCATGGTGCGTACGACGAAGGGGACGCCCACCAGAGCCTGCGCGAGCGGCACCAGGATCCAGGAGGAGCGCAGATCCAGCGGCGGTTCGTCGAGCGCGATCAGGAAGCCGAACCCGACGGTCACGGCGGACACGCCGAGCGGCAGCATCAGCAGCGCGTCGAAACCCCGGACGAGACGCCCGGTCCGCCTGGTGAGGGCGGCGGCCGCCAGACCGCCGATCACGACGGCGATCGCGGTGGCGGCGAGCGCGTACTCCAGCGAGTTGCCGATCGCCGCGATCGGCGCCACCAGGAAGATGCCGCTGTCGGCCGAGGTCAACGCCTTGTAGTACGCGAATCCGTAGCCGCCCGGTGCGTCCAGGGACCGCTGGACCAGTACCCCGAGCGGCAGGACGAGAAGAACGAGGATGCTCGCCAGGACCCCGCCCAGCAGCGCCCACTGGCCGGCCCCGCGCGGCCTGCGCACGGTCACCTCCGGAGCGACCAGGCGCAGGGCGGTCTCCCGGCGGCGTACGGTCCAGGCGTGCACGGCGAGGATCGCGCCGACCGCCACGAACTGGACGATCGTCAGCACCGCCGCGGTCGCGAGGTCGAAGATCTCCGAGGTCTGCCGGTAGATCTCGACCTCGAGGGTGGAGAAGGTCGGCCCGCCGAGGATCTGCACCACACCGAACGAGGTGAAGGTGAACAGGAAGACCATCAGCGCGGCGGCGGCCACGGCCGGGCTCAGCGCCGGCAGCGTCACCCTGCGCCAGGCCGCGAACCGGGAGGCACCCAGCATCCGCGCGGCCTCCTCCTGACGCGGGTCGAGCTGCGACCAGAGCCCGCCGACGGTCCGTACGACCACCGCGTAGTTGAAGAAGACGTGCGCGAGCAGAATCGCCCAGACGGTGGTGTCCAGCCGTACGCCCCACAGCTGGTCGAGGAGTCCGCCCCGGCCCACCAGGGCCAGGAACGCCGTACCGACCACGACCGTCGGCAGCACGAACGGGACGGTCACCACCGCCCGCAGCACCTGCTTGCCCCTGAAATCGAAGCGCGCGAAGACATACGCGCCGGGGAGCGCGATCAGCAGCGTGAGCGTCGTGGAGGCGAGCGCCTGCCAGGTGGTGAACCACAGGACGTGCCGGATGTCGGACTGCGCGAGCACCTCACCGATCCGTCCGAACCGCCAGGCCCCGTCGATCTTGAGGCCACGGGCGACGATCGCGGCGACGGGATAGGCGAAGAAGACGGCGAAGAACGCGACGGGCAGGGCCATCAGCCCGATCCGCGTCGCGCTCTCCTTGCGGCTCCTTCGAGGCGCTACTTCAGTACGAGCGAGGTCCACGACTTGACCCACTGGTCACGGCTGTCGGCGATCTTGGCGGGCGCCAGGGTCTCGGGGTTCTTGGCCTGCGGGCCGAACTTCACGAATTCCTCGGGCACCTGGGCGGTCTCGCGGACCGGGTACACGAACATGTTCAGCGGCATGTCGTCCTGGAATTCGACGCTGATGAGGAAGTCGAGGAGCGCCTTGCCGCCCTTCGTGTTCCTCGCGTTGCTCAGCAGCCCCGCGTACTCGACCTGGCGGAAGCAGGTGCCGCCCGCGACCCCGGTCGGCGCGGTCTTCGGCTTCGGGTCGGCGTAGATCACCTCGGCGGGCGGTGAGGAGGAGTACGAGACGACCAGCGGCCGGTCGGCCTTGGCCTTCTTGCCGCCCGCGGACCCGGAGAACTCGTCGTTGTAGGCCTGCTCCCAGCCGTCGACCACCTTCACGCCGTTGGCCTTGAGCTTCTTCCAGTAGTCCTGCCACCCGTCGTCCCCGTACTTCGCGGCGGTCCCGAGCAGGAAGCCGAGGCCCGGCGAGGACGTGCCCGCGTTCTCGGTGACGAGGAGGTTCTTGTACGCGGGCTTGATCAGGTCGTCGAAGGAGGCCGGCGGGGCCAGCTTGTGCTTGCTGAAGTAGGCCTTGTCGTAGTTGACGCAGATGTCACCGGAGTCGATGGGCGTGACCCGGTGCCTGTCCTGGTCGATCCGGTACTGCTGGACGATCTGGTCGGAGCCCTTGGCCTCGTACGACTGGAACAGCCCGTTGTCGAGCGCGCGGGACAGCAGGGTGTTGTCGACGCCGAAGAAGACGTCGCCCTGCGGGTTGTCCTTGGTGAGGATGGCCTTGTTGACGGCCTGCCCGGCGTCGCCGTCCTTGAGGACCCTGACCTTGTACCCGGACTGCTTCTCGAAGTCCTCCAGCACGCTCTTCGACACGGCCCACGAGTCGTGGCTGACGAGCGTGACGGTCTTGGAGTCCCCGGCACCGACGCTGTCGGAGGACCCGCACGCGGACAGCGTGACGAGGCCCAGCCCGATGACGACGGCCGTGGTCTTCCTCTTGGTGATCACTGAATTCCTCCTGGGATGACCAGGAAGAGACGCGGCCCTGCCCGGGATCCTCGAAAGGTTCCCGGGCAGGGCGCAACAGCTTGAGTGATGCCCGAACTTCCTACCCAGAATGACCTGGGCAAGGTTCTGAGGGTCTGCGGCCCACCGGTGCTCCGGCTACCGCACTCTCAGCGCTGTGGCGCTCCCCTGTCGGAATATGAAGATGTGGTGGGACCTCGCCAGATTACCGCTCGGTGGCGGCGAGCTGACCACAGGCTCCGTCGATCTCCTGGCCTCGGGTGTCCCGGACTGTCACCGGCACCCCGTGAGCCGCGATCGCCTCTGCGAAAGCCTTCTCGTCCTCGGGCCGCGAGGCGGTCCACTTCGAACCCGGTGTCGGGTTCAGCGGGATGAGGTTGACGTGTACGGGCTTGCCCCTGAGCAGCCGCCCGAGCCGGTCACCACGCCATGCCTGGTCGTTGATGTCCCGGATGAGGGCGTACTCGATGGACAGCCGGCGTCCGGACTTGGCCGCGTACTCCCAGCCGGCGTCCAGCACCTCGCGCACCTTCCATCGCGTGTTGACGGGGACGAGGGTGTCGCGCAGCTCGTCGTCCGGGGCGTGCAGCGAGATGGCGAGGCGGCACTTGAAGCCCTCGTCGGAGAACCGGTGGATGGCGGGCACCAGCCCGACCGTCGACACGGTGATCCCGCGCTGCGAGAGCCCGAGCCCGTCCGGCTCGGGGTCGGTGAGCGCGCGGATGGCTCCCACCACTCGCTTGTAGTTGGCGAGCGGCTCGCCCATGCCCATGAAGACGATGTTGCTCAGCCGCGCCGGGCCGCCCGGGATCTCGCCGTCCCTGAGGGCCCGCATCCCGTCCACGATCTGGTGCACGATCTCACCCGTGGACAGGTTCCGGTCCAGGCCTGCCTGTCCGGTGGCGCAGAACGGGCAGTTCATCCCGCAGCCCGCCTGCGAGCTGATGCACATGGTCACCCGGTCCGGGTAGCGCATCAGCACGGACTCGACGAGTGTGCCGTCGAACAGGCGCCACAGCGTCTTGCGGGTGGTGTCCTGGTCGGTCGACAGATGCCGCACGACCGTCATCAGCTCGGGAAGCAGCGCCTCCTGGAGCTTGCCGCGCGCGGCGGCCGGGATGTCCGTCCACTGCGCGGGGTCGTGCGCGTACCGCGCGAAGTAGTGCTGCGAGAGCTGCTTGGCGCGAAACGGCTTCTCACCGATCGCGGCAACCGCCTCTTTGCGCTCGGCGGGCGTGAGGTCGGCGAGGTGCCGCGGCGGCTTCTTGGCTCCGCGGGGGGCGACGAATGTGAGTTCTCCGGGCTTAGGCATGGCCATACCAGTGTCGCAGATCGAATTGCGTGACCTGGGCCGCGAGCCGGGCGGGGTGGTCGTCCTTGGTCGTCTCTGGTCGTCCTGGGCCCTCCTCGGACGGCCCAGGGACGGCCCGGCACACACGCCTTCCGGAACACGTCCGCGCAGGTGAGCGCCCCGTCTCCCCCTCGTGCGCCCGCCCGGAAGAAGGGGCCCTCAGGGTGCCAGGTGCCCACCAAGGGCCACAGCCATAGAATCGAACACGTGAACGATGATCTGCCGCCGGACCTACCGAGGCTTCGTACGTTGGAAACGTGGCTGATCCTCTCTCTTACGCGGGTACAGCGACGCATCGCCGACATCGAACAGCGGGAGGCCGAGCGGCGACACGGCCAGCAGGTACAGCCGCCGATACCCGACTGGCTGCTCGAAGTGGGCATAGGCAGCGACAAGCCCCCCGTAGCGGTACACGTCGGCGGCTGCCACATGGCCGGCAAGTGCGTACGCGGCATCCCGCGCGACCAGGCCCTGCGAGCCATCACCGGAGGAGTCGACGCCTGTTCTCACTGCCGGCCGGACAGCGAGCTCGGGATCCTCGACTGAGCCGGCCATCCCCCACCCCGGCGCGCCTAAGGCACGGCCAGGGGACGCACGGCAACAGACGAAGCAACGATCGCCGACACCGCACCGCTGAACCGTAGGCAGATTTACAGACCGCGTGCGATGTCCCGGGTGACGTGACCTTCTCCATCTCCCGTTGGCCGACTGTGAATCTAGGACCCGGGGCGCGGCGGTGTGCCGGTCAGCCGGACGAACTGGTAGCCGAAGAACTCGAGGCCGTGGGTCTCGTCCACGAACCCGATGCCGCGCTGGACCCACAATTGGAACGTGCGCGGGTCCTGGTCGAGCAGGCCGTCCTCCTCGGACATGATCTCCCGTGAGCAGGTCCGGTGCGTAGTCCGGGTGAGCGGGTACAGCGTGACGTGATCGCCTGCGAAGGCGGCCCGGCCCTTGAAGCCGTTGCAGCCCCCCTTCCCTGTGACCGTGCCGTCCCGGTGGAAAACGAAGTAGACCTCTTTGCCGGCCGTCATGTCGATGGTGGCATCGGAGACGATCAGATTCTGGAGTTGCCAGGGCGCTCCGAAGAGCCCCTGAGGCCACAGCATTTGCAGCGCGACATAGTCGCCCCGCTGGTTCTTCAGCGTCATCGAGAGGTCGTCGACCCGCTCGGCCACCGCCAGGGGGCCGCCGGTGAGGATCTTCCGCATCCGCTCCTCGAAGGCCCGCTCCTTCGCCGGGCACGCGTCGTCCGGCGTCGCCCCCGAGGTGTCCGCACCGACGGTGAGCGTCGTGGCGGTGACCGTGGCCGACGTCCTGAACGGCGTGCATCCATAGTCGCCCACGGCCGTGTTGTCGTAGCTGAACTCGACCCACGCGCCGGCGTTCGGCGGTGCGTCGATGTTGCGCCCGTCGACGGTGACCCAGTCGACCCGCCAGCGTGCGCCCAGGAGCATCCCGCCGTAGCCGCCCGGCCCCTTCGGCGTGGTCCACGGCCTGGGCCGCTCCGGGGCCTTCCCCCCGCTCCCCGCCCGGGGCGAACCGCACGAGGTGAAGGTGAGCAGAGCGACGAGCAGTGCGCCGAGGAGGGCGCCGGTCCGGTGCATGCGCATGATGCTTCAGACCTCCGACCCACCTTCGGGGTTGTCCCGTCAGGACCACCGCATTTGCCGCGACCACCCCTCCGATAGCGGCCGTCGTCGGCCGCCCTCGGACGGCCGACGACGGCCCGGCTCCGGTGCTCTGGCAGCTTTAGGGGACTAGATGCTGCCGATGAACAGCCGCCTCATGTGGTGCGGCGCCTCGGGGACACTTGAGGCCTCAGCCAGTCCAAAGCATGATCCCCTGGCCTGAGCGCGCCGCTCTACGTCCGCTGACTCCGTCACTGTGTCACGGGCGAGAACCGCGTCCTGTGCGTTATGGACTTGCCGTCGTCAAGGTAGTGACGGACACGTCTATTCCTCACCGGCGTCGACCTACCTCGCACCCAGTGCAGGATCCCGGTCGATGTTGCTCTGGTCTTGCCGACCTCAGTGAAAAGGGTCAGCAAACCGTGTTCTTCCAACTTCTCGATGGTGCGCCGACGGGGACAATCATCTCCGTAGGAATCGTCTGCGCGGCACTCGCGCTGGCTAGGGTGGTTAAGAACCTCCCCAAGGAAACGATCAGCAAGTTCTTCGAACACCGAACGACGAAGTATCAGATCATCGCAGGCGACTCGAAAGGCCGCGTTGCAGCGATGCAGAAGCAGCGGCTCATTTTCTTCGGATTCGTCTACACATGCATCGTCGTGGTCACGCTCGCCTTCATTAGCTCGATGAAGAACGGAGCCAAGGCCCCGACGCACATCCCGGGACCAACGGCCACGAAACCCACGCGGACAACCACGTAGGGAACTCCGCGATAGCACTTCTTGCTGGCGCCCGGGGCTCATGCCCCGGGCGCCAGGACCCATCAAACGACGCTTCCGCATCCGCCGCGCCACACAGCTCCTCACGGTCGCGGGGGGCGCGCCAGCAGTTTTACAGCGGGCTGGCACAGGCCGTGCGCCCATCCCACACGAAGTACCTGGTCAGACGCTCCGCCAGCCGTGATAGGGCCACTTCATCTACTTCTGGCCCCTGTACACGGGCACCGCGATCCCCATAGACCAGTGGCGCTCCCGGATGTGGCTGGACACCTGGGTCTAGCTGCGTCGATACACAACGATGGCGCGGCGGACTGCCGCGCCATCGTGGTTGTTGACGGTCGTTGTCGGCTGTCAAGGCATGTCACAGGGACGGCGGCAACCCGCGCACCCCTTTCAGCTTGGCCCCCTCGAACTTCGCCCCGGCGACCTTGGCCCCGGTGAGGTCCGCGTTCGTGAGGTCCGCATTCGTGAGGTCCGCGCCAGTCAGGTCGGCGTGGGCCAAGTCGGCGCCCTTGAGATTTGCCCTTGGCAGGTACGCACCTTTGAGATTCGACTCGCTGAGTGTGGAGCCAGCCAGATCCGCGCAGTTGCCGCTGGCGAAGCCGGTTTCCCGGGGAGGGCAGAACATCGTGCTCGTGAGATTCATACCGAAGAGCCTTGCGTCGGTTAGGTTCGCGTCGACTAGGTATGCGTCGGCCAAGTCTGCGCAGTCGCCCGGTCTGGCTTGGTCGGCTGGTCGGGCCCGACTCAGAAGTGCTGCCGCGGACCCTCGTCCTCCCTGTGCGGTCTGAAAAAACACTTCGCTGCAGAGGGACGCGCCTGTGAGGTTTGCGCCTTCCAGGCCCGCGTCTTTCAAGTGCGAGCCATGCAGATCTGCGTCTGTGAGGTTCGCATTCGTCAGATCTGCACGGTCGAGCCGCGATCCTGTCAACGCCGCCCCCGAGAGGTTCGCTCGTATCAACGATGCATCTCGGAGGTCCGCGTTGGGCATGGAAGAGCCGCTGAGATCTGCGTTTGACAGGTCGGCCCCATGGAAGGGGATCTCGTCGGGACGGTCGGGGAATTTCACCCCACGCAGAGCGGTGCTGCTGAGGTCAATGGGTGCCCCTTGGTCGTGATCGGGGTGGCGGTTGCCCAACACGGTCATCACCGCCTGGACGTCAGCGCGGGGCGATGGCTTGTCACCCGACTCGCCGGGCGCCTTCTTCGTGCTGCCAACTAGAGCAGAAGCGTGTTGCCGTAGATATGCGGACAGGACTGATATGACAGCGGGTTGGTCGCGAGCCGAGTCGTGCATGATCCGTTCCAGCGCGTAGATTCCCCCGAGTCGTATATCCAGGGACGTCGACCCCAGGTTGTTGATCGCGGCGTTGAACCGGTTGGTGATCTGCCCCTGCTCGCTGATCCCCACTTCCTTCCCGGTCTGCGTGACCTGCATCCAGGTGAACAGCAGCGCGAGCAGGGCAGCGAGTCCTGGCAGGCTGGCCGCCACCAGTCCGCCCCAATGGGCTCGACCGGTGTTCGGTGGCCCCGGCGCCTGGAGCCGCTGGTGACGGCTTTGCTGACGCCGCCGCGCCGGCCTCCGCCGCGTGGTCCGGCGGAGCCTTCCAGAGCCCAGGGTCCGCGCCATCCCTCCTATGGCACCCCACACAGGAAGGGCCTGCCACCTGGGCGCCCCCAGTTCATCGACACCACGGAGCCCGCCAGCCCGAGTCGGAGGCCATGGAGTGGTTGATCGGGTCGGCGGACAGACGACACCCATTTGAAGCCTTGGACGGCAGATTTACAGTCCCCTCGAGATCGGGCTCTCAAATCCCGCTTGACCAGGCCCTTTATGGGATGCATGAGCGGGGCACTCGATCCCCGTCCACATCTCGTCCTGATCTTGAAAATTCGTGCGACCGCGGACGTGGCCGTGATCGCCCCTGGGAGCGTTGAGTCTGTCCGCCGGAGACTCGTCAACCGCCGCCTTGTAAGGGCGGACGTGGTCGGCGGCGCAGTTCCCCAGGTCGTTCCGGCTGTAGCGGCAGCCCGGGTGAACGGTGCATCTCGACTGCGGCGAACCGTCGTTGACCGTGGTTGACCGCATGATGTGGCACGGCTGTGGCACAAGGACTGCTTCGTCCCGAAGCAACTTGGGCCACAGCAGCTTCCCGGCACCCCGCTCCAGGAGGTCGTCGCCGAGCGCCCAGCCGCTCCACGAGTCCGCGCATTCCTGCACGAGGAGCAGCCCGCGCCCCCCGCCGGCGTTCGCCGGAACGGGATCGACCCGCCTGCCGGGCGACTGATCGAAGGGCGCCGGGATGTACGGGCTGCTGTCCCACATTCCCGCCCGTAACCGCCCGCCTCCCAACGCGGTCAACCGCAGGGAGGCGGGCCCTGGGAAGAGGTCGGTCGCTCGCGCACGCCGACGGAGAGGGGCGGGGGCGCTGCAATGCGACGTGCGACTTGCCCGCCCAGAGTCCTCCTTCGCCCTCTACGACGTCCTGCGTCCGAAGGCGTCAAAGACTCCGGCTGATACCGCGGCGGCACTTATCGCGGGGCTGACGCTGGGATTGAGCAAGGCCTGAGGTCACGAGGACAATGCGGCTCGCTCGGGTTCGGCCAGCAATATGCAGAACTCGTTGCCCTCCGGGTCGGCGAGAACGACCCAGCCCCAGCCGTCGGGTTTGCGGTGATCGGCGACCAGGGAGGCGCCCAGGCTCAGCAGCCGCTCAACCTCTGCGTCCCGCGAGGTGTCCGGGCGCAGACACAGATGAAGCCTGTTCTTGGCCGACTTCGGCTCTGGAACCTCGTTGAAGTGCAAAGCCGGGCCGCCGGGCAGCATGATCTCGGTCTCGTCGTCACCCGGTTCGTCCTCGGGATCCAGCGAGTGTCCGGTCACATCGCTCCAGAACCGCGCCAGTTGGTAGGCGTTCGCACAGTCGATCGCTATGTTCGTCACCGTTGAGGCCATGCGCGCGATCATGTCCGAGTGGTGCCCCGCCCGCCACCGGAATATGGCCGCACCCGCGGCCTACCACTGCAGCCGAGATGGGCTAGCGACGCAGTCAACTCGGCAGCCCCAGGACAGCCCTGGAGCACCAGTTTGGAAGATCGCGTAACGGGATCTGGGCTGACCTGGTGAGACGCTGACCTCGGCGTTCCCGAGCGGTTAGCCGACGTTCCCCGTTGGTCCCCGCCCTTTGCTGCTCGATCGGGCACGTCGGGGGCACGCGTGGCCGTCTCCCGCCCTTCCAGGCCGGGAACGCCGAGTTGGACCCGGTGGGCCTAGTTGGCGGTCACGTGGCCGTCTGGGGCTGCCTCGCCGATGCCGCACTCACCGCGGAGCCGGAACGAGGACTGCCGATAGCGCGATCAGGTTGGTCAGAACGCCTTGAACCTGTGCGGCGGGGACGTAGATGACCACGATGACGACGAGAACGGCAGCGCAGTCTCGCGGGCGGGTGATTGACAGCGAGTTGGTTGGGGTCACACTCATAGCAGTACCTCCTGGGTGCTCGCCCACCGATTGCTGGCCCACCTGATGCCCAGTAGCAGCGAGCGTGCCCGCCGTGCCCCGGATGGTGTCTTCGGCACGGCCCAGGAACCCTGACGGCCCACAGACGGCCCACCGGGCATAAGACAGCCCCCTACTGGTGACAAATTCGCTGGTAGGGGGCTTCTTCGCGCCCGGATCACATCAGTTCTCCGGGCTTAGGCATGGCCATACCAGTGTCGCAGATCGAATTGCGTGACCCGGGCCGCGAGCCGGGCGAGGCACCACCCTGCTACCGGATCCACATCCCGCCGAGGACAGCGGTCCGGTTCGAAGCCGCCGGCCCGTCGGAGTGCGGCACAGGCCGGTCGGGGCGGCTGGTTCGTTGGGTAATTTGAGGGTATTTGCCTTATATGAGTACTGCATCGATGTATTTGGCGGAGCCCAGCGGTCTGATCAGCCTGGCGCTGTTCTTGATCGCCGTGGCACTCATCACACTCCTGGGAGGCAGCTTCTGGCTGAGCTGCCGTATGCGGACCCGCGCACCGCGTCTGCCACGCGCCGAGGAACAGCCGCACATGCCGCAGGGGGGGCCGGTCCGCGAGATGCGGGAGGTCCGGGAGCCCGCCGAGGTACCCAAGGTGGCCAAGGGCCAGCACGCTCTCACCCCGTACGAGCTGACCCACATGTCGACCCGCACGAGCGCGTCGCAGAAGCGAGAGCGCTGGCACGACGGCGGCAGCGGCTCGTTCGGCAGTGGTGGACTGGGTCACCACTGACCCCGGGCCGTCGGCCACCCGGCGAGAAGCCGTCGGCCCCCGACGAAAAGGGGCCCGCCGTCACCGTGTACGACGAGCCCCTCACGACATGCGCGCAGGTCAGCCGGATCCCACGAAGAGCACCAACAGCAGCCAGACCACCGGCGCCGTCGGCAGGAGCGAGTCCAGCCGGTCCATGATGCCGCCATGACCCGGCAGCAGGGTGCCCATGTCCTTGATGCCCAGGTCCCGCTTGATCATGGACTCACCGAGGTCGCCGAGCGTGGCGGTGGCCGCGACCGCGAAGCCCAGGATCAGCCCCTGCCACCACGTGCCGTCCTCGATCAGATACTGCATGCACAGCGCGCCCCCGACCATCGCGAAGGTGACCGCTCCGAAGAGGCCCTCACGGGTCTTGCCGGGGCTGATGCGCGGTGCCAGCTTGTGCTTGCCGAAGCGCCAACCGATCGCGTACGCGCCCGTGTCGCTGACGACCGTCAGCAGCAGGAACGTCAGGACGCGGCGCGGACCGTCGTCGGCGGTCAGCATCATGGCCACGAACGTCGCCAGGAACGGCACGTAGAAAGCCGCGAAGACGCCCGCTGTGACGTCCTTGAGATAGCCCTCGGGCGGTTCCGTCATCCGCCAGACCAGGACCGCCAGCGCGGTGAGCGCCATCGCCACCCACGCGCCCTCGGCGCCCCGGACGTAGCCGGAGACGACCATCGCCGCACCGCCCACCGCGAGCGGGACGAGCGGCGCCTTGATGCCCTTGCGCTCCTCGAGCCGTGATGTGAGCTCCCACAGGCCCACCACCACGGCGACCGCTATGACCCCGACGAACACGGCCTTGACGACGAACAACGACGCGACGATCACCGCACCGAGCCCGACGCCGACCCCTATCGCGGCACCCAGATCGCGTCCCGCACTCTTCTTCTGCGGTGCGGGGGCGGGCTGTGGGACGGGGCTGGGCATGGGCTCCTGCGGCTTCTGCGACGGGGTCCCGAGGGATCCCGCCGACGGGGTGTCGTCGCGGAACAGGGGGCCGCTCAGCCGAGCGGCCCCCCGGTCGCCATCCTGGTCTCCGCCGTGTGCGGGTACGTCGGGCGCGATGGGCATGGGGCGAGTCTGCTGCGCGTTATGCGCATCGTATGCGGGACCCGCCGGGGCTGCCCCCTGGACAGGCCCCTGCTCGGACGGCCCCCAGTACCCGGCTTGTGGCGGCGCCCCCCAGGAAGAGTCGTTCATCAGACCTCGAGCAGCTCCGCTTCCTTGTGCTTCAGGAGCTCGTCCACCTGAGCGACGTACTTCGCCGTGGTGTCGTCGAGCTCCTTCTCCGCGCGGCGGCCCTCGTCCTCGCCGACCTCGCCATCCTTGATCAGCTTGTCGATGGCGTCCTTGGCCTTGCGGCGGACCGAGCGGATGGACACCTTGGCGTCCTCGCCCTTGGTCTTGGCGACCTTGATGTAGTCCTTGCGGCGCTCCTCGGTCAGCTCGGGGAACACCACTCGGATGATGTTGCCGTCGTTGCTCGGGTTGACGCCCAGGTCGGAGTCGCGGATCGCCTGCTCGATGTTGCGCATCGCGCTCTTGTCGAACGGGGTCACCACGGCCATGCGCGGCTCCGGCACCGAGAACGAGGCCAGCTGGTTGATCGGCGTCAGCGCGCCGTAGTAGTCGGCCACGATCTTGTTGAACATCGCCGGGTGCGCACGGCCGGTGCGGATCGCGGCGAAGTCCTCCTTGGCGACCACGACGGCCTTCTCCATCTTCTCCTCGGCCTCGAGGAGGGTCTCTTCGATCACCACTTGCTCCTGCGTGTCTTGAGTAGGCCCGGCAGCTGCTCCTCGTCGGGGTGGCGGCCGGCTGCGTCGCGTCTTATTCCTGCACGGTTCCGGACCGGCAGGACATTGTCCATCCCCCGGTCAGGGTCCATCCTCGGCCCGGGCTTGTCCCCGGCCGAGGTCGGTCCCGGTCAGGACCGGCCGCTTTGGTCACCCACGAGTGTGCCGATCTTCTCACCCTTGACGGCCCGCGCGATATTGCCCTCCGCCAGGAGCTCGAAGACCAGGATCGGCAGCTTGTTGTCGCGGCACAGCGTGATGGCGGTCATGTCGGCGACCTTGAGGTCGCGCGTGATGACCTCGCCGTACCCGAGCGAGTCGAACTTGACGGCCTCGGGGTTGGTCTTGGGGTCGGAGTCGTAGACCCCGTCCACGCCGTTCTTGCCCATCAGCAGTGCCTCGGCGTCGATCTCCAGGGCGCGCTGGGCGGCGGTGGTGTCGGTGGAGAAGTACGGCATGCCCATACCGGCGCCGAAGATGACCACACGGCCCTTCTCCAGGTGCCGTACGGCGCGCAGCGGGATGTACGGCTCGGCGACCTGGCCCATGGTGATGGCGGTCTGCACGCGGCTGTCGATACCCTCCTTCTCCAGGAAGTCCTGGAGGGCGAGGCAGTTCATGACCGTGCCGAGCATGCCCATGTAGTCGGACCGGGCCCGGTCCATGCCGCGCTGCTGGAGCTCGGCGCCGCGGAAGAAGTTGCCGCCGCCGATGACGACGGCGACCTGGGCGCCGCCGCGCACGACGGCCGCGATCTCGCGGGCGATCTTGTGCACCACGTCGGGGTCGACGCCCAGTCCGCCGCCTCCGGCGAACGCCTCGCCGGAAAGCTTCAGCAGAAAGCGGCCCGCGCCTTTGCCGTCGTCGGTCTTCTCGCCCTTGTCGGCCTGGGTGGTGGTCATGGAGATCTCCTCATGGTGCACATACGAAGAAGGCCATTGCCGGTGGGGTGTTGTCTCCCATACGCGGCAATGGCCTCCTCGTCAGATCTGCTGTCGTCCGTCACGCACGCGCGCGTGTCGGCGTACGCGGACGACTGCTGCCGACCCTATAGGGGTCGCGCGTCGATCGCGGTACGGACTCAGATGCCGACCTTGATGCGCACGAAGCGCTTCAGGGTGACACCGGCCTCGTCCAGGACCTTCTGGACGGACTTCTTGTTGTCGAGCGCATACGGCTGACCGAGGAGGGTGGCCTCCTTGAAGAAGCCGTTGACGCGACCCTCGACGATCTTCGGGAGGGCGGCCTCGGGCTTGCCCTCGGCGCGGGTGGTCTCCTCGGCGACGCGGCGCTCGGACTCGACGACCTCGGCCGGGACGTCCTCCTTGGAGAGGTACTTCGGCGCGAAGGCGGCGATGTGCTGCGCGACACCCTTGGCGAGGTCGGCGTCGGCCTTGTCCAGCTCGACCAGGACACCGATCTGCGGGGGCAGGTCGGGCATGGTGCGGTGCATGTACGCGGTCACGTAGGCACCGGAGAACTGGGCGAAGCGGTCCAGGACGATCTTCTCGCCCAGGTTGGCGTTGGCCTCGTCGACGAACGCCTGAACCGTCTTGCCGGGCACGATCTCGGAGCCGAGCAGCGCCTCGAGGTCGGCCGGCGACGTCTTGACGACGTGCTGGGCGATCTCGTCGGCGACGGCCTGGAACTTCTCACCCTTGGCGACGAAGTCCGTCTCGCACTTCAGCTCGACCAGGACACCGGAGGTGTTGTCGTCAGCGATGATGGAGACCACGGCGCCGTTCTCGGCGGAGCGGCCTTCGCGCTTGGCGACGCCCTTCTGGCCCTTGATGCGCAGCGCCTCGACGGCCTTGTCGACGTTGCCGTCGGCCTCGTCCAGCGCCTTCTTGCAGTCCATCATGCCGGCGCCGGTGAGCTCACGGAGCTTCTTGACGTCGGCGGCGGTGTAGTTCGCCATGATTCCTGGAATCTCTCTCGAAGTCTGAAGATCTACGGGCCGAACGGCGGGGGCTCGGTGTGCCCCCGCCGTTCGTGACCCGAAGGGGTGAGTGGTCAGGCCTGCTCGGCGTCCGCGGCCGGGGCCTCGGCGACGGGGGCCTCGGCGGCCGGGGCCTCGACAGCGGCCTCGGCCTCGGCCTCGGCGACAACCTCGGCCTGCTCGGCGTCGGCGACCTTCTCCGTCTCGGCGGAGGTCTGGACCTCGGCGTCGTCGGCCTTCTTCTCGCCCTCGAGCAGGTCGCGCTCCCACGCGGCGAGCGGCTCGCCCGCGGCCTTGTCACCCTCGGCCTTGCCGGCACCGGAACGGGAGATGAGGCCCTCGGCGACGGCGTCGGCGATCACGCGGGTGAGCAGGGTGACGGAGCGGATCGCGTCGTCGTTGCCCGGGATCTTGTAGTCGACCTCGTCGGGGTCGCAGTTGGTGTCGAGGATGGCGACGACCGGGATGTTGAGCTTCCGGGCCTCACCGACCGCGATGTGCTCCTTCTTGGTGTCCACGATCCAGACGGCGCTGGGCACCTTCTGCATCTCGCGGATACCACCAAGGGTCTTCTCCAGCTTGGCCTTCTCGCGCGAGAGCACGAGAAGCTCCTTCTTGGTCAGACCGGAAGCGGCGACGTCCTCGAAGTCGATCTGCTCGAGCTCCTTGAGGCGCTGCAGACGCTTGTAGACGGTGGAGAAGTTGGTGAGCATGCCGCCCAGCCAGCGCTGGTTGACGTAGGGCATGCCGACGCGGGTGGCCTGCTCGGCGATGGCCTCCTGCGCCTGCTTCTTCGTGCCGACGAACATGACCGTGCCGCCGTGGGCGACGGTCTCCTTGACGAACTCGTAGGCGCGGTCGATGTACGACAGCGACTGGAGCAGGTCGATGATGTAGATGCCGTTGCGCTCCGTGAAGATGAAACGCTTCATCTTCGGGTTCCAGCGACGGGTCTGGTGACCGAAGTGGACGCCGCTTTCCAGCAGCTCCCGCATCGTGACGACGGCCATGGCCGTTCTCCTTGGTGTTCTCGGTTGTGCCGCGCGTGCCGGACGGCACCCGCGCCTGACGCCCGCGATGCGCCTTGCCACGAGGGACCGAGGGGCGCTGACACCGGCTTTTGATGGCCGGATGTCGGGGCGTGCGAAGTCGACCCGGTGACCCGGATCGCCACGAGAAGTGTACGGGACCCGGAAGGTGCAGGGTGACGCCGCTGTCCACAACCGGCCGGTGGTCCACAGATCCCGGCCATGATCCGTCAGATGCGGGACCGTTCTCGCATGCGAGAGAAACGATGTGTGCGCACGTGGCTGGGGTTGCTGTTGGGAATGACGGTGACCGTGTTGGGCGCGACCGTGCTGGGTGCGCTGCCCCCCTCAGCCCTGGCCCGGGCGAGCGGTCCGGCGCCGCCGTCCCCCGCCGGTCCACCGGCCCCCGACACGACGGTTGTGCCGCTCGCCCGTCTCTGGCCGGTGGGTCTGCGCCCCTCGGTCCTGCGGGGTTGGGACCCGCCGGCGACGCCGTACGCCCGCGGCCATCGCGGGGTGGACCTCGCGGCATCCCCGGACACCCCGGTCCGCTCCGTCGCGGCCGGCCGCGTCTCCTTCGCGGGGCGGGTCGCGGGGCGTGGCGCGGTCTCCGTCGAACTGACGGGCACGGGCGCTCCGCCCCTGCGCACGACCTTCACCCCGGTACGGGCGACGGTGCACCAGGGCGACGAGGTGACCGCGGGCGAGGTACTGGGCACGCTCGAACCGGGCGACGCCCACTGCGCGACGCCTTGCCTGCACTGGGGCCTGCGAAGAGACAGAACCTACTTGAACCCCCTGTCCCTGCTCCCACCCTGGCTCCTGCACAGGGATCCGTCCCGCCTGCTCCCGGTGACGAGCGCGCAGCCGTGAGAAACGGGAGAACCACTGGCCGCGGCCACGCCTCAGGCCCGACTGCCCGGCTTGCGCGGACTCAACCCCGCGTGGGCATGTGCGACGAACGCCCGAAGCGCTGTCCACAGGCCGGCCCGTGTGAGGACAGGACATGGGTGGGGCCAGGAGAGGCGTGCCCATCCGCGGCAGGGGAGGCAACTCCATCCGCAAGGGGGAGCGGCGCCTTCGCACAAAGCGGGGCCGGGCCGGGCCCGCCGTCTGCCCCGACGCCGGGCAGCGGTGTGCAGGGGCTCAGCCGCGTACGCCCCGTAGTGCCATCCGCACCGCGGCGTCCGTGATCGCGCCGGGCTCCTCCGCGGCCCCCAGCTCGATCCTCCGGACCGCCGCGTCGACCACGCCCTGCAGGAGCATCGCGGCCAGCCGGGGCTCGGCGTGGCCCATCTGCCGCAGCGCGTCGACGATCATCGCCACCAGCCCGCCGTGCGCCGCGCGGATCTTCTCCCGTGCCCCGGCATCGAGCTCACTCGCGGAGATGGCCACGACAGCCCGGTGCCGCCGGTCCCCGACCAACGCCAACTGCTGCCGAACGTACGCCTCGACCTTGCCCTCGGGCCCGTCCGCCGCGGCCATCGCCGCCGAGACCTCAGCGGCCCAGACCGGAAAGTCCACCTCGCACAGCTCTTCGACCACGGCCGCCCGGGACCGGAAGTACTCGTACACGGAGGACCGCGCGAGCCCCGTGCGCTCGGCGAGGGCCGGGAAGGTCAGCGCCTCCGTCCCGCCCTCGGACAGCAGGGACCGGGCCGCGTCCAGCAGGGCGGCTCGCTGCATCGACCGGTGCTCGGCCACGGAGGCCGCTCGAATCCTTGGCACGCCCTCCACTTTACGGACGGACCGCCCCGGACGGCAGTCACTCCCACCACCCGATAGGAACGCGCCAGCGAGGGGGAGTGACCAGGCAGGGACGATTCAGCAGCTTGCCCCGCTCGAGGTCAGCGCCCGAAACTCGCCAGCTTGGCGCGCAACTGCAGCACCGACTTGGTGTGGATCTGGCTCACCCGGCTCTCCGTCACTCCCAGCACGTTCCCGATCTCCGCGAGCGTCAGGCCCTCGTAGTAGTAGAGCGTGACCACGGTCTTCTCCCGCTCCGGCAGCGTGTTGATCGCCCGTGCCAGAAACCTCCGCAGCTCCCGGTCCTCGGCGACCTCCACCGGGTTGTCCGCCGCGGTGTCCTCCAGCGTGTCCATCAGACTCAGCCGGCCACCGCCCTCGCCGCCGACATGCAGCAGCTCCTCCAGCGCCACCACGTTGGCCAGCGACAACTGGCTGAAGACCGCGTGGAGTTCCTCCACCCCGATCCCCATCTCGGAGGCCACCTCACCCTCCGACGGCGTGCGCCGTAGCCGAGCCTCGAGCGTCGCGTACGCACGCTCCACATTGCGCGCCTTCTGCCGCACCGACCGGGGGATCCAGTCCAGCGCCCGCAACTCGTCGATCATCGCGCCCCGGATCCGCGTGATCGCGTACGTTTCGAACTTGATCTCCCGCTCGATGTCGAACTTCTCGATCGCGTCGATCAGCCCGAACACCCCCGACGAGACGAAGTCGGCCTGCTCCACATTGGCCGGCAGACCCACGCTCACCCGCCCGGCAACGTACTTCACCAGCGGCGAGTAGTGCAGGATCAACTGCTCGCGCAGCCGCTCGTCCCCCGTCGCCTTGTACGACCGCCACAACTCGTCGAGCGTCGAGGGAGCGGGCGGGCGCACGCTACCGCCGTCGCGGGCAGCTGGGGGGATCGCCGCCCGATCGGACCCGGAGGTGTGCTGGGGCATTCGTCGCCTTGTGCCGTTCTGCCGTGAACTGGGGGTACCTGGGTGAGCTGTCGCGCTGATGTCGAGTTGCCTGTCCTGCGTCGGAATCCACGTGAGCGTAGCGTGACTGGAGCGTCGCAGTGCGCGAAGGGGAGCGGATCAGTCGTGCGCAGATACGTTCCGCTGTGCGTCCCTCGGGGGCATGTTCGTCGCCCTCCGTGATCGCCGAGAGACATCAACTGCGGGAATTGCCAAGGCTGTCGGCGTTCGCCCGGACGGCCGAACACGCTCGGTCAGCACCCGCGACGATCATCGCGGAGCGAGATCATTGCCTGGCGTGTCAACTTCCAGCCGTCGCCGTGTCGTTCGACGAAACCAAGTGATCGGAGTTCGTACAGCCTCCCGACCGCGTCGTCCGTGGTGGTCCCCGCCCCGCGTGCGATGTCCTCCGCTCCCGCCAGACCGCGCGCCGGCAGCGCGGCCAGCACACGTCCGGCACCCGGATCCAGCAGGTCACGCGGCAGCACGGGCCCACGCCGGTCCGGGGCCAGCTCGCCGATGCCGCCCACCAGTTCGGCGACGTCCGCGGCGTCCGTGACCAGGACCGCTTCGCCGCGCAGCAGCTCGTGCACCCCGGCCGACAGCCCGCTGGTGACCGGGCCCGGCACCCCCATCGCGAACCGCCCCAGCCGCTGCGCCGCCCGCGCCGTGACCAGCGCGCCACTGCGGTACGCGGCCTCGACGACCACGGTCCCCCGGGTGAGCGCGGCGATGACCCGGTTCCTGAGGATGAATCTGCTCGGCGTGGGATGGTCGCCTGGCGGCAACTCCCCCACGACCAGCCCCTGTTCGGCGATCCTGGTGATCAACTCGGTGTGCCCGCGCGGATAGGGCCGGTCGACTCCGCAGGCCAGCACCGCGACGGTGGCGCCGCCCGCCCCGAGGACGCCCCGGTGCGCGGCGCCGTCCACCCCGTAGGTTCTTCCGCCAGTTTCGCCGGCACGGCGACTCCCGCTCACCTCTCCGAGATTCTCCGGCTGAGCAGGCGAGATCCTCCCCATGGGGCGAGGTAGGCGTGCAACAGGCATGTTGGTGCAGTAGCAGGAGTCGGAGACCGGAAACGGCCGCGGGCCGGACCGGCGAGACGCCAGCCCGGTCCGCGTCGGCCTTGTCAGAGGCCGCTGCCGCCGTCCACAGGTACCGAGACCTCACCCTTGACCCGCTCGATGAGCTTGTCCAGGAACCGCCGGCTCACCCACTTGGCCATGCGCGCCGTCAGGTGCAGCAGGCCACCGATGGCACCAACGAGGACGGAGTGACGGCTGGCGGTGACCAGCTCGCTCCCCGGCGCAACAGACTCGACGAGTCCCGCCGCGACGATCAGCAGGCAGAGACCGCCATAGCTGATCGTGACGTTGTTGCGGCGGAACGCCTTGATGATCTTCAACGTGTCACGCTACTTCCATTTTCAACCTTTTGGACCGTGATCGACGAGCCGCCCGGGGCGTGAGTGGTCTCGCGATCACGCCGAGCTTGGAGCGATCACCGACAGCGACGCAACCCTGCGAGGCGTGACAAAGGACACAGGCAAACAGATCTAGCGCCTACCGCTTGATTGTGGTAGGCGCTGATCTTCAGTTTTAGGCCCAGCCGCTGGGACCAATCCGTTTGCCCCGGGCGGCCAACAGCTAGACCGGAGTCGCCTGGGCAATGGAAGGAACCCATTCGACTCACCAACACTGCTGGACGATCGATTGCCCGCGTGTTGTGGATTGAGGATAGGGGCAAGTCTAGCTCGCTGGCAAGGGAGGATCCCTATTGGAGTCAAACGTCCTAGCCCCTCTGACCAGGCAGTATCCCTCGCTGCAGCACGATGCGGCAGTAGGCTCGCCGACGCAGCCAATAGCGCTAGCCCCAAAGCTGCCTCAACAAGCCCTCCCAAACCAATGACAGGCCTCTGAC
This sequence comes from Streptomyces sp. NPDC111656, assembly GCF_055656965.1. Classification (NCBI taxonomy): domain Bacteria; kingdom Bacillati; phylum Actinomycetota; class Actinomycetes; order Kitasatosporales; family Streptomycetaceae; genus Streptomyces; species Streptomyces sp. NPDC111656. The sequence continues at coordinate 160,676 of NZ_JBVKCA010000011.1, forward strand.
CAGGGGCTTCGCCGGTGACAGGCCCAGAAGACGTCGACGCTGCGGCAACGCAGAACACTTGCCGTCGGCCTCCCAAAGGACAGGCCCCTCTCAAGCCACGGCCCGGCTAGTTGCAAGGCGCCTTGAAAAGGCTTTGGATCAGATGGATGCTGCAGGCCAGCTCAGGCAGGCTCTGGTGCAGATCAGCTCAACACTTGTGGGAGCCAGACGAACCTCCGCTCTGTCACTCAGGTAGTGCGATCGAGCACTGACGAGAGCGACGCAGAGGCGATAGCGGCGCAGTGCCACAGCCGTAGATGTCTGGCCAACACCAGTGCACTGTTCACTGGAGGGTGAACGGACTCGGCTGAGCTGGCGGCAAGCGCCGCCTCGCGGGGCGCTCCGGCCCGGCACCGCTGAGGCATGTGAGCTACCGCCCACACCTTAAGCGCGCCGCCGTCGAAGGGGTTGTCCCGACGATCTCGCGCTGCTGTCAGAAAAGTGAGGCCCGCTCCCCGGAGTCTCTCGGCCGGAACGCGGGAGCGGGTCCGATGGGAGGTCAGTCGGAGAGGCAGAGCGCTTCATGAAGGGGGAGGCGGTCGATCGCCCACCGCTCCAGTCGCTCTCTGGTGACGAGAATCAGGCGCTTCTCCTCTTGAGCCCATTTGATGCACTCGACAGTGAACTTGCCGTTGGTGACGAGGAGAGCGCGGGGCATCGGGTGCATGGCAGACGCCGCGCCGAACAGGTTCCGGGCTGCAGGTGAGCCCACTGATCTCTTGGCGTTCTGGAAGTGCTTGCACTGGACGATCACAGGGTAGCCCAGCGGGTCTACGGCGTGGATGTCGATGCCGCCGTCCCCGGCGCCGCCTCCAGCCTTCTCCACGCGATAACCGTCCCGCTCCAGCAGTTCGGCGATGTAGCCCTCAAAGTCGCCGTAATGGAGCGCGTCCACTTCGGCCATCCGGTCTACTACAGGCGGCGCCAGTTCATCAGCAAGAGGCTCGCCGAGGGGCTCGGCGTCGACGTCCCCTAGGGCCTCGGCGAGAGCACGGCCCAGCGCATACGGGACGACAGGGGGCGTAGCCTCCACGATCTGCCGGAAGATCTCCCGGGAGCCCCCTGCAAAGTGCCAGTCGGCGGGAAAGTCTCGCAAGCGAGCAGCCTGGTTCAACGTGAGGCACGGCCCGTCGGGACCGAGCAGTGTCCCTTCCGGATTCTTCTCGCTCGCCAGACCGCGGATCTCGATACCGCACGCACGCCAGGCATACACGTCGTCCGGATACAGGGCGTCAGCGTCTTCTCCTGCGTCCAGTACATCGATGAGGCGAGGAGCGAAAGAGCTCGCGGCTATCGTCGCCCAACGCTTCCAGGCATGCGGGTACCGCTGGTCGCGGGACTGCGCGAACCGCTGCTGCATGGACTCGGCAAGGATCGAGAGCAGCGTCGGGGGATTCTGCAACGTAGGAGCCGGCGGCATGAAGGAACGAGGCTGGTCCGCCCTCATCGCCACGAGGAAGGAACCCTCCCAAGGGCTTACGGCCCCGTACTGACGGCCGTCGAAGGCCGCCCAGTGAAGGACTCGGTAGCCCAGGGTCGCCAGGAGGCTCCGCACCCATCCACGGTAGTGGTCATACCGCTCGGTCAGGGCATCTGTACGTGCCTCCAGGATGAACGCCCTTGGGCGAAGCGTGCTTGCGAACTCCAGCATGACGGGTGTGCTGTCGTGGGACTCGTCCAGGCTCTCCGTGGTCCGGGCGTACAGCAGGTCCAGCAGCCCGGCGGGCCCTAGATCCTTCGGGGTGGTGTGCAGGTCTCCCCTGAATACCGGGAGGCCAGCCGCCAAGAGCGTCTGCGCCGCGTAGGGGTCAGGTTCAACAATGAACTGGGGGGAATATCCGGCCCGGCTCAGGCCGGTAAGCGGTCCTCCGGCTCCCGCATTGAGATACGCGGCAGTTAGTGGTCGATGGCGGCTCAACTCGCTTTTCTCCCGGTGAAGTTGGTACGACAAAGGGCAAGATCATGTGCCGCATATTCTCCTGCTTTGCGGTGATAGGCGTGGTCTTGGCGACAGTGAGCAAGGAAGCCTCGCCAGCCGGCACGTGAGCTTGGCGGCGTTGCCTTAGGACGGGGCAGCTGCTGGTGTGATCGTCGCACCGACCACTGACAACGGGCCAGGACGCGGAAACCTGAAGGGATGCTGCGTTGAGACGCGGTGGAAACGCCTGCGCCCCCCTTCACTGTCCACTTGGTGTGAGCACCGGACAAAGGACTTATCCAGGGGTGGCCTCGGAGAAGGTGCCGCACTTCGCTAAAAATCCCCCCGCTCTCGTCTGCGAGTCCTTCATGCTGACGGGCATGCACCCTCGTGACAAAGAGATATGGCTGGCGATCGACCAGGGCCTCCGGGCGATCGACTGGGAGGCGTGGTTCGGTTGCCCGGAGGGCGCCGACTATCTCTCCCCCGCGGGTCACCAAGTGACCGCGCGCGCGGTGGCCGGCCTGACCGCGTTCTTCGACAGCCGCTGGCTGCCCAAGGCCGTGACCCCCTCCCCCACCTCGGGCAGGGCCAGCGACACCTTCGTCGGTCTGGGCCGGGCCGCACCAGTACTCCAGATCATGACCGGAGCCGAGCGGGGAGCGTGGGTGGAGGCGGTCCGATGGTGGGCCGCATACGCCTACCTGGAAGGAGCCGGGGTGCCCGGCCTTGCCACCCTCAAGCGAGATGCCCGCCGCGACGTCACGCTATCCCGGTTCCTACACACCCAGACGCAGGCACGGCTCGCGCTCATGGGGGCGGCCCGCGGACTCTCGGTCGAGCTGGAGCCAACGAAAGCCAGCGGCGGCCCCGGCGATGTCCGTGTCGGCCCGGTCTTCATCGAGGTCGTCACATTCGCCGAGGACCAGAAGCTCCAGGACTACGAGAAGTTCCGCCAGAGCTGCCGAATTCACCTCCTCAACCTGGACAGGGACCGCAACCTCTACTGGGAAGGCGACCTCCCCGAACTCCTCAACGGCAACGACTTCGAGACGTGGAAGAAGCGGACCGAGGAGGCCGCCCAGCAGTGCGCGGCCTCAGGGACCGCAGTCGATGTCCTCAGCAGCGCCGGGAGGCGGCTGACCGTCCACCCCGGAACGGCTCCCCAGGGCACCACCCTGACCGGGGACACCGTAGAGAGCGACCAGGGCAAGCGGCTCCTGGGCAAGGTGCGGGGCAAATGCGCCAAGACGCAAGGAGCAGGCACCGCGTGGATCTGGGTGGAGGACCATAGCGGCCTCTTCTACCTCCCGATGCCGTTCGCCGAGATGTCGCTCGCTGCCAAGACCGACGCGCTCGCAGAACTGTTCGGGCCACTCCTGGACGAGTACGTCCACGTCGCCGGGATCATCGTCTCGAACGCGGGCCGCCGACGCCTGCCGCTCCCGCAGGACCAGGACACGCTCCGCCCCGCCGCACAGGGGTTCCGACGGGGACTGCCCCTCGACCGGGTCCGCGAGACGATCGTGATCCCCCGAAGGATCCTTCTGCCTCAACAGACGAACCTGATTGCCAGAATGTGCGATGCCGAAGGTGCCGCGCTCGACTGGGCCCTAGCAAAGCTCGGTGTCCCCGGGGGCGTGACGTCGCTGCTGGCCGACTCGTCGACACCGCACCGGGTTTCCCCGCTGTGGACGCCGTGCGCCAGCCTCAACGGTAAAGGCGAGTGGAGTCTTCACGCCAAAGGACCAGGGCTACTGGGCGGAGTTGGTGACCGAGGACCCGCTCGATGAGCCGGAGGACCGCTGAACGCACGGCATTCCGGTCAGCCTGGGGCGCGGGACGCTTACAAGGACGTCAGCAGGGATCGGCAGGTCCGGATTGGTGCTGACCAGTCGCTGAATGATGGCGAGGACCTCAGCGACGGTGACCTCGTCCATGCTGGCGGTCTCAGTGTGACCCTTATACCGCATGAGTCCTTTATCGGCTTGGGTGGACGCACCCAGCGCCCGGACTTCGGCCTTGATCGCCGTCTCGACCAACGTCGCCTCGGCGCCGAGTGCAAATGACCAGCGACCCACCTCGTGGCCGAAACCCTGGCGTGCGTGTTCCCGGAGACGATTTACCACGTCGTTAGCCTTCCCCCACTTGAGAAAGCGGATCTCGTAGTTGACGACGAGGTAGATGTGCGCCGGCTCCCCCTGCTTGAAGCTTGTATCCGAACACGTTGAGCAGCCGCCTTGACCACCGTTACGGATATCGTTCAGGCGCGGACCGGGACGAATTTTCGCCTTGCACACCATGCAGGTACAGGGCCAAGGATCATTTACACGGCCCGGGTACGGGACGTCGGGCTTTAGTTTGGCATCCAGCATGCTCTGTACGGCAGAGGCTGCTTGCAAGCGTCGCGCGTTAGCCGTGCGAACGCGGCCGCACGCCGCACAAACGTGTCCGAGCTGCTTGATGACGCTATAGGTTGTCTTGCTGCCTACGTAACCGCAACGTGCACACTCCAATGGCCACGGATCGTCGGCGCCGGTATACGGAGCGAGCGGGAGTAAGCCATTGGCCCGGGCAAATTCTGCGGCTTCTTCGACGTCGGCACGGTTACTGTCGCCGATACGTTCTCGTTTGCACTTTTCATTGCAGAGCCCCACGCCTTCACGCATAGCATTCGAGTACGCCGGATAGATCACAGCGCTACATCTTAAGCAGATGCACTCGATGCCCTCTCGGTTGTTCTTATAGTCGCCGATGACGATGACGCCCCGGCCTTCAAGGGCACGTACTACGTCAGAGAGAGGCAGCCGCAGGGCCTCAGCAGCCCGAGCCTTTCCGCAGGGCTCGCAGACACCTTGGCGTTTCGCGTTACTCAGCGTTGGGCTTCCGGGCCGCTTACACTCCAGACAGATACCTGGCCACGGGGCGTCGACGCGCCCGGGATACGGCACAGTCGGTTCCATGCCGTAGCTGATCATCCGCTTCCGCGCGATCTCCGGGTCGAGCTTCCGTACCACCGGGCCCCCTCTGCCGTTGTCCGCGCTGACGGTATCGGGCGCCACTGACAGTGTGCCCGCCGTCCGACGTCGGCCAGGGTGGGCAGCCGAATGCCGGGACTGAGGGTGCACCCTCAGTCGACAAGCAAGTACCGACCCTCGCCAACGGAGCGTCCACGCCGAACTAGCAAGGCAGCAGATCGCGAGTGATCCCGTGGTGTAGGTGGACGAGCATGGCCCAGGTCCCGGCCAGCGGACACCAATCGGTGGTCGAACAGACCTGTGATGTCACCGACTGGTCGGCAGGTGAAGGGTGAGACGGTCCCCGGCGAGAGTGGCCTCATAGTCGATACCGCTATCTATGACAGACAGGACATCCAAGTGGATGTCAGCTGGGACGAGGGCAAGCCTCTGGTCATCGCCAATGACGGTCAGTGCAGCGGGTTGTGGGCCATGGGCAAACCGCAGGCTGACCGGGACGGTCTCGATCCCAGTGGAGCCGGTACGGTGCACTTCCATCGAGACGCGGCCGGCATCCAAAAGCGCACCGACCATGCTGGAACGCCGAGTGCGAACATACTCGAGCAGGTCGTTGACTTCGTAGCGCGTCGCGGAGAATTGATTGCGCCACCCATCAAGGTGAAGGCTTGTCAGCCAACGCCGCAAGCCTTCGCTGTCGATTCCTTGGGCAGCAGCGGTGCGGCCAATGTTATGAGCAAGTCGGCGAGACGTAACGCCAGCGTTGAGCAACGCCAAGGCTTGGGTCGTGTCGACGCCATGACGTACATGCCATCCCACCGTTGCGGGTAGGCGCAGTTCGGCGCGCGCTTCTTCGAGCCGCAGGTTGATGAGATTAACCAGCGCTCCGATCGTCCAGGCGAGGTAGTGCTCGAAGGTTGAACTGATGTTACTGACTGTCTGCTCCAACGCCCATTCACGGTCTATTTCGCTGGGTAGCCAATCGGTAGCAAGTCGCGGAATGGGCTCCCCGGAAATCCATCCGCAGACCGCAGTGGCGACGTCGACGCTGACGCGGACGCTGCTTGACGATGGCTTCTCGGTGAAGACCCATGAGTCGTCTGCTTCAGGAAGAGCCAGCAGCAAGGCGTACACACTATTTTCGGCGAAGAAGTCTAGCGTGCGCTGAAGAGGCCATTCATCGGGAAATACTCCAGCCAGCATGTCACCCCAAATGCCGTCGTAGGCTGTAGTGGTGGCGGCGGAGTCTCGCAGCAGGATCCGCGTGAGGCCCTCAGCGAACCCGTCAAGAGCACGGGCTGAGCCGATGCTTGTACCAGGGGTCGTCCAGCGCCGCCTGGCGGAAGGGTCGGTGGCTTCGTACTGTTGCTCGGTAGTTCGGGCGAAGGCCATCCACCGATCACGAAGTTCCGGAGATAGCTGCCGCATAGCCAGCAGGTTCTCGACCGCGGCCAGTGGCGGGGTGGCGAGGAGACTGGGAATGCGGGCGAGCGCGTCGAGGGTGAACCACACGTAGGAAGCAAAGTCGGCAGCTTGGGTTTCAGCGATGCGGTAGAGGTTATCGACGGTCTCGGCGATCAACTCTTCGGCGTCTGCCAGCGACGCCAAGGCCTCCTCAGTTCCGAGCGCAGTCATGACGTGCAGGCGGTCCTCACTCGGCTCCATGAGAGAGAAATCGGACTTGAGCGGCTGCCGGTGGCGGGTAAGAAGGATCCAACCTTCGCTCTCTCGTCCCGCCCGTCCGGCGCGTCCGACGGCGTTCAACAGCTGGGCGGGACCCATCTGCGGCTGGCCGGATGAGCCTCGCGACTGATCATCCTCGACATCTGTGTTGATGATGACCGAGCGAACTGGCAGGTTGACCCCATCAGTCAGGGTACTGGTGCAGCAGATGACCTTCAGCTGTTCGGCACGCAGGGCGTCCTCAACAGCATGGAGAACCTCGGCAGGTAGCTGCGCATGGTGGTATGCGACGCCATGCCGGACACAGTGCACAATCGGATGGTCGTCGCCGAGGGTATCGGCTAGGAACTCAGCCAACGGGGCAGCGGGCGGGTGCTCGGGAAGGTAAGTGGCAACCGCGCGAGCTGTATTGCGAGTGGCGACGCGGGACGGGCAGACCACCAAGACGCTGCCGGATCGGGAGATGCTGGCCGCCCCAGCCGCGAACAGCTTGTAGTTGCGGATGCTGTGGAGGTCCTTGCGATTCACGACTTCGGTGGTGTCGCCTGGGTACCGCTCGGCGTATACCCGGGTGCCCAGCGCCCGGGTGCTCATCGTGGACGGCCTCATCGCAGAGGTTGGCCGCACGCTGATCTGCAGCGCCATCGGCACCGATGCTTCGGTATTACGGACTTGCCGCTTGCGAGGCGGGCGTTGGATGCGGACCAGCTCGTTTTTGAGCGGCTTTGGAGTCAACAGGCCGTGCAGACGCCGTGGGCCACGCCAACGTGAGGTGAACACGACCTGCTCGGGAGGCTGGGTTGGGTCGAGCCAAGATGCCAGCGTGCCGTGGTTACCCACCGCGGCCGACAGCAGGATGAGCCGAGGCGGATCTGGGTGGGCTTGGCAGAATGCCAGAAGGCCCTCCAAAAGGAACCCCCGATCGGGATGCGCCATGTGGTGGGCCTCATCGACCACGATCAGACCGACATCCTGCAAAGCCGCCTGCGCATCTTGCCGCAGGGCATGCATGAGCCGCTCGGGAGTAAGGACTTCCACATCGGCGGCATCCGTGCCGACGCCGACGGCCGGAAAGTCGGGTTGGTCGTCGCCGAGCTTGCGGCCCAGAACCCGGAGACGTGAGCGAAGCGCCTGCCGCATCTCTCGTCCCAGACTGCGGAGAGGGGAGACGTACAGCACTCGCCCAGCGTCGGCGGTCAACTGCGCGCAAATCACCAGCTGCGCCATGAGGGTCTTGCCCGCACTGGTGGGAACGCTGATCAGCAGCCTCTTTTTGTCGAGGTCTAGCGGGTGGGCCTGCTGGAGCAGTTCGCGCTGCGGCGGCCATAGGGTCATAACTGGCGGATCAGAGAGAGCAAAGGCCTGCGCCAGAGCGGGGGGCGTGCCTTGGGGGAGCAACTTCTGCAGGCTGCCAGCAGCGAGTTCGTCCCGTAGTTCCAGAAGATGAGCAGCCACCCACTGCGCCGACCTGTCGCCATGGCCAGCGCCGCCGGAAACGACGTCCCGAAGGTGAGCCTCCGCTTGTTCCAGCGCGGCCGGATCGGAGCGGGTCAAGTAGGTAGTCAATTGGTAGACGGCCTCGACCACCCCTTGTGCTGGGCCGTACAAGGTGCCCCGCAGGTTCGGTAGCTGCGCGACGGTCTGCAAACGCCGAAACTGTCGCCGCCAAGCCCGTAGCGTGGCGGCCAGCCGACGGCGCTGCATCCCGAGGAACACCACACCCGCCTCCACCGCAAGCGTCTCGGCGTGGCCTGCTGGTGACTCGTCGGTAACCAATAGATCGGCCACCTTACGGAAGACAGCGGCAGCATTCGGGTCCTGCTCGCAACGTCGATAGCCGATCTGTGCGCCGAAGGCCATCGACAGTCGCCGAGCCCGAACCGCTCGTTGTGAATCCGTGGGCTGTCCAGGTGTCTGATCGTCGGCGGCGTGTGCTATCCGGCTCCCAGCGCCGCCATCCGCCTGTTCCTGTCCTTCCTCGTCTAGGCGGTTCTTTGGATCATCGAGGGCCAAATCAAGGATGTGGGCACTGACGGCGAAGGCATGCCGACGGCGTGCTGGATCGTAAAGTGCGGTCCCCTCCGCAGCCGCGGTGACGCCGTGCAGGTACCAGGCAGTCCCTAGAAGCTCTTCAGAGACGCCGAACTCGGCACGGATCGCGCTGACCTCGACTTGAGCGATGAGCGTGGCCAGTTCCTCTGGAGAAGGCAGGATGCCGGGCTCGTGCTCGCCGAGGGCGATGGCGAGAATTTCCGGGTCTATAGTGCGGTCCACACCGTCTCCTGAACTTGTGCGGCAAAGCGGGCGAAGTCATCCACTGAGATGATCAGACCTTGAAGCTGTCCATCATGCTTCAAACGGGGGATGCGCTCGTGAGACCTGCTGAACGATCGTCGCTGCGGTGCAGCTGAACTGTTAGTAGCCACACTCACGCCGGCACCACCACGAGGGTCTCCAACAGCCCAAAGGTCAGGAAGCATCGATACGAACGCGCCGACGTCACCTGCCACGTGCTTGTAGGCCCAGCCCATCTGTGCCGCCAGATACCGAGTACCGGAGCTTGCAAGCTGGTCCCATGCACCCTTGATCGTCCCTGAAATCTGGTCACGACCGCCGGTGTACTTCTTCATCTCCCACAGTCGGAACATCAGTGCAGGTGTGCCAGCGCCGCCCACCCGGTGAATCACCAAGCCGTCCCCGCCCGAGTCGGTGACTGTCAACGATGGCTCTGCCAGGTACTCGCGCACTCGGTCTGGCAGATCTGGCTGCTCCAGGGCGAGCAGGTACCACAGCCACTCCCCCACGTACCCGGGGACCCCATGATGCTCCTCTGCGGTCGCCTTCTCCTGTGGCTTGAACACAGGTTCGGCAAAACTCAGCACTACCTCCCGTTCGACCCCCTGCAGCTTGCGACCAGCGAGTGTGGCTCTCTCCCAAGCCGGGAAGGCGGTGGGCGATGGGCCGCACCGCTGCCGCATGACCGCCTCAGCCACGATCCACGCCATCGCAGCCCGTCCCACATCTGAATGTCCGGTCAGGGATATCAACTCCCATGGACAGCGCTGGTCTGCTCCTCGGCTCTCCCGTGTCACAAATGCCGACAACTGGCCCCCGCGGTCGACAGCGAGTGGGTGTGTCAATTTAACGGCTGATCTTGGTTGTTGAGGTTCAGTTGTTGGCCGGGGTGAGCCGGCCTTCGAAGGCGATCTGGAAGGCGTTCAGGGGTGCCTTCCAGCGCATGGTCCACCTCTTGCGGCCCTTGCCGGTCGGGTCGAGGCTCATCAGCGCCATGTAGATGCACTTGAGGGCGGCGGCCTCGTTGGGGAAGTGTCCGCGGGCGCGGACGGCCTTGCGTATCCGCGCGTTGACGCTCTCGATCGCGTTCGTGCTGCAGATGACCTTGCGGATCTCGACGTCGAAGGAGAGGAAGGGTACGAACTCGGCCCAGGCGTCCGACCACAGCTTCACGATCGCCGGATACTTCCGGCCCCATGCCTCCTGGAACTCCAAGAACCGCTCCGTCGCCGCGTCCTCGCTGGGAGCGGTGTAGACGGGCTTGAGTGCCTTGGCGACCTTGTCCCAGTCCTGGCGGGCTGCGTAACGGAAGCTGTTCCGCAGCAGGTGGACGACACATGTTTGAACAATCGTGCGAGGCCAGACGGTCTCCACCGCCTCGGGCAGGCCCTTGAGCCCGTCACACACCAGCATCAGCACGTCGTCCAGGCCGTGAGGTGTCCCCCGGAGTGTGGACACAGGGGTTCATGCCGCGAGTGTGAGTCTACGTTCTGTTTGGTGCTGCTGTTCGAACTCGACGGGTGAGAGGTAGCCGAGCGAGCTGTGGCGCCTTCGCCCGTTGTAGTACGTCAGCCACTGGAAGAGTTCCAGCCTGGCCTGGCTGATCGTCGTGAAGAGCCTCTGGTGCATCGTCTCTCTCTTCAGCCCCTGCCAGAAGCTCTCGGCGAGGGCGTTGTCGTAACTCGACCCGACGCGGCCCATGCTCCTGCGGATCCCGAAACGGTCGCAGACCTGGGCGAACGCGCCCGAGGTGTACTGGGAGCCCCTGTCCGCGTGGAAGATCACCCCGGCCACACTGCCGCCCCGGGTCGCCACCGCCATCTTCAGTGCGTCGATGACGAGTTCGGTCCGCATGTGGGTGGCCATCGACCAGCCGAGCACCCGGCGTGAACAGATGTCCAGGACACAGGCGAGATACAGCCACGTGCCACCGACCTGCACGTATGTGATGTCGCCGCACCACTTTTCGTCGAGCTGCCCGGCATGGAACACGCGGTTCACCAGGTCCGGGGCCGGCGGCGCGAGCCGGTCCGGTGCCGTGGTGCGTTTACGCCGCCGCAGATAGCGGCCCTCGACCCCGTTGACGCGCATCAGCCGTTCGACGCGCTTGCGGTTGACGGTGTGCCCGAAGCCGCGCAGTTCGGCGTGGATGCGGCGGACTCCGTACGTGCCCTTGTGATCGGCGTGGATCTCGCGGATCTCCTCGACCAGGGCGTCGTCGGCCGCCCGGCGGGCCTGCCGGGCCTCCGCCCCCGCAAGCCACCGGTAGTAGCCCGAGCGCGATACCTCAAGGACCCGGCATATCCGCTGCACGCCGAAGTCGGCGCGTTGGACGGAGATGAAGTCCCAGCGGCCGGTCATGCCCTCATCTCCTTGGCGAAATACTGGGCCGCCCGGCGCAGGATCTCCCGCTCGAGTTCCCACTCCTTCTCGGCCTTGCGCAACCGGCCGAGTTCGGCCCGGAGCCTCGCCAGTTCCTCGTCCCGATCCTCTGCCGCCTCGTCACCACGGACCTGCCCACGGCCGGCGACCTCGTCGGCCTGCCGGACCCAACTGCGCAGCGTCTCGCCGGTCACCCCGACGTCCGCGGCGACCGCGGCATACGTCCGCTTCCCGCCCCCCGCGCGGTACAACGCCACCGCATCGTTCCTGAACTCCACCGGATATGGAGACTTCCGTCCCACCAGGACACCCTTCCTCGGACCTACAAGATCCATTGTCAGAGTGTCCACACCACGGGAGTCACCTCAGCCGCGGTTCTTCAGCTCGGTGAAGACGTGCAGCCAGTACTTCGCGCCCTCGCCGCCGTCCCCGGCCCAGATGCCGAGGATGTCGCGGGTGCCCTCGGCCGTGACCGCCAGGACAACGTAGATCGGCCGGTTCGCGACCTGACCATCCCGGATCTTCACGTTGATGGCATCCACGAACAGGACCGGATAGACACGGTCCAGCGGCCGGTTCTGCCATTCGGCCATGCCCTCCATCACCTGGTCGGTGATCGTGGAGATGGTCTGCTTGGACACCTCGGCCCCATACACCTCGGCCAGATGCGCGGAGATCTCTCCGTGCGTGAGCCCCTTCGCGGACAGCGACAGCACCATCTCGTCCACCCCCGTCAGCCGGCGCTGCCGCTTCTTGACGATCTGCGGCTCGAAGGTCCCGGCCACGTCCCGGGGCACCCTGACCTCGACCGGGCCGACATCCGTCAGCACGGTCTTGGCGCGGGTCCCGTTGCGGCTGTTGCCGTTGTTCTTCCCGGCCGGATCATGCTTCTCATAGCCGACGTGATCGGTGATCTCGCCTTCCAGGGCGGACTCCAGCACCCGCTTGGTCAGCTGCTGCAACAGCCCACCCTCACCGGTCAGTTGCAGGCCCTCACCGCGGGCCCGGTCAACCAGCATCGCGATCAACTGCTCGTCCGACGCGGCCGCACCGACCGACTCGACCACGGGCTCTTGCTCGATCGTCATCTCACTCACTTGGCGTCTCCATGATCAACAGATCCGCCGTTGATTAGACACTCCCCAGCGAGTTGCTGCGCGGCCGCGGGCGAGACAAAGTTGTTGGAAGTCTGAACGGCTATCGCCATCTCTGCGCCCTCTTCCCCCCGGTACTGCCAGCACCGTGAACTAGTGCCGCGGCAGGCAACGTTCGCCCCGTCGCGCAAACGTTGCCTGCCGCGGCACTAGGGGCTGTCCAGCGACTCGTACGGCAAGAGTAGCGACGCAGCCTGGCGCGAGCAGCTCAAGCTGCGGGGTGGCCGTGTGGCAGCGGTCGGCCGGATCTGAGAGGCGATGAGAGCCGCTCATCTCCCACCGCCTGCAGCGGTTGCCGGTGCAGAGGCTGTTGATGCCCCTATGGATGTCAACTTGCGGTTCCGTTGGGCTCTGCAGGGCATGCGGCTGTCCTGATGGGGGCGATGAGTCGGTAGATTTCGCGTGCGACGTATCGCTTCAGGCACCTGATGATCTCCCGGCGGGTCTTACCTTCCGCGAGGCGCCGCCGCACGTAGTCCTGGGTACGGTCGTCCCAACGCAGGCGGCTGAGAACGATCCGGTAGAGGGCCGCGTTGGCCTGACGGTCACCGCCGCGGTTGAGACGGCGTCGTTGCGTCTTGCCGGAGGATGCCTCGACGGGGCTGGTGCCGCACAGTGCGGCGAAGGAGGCCTCGCTGCTGAGGCGATCGGGGTTGTCGCCGGCCGAGATCAGCAGGGCGGCGGCACTGTCCGGGCCGACGCCCTGCGTGTCGAGCAGGCAGGGGAAGTTTGCTTCGACTCCCTCGGCTATCCGCTTGTTCAGGTCGTCGATCTCCCTGGTCAGGTGCTGGATGCGGTCGGCGAGGAGTTTCAGCACGTGCCGGGCGGTGCCCGCCGGACCGCGTTCTTGCGAGTCGTCCAGCTCGGCGCACCGCTTGAACAGATGCGGGTTGCTCAGCCCGGCCAGCGACTCGCGCAAGGCGGTGTCGGCCGAGACCAGGACGCTCTTGAGCTGGTTGATGGCCTGGGTCCGGGACTTGATCGCGGACCCTTTCGCGAGCTTGAGCAGCCGCAGCTCTTCGACCGGGCCGTCGCTCGTCTTCGCGGTCGCAGTCGCGCGACCGGACAGCACGGCGCGGGCCGCTGCTTCCGCGTCGACGGCGTCGGTCTTGCCACGTCGTCGGCGCGCTGCCTTGTCAGGCTGGTTGACCTCGGTCACCTCGATGCCCTCGGCGCGCAGGTAACGGGCGAGCGCGGCGCCATAGGAGCCGGTGCACTCCACCCCTGCCCGGTGCAGGGCGCCGAACGAGCGGGCCCAAGAGACAAGTTGGTGATAGTCATCGGTGGTGGCCGGGAAGCTGCGGCCGTCCAATGCGGCGCCGAGGACGGTGACGACGGCTGCCGCGTGGAAGTCCTTATGGGTGTCGACGCCGAGCAGGACCTCCTCCGCGGCGTCGGCCGGGACGTGACACGGGGCTGTGGGCTGCGTGATGCTGGGCAAGGTCGCTTGTCTCCCTGTCGCCTCGGAACCGGTGGCCGTCGTCGGGTAGGGGAGGTCAAGACTGTGACGGTGCCTGTCGCGAAGGCCCCTATCGGGACACGCCCCCTGCCCGGCGGCAGCAGATACCGCTCCGGGCGGTGGCCGACAGATCAACAGCAGGGCACCAAAGCCAGTCTTTCCGCGGGTCAGGCCACCGCTCGAAGCGGTACCAGAACATCCTCACAGTCTTTCCGAGTCTGACGACTGCGTTTTAGCTGGTCGGGGATAGGTGGGGCGTCGGTGTGGGAGTGATGGACCGTCGATTCGTCGCTCCCGTGGAGGTTGCGGATGCCGTCGGTTGTCGGACTGCTGGAGCAGCACGAGCTTGCTGCCCGTCGCCGTGTGGACGGGCTGCGCGAGGAAGCCGACCGTATCCAGGCCGAGCTTGCAGCGGCCGAGCAAGAATGGCTGGAGTGGACGATCGCCCGCGAGCGCGTTGGTGCGGTGCTGTCCGTGCGGGGCGGCGATTCAACCGACGCGGTGGCCGCCGAACTACCGGGCCGTGCCGGGTTGGAAGCAGAGGTGCAGGCGTCGCCGCCTGTGGCGGCGAAGGCGAAGTCGCAGGTTCCGGTGTGGCGCGACGGGCTGGCCCGGACGGCACTGTCGGCGGACTACCAGCGCATCCTGGCCGCGCTCGCGGATCGGGTCCGTCTCGGCCAGGGCCCGCTGACCTGCCAGGAGATGACCGTCCTGTTCGGCATGGACGTGGTGCCGGCCAAGGTGGAGGCGCTGCGGTCGAAGGCGAAACGCCTGGTCTCACGGGGATGGCTGGCCGAGCCGGCACCGGGCCGGTTCACGCTCGCGCGGAGCGTGAGCGAGCCAGACGTCGGGTCATGACCATGGTCATCGACCAGTAGATCATCGCCTCGGCGCTGGTAGTGCGGCGTTCGAAGTCGCGTGCCAGGCGGCGGCTTCGCATCAGGTGGGCGAAGAGACGCTCGACGATCCATCGCTTGGGCAGCACCACGAAACCGCGCATGTCGTCGCTGCGCTTGACGATTGCCAGGACCAGAGCGAACGCGGCCAGGCAGTGCTCGACGAGGCTGCCGGTGTAACCGCCGTCGGCCCAGACGAGTTCCAGCCGGTGGTGGGCGTCGGCCACCTGGGCGAGCAGTACCTTCGCGGCGGCGCGGTCACCGATGTCCGCGCTCGTGACCATCACACCCAGCAGCAGGCCGAGGGTGTCGACGACGACGTGCCGCTTGCGTCCATTGATCAGCTTCCCGCCGTCGAAGCCGCGGCTGTCGGCACTCACCACGGCGTCCGCCTTGACCGACTGCGAGTCGATCACCCCGGCCGTCGGCTCCGCGTCCCGCCCCGCCTCCCGGCGGACCCGGCCGCGCAGCCGGTCGTGGAACTCCCTGACCAGCACGTGGTCGCGCCAGCGGCGGAAGAACGCGTAGACCCGGTCCCACGGCGGGAAATCAGTCGGCATCGCCCGCCACTTGATGCCGTTGTCCACCAGGTAGCGGACAGCGTCCAATATCTGCCGGTGGCAGTACGCCTCCGGCTGCCCACCCCGCCCACGCAGCCAGCCCGGCACCGGCAGCAGCGGCCGGACCACGGCCCACTCCGCGTCCGTCATGTCCGAGGGATACCGCCGAACACGCTCCGGGTGATCGACCGCATTCCCGAACCGGTGGGCGACGCAATCACACGACGGTGCAGCCGAGTTGAACTCCACCGGCGCGAGCACGTACAACTGCGGCAACAGGGTCTCCTGGATCTCGGTTGGCTTCGCAACCCCGAGCTACCAAGAGACCCTGCCTTCATGCCCGCAGTCCGCCGTGATCACCCGATCGGGACTCCCGTTCGAAGCCCGCCTCTCAAGATCGGAACGACAACAGCTACTCAGGGCGTGCAGGGGCCGACTGTCTGGTGCGGTCATCGTGCTGATCTCCTTCGAGGCTTCGACACTTCGAAGATCAGCCGGTGGCCGTCTCTCTATGCGGGCACCAACCCGGACGCCGGAGCAAACCCCCGGATCAGGTCCAACCCGCTACACCACTTCCAAGGAGGCAACCGCGAGTTCAAGTTCCGCGCGTAGGCCGATGATCACGGTGACGGCTTCGGTCAGGGCGAGAACCGCGATCTCGCGGGCGGTATAAAAGTGGCCCTGATTCGGCCAAGGCGTCGAATTGCAGGATCCGCTCGGCGGACTCGCCCACGGCCAGTGCGTCTTTGGTGTGCATGTCCAGGCAGAACGCGCAGTGGCTGATCTGCGACGCCCGGATCTTGATCAGGTGCAGCAGGGCGGGATCGATTCCGCGGCTCGCGACCGCGTTCAGCCGAATCATGGCCTGTTGTTCGTGGTCATAGCTGCAACGCTAAGCAGCAAGTGGATCAAGTATCCGATCCAATTCCGGCACGATTTCACAGGCCATTCTGAAGGGGCGGTCCGGCGGCGCAGGCGAAGGCCCTCGTCAGCTGCTCGGCGACATGCTGGGCGACTTCACTCGGCCACCGCACGCGTGAGCGGTCACCCGGGCAGAGGCCGGCATCGGCCCGGCGTCGCTCGGCGGACCACGGCGGATCTCGTATAGCCCACGGTCTGGGCGCCGAAATGGCCCCGAATCCAGGGCCACGACATGCCTAGGCTGGGCACTGAACGGGCTATACCCCACGAATCGGGTGGCTCGGGTGAATCGAGGAGGTCTTGACCATGCGCATCTTCGTTGCCGGCGCCACCGGCGTTGTCGGCCGGGTGCTGATTCCCCAACTGATCGCCGCCGGGCACCAGGTGAGCGGCATCTCCCGCTCCTCCGCGGGCACGGCCCGCATACGCCACCAAGGCGCCACCGCCTTCCAAGGGGATGTCTACGACCGCGACGCGCTCAAGCAGATCGTGGTCGAAGCCGCTCCGGACGTAGTCATGCAGCAGCTCACCGACCTCTCCGCCGCGGACAGTGAGGCGACCGACACCGTCCGTCGCCTCGGAACGCGCAACCTGGTGGAGGCTGCCAAGAACGCCGGCGTCCAAAGGATCGTCGTCCAGTCCCTCGCCTTCGGTTACGCGCCGGGAGACGCCCCGGCGGACGAGTCCGCCCCACTCGATCGCGATGCCCAAGAGCAGCGCCGGGCCATGGTCGAAGGGGTCGAGGCATTGGAGCAGACAGCTGCCGAACTGCGCGACGCCGTCCTCCTGCGCTACGGCGTCCTCTACGGCCCCGGCACCTGGTACGCGCCCGACGGCCCTGCCGCCGCGGCGCTCGCCGGCGATCCAGCCGCCTCCTTCCTCGGCAGCGTGGAAGCGAACGACTCCGTGGTGTCCTTCGTCCACGTGCGCGACGCGGCGCGCGCGGCTGTCGACGCTCTCGAATGGCCGTCCGGCCCGGTGAACATCACCGACGACGAACCGGCCGCGGCCCGCGAGTGGGTACCGGTCTACGCCGCCTCCCTCGGACTGCCCGCTCCCCGACCTACGTCGGGCAAGCTCGACTGGGCTCGGGGGGCCACCAACACCCTCGCCCGCAGCCGGGGCTGGCAGCCGGAGTTCCCCAGCTGGCGCACGGGGTTCGCCGCACAACTGTCCTGACGGAAGGGTGCCCCGTTCGGGATCTCCCCGGACCCGGCCCTCGGCCCACCTGCCGCGCGGGCGCGAGCGAGCCCGTCGATGACGTGCGCTGTTCAGGTGCGGGAGGTGCGACGGCCGCCGAAGACCAGGACGAGGCTGCGGGCGGCGAGGGCGGCGATGCTCACGGTCGCCAGCGAGGTGAGGAGCCATGCCCACGCCTCACTATCGGCGATGTGGAGGCCGTTGAGCCAGCGCACGCCGAAATTCGTGGTCGAGGCGATGGGAAAAGCGAAGGCCCAGAACCCCAGAGTGAAGCCGACGCGGCGGTAGTCGGGCAGGAGGTGCACCTGGACCAATATCAGGAGAAGGATGACGCCGGCCAGTGCGTCGATGACGGGGTCGATGCGGTTCTCGTGGGCGGCGAACCACGCAATTCCCGCGGTGGCGGGTGAGGCGAGCAGGACGGAGAGCAGAGGTGTCGCAGCCGCTGGCAGAGCTTCCTGTGTGGCGAGCCGGGTGAAGAAGAGGGCGCTGAGCACGACCCAGAGGAAGAGTCCCGCGCCGACGGCGGTCAGGGCGGCAGTGCGTGCCCCGATGCCGTCGAGCGCGATGCTGGTGATGGACGCGCCCGCCGCATAGGAAAGGAAGTAGCCGGGGTGTACGGCGGCGAGCGGCACGTCACCGCGGAAGAGATTGGTGAGCATGGCAGCGACCAGCAGCATCAGAGTGGCGACGAACACTCCGCATATCCATTCCGCCGCCGTGTGCGCGTAAAGGCCCAGGTGGGGCACCCATGAGCATCCCGACAACCGGGGGGTAGGCCGTCAAGGGACCGGTCACGGGATTTCGGAGATCTGCCCCGAGCATTCCGGGGCGTCGAAGACCCTGCGCCAGATAGGCGACCGTCAGGATCAGCCAGGCGACCGCTGCCCCTGTGTACGCGGTATCTCCCGCCCACGCCGGGGCGCCCGCAACAGCCTGGGCCTCCACCCACACCCTTCCCAGGCCCGCGAGGCCGAGGGGCACGGCGAACAGCGTGATCACGCCCGTCGGCATACCGCCCGGTGGTGGCGGCGCGGCCCGCATCTCCGAGCCATCGACACCGTCGTGGGCCATGTGGCCTCCTGCCTCGCGGTTTCGAGCACGGTGCATGCGCGCCGCTCGACCGTTCTCGTGGAGTCCGGAAGAGCAAGCGATCGACGAAGGACGGCTGAGCCCTCCCTCCACGGTGTGGGTCGCGCGCTCCCCGCGGCGGGAGCGCGTCCATCCGCCCCACCGCTCGTGTCCGACGGTGGGACGGATGACGAAGGGCCGGAGCGATCAGGCGATCGTCGGGGCGGCGGCGGAGGCGACCTCCTCGCCCAGCCGACGTGCCTGGGTGTGAGCGTCCTCCAGTGAGGCGTGATGCTGCGGGAGCAGGTGCCGGAGCGCGTCCATCGTCGGTGCGTAGGTCAGCTCGGGTGTGATGGTGCGAACGTCCAGCGCCATCAGAACCGGATCGCCGAGGATGGTCTCCAGTGCGGGGACCAGGAAGTCCTTGCCGTGCTGAGGTGTGCCGGGGCCGTAGCCACCGCCGCGGGCGGAGACGACGACAGCGGGCCGTCCCGCACTGGGCGCGGGCCGGCCGAGGCCGATGGTCCTGCCGACCACCATGGTGTGGTCAAGCCACGCTTTGAAGACCGAGGGGATCGAGTAGTTGTAGAGCGGCACCGCGAAGAGGTAGGCGTCGGCGCCGAGGAACTCCTCGATCAGCTCATCCTGGAGCAGGGCTGCGGCTTTCTGCTCGGGTGTGTGCTCGCCGGCGGGGGTGGTGCGGGCGGTGATGCCGGCCGCACCGAGGTGGCCGACGGGGTCGAGTGCGAGGTCGCGCCGGACGACGGTGCCGCTCCAGGCAGCGGTGAAGGAGTCAGCGACCTGGCGTGAGATCGAGGTGGCACCGGAGGCGGAGGCGTCGATGCGCAGCAGGTAGGACATGAGGGGCGGTTCTTTCCTTGGGTGGTTGGTCGGCGCTGCGGTGGGATCGGGAGATTCAAGAGCCGGGGCGGGGCGGGACGGCGCAGCCGTCCGGTCCGCAAAGGCCCTCGCTCTCGCCATCGCCGAGGGCCGGCAACGGCCGGGGTTCGGGGTGGGCGGATTCCCAGGCCGTGGTCATCGCCGCCAGGAGTGTGTCGGTGCTGACCGCGCCGCGCAGGGCGTAGCGCCCGTCGAGGACAGTGAAAGGTGCGCCGCCGGCGCCCAGCCGCTCGGCCTCGCGCTGGTCGGCGGCCACCTGGTCGCGGTAGGAGCGTGTGCGCAGGGCGTGCGCTGCCTCGGCCCGGTCCAGGCCGATCTCGGCGGCGAAGCCGAGGACGTCGCTCTCGGTCCACAGGCGGCGGCCCTGGCCGAAGTGGGCGCGGAACATCGCCGTCCAGGCCTCCGCGCCCCGCCCTTGGCCGGTGGCGTAGGCGAGCAGCTCGTGGGCGAGGTCGGTCGGGCCCATGGTCCGCTCCAGCGCCCTGTAGGGCCGAAGTCCGTCCGCGCGGGCGGCAGCCTCTATCGAGGAGAAGAGGCGCTCGCCGTCGGAGGCGGGAATGCCGTGCATCTCCAGCAGCTTGCGCTGGGTGACGCCTTCGCGTGGCAGGTCGGGATGGACCTGGAAGGAGCGATGGGTGACCTCCATGTCCGGGGCGTGCTCGAAGCGCTCCAGCGCCACCTGGAGCCGGTGGTCCATCAGCCCGCAGTACGGGCAGATGATGTCCGACCAGAACTCGATCTTCACGAGGAGCTCCTCTCGAAACTTACTATCTGTTCGTAACCACACTGTGCATTAGGATGACGAGCGATACAAAAGGCACATTCATGTGCGCGGAGTCGAAGAAGGAGCCGGTCGCCGTGGCCGTCGAGAGCGAACTGCGCCGGGGGCGCACGAACGTGCGGTCGAACGTGCGCAAGGCCCCCGGGCCGTGCGAGCACTGGAACGACGACAGCGCCGATTTCATCCGCGAGATCCTCGACCTGGTCGGCGACAAGTGGAGCGTCCTGATCATCGGCACCCTCGCCGACGGCTCCGTGCGCTACTCCGACCTGGCGGACGCCATCCCGGGCATCTCGCAGCGGATGCTCACCCTCACCCTCAAGCAACTCCAGCGCAGCGGCCTCGTCGACCGCACCGCGTACGCCGAGGTCCCGCCTCGTGTCGAGTACTCACTGACCGCTCTGGGAACCTCGCTGCTGGCCACCGTGCTGGAACTGGCGGCCTGGTCCGCCGACCGGCACGTGGAGATCCGCCGTCACCAGCACGCCTACGACACGCGAGACGCGTAGCCGCCGTTCAGCAGCCGTACAGGGCCCGGAGGGACGGGCCTCCTGAATGCTCATCACCGGCTTTTCGACCGTGCGCGGGCCCGGCACACCCGGATTCGGCCGGGCGACTGGTATCCCGGAATTCCGATCCGCGGACAGGTCGCGCTAGGAGCTCATGGTGAGTGCCGTTCCCTCCCTCCCACGCCAGCTTCCTTTGATGCGAGCCATCGACGAGTTCCTGCTCACGACGGTTCTGCTCTTTCTCGCGGTGACGGTGGTGCGGTGGCTGCGCGATCCGGGTTCCGCCCTCTACCTCGCCGATCTGAAGGTCGCGCTCGCCGTCATCGGCGTGATCAGCGGGGCCATCCTCACCGCCCTGATCCTCAGCCCTCCCGGGCGGCGCAGCGGCGGGCACATGAACCCTTCCGTGACCGTAGCCCTGTGGCTGATGGACGCCTTCCCCGGCCGCAGCGTCCTCCCCTACGCCCTCGCCCAGCTCGCCGGCTCGGTGACCGGCACCGCACTCGCGCGCCTGGTGTGGGGGCCCGCGGTCTCCCAGCCCTCGGTCGCGTACGGCGCGATCAGACCGGCCGAAACCTGGCAGGCGTCGGACGTCTTCCTCGCCGAAGGGGGCGCCATGATGGCCCTCATCCTTCTGGTCGGCGTCATCCTGGCCTACCCCCCGCTACATCCGCTCACTGCCGTACGTCATCGGGGCGTCGGTCGCCCTGGTGATCGCCCTGCTGGGTCCCCGTAGCGGCGGCTCGATCAACCCGGCCCGCCAGTTCGGCCCGGCCGCGCTCTCCGGCGAGACCACCGACTCGTGGATCTACCTGGTCGTGCCCGTGCTGGGTGCTGTCATCGGCTCGTCCATCTACCACCTGTTCATCTGGCGCTTCAACGCCTGCCGCCCCCTCACCTACAAGCCGGCGGGCGACCACAGCAGGAGGAGTGAGGGGCGACGCCCAGCGGTGTGTCGCTGCCCGCGCAGGCCCGGCGGCCGCGGTGACGCGGACGGTGTAGCCCTGGCCGCGGCGGATGATGCGGCCGGCCGCTAGAGCCTCGCGGACGGACGGGTCCTCAACCTCCCGCACATAGTCGGCGAGCAGGCCGGGCACGTCGGCGGTCAGCGGCCCTGAGGACAGGCGAAATTGGTCCTGTCGTTCGCCCCCGAAATGGCTCCCGAATCCGGGCCGTCCTGCGCGTAGGGTCGCGATCATGAGGGAAACAACGCCCACCGGCGTGAACATCTGCGTCTTCCTGTCCGCGGCGGACCTCGACGAGCGGTACACCCGGCCGGCCCGCGGGTTCGCTGAGCTGATCGGGAAGGGAGGCCACACTCTGGTCTGGGGCGGTTCCGACACCGGACTGATGAAGGTCGTCGCGGACGGAGTACGGGAAAGCGGCGGCCGGTTGGCCGGGGTCACGGTCGGCTTCCTCCGGCAGTGGGCCAGGGATGACGCCGACGTGATGGTGGTGACCGGCAGTCTCGCCGAGCGGAAGGCGTCGCTGCTTGCCGCAGCCGACGCGATAGTGGTGATGGCCGGTGGCCTCGGGACACTGGACGAGGTGACCGAGATCCTGGAGCTGAGGAAGCACGGGCTGCACCGCAAACCGGTGGTGCTGCTGAACTCGGCGGGCTTCTATGACGGCCTGATACTGCAGCTCCGGCGGATGGAGGCGGACGGCTTCCTGCCGATACCGCTGTCCGACCTGGTCTTCGTGGCGAACGAGGAGGCTCGCGCGATGGCGTACCTGGAGGACCGCGTCGCCGAGCGGTGAGGCGCTGGCACCACACGGGACCGCCGGTGAGCCAGCCACCTTGGGGCGCCGGCCGCGAACGGCCGGTCAGGGCATCACCGCGCACAGTGTGTCCAGTGCACCTGTCCACGCACTGTCGGAGGGAGCCGCGTAGTTCACGACCAGCCCGTCCAGCACGGGTACCTGGCAGTCGTGGCCCTCCTCCTGGTGGAGGAACTGCGAGATCCCGCTGACCGCGAGGCCCTTGCGGGCGGCCGACCGGACCACCGAGCGTTCGGTCCCGCGGGGGAGCTCAACGAGCGCTTGCAGACCTGCGGCCATACCCGTTACCCGGACGGCAGGGGCCCTACGCTCCAAGGCGCTGACCAGCTGCTCGCGGCGGCGCCGGTAGTGCTGCCGCATCGCCCGCACATGCCGGTCGTAGGCGCCCGAGGTGATGAACTCCGCGAGAGTCCTTTGTTCCAAAAAACTGGACATGTAGTCGCCGTGCCCCTTGGCCGCCACCATCTCCGGGACGAGCCCCTCAGGCAGCACCATCCACCCCAGTCGCAGGCCCGGCGCCAGCGACTTGCTCACCGAACCGAAGTAGACCACTCGGTCCGCGTCGAGACCCTGCAGGGCGCCCACCGGCTGACGGTCGTATCGGAACTCGCCGTCGTAGTCGTCCTCCAGGATCAGCCCCCCGGTCTCGCGTGCCCAGTCGACAGCCGTCACCCGGCGGTCCGCGCGCAGCGCCACCCCGGTCGGGTACTGATGCGCCGGTGTCAGCAGCACCGCGGCGGCCTCCCGCACGGCTGACAGGTCGCCGGTCCGTGCCCCGAACGCGTCGACGCCCAGGGGCGGGGTCCCAAGGCCGGCGTCGGTCAGCAGATTGCGATACAGGTCGAGCCCGTACGCCTCGACGGCCACCGCCCGCGCCCCACGCGCCTTGAGGATCCGCGCCATCAGCGCCAGCCCGTGATGAAATCCGGAGCAGATGACGATGCGCTGCGGATGCGCGTAGACACCGCGAGCCCGCGCAAGGTAGTCGGCGAGGGCTGTGCGCAGCGTCTCCTGGCCGAGGGCGTCACCGTAACCGAATGCCTCGTCGGGCGCCGCGTTGAGCGCTCGGCGGTAGGCGGTGAGCCACTGCGCGCGGGGGAAGTGCGCGAGGTCCGGCGAACCCGGCTCCATGCCGTACGTGGCCCGGCACCGCTCTGCCTTCGTACGTGGCGGGGAAGACTCTGCCGGTACCGCAGTGCGGTCAGCGACGCGGGTCGCGGAACCCTGCTGGGCGGTGAGCCAGCCCTCGGCCACGAGCTCGGCGTACGCGTGGGTCACGGTGTTGCGCGAGACCCCGAGATCGGCGGCGAGAGAGCGCGACGGCGGCAGCCGCGTGCCGGGACTCAGTCTCCCGGTCCGTACCGCCTCGCGAAGCGCCTGAGTGAGTCCCTCACGCAACCTGGGGCCACGCAGTTCCACATGTAGGTCGGCGCCGGGTTCGGTGCCGGAGTCGCCGGGCGACCCGGCGGAGGAATTGGTCTGCGATTTCACCATGAAAATGGATCCTAGCTCAGTACCATTTTGGATCTAGCGTTGCAGGTATGACGACGAACGAAGCACCTGCGAACATCGACCGCCTTCACGAGCACGCGCCGCGCCTGGACTGGGCGGCGCTAGCCCCCGAGGCCTTCAAGGCCATGATCCGCCTGGACACCGCCGCCAGGCACGGCGTCGATCCCACCCTGCTCAACCTTGTCAAGATCCGCGCCTCGCAGATCAACCACTGCGCCTACTGCCTGGACATGCACAGCAAGGACGCGCTGGCGGCGGGTGAGTCTGCGGAACGGATCATCCAGCTCGACGCGTGGCGGGAGTCGCAGCACTTCTACACCGCCCGGGAAGTCGCGGCGATCGAACTGACAGAGGCGATCACCGTCCTCACGGACGGCTTCGTGCCGGACGAGGTGTACACCAGGGCCGCGCACGCCTTCGACGAGGGCGAGCTGGCCCGGCTCATCGTCGCGATCACGACGATCAACGCATGGAACCGCTTCGGCGTGTCCACTCGGCTCGTTCCGGGCCACTACACGCCGTCCGCCTGACCGGACAACCCGACCCCTGGAATCCGTTATGAGTACCGCGCTACCACCGCGGAAACGGCCGACCCTGGCACCGGCTGCCGAGGAGTTCGTCCTCGCCACCGTCATGCTGTTCCTCGCGGTGACGATCGTCCGATGGCTGCGTGAACCGGGATCCCGCCTCTACATCGCAGACCTCGACACCGCCCTGGGCGTCATCGGCGTTCTCAGCGGAGCCATCCTCACCGGGCTGATCCTGTCGCCGCTCGGCAAGCGCAGCGGCGGGCACCTGAATCCCGCCGTGACGGTATCCCTCTGGCTGCTGGGCGCATTCCCGGGACGTTCGGTCCTCCCCTACGCCGTCGCCCAACTCGCCGGCTCCACGGCAGGAACCGTCCTGGCGCGGGAGGCGTGGGGGAACACGGTGTCCACCCCTCACGTCAACTACGCGGCCATCGCCCCAGCTCCCGACTGGCACCCGACGGCGGTTTCCCTCGCCGAGGCCGGAAGCATGGCTGCGATCATGCTCGCCGTCGCCTACGCGGCCCAGCCCCGCTACGCCCGCCTGCTGCCGTACCTCATCGGAGCCGCGGTCGCGCTGGTGATCGCCTTCCTCGGCCCACGCAGCGGAGGTTCCATCAACCCCGCCCGGCAGTTCGGTCCCGCCGTACTCGCCAGCCAGACGACCGATCTGTGGATCTACCTGCTCGCCCCCGTTGTCGGCGCCGCCCTGGGAATCGGAGTGCACCGCACGCTCGGCCGACTCATGCTCTTCCCGCGCAAGGCAGGATCCCCAGCATCAAAAAATCCCGAGACGCGATCTTTTCCGATGCCCTCACAAGGGAGCAGCCAGTCTCATCCATCAGGGAGCGTGACAGAAAAATCTGAAACAGCGAACTTCACCACCTGCATCCATGTCGATTCTCAGCCCACCTCAAGGAGAGGTTCACTATGAACGTGTTGATCGCCGGCGCGACAGGCGCTGTCGGCCGGGTCCTCGTACCGCTGCTGCTGGACGCGGGACACCACGTCACAGCCATTTCCCGCAACTCCGCCGGACTCGCACTCATACGCCGCCTGGGGGCATCAGCCGTTCCGGCAGATGCCTTCGACCCGGCCAGCCTGCGAGAAGCCCTCTCGGCCGCCGCGCCCGACGCAGCGATCCATCAGCTAACGGCGCTGGCAGACGCGGACGGGGAAGCCACAAACCGCCTGCGGCGCGAAGGGACGCGCAATCTGGTGGACGCGGCCAAGGCCGCCGGAGTACGGCGGATCATCGCCCAGTCGATCGCCTGGGCATACACGCCGGGCGACGATCCGGCAGACGAGACTGTCCCGCTCGACACCGGGGCGGATCAGCCGCGACGAGGGATGGTAGAAGGAATCCAGGCGCTTGAGGACACAGCGGCCGAGATCGAGACGGCTGTGGCGCTGCGATACGGCATCCTCTACGGCCCCGGCACCTGGTACGCCCCGGGCGGAGCCGTAGCCGCAGCGCTTGCCGGCGACCGAAGTGCACGTCTCCTCGCGTACCTGAAAGCGGATCTTTCGGTGACGTCGTTCGTCCATGTCGCCGATGCGGCGCGGGCGGCAGTAGCCGCCCTGGACTGGCCGGCGGGACCGGTCAACATCGTGGACGACGAGCCGGCGCCAGGACGCCAGTGGCTGCCCGTGCTCGCCGACGCCCTGGGGGTGCCCGCACCCGAAGCCGCCACAGGACGCCTGGACTGGGCGCGCGGCGCGTCCAACCGGACAGCCCGCTCCCGGGGGTGGCACCCGGAACAGTCGACGTGGCGTAAGGGGTTCCTCCTGGCGCAACACGGAACAAGCACCGACGGGCGTTCCAGCGCACACAGCGCACGACCCTGACGCCGCGAAGAGCAGCGCGTCAGGTGACCGCAGCTGGCCCAACCGCGTGTGCCGGTGGCCAGATCGAGGTCGACGAAGACGCCGGCGCGTATGCGCGAACAGCACCCACCGCGCAAGCTGACCTCCTTGGGCAGCCAACAGGTGCAGGTCGGCATACCCGCTCCTAGCAGGAGGGGGCGCTGGGTTGATCGAGGCCCTGGGCGACGTCGACATGCAGCAGATGCACGACGATTACGCCCAGGCCGTGTTAGGAGCTGATCGGGGCGAAAATCGAGCACCATGCGCCGCCCAAACCGAGCACGCCCGTCGGGAGGCGGAGGTCGCCGACCTGATGACCGCCCTGCCGCGGGCGACCGAGCAGGCCCGGGCCGAGCGCGGCCAGGACGCGGCGGTCCACCCCATGACCGGCCGCTCGCCGGCGAAGAGGACGGCCTCCAAGCGGACCGACGGCACCAAACGCGCAGGCTGAAGCCCCCACCGGGGTCAGGCTGCCCGCACCCCCTTCGGCACCGATAGGGAGCAGGTGCATGGTACGGGTCAGCCCATGAAGATCATTAAGCCCATGCTGGCCATGCCGATCAACCAGTGGGAGCTGGGCGAGCACCAGGTCGCCGAGCCGAAGTTCGACGGGTACAGGGCGATCTTGGTCCGCCGAGAGGACGGCACGGCGCTCGTGCTCTCCCGCGCCACTCCGCCTCGTGCTAGCGGCCGATCCGACCCCCGTTGACGCCCCAGCCGCGATCACTTTCTTTCCAACCCCACGCCGACCAGCTCCACGCCCGGGGCGAGGCAGCCATCACCACGCACATGGCCGACGCCCACCCCGAGTCTTGACACACGCGACGGCCGCTCCTCCCCCCGACCGAGCCGAGGGGTCTCCGGACTCCTCCGCCGCCTATAGGGCCTGTCCGGCGGATCTTGTGACTGTCGGGCTGTGGGCTCGTTGTCTTGCCTGTGGGGCGGGTCGAGGTGACCTCCGGTTCGGTTCCAGGGACCCGAGCGGGCCGTTCGTGGAGACGGAGGACTGGGTCGACCAGCAGATGGCGCCCCTTCGCGCCGCCGGGTACGAGCCCGCTACCCGCGACGAGGGCGACGACTACCTGGGCGACTACCGCAAGGCCTTCGGCGACGCCGAAGGCCGCATCTGGCACGAGCAGGGTGATCGGGGCGCAATCCTCATCAGCGACAACGGATGCGAGATGACCAGTTGGCTCATCATCGTCGGCCCGCACCGCGGAGAACTCCGCGACCGGAACGTTGGGACCAACCCGCCCTACATACCGTTCGTCGATGTGGACGGCAACCGCCACAACTTCCGTACCTGGTATCTCGAATGGCTCAAGCGACGGGAGAGGGAAGACCTGGAACCGTGAAAACGACGGTCCTGGCCCATCTGCCGCCCCGACCGCAGGCTCACCTCGCGTAGGGTACCGGTCCCTGCCCAGCGCCGTAACCTCACCACCACCGCTGCACCTACGCACGCAAAGCCGACCACTTCATGGCCCTCACCAGCACCGCCTGCACACTCATCTGCTACCGCCGCCTTACACCGCCTTAGGAGGTGGGAACGCGAGGTCGTACTAGTAGGAGCGTGGTGTCGTCGTCGAGGGGTCCGCCAGAGATCATGGTGTCGATGACCGATGCGCAGAGGTCGTCCAGGGACAGCGTCGGGTAGGCGAGGGCGGTGCGTAGCCGTTCCAGGCCCTGGTCGATATCGGCGTCGCGGGTCTCGATCAGGCCGTCGGTGTACAGGGCCAGGACGCTGCCCTCGGCGAGTTCCATCCCGACCGATGCGAAGGACGCCAATCCCACACCGATCGGCGTATTTGGTACTACCTCGACGAAGTCGACAGATCCGTCCGGGGTGATGACAGCCGGCGGGGGGTGCCCCGCACTGGCCACGGTGCAACGCCGCGTGGCGGGATCGTACACCGCGTACAGACAGGTTGCCGAGATGACGGGCAGAGGAGTGTCCCCGTCTTCCTGGTCGCTGTGAGCCATGTCGACGACGAGTTGGTCGGCAGCGGTGAGTAGCTTGTCAGGGGGCATTTTCAGGCTCGCGAGCGTGCGGACCATAGTGCGTAGCCGACCCATGGTGGCTGCCGCTTTGATGCCGTGGCCGACGACGTCCCCGACCACCACGGCGATCCGGCCGCTGGGGCACGGGAAAACGTCGAACCAGTCGCCGCCGACGCCGCTACGCGAGTGAGAGGGCAGGTAGCGGGAGGCTACTTCAACCATGCCGACGCCCGACAAGCGATGCGGTAGCAGATCTTGTTGCAGCGTCAGCGCGATGGACCGCTCGCGGCTATAGCTGAGTGCGTTGTCGAGATTCATGGATGCCCGGGCCACGAGGTCCTCGGCCAAGACTAGGTCGGCCCGGGTGAAGGGAACCCGATTCTCGCTGCGGACGAACACCGCGATGCCCAGCGTCTCCCCCCGTGCGTGCAACGGAACGATCATCAGGGAGTGCATCCCGCTCTCGCGGATAACCCGGGCTCGGTCCGGGTCGTTGTCGAGCCACGTACCTGGGGAGGCGTCAAGCACCGGCTCGAAGTACGACTTCCGGGTTCTGAGGACAGTGGTGAAAGGGGAGTCCGGGGGGACGTAGACCGCCGTTGCGCGGGACCAGAGGGACTCGCGGTAGTCGGCGTGGATGGAAGCCGCCCCGGCGCGGTAAAAGCGGGGGATGCGGGTGTCGGTGGCCTTCAGGCGTTCCAGTGGCTCCTCTCCCTCCGGAACTGCCTCGGTCAGGTCGACCGTGACATAGTCGGCGAGGTTCGGCACCGCCGTGTCTGCCAGCTCCTGGGCGGTGACCATGGGATCCAAGCTGGTGCCGATACCCCGCTCTGCCTCGCTGAGCAGGCGGAGCCGCCCGCGCTCCTGGCCACCGCTGCCGTGCACCGCTACCGAACTCACGCCGAGTGACCGCCCGTCCGGTCCTTCCAGGCGTTGGAAAGTGACCCAGGTGTATCTGCCCCCTCGCTCCGCCTCCGCCGGCCACAGCTCATGGCGGATCAGCGGCACGCCGGTCTCCAGCACCTGCCTCATGGCCGACTCCAGGAAATCGGGATGCCGGGCGTCGAACAGGTCGGTGACGTAGCCACCAAGCTTCGGACCGGAACGGAAGATCTTCCGGTCGTGGACACTGGTGTTGAACCAGGTGCAGCGCAAATCCCGGTCCCACGTGGCCACGCTGAACGGCGCATGCCCGACGAGCGCTTGCAACGCCGCAGGATCCAGGGTGGGCCGGGCGATCGGATCGTGTGCCCACAGCAGCCAGCCCACCGCCCCCTCCCCGCCGTGCAGGGCGGAAGCCGCGAGCCTGAGTTCCTCCTGCCTGCCGTCGCGCCGGTTGAGTCGCACCGTACCCGACCAGGGATGACCGGAGGCAAGGGCTTCGGTCAACGCCGCACCGCCCTCGGCGAGTAGCGTTTCTACAGGAAGATGCAGCGCGTCCTCGGCGCGGTGGCCCCACAGGCGCTCGGCAGCCCCAGGCCAGGCGGTCACCCTCAGACCCGCATCGAGCACGGCGAGCACCTCGACTGGCTCGTCGGCCGTTCGATCTCCCGATGTCGACATACACGGAATGTACGATAGATGGGCCATTGATCATAAAAGGCGCGAACTCTGACTTGAGAGCGTTCGTCCTGAGGCCGCGCCCGGGTCCGGCGTGGCGCCGTGGCCGCCCTTTGCTCCGGCCGGGACATCCCCTGACAGGCTCACCCAGTCGCATTTCCCTGGATATTCGAATGCCCGAGGAGGGGCCCGGTTCCTCTCGTGTGCGGCGAGGTTTCCTCAGAGTAGGTCGTGGCTCAGCACCTCCGCTGGCTTGGTATAAGTCACGCAGCCAAGCCGACCGTCAACTCGCCCTGACAGCTGCCGTTCTCTGCGCGCACCCTTGCGCGTCCAGCCATACTGCTGCGGTGGACAGCATCCGCAATGCAGAGACGGACACAAGGCCAGAACGCCCTCAGGCAACACCGTGGGACACGTACCGTGCAGCGCTGCTGCCCCAGTGGCAGAGCCTTCTAAGCTCCTCCCCCAGCGAGCGAGAGATGCAGGAGTTCTTGGAACTCCACCCTTGCTTCCTTCCCGGAGCAACCGACAACATCGGCCCTGGAGGCCATCACGGCCCTTCGTTCTCGGCCGTTATTCGACAGCCTCCACTGAAAGGTCTCGGCCCTACGCGCGTCCCCGATTTCATGTGGGTTCGGCTGGACACCGGAGCCATCCGCCCGATCTGCATCGAGATCGAGAGCCCCAGAAAGGCTTGGTTCAACAAAGGGTCGAGAACTCCGACTGCCGAACTGACTCAGGCGATCGATCAGCTTACAGAGTGGAAGGTTTGGTTTTCTTCGCCGGAGAACCAACTCATCTTCGCGACGACGTACGCACCTAGATACTCACATCGTCCCGTCGAGCCTCAGTTCGTTCTCGTTTACGGGCGGGACGCCGAGTTCCGGGCCGCCGCTTCACCGCACGACAACCCCGACTACATGAGGCAGAAGCGTGACCACATGCCTCGGGACCGTGAACACTACTTCACGTACGACCAATTGGCCCCCAACCAAGAAGCAGGGGACTACGCGACTCTCACATACCATGTTGACCAGTGGGTCCTGCATTCATTGCCACCGACCTTCTCAACCGGCCAACATGTGATGGAGATAAGCAAGATCATCCGGGACCCTTCGGAGGTGGTGCTCGGAACCGACCTTATGACTGCGGAGAGGAAGTCATACGTCATCGAACGATGGGAGTATTGGCGTGGCGTGGCGCTCTCCGAGCATACTCACTTCATTGCCGTCGGTCGCGAGTAACTCATCAACTGCCGGAAGGAAGTCCGCTTCCCTCGACCATTCGATCGATCTTGAACACTGCCGCATTTCCCAAGAACGCACCCCCAGCAAAGGGATGGTTCTCCTTCGTTCCGGCGAAGACTACGAAGCCTTTACTCTTCAGCTCTTCGAGGAGGGCTGTAATGCTGCGTTGGGCATCACGCACTCCTGGGCGAGAGGCTTCGACGTCAAGCGCGATATCGCTCCAGTCCTGGAAGGACTGAATCGTCCCGTCTATGAGGTCCTGCTCATCATCGGTGCAGTCGTCTGGCTCGATGGGGTCGAGCCATCCATGGCAGTTGGAGAGGATCGGCCAGAGGTCACGGCCTGTTTTCATAGAACTGAGCCGTACGACCTCGAACTTGGGCTCGTCCTCCGAGATGACGTCGATGACCCTGTCCACTTGCTCTCGCTTGAGCTTGCCGATCTCGTTGGCAAGTGTCTTAAGACCCCATACCTCGATGGTGACGCCCCGGTACCGAGGACGAAGCTCGTTGTCGATGAACTGGTCGACCTCGCCCGGCAACGTGTCGTTGGTCAGGAAGCGCCACACCTTCACATCACGGTGTTCCTGGAGGCAGCCCTCCAGGTCACTGCGGATCTTCGCCTTGGTCTTGTCGATCCGCTCACCTCGCGTTGCGTGCGCAGCGATAAACACCCGGGCCTTCGGGCAGTAGCCATCGTTCTTGGTGTCGCCCTTCGGTCCGGCAGCCCGCACCGGTTGGTAGTCGCCGGGGTGCAGCTCCAGGCCGAGCCGATCCATGCAGTCCTGGAAGGCGTTGCCCTCCATGCGGAGGAGCTGACCTTCTACAAGCTTGCGCAGCGAGTTGAGATCCACGGCAGCCATTACCGCACAGCTCGTACGTCCTGTGTAGCTAGGTTGCGCAGATCAAGTGGCCGTCACCCGTCCGACAGGACGTGCGTCTTGAAACCCACCTTGCCCCGGTCCTCGGGACTCGGACTTGTGTGTCCGCCCCTCTGCGTCCCCCGACCTCGGCAGGCAGTGAGCGGTGCGACTGGTCGTCTAATGTGCCTCCATGGCTGCTGATCGCCCCATCGTTTCCCGCGCCACCCGCAACGCTGTGCGCCGGCTGATGAGCAATCTGTACGTCGCGGCGATTGCGGAGTACTGGGAGAGCGAGAACTTCGCGCGGAGCGAGATTGGTACACCTCGCCAAGGCGGAGTCCGCCAGCAGACCTACGACGCGTACGAGGCCTCGGTTGACTGGAACGACAAAGATCATACGCGCAGGGCGCTGCGCGTATTTGAGACGTTGCTGCGTCGTCTCGATCGCGATAGCAGGAAGCTCGGTGCCAACGGTATCGACCCCTCTGAGCTGGAGGAGCTTCGGGAGGCGCTGGACCACGACGGCTACCTTTTGGACGGGGACCTTCGTGTGCAGCCTGCGCCCACTGCCGCGATTTCAGGACGGCGGGCAACGTCCGTCCCTGCCGACGCCCAGAGCATCACCCAGGTCACGCGCGGACGGCTCTTCAAGTACCTGAGGAACAGGGGAGTGCAATGGTTCGGCGATCTCGACGAGATCGCTTTCCTCAGCCGACTCTATGATCTTGAGGAGCTCCCCAGCTCAGACGACAGGTTTGATGACGCGGAAGGCGACATCACACAGCACCGGTACAACAACTACGACTGGGAAGACGACTGGATCTACATCGATGACCGGTTCGGACTGCGCGACGGTCCGGATGCTGTACTCCTCCGGTTCGTGTCGGAGATGGTTCATCCCGAAGTGCGCTCTGATGATGCTGAGGCTGCCCTTCTGGCCGAGCTCGTAGACAGCATGGTGCGCCGTGACGGCTACGCCTTTGTACCCGTGGCCGACATCAGCGGCTATCCCGTCTACGGGGCGCGCCGTCTAACCGAGGCTGTAGCTGATGCCGCGCCTAGTGGCGCTCCTTCGCGGTACACGCCCCTCCCAGGGGCCTCCGACTTCGAGCGGATGGCCACTGCGTTCGGGGACAGGCCGGGCGTGGACAGGGAGCTTGATCAATCAAGCCCGGATGCCCAAGAGGTCGAGGCTGCTGCGCCTGGCCAGGACACTCGAGCCGGTGACCTGCCAGCTCCCTTTGGGATCTACGCGGCGGTGCAAGGCGCCGCCCGTGGGCGGCGTAAAGACTATGCCCTGGAGCGGCTTCCGATGAAGATAGGCGGCCAGGCAGAGGTCTTCGAAGCCACCCACAAAGCCACAGGCATCCGTGTCGCGTTCAAGCGCCGCCTCTCCTGGCGGGAGACGCCAGCAGCACGTATGCGCCGTGAGATCGAAGTCGCCCAGGACCTCAACTCGCACCCGAACTACGTGCCGATCCTTGACGCCAACCCTGTGGAGGGCTGGCTGGTCATGCCGCTGGCGGAATGTACCGCCGAAGATCGTCGTGACCAGCTCAAAGACCCGGCAAGCCTGCAGGAGTTGGTGGACGCACTTCTCAACGTGCTTGAGGTTGCGCACGACGCCCAAGCGGAGGGCTGGATGCACCGCGATGTCAAACCGTCCAACATTCTCTTGCTCGAAGGGCGGTGGAGGCTAGGCGACTGGGGCGTAGTGCGCCGCCCTCGCGGGCAGACGACTTCCGACCGCACCCGCGCGGAGGTCGGCACCGAAGGCTTTGCTGCGCCGGAGTTGTTCATCAATGCTCACGATGCCACCCCCGCTGCGGATATTTATGGAATCGGTCGCGTCATTGCCTGGGCGTTGACGGGGGAAATCCCCGTCCTGACACAGCGGCTGCTGCCCGCGGCAGGGCCGTGGAGGGAGATCGTTCGGGCGGCGACCGTGCGCGATCCGCACAGCCGTCCCCAGACGATCGCTGACCTCCGCCGACTTATTCAGGAGAAGCTCGCTGGCCCGGTGCTAACTCCAGCAGAACGGGGCGAGTCCTTGCTATCAAATGCTCACAGCGACGCCCCAGGGTCCTTGGATTCTTTCCTCTCCTTCACCGCCGACCATCCAGAGGACCAGGACCTGTACATTCGCGTGCTGACTAAGCTCAAGCCCGAGACGGCAGCCGAGGGACTGATGCGTCTGCCAGCTGAGGCGGAGCTGCTCGTCGAAGCGCTGAGCTCCCATGCTTCGGCCCAACATCGTCGTATCCAGTACACCGAGGCCCACCGCGCCATCCTCTGGCTCCAGCGTGTCTCCGCCTTTGCCGCGTCCGCCGGCTCCTGGGACCTGATGGACGAGGCTGCGCGCGCGATGTGCGTATGGGACAGCATCTGGGACCAGTACCGCCCTCGGGACGTGATCGCCGCGTGGTTGCTCATCCTGCGCGGCGAGGCCGCGGTCCTCATGGCGTCAGCCCTGGAAGACCACCCCCACAGCGCGGTCCACTTCCGGGCCCTACTGGACCAGCAAACGTTGGCGCCTCAGATCCGTGCAGCCATCGGCAAGGGAGCCCACACACAAAGCCGACGTACGGCTGGGGGATGACCGCACGAATGTTCCTGCGCCGCAGCTCGCATGGATGACACGTGGGAATACGCCCGGTCGGCCCAGGCTGGTGTGAGGCGCGCGGATGCGGGACCTCACCTAGCGCAGGACACTTCGCAGACGAACCCACGAGTTCACCCGCGCCTGTTGGCGCGAAGGGGGGCCTCAAACATTGCCCGGAGCAAGCTTTCGTCAACGTTGGGCGCGTAGTGCCATTCCGGCGGCTGCCATCGCTCGAAGAGCGAGGAGTGGCTCTCGAAGAAGGCACCGGCTGGTGTAAGCCTTGGCTCCGTGCGAGTAGTCACGGTTCATCGCCTCAATCTTGCGCCGGGCTGCCAGCCTCCGGGGGCGTCCCTTGCTCGACGTCGAAGACGGCCAGCAGATAGGAAGGTTGGACCTGCAAACCGCGCGCAAGGTTAATCAAGGTTGTCAAGCTTGGATTTCGCTGGCCGTGCTCGATATAGACCACTCCGCGGAAGCTCAGGCCGCTGCGAGCTGCCAGCTCCTCCAAGGACATTCCGCGATCCTCGCGCATGCGCCGAAGGTGCATCCCGAACGCGTGGAGCACAGGATCGGGTAGAGGCGGAGACACGCCTCGACTTGATCATTCGCTCCTCTTTGGTCACCATGAACAGCTGTGCATAATTCTTTCAATAGCGTGTGGAGACAGCCGAGTAGGTTGCCGGCTGAGACGGTTGTCCAGCCGCGCCGAACGGCTTGGAGGTAGCGACGTGCCCGCTCAGCGCAGGTACCCACCCGAGGTCATGGAACGTGCCGTGCGCATGGTGCTCGACATCCGCGCACAGGATCCGGACCGTGTTGGCGTGGTCGGTACCGTCGGCGACCTCATGAAGATCCACCCTGAGGTGCTGCGGCACTGGGTTAAGAAGGCCGAGGCGAGCCGTTGTGAGCCCTCGCTTGCGACACCAGGGGACGATCAGCTGCGCGAGCTGGAGCGCGAAATCCGAGACTTGCGTCGTGACAATGCTGTTCTTAGGGCCGCCACACTAATGTTCGCCTCAGAGCTGCAGGTCGCCCAGCCCCGCTAATGATTCCAGGCTTCACCGCGGGGCGGTTCCTCTGAGCCTTCAAGGTCGGCATCTACCCGCGAACACTCCAGCGCCGAACTAGGAGTAGGTGTAGAGGATGCCGCCCACGGCAAGCCGCCGCCGGGAGTGTTCCCTCCATGTCCCTGTTCAGGGCATGGGCTGACGGCGTCGTGGCAGTGTCCTGACCTTGGCAGCTTCGGTATCGCGACCCGACAAGGCGGCGTGTTCCAGCGCGAGCTGGTTGAGGGCTGTCGCATAGATCTCCAGGCGGCTCTCGAGCTGACGGCAGTATCGGTGGAGCTCAGAGTGCTCTCGCTTTAGCTTTTCGATGGCCACAGCGGAGCGAGCGGCCGTTGTCCGCCTGGCCTCTGCCGCTGCGGCCTCGGCCTGGAACCGGTCTTTGAGGTCGGTGTGCTGGTGGGTGAGGTGCCAGCGCTTGACGTCGGCCTCGATCGCCAGCTGGGTTACGTTCAGGCGTCCGTTGGATCGGTGCGGAGTGCCGACGAGGAGACGGTTGATGGCGGCGATGATCTCGCGCCGGACTGGGTCATTCTCGCCGTCGAGTGGAAGGACAGTCATTCCTGGGCTCCGCACTGATGATGTTCGATGATTGCGTGGAGCCGATCGAGTTCCTGTTGCTCTCGTGCGTGACGGATCGGTGGGGCAAGGGTGTCGCCGACGATTTCGGCGAGTTCAGCCGCGCGATCTTTGATGAGCTCGATGTCACGGTCCGTGCGGGCGAGGCACTGGCAGCGGGGGCGGCAGTCATCGATGTCGGGGGTGACCATGGGGTCGTCCGCCGAGCCTCTGAGCTGGCAGGCCGCAATAGCGGGGTTGAGAACGCAGGTCATGCCTTCACCGTGGTGGATCTGCAGGAGAGGGTTTCCTAGCATGTCGCGGGCATGGCGCTCGCTGTTCAGGACACGGCCGGCAAACTCACGACTTGCCGCTTGGACTCGGTAGCGGTAAGAGTCGGCGGCGGGTCCGCTGACGTGCTCGCCTGCGAGGAGCCGGCGTTCGTCCTCGGCGATGCCCTCCAGACGGAAGAGCCAGTCCTCAAATGCGTAATCGTCCAGGAATCCGGCCTCGTAGGAGCCCGCGTACCCTTGGAGCATCTGAGTGTAGGCATGTCCGTATTGGATGGAGGCGGCGATCAGTCCGCGCGGCTTGCGCCTGATGAACCAAGCCAGCGTGCGTCGGAAGCGGCTGGGTGCGACGGGCCCGGCAGCATCGGCGGGGATGTAATCCTTGCGACCCAGCTGCCGGCATCGCTCATTGGCCCAGGCAATGAATTTGGTGATGTCGTCGGCGATCATCCGGTCAGCACGAGCCTCACCACGGCGTTTCGTCTCCATGCCGGGCGTCGTGTTGATCGGCATGAGGCGGTTCGGAATGAGCAGGTAGCTGTCGTGCAGCTGCTCCAGCATGGCGACGGCCTTCGCGGCGATCTCAATGATCACCCAGGGGTCTTCACGAACGGCGCCTTCAGGGATCTTGTTGCCTTCTTGGTCCTCGGCGCCTTTGAAGTAGAGCCCCTCCATCAACCACACCCCCAGGTCCTTGTCGTGGCTGACGCATCCACGCCGCAGGTTGAGGACTTCGCCGACGCGAGCGCCCGAGAGGTAGGCGACGATGATGAAGCAGGCTGTGCTCAGCAGTCGGGCAAGCCGCGGGGCCTCGCCGAACGGGATCCGCGGGTGCCAGGGCTGCCCATCCAGGTCCGCAGTGACCGGGGTGTCGAGGTAGCAGTCATCAGCGATGGGCAGGCCGGACTCCAAGATCAGACGGCCGGACCCGGTGTTCTCGATTGAGGCCGAGCAGTCCAGGAGCGACGCAATATGGCGCCAGGCCAGCCCCAGCGTGCCGTCGTCGCGCCGACTGCCCGGCAGCCCCTCGCCTCTGCGGCGGAGCCCGTCGAGAAACGCCTTGATATCGGCCTGCAGCTCTCCGGATTTCCGCCCGCGGCGCTGGCCCCGGTGGTGTTCCGGACGCCGGGACTGCAGCATCCTGTACTCATCCCAGGCGGCCAGGATGTCCTTGCTGAAGTCCTCCAGGAATCGGATGGCCCACCGCAGCAGGGGCTGCATCGTCTGCTCGCTGATCCGCTTCGTGCGGTTCTCACGGTCGCCGCGGGTTCTTTCGAGCAGGTCCTTGGTGTCTTCGCCGTCCCAGGGCGGCGCCTCAGGAAGCCGCAGGTAGAACGGCAGAAGGTTGCGGTGGATCCACAGCCGTCTGACTTCGGTGATGCGGCGATAGCGCTTGTGGATGGCGACGCCGCCCTCGTCGAGTGCGTCCAGGTAGTCCCAGAGCATTTCGTTCGTGATCTGGCGGAACTCGGTGATGCCCTGGCTGACGAACCACTTCAGGACGTGCTGTAGAGAGCCGTAGAAGAGGACTTCGACCGTGTGCAAGGCTATGCGGTTCGTCGCCGAGCGTCGCAGGCTGCGGGCCTTGGGATGGTTGATGAGTTGCCAGATGTAGAACTTCGTGGCCAGCCTCAGCGGCTCACGGATAATCTCGAAGTTCAGGGTCTGCGACCGTGCATGGCCCTCGAAGATCCCGGGGTTGAGGTCCCAGCGGTCGTCCGCAAAGCGTGACAGCCGGGCCGGGTCGGTGTCGCTCCGGATCTGCCGGTTCATCAGTACGAGCGTGTCCGGGCCCGGCCAGACGGTGCCGTCCGGGAGCCCGTCGGGGCGTGTGTCCGGCTCGCCGAGAAGAATCGGGGCGGGTGAGGTCATCGGATGTCGAGCTCCCTGTTCAGTAGGCGGTCCGCGAGTTTGTGTTCGTCCGGCCCAGCGGCCTTGCGGGCGTCCTCAACAGCCGACTCGTCGGCCTGGTCGAGAAGGTCGGCCAGCTGGGCGTGCGGGCCGGCGAAGCGTTCGGCCCACGGCAAGGGGCCCATCTGATCGCGCTGCTTGGCGAGCCTGTCGTGGACGACGACCTGCAGTGGAAGATGCCGGGGCAGGGCTCTGGCGCATTCGCAGCCCAGGCAGAGCAGGAACGAGGCCCGGCAGGGCTCCCCCTGGTTGTAGGAGCCATTGTTGTTGTCGGTGCAGGCCCCGAGCACCGTGTCGAGTTCTCCCGCGATCATCCGCTTGAGCACGGTTGCCTTCAGGCCCATCTCGGCGGCGACCTCATCGACGTTCTCGTGGGCATGAGCCACCTGCTCAGCCGTCATCATGATGATCTTCGAGCGGGCCCGTGCCTTGGCGACCTCGGTGGTCAGCGCCTGAGCGACGACCATCCGGTATTCGTTGATGTTGCCTCGGTTGCGGACCAGATAGCGGGTAGCTGTCTGCCGGGTGTGGGCGACGGGCTTCTGGTGCAGTTCGATGTAGGTCATCCGCAGCGTCTCCAGCCGCAGCGGACGCATCGGGAGTGAATTGCCCTCCCTATCCACCTTGTCCGAGGGGAGATTCCAGTCCCGGCCCAGCCTGCTGATGAAGGCTCCATCCGTCGGCATGGGACGCCACCCCCTGCCCTTCGCGGTCCACGGGCCGCCGCCGCTAGCCATGTAGGTGACCAGGAGTCGGTTGCTGCCGGCAAACTGCCGGGCCCGGACGGTCAGTTCGCAGACCAGGGCGTAGAGGCCGAAGGGTGTGTGCAGGATGTCCCGGGTCGACATCTGATCGGGCTGGTCCGGAATACTGATCCAGTCCGGGACCTCCGACAACGCCAGATCCATGTAGGCCCGGCTCTGACGACGCGGTTTGCGCAGGCCGACGATGGCCGTGCCGGGGCCGACGCCGCCGTCTGCCCGGTGGTGAGCCGCGGTCATCTTCACGATCGGCTCTGGGTTCTGCCCGGTCATCACGCCGAACAGCACCGCCGCGGCCGCGATCTCCTCCGGCGTCAGGTAGAGCCATCCGACGATCTCCTTGACCTTGCCCCTACTTGCCACCCAGTTCTCGGGGGCGTTCTGGTACTTCCTGGCGACGTTGCGCGTCCTGCGGGGAATGTCTCCGACACGGTCCAGGTGGTCGAGGATCTGCAGGCGGCGCCGCAGATCCGTATTGCGGCTGACATCGAGTTCCCCGGCCCGGAACTGCTCCAGCAACTCACGGTTGGAGCGGATGCGTTTCTCCGCCGTGCGTAACATCGTCCGCGCGGCCTGCGCGATCCTCTTCAGCTCTGTGCGGCTGTAGCTGTGCGTGGGGCCGCCCTGGGGGCGGGACGGCAAAACGGCGGCGAGCTGGCCCGCCATCGCGTCGCTGAGACCCTTCGCCTTGATCAACACCAGCCGCAGGTCGGCCAGTTCATGCGAGGCAGTCATGATGCCCTCGGCCCTACGGTGCTCGTAGAACCCTTCAAAGTGCTCCGGGGCCAGCTCGAACGCGCTCTGCGGAACCACCTCCAGGCCCGTGAGGTAGCGGGTGAAATTCACCAGTGTCCGGTAGGCCTTCTTCATCGACTCAATCGACGTAAGCCCCTTGCCAGGCGTGGTGCGGGCGACCAGAGCCGCAACCAGAGACGCGCGCAGATCTTCGGACAAGTTCAGCACCGACACGTCCAGATCAACGCGCTCCTCGCCGCCCTGGCTGTAACACCGGACGATCCGGCGGCCATCCTCGGACGTCATCAACCCGTGCCGGGTCCTGGCCCCAGAAGGCAGCGTCGCCGGGCGCCCCCGGCTCACCCGGTCACCGCCAACGGGTCGGTGCGAACCCAGGGGTGCTCGGCGAACACGTCGGCCATGAACGTGGCGACTGGGAAGCCGTCGACGTGCGACAGCAGCGCTTCCACCTCTAGAGTCCGGAAGGGCTCCAAATAGACACTCTTGGTCGTCTCGACGCTGCGGTGCCCGAGCATCGTCTGGACCAGGTGCCAGGTGTCGCCGACCTCCTCACGGAAGTCGCGCTGTTCGTCGTCCGTCAGATGCCCCAGCTTGGTGTACTTGATCAGCTTGCCGACTGCGTACCACCTCAGCGCGAAGCTGTGCCGCAGCATGTGGGCAGTGCAGCTGAAGTTCTCCAGCCCGAGCGAGGCAACCCGCTCGTTCGCGACCTCGAAGGTGTGCTCCCAGCCGCCGGTGTCCCGCGGCAGGCCGTCCTCGTTCAACCACAAAGCCACCGGCTCTAGGCCCTGAGCGGTCTCGCGGAACAGCCGCATCCGGGTCTGCGGCCCGACGTCATTCCACTCCTCCTTCCGTGAACCGCCGCCAGGCGGGGACATGGTCACCGCGTGCATCCCGTGCATAGCCAGCACGATGCGCAGACCAGCGATCCGCTCGTAGCGGCCAGCCGCCTGAGCCCGTCGGACTGCCGCCGCCCTAGCGCCTTCAACGTAGGCCAGCACCCCGCGCAGGGCCGACCTGGACATCCAGTATTTGTGGCCGTAGCTGCCCTTCGCGCAGGCTTCGGCGAGCTCGCAGGTGAAGAATCCCCGCCGCCGGTCGTGGGCAGGCAGTTCGGGCAGCACCACGCTGGCCCACTCCGAAACCCGCAGGCCATTGCTGTAGAGGCCGTCGCAGAATGCGCGGTCGCGCTGGTCGTTGCGGCCCTTCCACCATGGATCCGGCCGACCATGGAGATCAAAACCGCGGATGCCCAGATCCGCCCAACGGACGTATCCGCCAGGGTCCAACCACTTGACGTCCGCGCGCCGGACAATGCGCGGCGGGTCCATGTCCGCGAACGGACCAGCGATCCCGAAGCGCGCAGCCAGCGAGTAGAACTTCTTCAGCCCGGCGAGATCCCTAGCGAACGTCCCGGTCTCCACTGAGCCCTCGTTCTCCGGGTCCGTGACGCGCCAGAACAGGAAATCCGAGGCCACCTCGTCGTCCGCTTCCCACCAGTTCACACCGATCGTGAGCAGGTAGTTCAGCCACACCATGAGCGAGTACGCGTAGTCGCGCTGCGTGCGCCATGCCAGCCGCCGCCACTTCGGCGACCCCAAGCAGTAGTTCACCCGCAGATCCGGCCGGCCGTCAGGCCCAAGGACAAACCGCTGCCCGTCGCGTACGCCATCGAGCCTCGTACCAACCGTGCGGCCCGGCAGGACTTCCCCGAGCAACTCGACCACTGCCTCCGCCGTACGGCTGGGCACGTACCGGTGCAACTGCCAACACCGTGCGCTTAACTCCACCACACGAGTAACAACGAACTTCAGCAACAACGGTCACTGGACAAAGAACGCCGGCACCGCCCGACACCACCACCCAGCCCCGCTCGGCGAGCCCGGCACCGAGCGTGGCCGCCATATGGGCGCCGTACTCGGTACAGGCCCGGGCTCCGACCACGGCGACCGAGCGCAGCGCCCATATCCGCAGGCTGGGCCGCCCCCGCACCCACAGACCGGTGGGACGCGTGTCGCCGAGGTCGTCGAGTTGCGCCGGCCACTCGGGGTCCCCGGGGCACACGAACCGGGTCCCGGCCTCCCGCGCCACCGCGAGGTCCCGCTCCGGATCCGCCCGCTCCGCCCGGGCCCGCAGTCCCGCCCAGCGCTTGTCCGTCACTCCCCGTGGCGGCTCGCCG
Organism: Streptomyces sp. NPDC111656; assembly: GCF_055656965.1. Classification (NCBI taxonomy): domain Bacteria; kingdom Bacillati; phylum Actinomycetota; class Actinomycetes; order Kitasatosporales; family Streptomycetaceae; genus Streptomyces; species Streptomyces sp. NPDC111656. Next base: position 202,897 of record NZ_JBVKCA010000011.1, read on the forward strand.
CCGGCGACGAGCCGCCGGACCGCCTCCGCGGCACCGACCGCCCGCAGCCAGCGCCCGCAGACCTCGTCGCCCGGTTCGATCACCCGCGCGAGGAAGGCCCGCCGGAGCCTCTCGTCCTCCTGGCTCACGACAGCGCGCCGATCGCCATCGGCACCCCACGGGGGACCCCGGTGCGCAATTGCAGGGCGAGGGCGACGTCCGTCGCGCCGGGTCGGTCGTGTCCCACCAGGTCCGCGACGGTCCAGGCGACACGCAGCACCCGGTCGAGGCCGCGGGCGGTCAGGGCACCTCGCTCAAGGCTCCGCTCCGCCTCGTCCATCGCGCCCAGGGACGCGTACCAGCGGCTGCGCAGCTCCCGGCCCGGCACTTCGCTGTTCGTCCGCCAGGGGGTGTCCGCCAGCCGCGCGGCGGCCCGCTCCCTGGCCGCCCGCACCCGGTCGGCGACCGTCTCGGTGGATTCGCCCCGCGCACCGCGCTCGGTCAGCTGGGACCGGGTGACACGGTCCACCTCGACCCGCAGGTCGACGCGGTCGAGCAGTGGCCCGGAGAGCCTGGCCTGGTAGCGGCGGATCATGGAGGGCGGGCACTCGCACAGGTCGTCCCGCTGCGAGAAACGGCCGCAGGGGCAGGGGTTCGCCGCCAGCACCATCAGGAACCGCGCCGGAAACCTCACCACCCCCGCACTGCGCGCGATCACCACGTGCCCCGCCTCCAGGGGCTGGCGCAGCGCGTCGAGAGCCTGGCTGCCGAATTCTGGCGTTTCGTCCAGAAAGAGCACCCCGCGGTGAGCCAGGGACACCGCGCCCGGCCGCGCGATCCCCTGGCCGCCGCCGACGAGGGCCTGCATGGTCGCCGAGTGGTGCGGGGCGCAGTAGGGAGCGATGTCGACCAGGGGTTTGCCCGGTGGCAGCAGGCCGGCGACCGAGTGGACGGCGGTGACCTCCAGGGATTCGCCCTTGGTGAGCCGCGGCAGGATGGCCGGCAGCCGCTCGGCGAGCATCGTCTTGCCCGCTCCCGGGGGACCTTCCAGGAACAGGTGGTGGCCGCCCGCCGCCGCGACCTCCACGGCGGTCCGTGCCGCGTGCTGGCCCACGACGTCGGCGAGGTCGTGACCGTGGTCGTGCTGGGCCGCGCCCATGCTGTGCATGCCGGTGGCGGCGCCCGTGCCCGGCATCCGCAGTCCCGCCATCAGCGGATCCGGTCGCCCCTGCTCGTCCCGATCCTCCTCGGGCACCGGCTCGTCCGTGAGCACCGCGATCAGCTGGCGCAGACTGCGCACCCCGAGCACCGAGATCCCCGGTACGAGCGAGGCCTCGGCCGCCGCGCACTCGGGCACCACCACCTGCTCGTACCCGGCGTCCGCTGCGGCCAGGACCGCCGGCAGCACGCCCCGCACCGGCCGTACCCGTCCGTCGAGGCCCAGCTCGCCGATCATCACGATGTCGGAGAGCACCCGGGGATCGATGCGCTCGGCGGCTCCCAGCACCGCGCAGGCGACGGCCAGGTCGAAACCGCTGCCGCCCTTGGGTACGGATGCCGGGCTCAGGCCGACCGTAAGCTTCTTCTGGGGCCACGCCGAGCCGGAGTTCACCACTGCCGCCCGGACCCGGTCCTTGCTCTCGGTCAGGCTCTTGTCGGGCAGGCCGACCAGGGTGAAGGCCGCGACGCCCGGCTCCAGGTCCGCCTGGACCTCGACGACCACGCCCTCGACGCCCACGAGGGCCACCGCACAGGTACGCGCGAATCCCATCAGGCCACCCCCCGCGCGTGCTCGACCACGGGGGCGCCGCGATCGGGGAGGACGACGCCGATCAGATCGATGCGGACGCCGCCAGGTGGTGCCCCGCCGTGTTCCTGGAGCCAGCGTTCGGCCAAGCCGCGCAGGCGCTGTGCCTTGGCCGGCGTGACGGCCGCCATCGGGTGCTCGAAGGCCCCCGCCTTGCGCGTCTTGACCTCGCAGACGACGAGCGCGTCCCCGTCCCGGGCCACGATGTCGATCTCGCCGGTCCTGCCGCCGCGCCAGTTGCGCGCCAGGACCGTCATCCCGGTCTCGGTCAGCCGCCGTGCGGCCAGATCCTCGCCGTACTTGCCCAGTGCGTTGCGTGCCTCGGGTGTGTTCATGTCGGCACCACCTCCGGCGCCAACACTGAGGCCACTTCGACCGGCTATTGGATCTTGGTGGACCAACGGCAGACTGTGGACAACTCCCTCACCCGCACGAGGGTTCTTGGCCCGTTATCGTCCGCCAGTCATCGTCCGCCCGTCATCAACCGCCCGGCAGTTCCAGATCGCTCTTGTTCAGCTCCTCGATATTCACGTCCTTGAACGTGAGGACCCGCACCTGCTTCACGAAACGAGCGGGTCGGTACATGTCCCACACCCAGGCGTCCGCCATGGACACCTCGAAGAACACCTCGCCCTGGACCGAGTGCACCTGCATCTCGTAGTCGTTGGTGAGGTAGAAGCGCCGTTCGGTCTCGATCACATATTTGAACAGACCGACGACGTCGCGGTACTCCCGATAGAGCTTCAGCTCCATCTCGGTCTCGTACTTCTCGAGGTCCTCGGCGCTCATGGCATGTTCCCCTTCAGCCGTGCGTCCCCCTATTGTGCGCCAGCCCCGCGAGCCTCTAGACGATTTCGGTGTCGAGGATCTCGGGCCTGGCCGGAGGACCCTCGTCGAGCAGCCTGCGCAGCAGCCCGGCGAGTCTGGTCGGATACACCGTCTCATGTGCCTCGGTCAGTTCCCGGCACGTCCACCAGCGTGCTCCGGCGACACTGCGCCGTTCCAGCTCCGTCAGCCCGGCGGCGACGGTTCCCTTCTGGCTCGTACGGGCCAGGAAGTACCACTCGTCCTGGTCCCAGCGTCGCCCCGCGAACGGGAACGAGCAGCTCCGCTGCCACAGCACCGGGCCCAGCTCGACCTCGGTGATGCCGGTCTCCTCCACGAGTTCCCGCAGCGCGGCCTCCTCGCGCGTCTCGTCGCCCTCGAGGCCCCCGCCGGGTGTGAACCACCAGTCGTCCGCCGGATCGTCCGGCTCGTGACCGTGCAGCAGCAGAATGCGGTCCTGCTCGTCGAGCAGCACGACCCGGGCCACCTTCCGGGGCCCGCCGCCGTCGGTGTCCTCGACCGAACCCCCGTACGACGCCTCAGGCGGCACCGGCGAGCTCCGTACGCGTCCGGCCGCGCCGGCTCAGCCTCGTGGCGATCGGCCCGTACGCCGCCCCGCCCAGCACCAGCACCGCGCCGACCACGATGGCGGTCAGGACCAGCCGCAGCGGCCCGGGCGAGGAGATCCCGCCCAGTGTCTCGAAGCCCGTGGGGCGCGCCAGCATGCCGTCCATCGGCCAGGCGATGGCATCCACCCGGCCCTTCACCGCGCTGCGCGCGACGGTGCCGTTGAAGGCCTCGGTGAGGTGGGCCGTGGAGTCCAGTGAGCCGCTGCGCTCGTCGCCGAGCAGGAAGAGCCGGTCCTTGGGTACCTCGACGTTCGGGATCTGGGTCGACTCCGCGGCCTGGCCCTTGGCGAGATACGGCTCGTCGATCTGCTTGCCGTTGACGGTCAGCTTGCCGTTCGTGCAACAGGCGACCGTGTCACCACCGACCGCGACGACCCGCTTGACGAGGAGCATGTCGCCCCAGCTCTTCTGCTTGAAGACGATGACATCGCCGCGCTTGACGTCACCGCCGTCGATCCGCTGGGCCAGAATGCGATCGCCCGCCTTGATGGTCGGCACCATCGACTCGGTCGGCACGGTGTACGGCTGGTATTCGATCGCACCCCAGGCGAAGCCGCCGAGAAAGAGCACACAGCCGAGGGCCACGGCCAACCCCGACAGCACGCTGCCGAGCCGCCCGCGGCCCTCGTCCGTACGACCTGACGTCCTGCTCATCCCAGTGCTCCCCCAACTCGGAGAATCGATCCCGCGGCCCCACCTGCGGGCCGCGGAAGATCGGCGATCTGGGACGGCACCCTACCCGGCGGTACCCCGACCAGAAACCCTCGGGTTTCCCGCGGTAAGGCGACGCCTGCGCCACAGCACCAGCGGCACCGCGCCGGCCAGCCCGAGCGCGCCCGGAGCGGCGGCGCTGAGGTTCTGGTCGAAGGTGTCGGGGATCGGCAGTGTGTCCCAGCGGGTGGGCGGCCAGGCGATCACGATGGCGCGGCCGACGACATTGCCCACCGGCACGAAGCCCTGGTGATCGTCCTGCTGGTGATAGCGCGAGTCCAGCGAGTTCTGCCGGTGGTCACCCATGACCCAGATTTTGCCTTTGGGTACCGTTACCTTGAACTGGCCGCCCTGGTCGTCGACGCTGCACGGGGTGTTCCCGGCGTAGACGTACGAGTCCTCGTTCAGTGCCTTGCCGTTGACCGTCAGCGGGCCGGTGCCCTTGCACTCGATCGTGTCACCGGCGACGCCGATGACCCGCTTGATGAGGTCCTTCTCGTTGGCGGACGGCATCAGGCCGATCTTGCTGAGGAACGTCTGCGCGGCGTTCGGGTTGGGCGTGGGCTCGCCCGCCAGCCAGTTGTCGGGGTCGTGGAAGACGACGACCTCGCCGCGCGAGGGCTCCGAACCGAACCACGGGGTGAGCTTGTCGACCAGGACCCGGTCGCCCTGCTGAAGGGTGTTCTGCATCGAGTCCGAGGGAATCGAGAACGCCTGGACCAGGAAGGTCTTGATCAGCAGCGCGAGAACGAGCGCGATACCGATGAGGAGCGGAAGCTCCTTCCAGAAGGAACGCGGCTTCTTGGGCTTCGGCTCCTGCTCGCCCTGCTCCTTCGTACCGGCGCCACCGTCCCCGAAGTCACTCCCGGAACCAGTGACGTCGTTCGTGGCCGGGGTGGCCGATCCGTCGGGTCGCTCCGGCTGCTCCTCGGGGCCATCGTGTCCGGATCGTGCGCCGACCGCCAAATCCCCCACATCCACTCCTCACTCCGTGCCGCCGCCTGCGCCGGATCCGGCGCAGGCCCACCACTCCCATAACGAGCGGGAGTTCCGCAGGGCTCGGGAGCGGGATCAATCGATTGAGATCCGCGGACGCCACCCTATGCGACGCGCCGAGAGCGGTTGCCGACCCGCTCGGTACGGACGCGAACGTGTCCGGTTCCTTCAGACGGGTCCAGTGCCCGAAGGGCCAGGCGATGACCATGGCTCTGCCGACGACCGAACTCTCGGAGACGGTACCGCCGTATTTCTCGGTGCGGTGGTAGCGGGAGTCGGCGGAGTTGGCTCGATGGTCGCCCATCACCCAGAGACGGCCCTTGGGCACGGTCTCTTCGAAGGGGAAGTCCGACGGCTTGTTCCCTGCTTGGATGTACGGCTCGTTGAGCGGCATGCCGTTGACGGTCACGCGCCCTTGGGTGTCGCAGCACTTGACGGTGTCGCCGCCGACCGCGACGACCCGCTTGATGAGGTCCTTGTCGTTGTCGGAGGGCAGCAGACCGATGGCCGTCAGGCCCTCTTTGACCTGCTTGACGACGACGGGGTCGTTCTTCTTGGTGGTCTTCTCCCCGGCCAGCCAGTTGCCGGGGTCCTTGAAGACGACGACGTCGCCGCGCTGGGGCTTGGAGCCGAACCATGGCGTGAACTTGTCGACGAGCACACGGTCGCCGATCTGGATCGTGTTCTCCATGGAGCCCGACGGGATCACGAAGGCCTGGACGAGGAAGGTCTTGAGGACCAGGGCTATGAGTACCGCGACGCCCACGAGGAGGGGTATCTCCTTGATGGCGGAGCGCCGTCGGCGCCGCTTGACCTTGCGCTGGAGCTTGCGGCGCTCGGCACGGCCGGGCCGGACGGCGCCGCCGGCGGCGCGCCGGGTACCGGTGGGCAGCAGGTTGTCGGCGGCGTGGTCGGAGACCCCACGTGGCCTGCCACGGTTACCCATGGGCACCGTCCGCGGTGGGCACACGCGCGTAGGCGGCGGCACGTTGCAGCCGGGTCCAGTGGCCCGCGGGCCAGGCGATCCAGTCGGCTCTGCCGATCACATCACCGACGGGGATCATGCCGCCGCCGGGAGACCCCAGGTGGTCGCGGGAGTCGCTCGAGTCGCTGCGGTGGTCACCGAGGAGAAACAGGCTGCCGGTGGGCACCACGACGTCGAAGGAGACGTCGGACGGGCTGTCCCCCGGGTACAGAAACGTCGACTCGTCGACCGACCGGCCGTTCACCTCGAGCCTCCCCTCCTTGTCGCAGCAGACCACGTGGTCTCCCCCCACGCCCACGACGCGTTTGACGTAGTCGGCGTTCCCGAAATACTCAGTGCCGTCGAACACGACGACATCGCCCCGCCGCGGCTCAGCACCGAAACGGTACGCCAACTTATTTACGAGAACGCGGTCTCCGATCCTCAATCCGCGCTCCATCGAGCTGCTGGGAATCTCGAACGGCTGCATCACGAAGTTGCTGAACAGCACCAGGAACAGCAGACAGACCAGCACGGTCAGAGTGATCCGCCCACCTGGGAGCCAGTCAGCGGCCCGGGCCACCAACGCGAAACGCGACCGTCCCTCCGGCCCCTCGGCGTCCGAGATGACCTCGGACTCAGTGGGGCGGGAGGAGCGGTCGCGCTCCGTGTGCTGTGCTTCGGTGTCCATCGGAGCCAGATGTTATCCGGCGTCCATGTGAACCCCTTCGCGAGCTCAGTTGTCGCGCTTCTCCTTGATCTTCGCGGCCTTGCCGCGCAGGTCACGCAGGTAGTACAGCTTCGCGCGACGCACGTCACCACGGGTGACGAGCTCGATCTTCTCGACGATCGGGGTGTGCACCGGGAAGGTACGCTCGACGCCGACCGAGAAGGAGACCTTGCGGACCGTGAAGGTCTCGCGGACACCGGCGCCCTGGCGGCGGATGACTACGCCCTTGAACTGCTGCACACGGGAGCGGTTGCCCTCGATGACGCGGACGTGGACGTTGACGGTGTCACCCGGGCGGAAGGCCGGGATGTCGCTGCGCAGCGACGCGCTGTCGACGGAGTCGAGCAGGTGAGACATTTTCGTCTGCTTTCTTCGCTGATGCCACAGGTCATCACCGGGAGCTAGTTTTCCAAGAGGGTGCTGCCGCGTCGGGACGGGCGTCGTGTCCCCCTGTGGCAGGGGCGCCCGGTCTACGCAGACAACAGCGGCCTATTCTTCCACGGCCTCTGGTCTGCGCCAAAATCGACCGTCGGGTTCCGACTGCCAGCCCAGGATCGAGAGCATTTCGCGGTCCTTCTTGTCGAAGACGGAAGGGTCGCAGCGCTCGATGAGGTCGGGCCTGTTCGCCGCCGTACGGCGCAGGGCCTCGTCGCGGCGCCAGCGGGCGATCTTCCCGTGGTGACCGCTGACCAGCACGTCGGGGATCTCGCGGCCGCGCCACGCCGGGGGCTTGGTGTAGACGGGCCCCTCCAGGAGGTTGGCCATGGCGCCGGGGGCGAACGAGTCGTCCCGGTGGGACTCGGCGTTGCCGAGAACACCCGGCAGCAGCCGTGCCACGGCCTCCGTGACGACGAGTACGGCCGCCTCTCCGCCGGCGAGTACGTAGTCGCCGATGGACACCTCGTAGACGGGCATCCGGGTCGCGTATTCGTCGATGACCCTGCGGTCGATGCCCTCGTAGCGGGCGGGCGTGAAGACCAGCCAGGGGCGCTCGGAGAGTTCGACGGCGAGTTCCTGGGTGAACGGGCGTCCGCTCGGCGTGGGCACGACGAGGACGGGCCCGTGGGAGCCGGTCTCGTAGCCGTCGGCCAGGACGGAGTCCAGGGCGTCACCCCAGGGCTCGGTCTTCATGACCATGCCGGGGCCGCCGCCGTACGGGGTGTCGTCGACCGTGTTGTGGCGGTCGTACGTCCATTCCCGAAGGTCGTGCACGTGCACATTCAGCTGCCCGCGCGCGCGTGCCTTGCCGACGAGCGAGACGTTGAGGGGTTCCAGGTACTCGGGGAAGATCGTGACGACGTCGAGCCGCATCAGGCGTCGGCCCCCGAGGAGTCTTCGTCGTCCTTGGCGGAGGCGTTTTCCGTGTCCCTGGAGGAGTCGATTTCCGCCTGGTCGTCGATCAGACCCGGCGGCGGATCGATGACGGCCCGCTGCTCCTCCAGGTCGATCTCGGTGACGATCTCCTCGACGAAGGGGATCAAGACCTCGGTCCCGTCGGGCCGCTCGACCACGAACAGGTCCTGCGAGGGCAGATGGGAGATCTCCGTGATCCGTCCGACCTCCATCCCGTCCTTGGTGACCACGTCCAGGTCCATCAGCTGGTGGTCGTAGTACTCGTCCGGGTCCTCGGGCTGCTGGTCCGGGTCCACCTCGGCGATCAGGAGGGTGTTGCGCAGCGCCTCGGCGGCGTTCCGGTCGCGTACGCCCGCGAAGCGCAGCAGCAGACGGCCGCTGTGCACCCGACCGGTCTCGATGGTCAGCGGTCCGGCGGAGGCCGGATCGGTGAGCAGGACGGCGCCGGGCCCGAGCCTGAGTTCCGGCTCGTCCGTACGGACCTCCACGGTGACCTCGCCCTTGATGCCGTGGGCACGGCCGACGCGAGCGACTACCAGCTGCACTGTGCTTGATCTCCTGTCGATGTGCCTACGGCATGGGTTCGGGGACGACTACGGGCCGGGGACGGCTCGAAAGCCCTCCCCGGCCCGAGCCGGTGCTGCCTGTTACGTCAGCGGACGTGGTCCACGTCGACGAGGTCGACGCGGACGCCTCGGCCGCCGATGGCACCCACGACGGTCCGCAGAGCGCGGGCGGTACGGCCGTTGCGGCCGATCACCTTGCCGAGGTCGTCGGGGTGTACCCGGACCTCGAGAACGCGCCCACGGCGCAGGTCGCGCGAGGCGACCTGCACATCGTCGGGGTTGTCGACAATGCCCTTCACGAGGTGCTCGAGAGCCTCCTCGAGCATGCTCAGGCCTCGGTCGACTCAGACGAAGAGGACGCGGCCGGGGCCTCGTCCTTCTTCTCAGCCTTCTTCTTCTGGGTGATGGCCTCACCCTTGCCCTCGTCGTCGCCGCCCAAGGCGTCGAACAGGGGGCGCGACGCCTTCGGCTCGGCGACGAGCAGCGGAGCCGGGGCCGGCAGGCCCTTGAACTTCTGCCAGTCACCGGTGAGCTTCAGGATGGCGAGGACGGGCTCGGTCGGCTGCGCGCCGACACTCAGCCAGTACTGCGCGCGGTCCGTGTCGACCTCGATGCGCGAGGGGTTCTGCACCGGGTGGTACAGACCGATCTCCTCGATGGCCCGACCATCACGGCGGGTACGGGAGTCGGCGACGACGATGCGGTAGTGAGGCGAACGGATCTTGCCCAGACGCTTCAGCTTGATCTTGACTGCCACGGAAGTGGTGTCTCCTGGTCTTGACGTGGTTGGGCACGGCGAGATGGCCGCGTGGGGTTGCGGTACCCGAGTGCCCGATGGACGCGTCAGCCGGAGGAGAGAGGGGTCCTGTGCGGCTGTCGAGTACAGCTAGCCATTGTGCCACACCCTGGCGGGTCGCCTTCACGGGGCAGCGCGCGGTGACCCCCGGCACCGGGGGTCACCACCGAGGTCGGCAGCGCGCCCGGCTCGGACCGGGTGCCGCCGCGCGGGGCTGACTCCGACTGAGTACGGCTGCCACGAGCAGCCGTCCGCTCAGCTCGCCGCGGCGCCCACGACCTCGGGGATGCGGAACGGCTTCCCGCATCCTCCGCACACGATCGGCGCCTGCGCCAGTACGGACGGAACCACCCGTACGTTGCGGCCGCAGTCGCACACCGCCTTGACGCGGACACCTCCCCCGGAGGAGCCGTGCCGGGCGGCCGGGCCCCGGAACGAGCGGGCCGTGTCCGCGGCGGTCGCGGCGGTGTGTGCCTTGAGGGCGCGTTGCAGTCGCTCGATCGTCGGGCGGTAGCGCCGCTTCGCCTCGGGGTTGAGCGTGACCAGGGAGAAGCCACTGCTGGGGTGCGGCTCCTCCGGGTGGTCGAGGCCCAGCTCTTCGGCGATGGCGAGGAATCTGCGGTTGTGGTACCGGCCGGCGCGCGAAGTGTCGCGGACTCCGCGGGCGGCGGCGATGCCATGGACTGCCTCATGCAGCAGTCGTTCGAAGGAGAGTTCGTGCCCGCAGGCGGACGACGACTCTCCGATCAGGGACTCTGGCGCGGCAAGATCGGGCAGTTCGGGGTGGTGCCGCTGAATGTCGGCCCACGCCCCTGCCAGCTCTGCGGCGAGAACAGGTGGTGTCGTGCTCACGTAATGACAACGAGCCGGGGGGCCTCTGTGTTCCTATTCCGGGCCATCCCAAATAATTTGCACGTACCCGTCAGTTGGTGCTGATGCGTCCGGACGAGGGCGGGTGCGCTGATCTGCGGAGAAGCCTCACAGCTCACAACAAGCCGGTACGTAGTAACGCGTACGCCCCGGCGCGTAGACGGTGTCCGCACGCCGGGGCCCCTGTGGTCATCAGATGCGCAAGAGGCGTTTCGGCCTCCCTGCGGGCCTACTCAGTAAGCGCGCGCGACGACCGCGACGTTACCCGGTGCGTCGTCGGCGTCGGGCACCGACCCGTCCTCGGCGACCAGACACCGTACGGTCACGGAGTGCTCGGCGAGCTCGGCCTCGCCCTCTTCTCCGAGGTCGGCCCACGGAATGCGCGCCCAGCCGCCGGCGGCGGCCGTCTCGACGGCCTCCTGGATCGTCGACACCTCCGCGGTGCGGGACTCCCTGCGCTCACGCGACTGCTTCAGAAGCAGCGCCTGGTCCTCTTCGAGGACGGTGGGGAGCAGTTCCACCAGAGCGTCGATGGCGACCGGTTCCTTGCCGCCGGGGATACGGCGGGCCAGCATCGCGGTGCCGTTCTCCAGGTCACGGGGACCGACCTCGACGCGGACGGGGACTCCCTTGAGCTCCCAGTCGACGGCGCGCCGCCCGAACGGGACGTCGGTGCGGTCGTCCACGTGGACGCGTACACCCGCCGCCTTCAACCGGTCGCCGATTTCGCGGACCTTGGCCAGAACCGCCTCGTCGCCCTTGATCGCGAGGACGACGGCCTGGATCTGGGCGAGCCGCGGCGGGACGCGCAGTCCGTTGTCGTCGCCGTGCATCATCACCAGGGCGCCGATCATGCGGGTCGTCGAGCCCCAGGAGGTCTGCCAGACCAGCTCCTGCTTGCCTTCCTTCGACAGGTACTGGGTGTTGAAGGCCTTGGCGAAGTTCTGGCCCAGCTCGTGGCTGGTGGCCATCTGGAGCGCCTTGCCGTCGCCCATCATGCCTTCGAGCGTGAGGGTGTTGATGGCACCCGCGAAGCGCTCCTTGGCGGTCTTGCGGCCGGGGACGACATCCATGCCGAGGACGTTCAGCATGAAGTCCTCGTACACCTGACGGTGGATGTGCGCGGCGAAGTCGCGGGCGTCCTCGTATGTGGCGTGCGCGGTGTGGCCCTCCTGCCAGAGGAACTCGGACGTACGCAGGAAGAGGCGGGGCCGCAGCTCCCAACGGACCACGTTCGCCCACTGGTTGATCAGCAGCGGCAGGTCGCGGTAGCTCTGCACCCACTTCGAGAAGTAGTCGTTGATGATCATCTCGGAGGTGGGCCGGACGACCGCGGGCTCCTCGAGCTCCTTGCCGCCTCCGTGCGTGACCACCGCGAGCTCCGGTGCGAAGCCCTCGACGTGGTCGGCCTCCTTGGTGAGGTACGACTGCGGGATCAGCAACGGGAAGTACGCGTTCTGGGTACCCGTCTCCTTGATGCGGGCGTCCATCTCCGCCTGCATCCGCTCCCACAGCCCGTACCCGTACGGTCGGATGACCATGGAGCCGCGCACCGGTCCGTTGTCGGCCAGCTCGGCCTTGGCGATCAGATCCTGGTACCAGCGCGGGAAGTCGTCCGCCTGGGGCGTGAGAACGGGTGCCTTTGCCATGGCGCGATGGTACGGGCACACGTTGCCGACATGTGAATTCTTGTGCCGCGCGCGGACAGCGCGCAAGCAGCGCGTCACAACCCCTGGACGGCGCGACGAGTGCGGAGTTACCTGACATACGGGGGAAGAGCGAGCGCACTGCACGGGGGCAAGGGAAACGGGGCGCAGCGGCAACTCTCGGCGGATTGGGGCGCTTTCGATGACACCTACGCTCGTGCGGCATCACCTACCTCACGCGGCTGCGCCGCCCCGGGTAGATCCGTGTGCACGCGCGCGTGACTGGGCCGAGATCCAGGAGCGGATGCTGGTGCCGCTCTACGAAGCCGTCTACGAGCGGCTCGAAGTGGGCGCCGGGACGCGGGTCCTCGGTCTGCGCTGCGGTACGGGGCTGGCCCTTCTGATGGCGGCCTCCCGGGGAGCGGCGGTGACCGGCGTCGACTCCTCTTCGCCCGAACGGGTGCGGCTCGCGCGGGAACGGTTGCTGCCGGACGGGTGGGGCACACGCGCGCGTGCCGACGCCCGGATCGTGGAGGGGTCTCCCTCCGACCTCGTCGATCCGACGGCGGCCGCGTACACGCTGGTGACCGCGTTCGAGCCGATCGGGTGCGCGCCGGGGGACGCCGAGGAACTCGGGGAGCTGCTGTCGGCGGCGACTCCGCTCGCCGAGCGGGGGGCGGCCGTGGTGCTCGTCGGATGGGGGCCGCCGGAGCGGTGTGCCACGTCCGCGGTGCTGCCGGGCGAGGGGTGCGGGCAGGTTCCTCGCCGGGACGACCTGGAGGAGGTGGCCCAGCGGGCCGGACTCCGGCCGGACGGGTCAGGTCGGGTGGCGTGTCCCTTCGGGTACGCGGACGTGGAGAGCGCGGTGCGGGGGTTGTTGTCGACCGGGCTGTTCGACGCGGCGGTCGGTGCGACGGATGTGGTGCAGGTCGGCAAGGAGCTGACGGAGGCGCTGCATCCCTATCAGCGCGGGGACGGCACGGTGTGGATGCCGAACGTCTTCAGGTACCTGATCGCACGCACGGGCTGAGGTCGCCGGGTTCACGCCCCCGCCGCCCCTACCCGTCCCGTCCCTGGGGGCTCCGCCCCCAGACCCCCGCCAAAAGACTGCTCCGTTCCCCGCGCCCCCAAGAAGGGGCGCGGGGAACGGAGCCTCACACCTCCTCCTTCTTCACGCGTGTCACGCCCGCGATCCGGTATGCCTGTGCCTCCTCCAGCGTCTCGTTCGCGAGGAGGGCCTCCGCTAGGGCGTTCAGTTGGTCCCGGTGGTCGCGGAGCTTCTGGCACGCCTCCTCGTAGCACTCGTCGACGATGCGCCGCATCTCGTGGTCGATGGAGTCGAGGGTGGCCGGCGCGGCGGCGAGGCCGTAGGCCTGCTGGGCGTCGTTCGGGAGGGCGGAGAGGCGGCCGACCCGTTCGCTCATGCCCCAGCGGGCGACCATGCCGCGAACGACGTTGGTGACCTGTTCGAGGTCGTTCTCGGAGCCGGTCGTGACGACTCCGTAGACGACGTGTTCGGCGGCCATGCCCCCCAGGGCACCGATGATCCGACCGCGCAGGTACTCCTCGGTGTACGAGTACCGGTCGGTGTCCGGTGTCGAGAGCGTGACGCCCAGCGCGCGCCCGCGCGGGACGATGGTGATCTTGCGAACCGGGTCGGCACCCGGCTGCAGCATGCCGAGAAGGGCGTGGCCGCTCTCGTGGTACGCGGTCCTGCGGCGCTCCTCGTAGGGCATCACCAGGGAACGCTCCGCACCGAGCTGCACCTTCTCCAGCGCCTCGGAGAGGTCCGGCGGCGCCACCTCGTCCTGCTTGCGCTTGACGGCGAGCAGCGCCGCCTCATTGGCGAGGTTGGCCAGATCCGCGCCGGTCATGCCCGGCGTCGTGCGGGCCACCTGGGCCAGGTCCACTTCCGGGGACAGCGGGATCTTGCGGGTGTGGATCCGCAGGATCGCCTCACGGCCACGGCGGTCGGGGGGCGCGACGTTGACGATCCGGTCGAAGCGGCCGGGCCGGGTCAGCGCCGGGTCCAGGATGTCCGCACGGTTCGTCGCCGCGATGACGATGACGCCCTCGAAGCCCGAGAAGCCGTCCATCTCGGTGAGGATCTGGTTCAGGGTCTGCTCGCGCTCGTCGTGGCCGCCCATCGCCGAGCCACCGGCCCGGGAGCGCCCGATGGTGTCGATCTCGTCGATGAAGATGATCGAAGGGGCCACTTTTCGGGCCTCGGCGAAGAGTTCCCGGACCCGGGACGCGCCCACGCCCACGATCATCTCGATGAACTCCGACGCCGAGGCCGAGAAGAACGGAACGCCCGCCTCCCCCGCCACAGCGCGCGCGAGCAGGGTCTTTCCCGTGCCGGGCGCACCCGCCAGGAGCACACCGCGCGGCATCTTCGCGCCCATCCTGCGGTACGCGTCCGGATTCTTGAGGAAGTCGACGACGTCGTTCAGTTCGCCCTCGACCTCGTCGATTCCGGCCACGTCGGCGAAGGTCGTGCGCTGGGCGCCGGGCTGCAGTTCGACCGGTTTCGGGGGCGCCTTGCGACCGAGCATGCCGCCCGGGCCTCCGATGCCCGCCCGCAGCCGCCGGGCGAAGAACATCCACAGCAGTACCAGGAGCACGATCGGGGCCAGGGAGATCAGCAGGTTGGAGAGGAAGCTGCGCTGCTGGACCACCGGTGAGGCGGTCACCGTGACGTGGCGTGACTCCAGGTTCTGCCAGAGCTTGTCGTCCGCGAAGGACGGGCGCTGGGTCTTGAACTTGGTGTACTTCCCGCCGCCGTCCGGATTGGCCTGGGCCGTCTTGAGCTCGCCCTGGATCGCGTCGCCCTTGGAGTAGATCTTGGTGATGTTGTCGTTGTCGACCTGCTTGCTGAACTCCGTGTACGAGATCGTCGGCTCGGTGCCCTCGTTGAAGAAGGACAGCACCAGGAGGGCGATCACGAACACGACCAGGACGGCGACGACGAGGCCGATCCAGCCGCCGGGCATCTTCCGTCGCCCGGAGGGCGGACCGGTCGAGTCCGGTGGCGTTCCCTCGGTACGCCACGGCTGGTCAGGGTCCTTGCGCGGCGGCACAGGGTTGCTCATATTAGGACGTTACGACACGAAATACTCGCCAGCATGCGCAGAAATTGCCACTGGGGGCACCCCTCCGACGAGGGGTGCCCCCAGTGCCGTACGAGAACGACCTCGTACGGAAGAACCCGTACGGAAAAACCCCGTACGGAAACGAACCGTCAGCCCATGAACTTCTTGAACTCGTCCGGCAGCTCGAAGTCCTGAGCCTGCTGCCCGGCCGGCAGACCGAAGGCGCCGCCCGGCTCGGCACCGGCCTCACGGCGGGCCGCGGCCTCTTCCTCCTGCTGCTTGCGCTTCATCGGGTTGCCGGAGCGCTGCTTGCCCTTGGCCACCTTCTGCTTCTTCTTGGCCCGGCCGGGGCCGCCACCCATGCCCGGGATCCCGGGCATGCCGGGCATGCCGCCGCCCTGGGCCATGCGGGACATCATCTTGCGGGCCTCGAAAAAGCGCTCGACCAGGTTCTTGACCGCGCTGACCTCGACACCCGAGCCCTTGGCGATACGGGCACGGCGCGAGCCGTTGATGATCGTCGGCTCCTGGCGCTCGCCCGGCGTCATCGACTTGATGATGGCGGCCGTGCGGTCGACGTCGCGCTCGTCGAGGTTGTTGATCTGGTCCTTGATCTGGCCCATGCCCGGGAGCATGCCGAGCAGCTTGCTGATGCTGCCCATCTTCCTGACCTGCTCCATCTGGGCCAGGAAGTCGTCCAGGGTGAAGTCCTGGCCCTTCTTGGACGCCAGCTTGGAGGCCATCTTCTCGGCCTCTTCTTGGCTGAACGTCTTCTCCGCCTGCTCGATCAGGGTGAGCAGGTCACCCAGGTCGAGGATGCGGGAGGCCATCCGGTCCGGGTGGAAGGCGTCGAAGTCGTCGAGCTTCTCGCCGTTCGACGCGAACATGATCGGCTTGCCGGTGACCGAGGTGATGGAGAGCGCGGCACCACCACGGGCGTCACCGTCAAGCTTCGACAGGACGACGCCGTCGAAGCCGACGCCGTCACGGAAGGCCTCGGCGGTGTTGACCGCGTCCTGACCGATCATCGCGTCGACGACGAAGAGGATCTCGTCGGGGCTGACGGCGTCGCGGATGTCCGCGGCCTGCTGCATCAGCTCCTGGTCGATGCCGAGACGGCCGGCGGTGTCCACGATCACGATGTCGTGGACCTTGGTCTTCGCGAACTCCATGGAGTCCTTGGCGACCTTGACCGGGTCACCGACGCCGTTGCCCGGCTCGGGGGCGTAGACGGCCACACCGGCGCGCTCGGCGACGACGCTCAGCTGGTTCACGGCGTTCGGGCGCTGGAGGTCGGCGGCGACCAGCAGCGGGGAGTGGCCCTGGTCCTTGAGCCACTTGCCGAGCTTTCCGGCGAGCGTGGTCTTACCGGCACCCTGAAGACCCGCGAGCATGATCACGGTGGGCGGGTTCTTGGCGAACCGCAGGCGGCGGGTCTCGCCGCCGAGGATCGTGACGAGCTCCTCGTTCACGATCTTCAGGACCTGCTGGGCCGGGTTCAGCGCCTTGGAGACCTCGGAGCCGAGGGCGCGCTCCTTGACGTTCTTGATGAAGGTCCGCACGACCGGCAGGGCCACATCGGCTTCGAGGAGCGCGATACGGATCTCGCGGGCCGTGGCGTCGATGTCAGCCTCGGAGAGCCGGCCTTTCCCGCGGAGGTTTTTGAAAGTCGCGCTCAGGCGGTCTGAGAGGGTATCGAACACGGTGGCGTCGGTCCTCGGAGTCGGGGGCGGTTTGGGTTGCCCTCCAGGGTATCTGCCCGAAAAGGGTTGGTGTCCCCTGCCTGGTGTGAATACCCGACAGGGACCAGGTTCGATGGACGGAGACAGGACCGCGAGGTCACTCCCGCAGCATCTGCCACGAGGTCATCCCCGCAGCATCTCCTCCAGCCCCCGCGCCACCGAAACCGCCTCCTCCGCCGGCAGGGGCGCGCCCTTGGGGCCGGTCACGTAGAAGGCGTCCACGGCGTTGGCTCCGAGGGTGGAGACATGCATGCTGCGCACCCAGACGCTCGCGTCCTCCAGGGCCCGCCCGATGCGGTGCAGCAGGCCGGGAGCGTCGTGGGCGCGGACTTCGATGACCGTCGCGTGGCGGGAGGCGGCGGAGGCGACCGTCACCCGGGGCGGCGGCGCGATCGTGCCCCGTCGGCGCGGGTAGGCGGCGTCGCGCTCGGCGAGTCGGGCCGCGATGTCCAGGGAGCCGTCCAGGGCGCGCACGAGGTCGGCGCGCAGCCGGGCGGCCTGCGGCAGGGAGCCGTACTCGGCGGCGACCCGCCAGTTGAGCAGCAGCACCGAGCCCTCGACGCCGTCGGGCAGGTCCAGGGCGCGCAGCTCGGCCGTGCGCACGGTCAGGCGGTGCATCGCGAGGACACCGGCGACCGCGGGAAGCACTCCGGGCTGATCGGGCACGGCGATGAGCAGTTCCACGCCCAGGGGCTCGGGGTCGCCGCCGGACTCCTCCTCGGTGGGCGGTTCGGTCTGCGCGCGCAGTGCCAGTACGGGGCCGCCGGTGCGGAACGCCTCGATGGCGAGCCGCTCCTGCTCGGCCGTGGGCGCGGCGGCCTCGGGCTCCTCGGGGGCGTCTCCGGCGAGCACGGCGGCGACCCGCTTGACCAGGTCGGTGACGAGGGATCCGCGCCAGGAGGACCAGGCCGCGGGCCCGGTGGCGAGCGCGTCCGCCTCGGTGAGGGCGTGCAGCAGTTCAAGGGTGCTCTGCGATCCGACGGCCTCGGCGACCGAGCGGACGGTCGCCGGGTCCTCCAGGTCGCGTCGGGTCGCGGTGTCGATGAGCAGCAGGTGGTGGCGTACGAGGGTGGCGAGCACCGCCACGTCGGCGCGGTCGAAGCCGATGCGGGCGGCCACGTCCCGGGCGATGATCTCGCCGGCCACGGAGTGGTCGCCTGGCCAGCCCTTGCCGATGTCGTGCAGCAGGGCGGAGACGAGGAGGAGGTCGGGGCGGCCCACGCGGCGTGCCAGTTCGGAGGCGCGGACGGCCGTCTCGATGAGGTGGCGGTCGACGGTCCAGATGTGCACGGCGTTGCGCTGCGGACGGCAGCGCACCCGCTCCCAGTCGGGCAGGAGCCGGGTGATCAGGCCCTCGGCCTCCAGTGCTTCCCAGACCTCGATGGTCGGGCGGCCCGAGCCGAGCAGCGTGACGAGCTGTTCCCGGGCCTCGGCGGGCCAGGGCGTGGGCAATGGGCGGGCGACGGCGGCCATGCGCCGTACGGCGTGCAGGGAGAGCGGGAGCCCGGCCTGAGCGGCGGCGGCCGCGGCACGCAGCGGGAGTACGGGGTCGCGCTCGGGGCGCGCGGCGCGGGCGAGTACCACCTCGCCGTCCATCTCGACCACACCCTCGGCGAGCGGTGAGCGCTCCACGGCGGGCTTGGCACCGCCGCCGAGCATGGCGCGCAGCCGTGGCCGCACAGCGCGCGACTTGAGCACGCGTCCCACTTCGCGCCAGGTGACGTCACTGGCGTACGACACGACGCGCGCGGCCTCGTACACCTGGCGCAGGAGGGTGTCGGCGTCCAGGAGTCCGAGTTCGGCGGCGACCTGATCCTGCTCCTGGAGCGCAAGGCGGTCGGTGGCGCGGCCGGTGGTGAGGTGGAGGGCGTCGCGGACGTCCAGGAGCCTGCGGCGGGCGTCGGCGAGGCCCTCACGGGGCGCGTCCGCGAGCCAGGAGGCGGCGACGGCACGCAGGGCGGTGGCGTCGCGCAGGCCGCCGCGAGCCTCCTTCAGGTCCGGTTCCAGGAGGTACTGCAGCTCGCCCTGGCGCTCGGCGCGCTCGGCGCACAGCTCCTGGAGTTCGGGGAGGCGTTTCGGCGCCTGGTTGCGCCAGTCGGCGAGGACGGCCGTACGCAATCCGGCGGTGAGGCCGAGGTCGCCCGCGATGTGGCGGGCGTCCAGCAGGCCGAGCTGCACCTTGAGGTCCCCGCTCGCGGTCTTGCGTGCCTCCCCGGGCGTACGCACCGAGTGGTCGAGGGCCAGGCCCAGGTCCCAGATGGGGTACCAGATGCGGTCGGCGAGCGCGGCGACCGTGCCGGAGTCGGCGCCGTCGTGCAGAAGCAGCAGGTCGAGATCGCTGCGTGGCGAGAGTTCTCCGCGGCCGTAGCCGCCGACGGCGACGAGCGAGACGCCGCGCAGTCCCTCGGCGCCCGCGCCGAACAGGCCGGTCAGCCATTCGTCCGTGAGTTCGGCGAGGGCTGCACGGCGCGGCGGCCCGGACTGCGCCCCCTCCTGGAGGAGGCGCAGCCGGGCCGCCGCATAGCCGCTGGGTCCCGAGTCCTCTGCTTCCGTACGCATCTCCGTACTCGTCACCCAGTGGCTCCTGTTCTGATCTTCTGTTTAGAGCGCGTCCGGGCCGCGCTCGCCGGTCCGGACCCGGACGGCCGTCTCGACCGGGATGGACCACACCTTGCCGTCACCGATCTTGCCGGTGCGGGCCGCCTTCACGACGACATCGATCAGCTGTTCGGCGTCGTCGTCCTCGGCCAGCACCTCGATGCGGATCTTGGGGACCAGGTCGACGGTGTACTCGGCACCACGGTAGACCTCGGTGTGTCCCCGCTGCCGACCGTAGCCGCTGGCCTCGGTGACCGTGAGGCCGTGCACCCCGAAGGCCTGCAGGGCCTCCTTGATCTCGTCGAGCCGGTGGGGCTTCACGACGGCGGTGATGAGCTTCATGCGTCCACCTTCTTGCTCTCCGTACCCGCGAGGGCGGAAACCGAGCCGCCGACGATGCCGCCGCCCGCTCCACTGAAGTCGTATGCGGTCTCGGCGTGCTCGGCCTGGTCGATGCCGGCGATCTCCTCGTCCTCGCTGACCCGCATGCCCATCGTCTTGTCGATGATGAAGGCGAGGATCGCGGAGACGACCAGGGAGTAGCCGAGGACGGCGAAGACACCGGCGCACTGCTTCCAGAACTGGGTGAGACCGCCGCCGTAGAAGAGGCCCTCGACGGTGGACTGGCCCTTGCCGCTGGCGAAGAAGCCGATCAGCAGGGAGCCGATGACACCGCCGACGAGGTGCACGCCGACCACGTCGAGGGAGTCGTCGTAGCCGAACTTGTACTTGAGGCCGACGGCCATGGCGCACACGACACCGGCGATGGCGCCGACGGCGATCGCGCCGAGCGGGGAGACCGCGCCACCCGACGGGGTGATGGCGACCAGACCGGCCACCGCGCCGGAGGCGGCGCCCAGCGTCGTGAACGCGCCGTGGCGGATCTTCTCGTAGATGAGCCAGGCCAGCATGGCGGCCGCGGTGGCGATCTGCGTGTTGACGAACATCAGCGCGCCGACGCCGTCGTCGTTGCCGAGCCACGAACCGGCGTTGAATCCGAACCAGCCGAACCACAGCAGACCGGAGCCGAGCATCACCAGCGGGAGGCTGTGCGGACGCATCGGGTCCTTCTTGAAGCCGACACGCTTGCCGATGACCAGGATCACGCCGAGCGCCGCGGCACCCGCGTTGATGTGGACCGCCGTACCACCGGCGAAGTCGATCACGCCGAGGTCGAACGCCCAGCCGCCGGTGCCCCAGACCCAGTGCGCGACCGGGAAGTAGACGACCGTGGCCCACAGCGCGATGAACAGCGACCACGCCGTGAACTTCACCCGGTCCGCCAGCGCACCGCTTATCAGCGCGGGCGTGATGATGGCGAACATCAGCTGGAAGACCATGAAGACGAAGATCGGGATGGTGTACCCCGGCCACAGCTCCGTCAGGCCGACGTTGCTGAGGCCGACCCAGTCCGAGGTCCAGCCGATGAACGAACCCTTGTCCGTGCCGAAGGCGAGCGAGAAGCCGTACAGCACCCACAGGATCGTGATGATCCCCATGCTGATGAAGCTCATCATCAGCATGTTCAGGGTGCTCTTGACACGGACCATGCCTCCGTAGAAGAAGGCGAGGCCGGGGGTCATGATCAGCACCAGGGCGGAAGCGATGAGCATGAACCCGGTGTTGGCGGCCGAGAGCTTGGGAGCTTCTGCGGCTAGCGTGATGGCTGGTGCCATCGGCGTCTCCTCGTCGTTGGTACGGCCCCGTGCGGGCGAAGCCTGAGCGGTCATGAGGGGTGGGCCGGTTATGCGCCATGAGATTGACGCAGCGCGGTTTCCGTCGACGCCCCTCGATGTTTCGCCGCAGTGACGAAGGCACCTCGTGTGTTACGCCTCCATGAACTGGCTGATACCGGGCGGAGCGATCGTTATCGTGGCGCAACCTTCCCAGAAGGCAAACGAACCGGCCACGGCTGGTCGTCCGATGACCTGGCATGGGGGAGCCGAGTCGGGCGGTTCGGGACGACCGGCCGTGGCCGGGGTACTGGGATCGGACCGCTTGCGCGGCCCGGGCTCAGACCGCTTCCGCGGTCTCGGGAAGGTCGACGGCGAGCTGCTCGGTGAGGTCCACGACCTCGGCGAGGTCACCGAAGTCGCGGACGGCCGTGTCGACCGTCTTTCGGATACGAGTGTTGACGCGCTCGGAGCGCACCTTCTTGGCGATCGCCATCGCGTCCTTGGCCAATACCGCACTCTGCTCGGGCTCGCGCCGCAGCAGGTGCACGGTGGCCATGCCGATGAGATTGAGTGCGTACGAACGCTGGTGCTCGCCGTCCTTGGCGAAGAGGTCGACGGCCTGCTGCATCAGGGGCTCGGCGAGCGACGCGTACGTGGGGCTGCGGCCCGCGACATAGGCCAGGTCGCGGTAGGAGTGCGAGTTCTCGCCGTGCAGCTCGGCCAGCGAGAAGAAGCGGATCCAGTCGGGGTCCGGGTCGTCCCACTCGTGAACGTCCTCGAAGCTGTCCTCGGCCATCCGGACGGCCCGCTTGCACTTTCCGGGCTGGCCCATGTTCGCGTAGGCGCGGGCCTCCATCGCATACAGCATGGCCTGGGTGCGCGGGCTCGCGCAGTCACGGCTTCCGTACTGCGCCAGATGGATGAGTTCGAGCGCGTCGTCGGGCCGGCCGAGGTGGATCATCTGGCGGCTCATGCTGGAGAGGATGTACGAGCCCAGCGGCTTGTCGCCCGCCTCCTTGGCGGCGTGCAGGGCGAGCACGAAGTACTTCTGCGCGGTGGGTTGCAGTCCCACGTCGTAGCTCATCCAGCCCGCCAGCTCGGCCAGCTCGGCGGCGACCTTGAACAGGCGTTTGCTGGTCGCCCCGGGCTGCGGCTCCTGGAGCAGGTCGGTCACCTCGTGCAGCTGGCCGACGACCGCCTTGCGGCGCAGACCGCCGCCGCACTGGGCGTCCCACTGGCGGAACATCACCGTGGTGGACTCCAGGAGGTCCAGCTCGGGCTGGGAGAGCCGGCCGGGGCGGCGCGCGGCGGCCGGGGACTCGGGCTCCTCCTGGGGCGCGGCGGGCGTGGGCACCAGCCAGCGCTGCATGGGCTCGATGAGGGCGGGGCCCGCGGCGAGGGCCAGCGAGCTGCCGAGGAAGCCACGCCGCGCCAGCATCAGGTCACTGCGCGAGTACTCGCTGATCAGCGCCACGGTCTGCGGGCCGGTCCAGGGCAGGTCGACACCCGACACGGACGGTGACTGGTGGGCGGCGCGCAGACCGAGGTCCTCGACGGCGACCACACAGCCGAACCGCTCGGAGAACAGCTCGGACAGGATCCGCGGAATCGGCTCGCGCGGATTCTCGCCGTCCAGCCAGCGGCGCACCCGGGAGGTGTCCGTGGAGATGTGGTTGGCCCCCAACTGGCGGGCCCTTCGGTTCACTTGCCGCGCCAGCTCGCCCTTCGACCAGCCACTGCGCACGAACCACGAGCCCAACAGCTCATTCGGGCGCTTGTCAGCGTTCGTACCGCTTCCGCCGTTGCCGCCCACTGGAACGCCCCCATCCCTGAGACCACTTGTACGCTGCGTGCGCCAAGCCCTATCAGAATGCCGGTAAATACGGCCTCGCGTCCGGCAGTTCCCACCCTTCGAACGGGAAGCCGACTTGCCTCCGGCATACCCACGAGTGCATACGTCCCCAGGACTCGTGCACTCAAAGTAATCCTACGATCACGCGTCCAGCCATGGCGATCCCGGAAACGCCACCATTCGCCACCCCATCGAATGAACTCCTGATCGCCTGTACGCGATTCACTTGACATAGGACAGCCAGAAGTGGCGGAACGATGCATTAGGGGGCGCACGCCGCCAGGTGCACCACCCAGGACGCTTCCGGGCGCCGCCGGGATCGCGTCGCCAACCACGCGACATCCGGGGACTTGAACACACTGAGTGATGTTTCGCGTTCATAGCGTAACCGTCGACGCGTTGGACCCGTTGGAGGGGGCATGGGCTTCACGATCGGCAGCAGTCGGGGAATGCGCGAAAGCCGGCCCGGCACCCGTCGCCGCGGCCGCTCGTCGGAGTGCACCGCGGTGGCCGAGTTCACCGGGCTGTGGGGCTGGGACGTGGTCCCCGGCGCCCGGGCCGCCGCGGGCGCGTGCTCCTGCGGCAAGGCCGGCTGCCCCACGCCGGGGGCGCATCCGCTGGACTTCGCGCCGGTGCTCGAAGCGGGCGCCACGCTCGACGAGGTCTCCGAGACCTGGGGCGAGTTCCCGGGTGCCGCGGTGATGCTGCCGGTCGGCCGCGCGTTCGACGTCATCGAGGTCGCCGAGGCCGCCGGGCGCCGGGCGCTCGTCCGCCTGGAGCGGATGGGCCTGCCCACCGGACCGGTCACCGCGACCCCGGACGGCCGCGCCCACTTCCTCGTCGCCCCCGGCGCCGCGGCCGAGCTCCCCGAGCTGCTCTACCGGATGGGCTGGGACGACGCCTCCCTCGACCTGCACGGCCTCGGCCCCGGTACGTACGTCACCGCCCCGCCCTCCGACCGCGCCGGCCTCGGTCCGGTCCGCTGGCTGCGCTCCCCCGCCCTGGACTCGGCGACGAAGCCGCCGCAGGCGCGGTTGCTGCTGGGGACGCTGGCGTACGTGGCGCACCGGTCGCGCGCGTAACGACGCCGATACCGGTAACGACGTACACAGCAAAGCGTCCGCCCCCGAACTGCACCTCGGGGGCGGACGCTGCCAGAACCACCTACCAACTTGGCGAGGTGCGGGTCACTCTCCGATAAGGGCGTCAACGAACGCCTCCGGCTCGAACGGCGCCAGATCGTCCGCGCCCTCACCCAGACCCACCAGCTTGACCGGCACTCCCAGCTCGCGCTGGACCGCGATCACGATGCCGCCCTTCGCGGTGCCGTCGAGCTTGGTCAGCACGATGCCGGTGATGTCGACGACCTCGGCGAAGACGCGGGCCTGCACCAGACCGTTCTGGCCGGTCGTGGCGTCGAGGACCAGCAGCACCTCGTCGAGCGGGGCGTGCTTCTCGACGACACGCTTGACCTTGCCGAGCTCGTCCATGAGCCCCGTCTTGGTGTGCAGCCGTCCGGCCGTGTCGATGAGGACGACGTCGGCACCCTCCTCGATGCCCTCCTTGACCGCGTCGAAGGCGATCGAGGCGGGATCGCCGCCCTCGGGGCCCCGCACGGTACGGGCACCCACGCGCTCGCCCCAGGTCTGCAGCTGGTCGGCGGCGGCGGCACGGAAGGTGTCGGCGGCGCCGAGCACCACGTTCTTGCCGTCGGCGACGAGGACGCGGGCGAGCTTGCCGGTGGTGGTGGTCTTCCCGGTGCCGTTGACACCGACGACCATCACGATGCCCGGGGTGTCGAGAGGTGAGTCGGTCTTGACCTCCCGGTCGAACTCGGGGACGAGGAGCTGCAGCAGCTCCTCGCGCAGCAGGGTGCGCAGCTCGTCGGGCGTCCGCGTACCGAGCACCTTCACGCGCTCGCGCAGCCGCTCGACCAGCTCCTGGGTGGGCTGCACGCCGACGTCGGCGGTCAGCAGCGTGTCCTCGATCTCCTCCCAGGTCTCCTCGTCGAGGTGCTCGCGCGAGAGGAGCGTGAGCAGCCCCTTGCCGAGCGCGTTCTGCGAGCGCGAGAGGCGGGCGCGCAGCCGCACCAGGCGCCCGGCGGTGGGCTCCGGGATCTCGATCGCGGGAGCTTCGACAACGGGTTCGGGTTCCTCGACGACGACCGGCGCGGCCGAGCCGCCCGGGAGGTCCACCTCCTCTATCGTCCGGCGCTCTTCGTCGTGCGGGATCTCGGCCTCGTCGCCGATGTGCGGCTCGGCCGGAGGGGCGGTGATGTCGGGCGTGGTGGGGGGCGCCGGGGGCAGCGACTTCTTGCGGCGACTGCCGATGACGAGCCCGCCGAGTGCGCCGATCACGACTACGGCGATGACTACAGCAAGGATGAGGGTTTCCATAACAAGCCCAGTATGGCGTGACCACCCGCTCGACCGTTCGCTGTCCGCGCAGGGCTGCACGTCCTACGGGTCACGCGCGGCGTACTCAGGGCGCGTCACGGCCCATGCCGTAGACCCTGACACGCCCTCGCCGCCGACATCGACGTGTCGCTGACCATGGGCGCGGCCCTGGCCGTCTCCTACGGACTCAATTTCCGGCAGGCGCCGGACGTCGGCCTCGCGGCGCCGGTCGTGTCGTACGGCCTGGTCGCCCGCCGGGGCTGGGAGACGATCAACGCGGTGCCGGGCTCGACGTGCAGCACATGGGCGACGTGACTCTTCGGCGGCCTCTCCGTGCTCGTCCTCGGCCACCTGGTCGCGGACACGGACTTGGACAGGGTCTTCGGGCAGCCCGTCGGCCCGACGCCCCTGATGATCACAGGGGTCGGACTGATCGCGGCGGGCGGCATCAGCTGGCGCCGGCGTCGTCGCACTCCCCCCTGATCCTGATGGGCACGGTGATGGCGGTCTCGACGCCGGACCTGCCCTCGGCCGCCGACCCGGTCTCCTTCGTCGGCACGATCCTGCCGCTGTGGATCGCGGTGCCCTACCTGCTCATCGCCCTGGTCGGCATGCTGCTGATCAGCGCGATGTCGATGTACTCGGCGGCCTTCACCGCGCAGACCCTCGGCATCGAGGTGTCGCGGCACCGGGCGGTCGCGGTCAACGCCGTGATCCCACTGGTCCTCGGCGGCGTCCTGATGCTGGTGGCGACCTCCTTCACGGGCTCGTTCATCACGTTCCTGTCGCTGCTCGCGGTCGCGGTCGCGTTCTCGGCCTGGGTCGGCGTCTTCGGCGCGGACATGCTGCGCCGCGAGGAGTACGACGCCGGGGCCCTGCTCGACACCACGCGCACCAGCGCCGACCGGTACCGGGGCACGTCCGACTGGTCCACCGGTCCGCCGGCGTCGAACAACCCCGTCGGCGAGTACGGCCTCGGCTGGGTGGCGACCGTCGCGGTCTCCTTCCTGCGGTACGCGGTGCTGCCGAAACCCGCGATGGCGCCCGTGGCGCAGCCCGCGAAAGGGCCCGCGACTATGGCTGTCTGACGAACCGTCAGCTACCGTCCCCCTCCACACCGAAGGGGGGCTTCCATGCCCGTAACCGTCGTGCGCTTCAACCTCGTCGACCCCGCCGCCACCCCCGCGTCACTGAGCGCCCGCTACAAGGCGGCCATCGAGATGGCCGCCTACGCCGACGACCGCGGCATCACCACCGTGCAGACCGAGGAACACCACGGCGTCGCCAACAACTGGCTGCCGTCGCCGTTCGCCTTCGCGGGCGCGGTCTTCGGAGCGACCCGGCACCTCGCGGTCACCGTCTCCGCGGTCATCGGCCCGCTGCACGATCCACTGCGCCTCGCCGAGGACGTCGCCGTGCTCGACCTGCTCAGCGGCGGCCGCCTCGTCACCGTCGCGGGCATCGGCTACCGGCCCGAGGAGTACGCCCTCTTCGACGTCGACTGGAAGCGGCGCGGGGCACTCCAGGACGAGCTCCTGGAAACAGTGCTGAAGGCGTGGACCGGCGAGGAGTTCACCTACCGGGACCGTACGGTACGGGTCACACCGCGCCCGTTCTCCGACCCGCACCCGCTGTTGCTGGTCGGCGGCTCGTCCAGGGCCGCGGCCCGGCGCGCCGCTCGGCTCGGGCTCCCCTTCTTCCCCAGCGCGCACCTCCCCGAGCTGGAGGCGTACTACAAGGAGCGGCTCGTCGAGTACGGCACCGAGGGCTGGACCATGATGCCCGCCGCCGAGACCCCGCTGCTGCACATCACCGAGGACCCGGACCGGGCGTGGGCCGAGTACGGCGGGCACTTCCTGCACGAGGCACGGACGTACGCCTCCTGGCAGTCCGGTGACATCCGCTCGGCGGTGAAGTCGGCTGCCACGACGGTCGAGGAACTGCGCGCGGAGGGCGTGTACCGGATCCTGACCCCCGACCAGTGCGTGGCGCAGGGTCTCGACAACCATGTGCTGCACCCGCTGTCCGGCGGGATGCCGATCGACGAGGGCTGGCGCAGCCTGCACCTGTTCTGCGAAGACGTACTGCCCCGGCTCGGGGATTGAGCCGGGGCAGTACGTCTTACGGGTACGAGGAGAGGGGCAGCGGGGACTTGGCCCTTCTCCTCGAGTCTCGGGGCCTCTTCAGGAGGCTCAGCCCATTTCCTCCAGCGTCTTGCCCTTGGTCTCCTTCACGTACTTGAGCACGAAGGGGATGGAGAGCGCGGCGAAGATCGTGTAGATCACGTAGGTCGCGGAGAGGTTCCAGTCGGCCAGTGACGGGAAGCTCGCGGTGATGGCCCAGTTGGCGATCCACTGCGCGGAGGCGGCGACGCCAAGGGCGGCGGCGCGGATCCGGTTCGGGAACATCTCGCCGAGGAAGACCCAGACCACGACACCCCAGGACAGGGCGAAGAAGAGGACGAAGACATGCGCGGCGATGAGGGCGACCCAGCCCTGTGTCGCCGGCAGCTTGCCGTCCACGAGGTCGTACGAGAAGGCCCAGGCCTCGAGCCCGAGACCGATGACCATACCGACGGAACCGATGAGGGCCAGCGGCTTGCGGCCGATCCGGTCCACGAAGATCATCGCGATCACGGTGCCGATGATGTTGATGATCGACGTCGTGAACGAGTAGAAGAACGACTCCGAGGGGTCGACGCCGACCGACTGCCACAGCGTCGAGGAGTAGTAGAACGCGACGTTGATGCCGACGAACTGCTGGAAGACCGAGAGGCCGATGCCGACCCAGACGATCGGCTTGAAGAAGAAGCTGCCGCCGAGCAGGTCCTTGAAGGTCGACTTGTGCTCGCTCTTCATGGCGTGCTCGATCTCGGCGACGCGGGCCGTCAGGTCGATCTTGTCGCCCTCGACCTCCTTGAGCACCTCACGGGCGCGGTCTTCCTTGCCCACGGAGATCAGGAAGCGCGGCGACTCGGGGATCGCGAAGGACAGCAGACCGTAGAGGACGGCCGGGATGACCATGACACCGAGCATGACCTGCCAGGCCTCGATGCCCATCAGCTTGCCGCGCTGGTCGCCGCCGGCGGCGTTCAGGATGCCCCAGTTGACCAGCTGCGAGATGGCGATGCCGACGACGATCGCGGCCTGCTGGAAGGAGCCAAGGCGTCCGCGGTACGCGGCCGGGGAGACCTCGGCGATGTAGGCGGGGCCGATGACGGAGGCCATACCGATGGCGAATCCGCCGATGATGCGCCAGAAGGCGAGGTCCCACAGCGCGAACGGCAGCGCGGAACCAACGGCGCTGACCGTGAAGAGGACGGCGGAGATCTGCATGCATCGGATGCGGCCGATGCGGTCGGCTATGCGGCCAGCGGTCGCGGCGCCGATGGCGCAGCCGATCAGCGCGATGGCGATGACCTGGGCCAGGGTCGCCGAGCCGATGTCGTAGCGGCTTCGGATCGCCTCGACGGCGCCGTTGATCACGGCGCTGTCGTAACCGAACAGGAAGCCGCCCATTGCGGCCGCCGCC
Source organism: Streptomyces sp. NPDC111656 (assembly GCF_055656965.1). Lineage (NCBI taxonomy): Bacteria > Bacillati > Actinomycetota > Actinomycetes > Kitasatosporales > Streptomycetaceae > Streptomyces > Streptomyces sp. NPDC111656. The sequence goes on from NZ_JBVKCA010000011.1 coordinate 231,656, forward strand.
GCGATGAAGATGACATGCCCGAGATGTTCGGGGTGAGCCGTCCTGGCTCCTGGTTGGGGGGCCTGCGCGGTGCTGGTCACGTGTAACTCCTCGGGCCACCCGGCCTCGCTGCCGGGGGTGTGGGGGCAAGCCCTTCGGTGGTGGTACCAGTGGCGCATAACTTCGCAGCCCCCACCACCTGAAGGTAAAAGCAACGTTGCAGAGACTATGCCTTCAAGTTTCGAAGTCAACAGTTCGCCAGCTGTGAATTTTTCGCACCCAAGCGGTCATCAAGTGTTCACTACTTGAACTCAGCTAGAAGCCCAGGTCACGACCGGTGTGCACTACACGCATCTAGCGGAGCCGCTGGCTGATGACCTTCGACACACCGTCGCCCTGCATGGAGACGCCGTACAGCGCGTCGGCGACCTCCATCGTCCGCTTCTGGTGCGTGATCACGATCAGCTGCGAGGCCTCCTGCAGCTCCTGCATGATCCGGATCAGCCGCTGCAGGTTGGTGTCGTCGAGCGCCGCCTCCACCTCGTCCATCACATAGAACGGACTGGGCCGCGCCTTGAAGATCGACACAAGGAGCGCGACGGCGGTCAGAGACCTCTCCCCACCGGACAGCAGGGACAGCCGCTTCACCTTCTTGCCGGGGGGCCGTGCCTCGACGTCCACGCCCGTGGTGAGCATGTTGTCGGGGTCGGTCAGGATCAGTCGCCCGTCCCCTCCCGGGAACAGCCTGCTGAAGACACCCTCGAACTCACGCGCGGTGTCCCGGTACGCCTCGGTGAAGACCTGTTCGACGCGTTCGTCGACCTCCTTCACCACCTGCAGCAGATCGGCCCGCGTCTTCTTGAGGTCCTCCAGCTGCTCGCTGAGGAACTTGTGACGCTCCTCCAACGCGGCGAACTCCTCCAACGCCAGCGGATTGACCTTCCCCAGCTGCGCGTAGGCCCGCTCGGCCGACTTGAGACGTCGCTCCTGCTCGGCACGGTGGAAGGGCCGGGGCTGGTTGCGCGGGTGCTCCGGGTCCTCGGGCAGTTCCTCGCCCTCGGCGGGGAGCGAGGGCGGCACGAGCTGGCCCGGACCGTAGTCCGCGACAAGCCCCGCCGGTTCGACACCGAGCTCCTCCAGCGCCTTCGTCTCCAGCTGCTCTATCCGCAGCCGCTTCTCGGCGCCGAGTACCTCGCCGCGGTGAACCGAATCCGTGAGTTTGTCGAGCTCCGCCTTGAGATCGCGGCCTTCGTTGCGCGCGGCGACAAGATCCCGCTCACGGCGGGCCTTGGCCGTGTCGGCGGCGGTGCGCTCCTCCTCGGCCCGGCGCAGCGACACCTCGACGTGCGCGAGAAGTTGCCGCGCTCCGGAGGCGACGGCCTCGGCGACCGCCGCCTCGTGCCGCAGCCGAGCCCGGCGCTGCTCCGCACGCGCGCGTGCCTCACGTTCCGCCCGCGCGGCCCGGTCGAGCCCGTCGGCCCGTCCCGCGAGCCCCTTCACCCGCTCCTCGTGCGTACGCACCTGGAGCCGGGCCTCCATCTCGGTCTGCCGCGCGTTGGCGCCGTCCGCGGCGAGCCGATCCCGTACGGCCGTGTCGGGCTCCTCCTCGACGGGCATCTCCTCGGCCACGGCGAGCCGCTCCGCCAGCTCCTCGGCCTCCTCCACGGCCCGGTCGAGCGCCTCCTGCGCCCGCGCCGCGGCGGCGGTGCTCCGCTCGGCCTCCCCAGCCGCGCCGCGCGCCTGCCCGGCCAGCCGTCCCAACTGCTGCGCCACGGACGACTTCTCGCGCTCGGCGGCCCGCCGCCGCTCCCCCAGCTCCTCGACGAGCGCGGCCCGCTCCCCCCGCTCCTCGGCGGCCTGGTGCTGCGCCGCGCCGAGTTCCTCGCACCGCACGGCGAGCTCCTCGAGCTCGGCAGCCGCCTCGTCGACGGACGCCTGCACTTCGAGGAGGCTGGGCGCCCCGGCGGACCCACCGTGCGCGAAGTGCGCTCCGAGCAGGTCCCCCTCCGCGGTGACCGCGGTCAACTCCGGCCGCGCGTAGACCAGGTCCTCGGCGTCCTCCAGGGTGCCGACCACGACGATCCCGCGCAGCAGCCGCCGTACGGCGGGCATGAGCTCGGCGGGACCACGGACGAGGTCGGCGGCGTACGGCGGCCCGGTGGGGGCCGTCCGTGGCGCTGCGTCACCGGAGGCGGCGTTCGCAGGCAGAGCCCCTGAGGCGGCCCTCGGGGTCGCGTCGTCCAGAGAGGCCGCGGAGGGGCCCGCGCCGCCGGATGCGTCACGCCCGTCGGGGTGACCGCCGATGGTCACCGCACCGGAAGCGTTGTCACCCGCCGCCCGGTGCTGCCCGGTGCCGTCGATGCCCTTGGACTCGCGTGCCCCCGCCTCCTCCGGAGCCCCGGCCAGCAGCAGGGCCGCGCGGCCGGCGTCCTGCTTGCGCAGCAGGCGGATGGCTTCGGCGGCCGAGGCGGGGGTGGTGACCGCGATGGCGTCCGCCGCGGCGCCGAAGGCGGCGGCGAGCGCGACCTCGTGACCGGGGGTGACGGACAGCAGCTCGGCAGCGGGGCCGAGGAGCCCCGAGAGGCGGTCCCTGGCTCCCAGGAGCGCCCCCGTGCCGTCCTTGCGGCGCAGGCCGAGGGCGAGGGCCTCGTGGCGGGCCTGGGTGGCGGCGCGCCTGCGTTCGGCCGTCGTGGCCGCCTCACGGGCGGCGCTCAGCGCGGCCTCCGCCTCGGACAGCGCCCGCTTGGCCGCCTCGTGCCGCTCCGTCAGTTCCGCGTCGCCCGCGTCCAGGCCGTCGACCTCGGCCTTCAGCTGCTCGTACTCCTCCTGCGCGGCGAACGCCCGCTCCTGGGCCTCGTCCCGGGCGACGGCGAGCCGGTCGATCTCGGCCTGGGCGGAGGCAGCCCGCGAACGAGCGGCGTTCACCTGGCCGTTGAGGCGGGCCAGGCCCTCACGGCGGTCGGCGATGGCGCGGGCCACGTCCTTGAGGCGGCGCTCCTCGACGGCGAGCTCGCGCTCCAGTTCGGCCCGGTGCGCGACCGTGTCCTCCAAGGCGTGCTCGGCCGCCTCGAGGGCCGCTTCGAGCTCGGCCTCCTGCTCACGGATCCGCGCCGCCTCGCGCTCCATGTCCTCGGGGTCGCGCCCGCGCCGCTCCTCGGCGGGCGCCGAAGTGGCGCTCTTCACCCGCGCGTCGGCCAGCGAGATCGTGCCGCGCACCCGCTCGGCGAGCTGCGAGAGCTCGTACCAGGTCTGCTGGGCGCGCTGGAGCCGGGGCGTGAGCTGCCGGACCTCGTCCTCCAGGAGCGCCTCCCGCTGAAGCGCCTTCTTCAGTTCGGCCTCGGCGGTTTCCTTGCGCTGCTTGAGCGCGGCCTCGTCGGCGATCTCGGACTGGAGCGCCTGCCGCAGTCGTACGAGATCGTCGGCGAGGAGGCGCAGACGGGCGTCGCGCAGGTCGGCCTGGATGACGGCGGCGCGACGGGCGACGGCGGCCTGCCGGCCCAGTGGCTTGAGCTGGCGGCGCAGTTCGTCGGTGAGGTCCTGGACGCGGGCCAGGTTCGCCTGCATCGCGTCCAGTTTCCGCAGCGCCTTCTCCTTGCGCTTGCGGTGCTTGAGGACGCCCGCCGCCTCCTCGATGAACGCGCGGCGGCCCATCGGGTCGGCGTGCAGGACGGAGTCGAGCTGGCCCTGACCGACGATGACGTGCATCTCGCGGCCGATGCCGGAGTCGGACAGCAGTTCCTGGATGTCGAGGAGACGGCAGGTGTCACCGTTGATCTGGTACTCGCTGCCGCCGTTGCGGAACATGATCCGCGTGATGGTGACCTCGGCGTACTCGATGGGCAGCGCCCCGTCGGAGTTGTCGATGGTCAGGGACACCTCGGCCCGGCCGAGCGGCGGCCGCCCGGTGGTGCCGGCGAAGATGACGTCCTCCATCTTGCCGCCGCGCAGCGACTTGGCCCCCTGCTCACCCATGACCCAGCTCAGGGCGTCCACGACATTGGATTTGCCCGAACCATTGGGGCCCACGACACAGGTGATGCCCGGCTCGAACCGCAGCGTGGTCGCCGAGGCGAACGACTTGAACCCGCGCAGGGTCAGGGCCTTGAGGTGCACGCCGCCGGACTCTACCTTTCGGGCTGGTCTCACTCCATGAACCCACGGTTTCACCCATGAACGTGCAGGGCACACCAGACGTTAAAGAGAGTGGGAGGGCACGCGGGGGAAAGAAGAAGGGACGCCGAAGAGGCGTCCCTTGCAATTCTGACAACTGACAACTTAGCGGTTGACACGGGCAGCCCAACCACTGCTGTCGTAGTGCGGTGCAGTGATCAGGTGAGCGCAGGCTCCGCCTGGGGTACGTCGATGCTCTCGAGAAGCGAGTCGTGAGAAGCGGCAGCCGCGAGCGCGTCGTTCTCGGCCTGAATCCGTACGAGCTCGGATTCGAGGTCCTGTACGCGCTGCTGGAGCCGTCGCATCTCGGCGATGAGTCGCGGGTCGGAACCGCCGACGTAACCGAGAAGCGCCTTTGCCATGATGGATGGTCCTCCACACTGAGTGACCGACCGAAGCGGTGTGGGTCGTGAGGGAATCGCACCCGCGATGCTTGACACTTACTAAATTTTTGCTGCGGTTCCACATGCCAAACAGCTAAGGTGCGCGGGGCTTTCAGCGTCTCACCAAAAAGTTTGACGGTCAACACGATCACGCCCCGTATTGGCGGGCAACCCACTGTCGCGCGGCCCTTCGGACGGCTGCGCTGCGACTCCTGCGAGACCCGGGGGGCGTAGAGATCATCCTTCTCTGCGGAGCCTGCCACGCCGAGCCGTTCTTGGCAACCACCAGGTCATTTCTGCTTCTGGCAGGTGCCGGTGGCATGCCATACCGCTTCCGCCAGGGCCGTTGCGCGCGTCGCCGTCACCGGATCGCGAAGCCGTCGTAGATCCCCCGGGGGGTGTCCCAGATCTCAGTGACTCCGTCCACACGCCCGGGTGTGTCGTCCCCCTGGAGCCAGTCGAGCAGACCCTGGCATCCGGCCCGGGTTCCTTCCGCGACCACCTGGACCCGTCCGTCGTCCAAATTGAGAGCAAAGCCACTCAGGCCGCCGATCTCCAGCGCCTTGGCCCGCGTGAACCAGCGGAAACCCACACCTTGGACACGTCCGCGCACCCAAACGACCAGCCGTACAACCTCGTTCATGGGTGCACGCTAACCGGACAAAGTCTCTCGCAGCACTTCCTCCCCTCCCGCCATGCGGTACCGTCCCGGTCCAATGAGTCTCATATGAAACTCACTCTTTTGAGTGAGGGACGCTGACCAGGAACGAGGAAGGCCAGGAGATGGGACGCCACGGACGCTCCGCCGTCGGCCGCGCCGCCACGGGCCGCGCCACAGGGGTCACGGAGAACCACGGACCCCTTACGGAAAGTTACGGCCCGGAGAACCTGTACGGCTACGCCGCCGTCGCCGACCTCCCGCCGACCGCCGCTGCCCGCTCGCACCGCAAGCGGAAGAGCGCGACGCCGGTACGCACGGGTCTGCTCGGCGTCTCCGCGGCCGTGGCACTGGGCACCGTGGCCGTCGCCTCCGGCGTGCTGCCCGGCACCGAGAACTACTCGCTCGGTGGTGGCAGCAACAACTCCGACAACGTGCAGGCCGTGGGGTCCCCGTCCAGTCAGGAGACCCAGCAGGGCGGTACGTCGGGCAGCGCGAGCGCGGACGGCCGCGAGGGCACGTCGACGAGCCGTGACGCCGACCGCGCCGCGTCGCCCTCGGCTTCGGCGTCGACCGCTCCCGTGACCTCGCCGGCCGCGCCGACGACGGCACCCTCCCAGGCGCCCACCACCACCAAGCCGGGCAAGTCCGCCAACGCGAACAAGCCCGCGACTCCGCCCGGTCAGGCCTCGAAGACCAAGGCGCCCAAGACCACCGCTCCGGTCGACGTCTCCGCCCAGACGGCCGCCGAGACCCAGGTGCTCAAGCTGGTCAACGACGAGCGGGCCAAGGTCGGCTGCAGTCCGGTGGCGGCGAACAGCGCCCTGTCCGACCTCGCCCAGGCCTTCAGCGAGGACATGGCCGTGCGCGACTTCTTCGACCACACCGACCCGAGCGGGCTCAGCCCCTGGGACCGGGCGGCCAAGGCCGGGATCACCAGCCTCGGCGGCGAGAACATAGCCCGCGGACAGGCCGACGCCGCCGCCGTCATGGAGGCCTGGATGAACAGTCCCGGCCACCGCGCCAACATTCTGAACTGCGACTTCAAGACCCTGGGCGTGGGTGTGCACCTCGGCACCGGCGGCCCCTGGTGGACGCAGGACTTCGGCTACTGAGACAGCCGCGGGTCAGCGCCCTGTTCACTGCCGTGGGCCGTCTCGGGGCCGTCATCCTGGCCCCGGAGGCCAAGTGGCGGGTGGAAGAGAGAATCAGCGGCGCCGCGGTTCTCAGTCGGCCACGCCCAACAGCCAGAAGCCGAACAGCATCACAACAGTGCCGAACGCCTTCACCGCCAAGCCGAGGTGCGGCGTGCTGGTCAAAGATTCGCTGACCAGAATGACGACCGGTGCGGCAGCCACGGTCAGCTGTGCCCAGCCGAACACGACCGGGCGACGAACACAGCTTCGGTACCACGCCGGCACCCAACCCCAACCAAGGGTGGCGGCTCCTGCGACGAGCAGTACCGGCGAGCCGACCACCTCGATACATTGCCAAATCATGATCGGCCTCCACTTCGGAGCGGGATCTTGGCAGTTCGGTCGGGAATCAGTGGGGAGTCACGGTCACCGGCGGACGACGCCCACGAGAACCGGCCCCTGACCGAGATATCGAGTCAGAGGCCGAACGCCTTCGGTGGGTGTGGGATGTGAACCCACGGTCACAGCGCCGCGACGACTGCCCCTTTCGCAACCACCGCGCCGGCGCGCATCACATACGGGCGAGGATCTCCGCCTTCTTGGCCGCGAACTCCTCCTCCGAGAGGATGCCCGCGTCTCGCAGTTCCGCCAGCTGCCGCAACTGCTCAACAGGCGCACTCATCTGCGGCGCGGGGGCCGCGGCCTGAACAGGGGGAGCGACAGGAGCAGTCTGGCCAGAGGCAGGGATCTTTCCGAGCACCAGGTCGGTAAGCAGCGCCTTGATGCCGGGAGCCGAGTCGTGCGGCACTCTGAAGTCGATCGTGTTCCCCGAAGCCACCACCACGACCTTGGTGTACATCAGACCGTCTCGCTTGGTCACCACGCTGGAGATGCTTTTGACCGGGATCATCTCGGTGCCCGCGTTGGAGCTACGGACCCCCGTGGCCAGGAGCGACGCGCCGCCGGTCAGGAAGCCCGCCGTGAGCTTTTTGGCACTCATACCGCGGCCCCGGTTCCACTCGACCCGGTCGTGATAGATGGCCACGTCGGCGTTCTTGCCCTCGATGTGGCTCTTGAAGGTCATCAGCGCATTGCTGGACATACGGTGCTCCTGACGTTCGGCGCGGCGTGGTACATGCCGCCTGCAACTAGACACACGTCGAAAGTCAAAGGTTGTACGAACGCCGACGCACACGACGAAGCCGCACCCCCTCGCTGAACGATGGGGCGCGGCTTCGTCGTGTGTGTGCAGGAATGTGGTGCGGACGCGTAAACGATTGCGTAAACGCTTACGCGAGCGTTTACGCAAACGATTGCGCAAGCGTTTACGCGGCTGCCCCGGCCACCGCCGCGCGTCCCATCGCGACCACCCGCGCCGACTCCGCGACCCGACGCCCGAGGTGCTCCGCCGTGGCGATGTCGGCCTTGTGAACCGTCTCCGGACCCTCGTCGACGTTGGTCTGGGCGGCGGCGCCGGCGAAGACACCGAGGCGGTTGAGATCGTGCTCGGAGGCCGAGGAGCTGTTCCAGCCCGGGTGCAGACCGAGGTTGACCCAGTTCATGCCGTGCTGGGCGGCCAGGATCTGGAAGAACTGCAGGGTGTGCAGCTTGTCGCCGCTCTTGGAGCCGGAGTTGGTGAATCCGGCGGCGAGCTTGTCGCGCCAGTCCTGTCCGAACCAGCGCTTCGAGGACGCCTCGGCGAAGACGTGGAAGGCGCCGGAAGCGGTGCCCATGTAGGTGGGCGAACCGAACACGATCGCGTCCGAGGCGTCGAGCAGTTCCCACTGGGCGTCGGTGATCTCGTCGACGTTGATCAGGTGCGCCTGGGCACCGGCCTCGACGGCACCGGAGCGAACGGCCTCGGCGAGGACGGCGGTGTGGCCGTAGCCGGAGTGGTAGGCGATGGAAACGACAGGGGTACTCGGGGTGCTCACGATGGGGACTCCTCCAGGTGGTGACAACGAACCAAAGGAAAGCACTAACTTCTAGTTAGTGCAACCCTGTGGTTAGCGCTGCGGCGGAGTATGGTGAGCCCATGGAACCCAGCGTGCAGACCGCCGAGCGCGGTGAGTGTCAGGACCTGCCGTACAACGTGTTCGCACGCAGCTGCCCGTCCCGGGGCACGCTGGAGCACGTCACCGGACGCTGGGGATCACTCACGCTCGGAGCGCTGCACGAGGGCACGTTCCGCTTCAACGAGCTGCGGCGCAGGGTCGACGGCGTCAGCGAGAAGATGCTCTCCCAGACACTGCACGCGCTGGAGCGCGACGGCCTGGTGCACCGCGAGGCACAGCCCACGAACCCGCCGCGCGTCGACTACACCCTCACCCCGCTCGGTCGCGAGGTCTCCGAGCGCCTGCTGACCCTCATCCACTTCGTCGAGGGCCGCATGGACGATGTCCTGGAGGCCCGCGAGCGCTACGACGAGAGCCGCGCGGCTACGGAGTGACGCGCGGCGGGCGCTGGCAGCGCGGGCAGAAGTAGCTGGACCGGTTCATCCAGGCGCGCCGCCGCATCGGCGTCCCGCACCGGCGGCAGGGCTCGCCCTCGCGGCCGTACGCGTCGAGCGAGCGGTCGAAGTAGCCGGACTCGCCGTTGACGTTGACGTACAGGCTGTCGAAGCTGGTGCCGCCGACGGCGAGGGCCTCGTTCATGACGTCGCGGATGTGTCCGAGGAGTTCGGCGGTGCGCGGCCGGGTGAAGCCGGCCACGGGGCGTTCGTAGTGCAGTTTGGCGCGCCAGAGCGCCTCGTCCGCGTAGATGTTGCCGACCCCGCTGATCAGCGACTGGTCGAGCAGGGCGCGCTTGATCGTCGTACGCCGGGCGCGCAGGGCCGTGTGGAAGGCCGCGTCGTCGAAGAGGGGATCCAGCGGGTCGCGGGCGATGTGCGCGATGACGTCCGGCAGGCCGTCCGGGGTGTTCTCGTGGAGGGAGAGCCCGCCGAAGGTGCGCTGGTCGACGAAGCGCAGCTCGGTGCCCTCCGCCCCGGCGGGGGCGGGCGTCCGGGTGTCGTCGAAGCGGATGCGGATGCGCAGGTGCTTCTCGTCCGGGGCGTCCTCCGGCTGCACCAGGAGCTGGCCGCTCATGCCGAGGTGCGCGAGGACGGAGAACGGGGAGTCGTCGAGGGGCAGCCAGAGGTACTTGCCGCGGCGCATGGCCGGTCCTACGCGGTGGCCCGCGAGCGCCTTCGCGAACCCCTCGGGTCCGGCGAGATGCCGCCGTACGGCGCGCGGGTGCCGTACCTCGACCGAGGTCACGGTCCGCCCGCTGACCCACCGCGCCAGGCCGCGCCGCACGACTTCGACCTCGGGCAACTCGGGCACGGGACTCCTCCGGAGGGGCGGGCGCGGGAACGACGCCCGAAGGTTACCTCGTGCTCGCGTCACCCGGACGGGGGCCCAGGACGCACGGACACACGACGCATCAGGCCCCTGGGGCGGCGCGGACGCCGCCCCAGGGGCCTGATGCTTACGAAGGTGCTGTTGAAGGTGCTACGAAGGAATCAGGCCGTGGCCGAGTCGCTCGTCGGAGCCGAGGGGGCGTCGGTGATCCCCTCGGCGGCCTCGGCTGCCTGCTCGGCGGCCTGAGCCGCTTCCTCGGCGGCCTGGGCCGACTTCGCGCGTTCGTCCGCGGCGGCGCGGATGGCACGCCACGCGGACTCCGCGGCCTGCTGCTCCGCTTCCTTCTTGCTGCGGCCGGTGCCGGTGCCGTACGAGACGCCTCCGACGCGGGCGGCAGCAGTAAAGGTCTTCTCGTGGTCCGGGCCGGTCTCCGAGACCAGGTACTCGGGAACGCCGAGCCCTTCGGTCGCGGTGAGTTCCTGGAGACTGGTCTTCCAGTCCAGGCCCGCTCCCAGATTCGAGGACTTCTCGATCAGTGGGTCGAAGAGCCGGTGGACGAGTTCGCCCGCCGCGTCCAGACCCTGGTCGAGATAGACAGCGCCGATCACCGCTTCAAGGGTGTCGGCGAGGATGGATGCCTTGTCCCGGCCTCCCGTGCCTTCCTCGCCCCGGCCGAGCCGGATGAAGAGGCCGAGTTCGAGGCCGCGGCCCACTTCCGCCAGCGCACGCGAGTTGACCACCGCGGCCCGCAACTTGGCCAGCTGGCCTTCGGGCAGGTCGGGGTGGGTGCGGTACAGCGTGTCCGTGACCACGAGGCCGAGCACGGAGTCCCCGAGGAACTCCAGACGCTCGTTGGTCGGCAGACCGCCGTTCTCGTACGCGTAGGAACGGTGGGTCAGCGCACGCACCAGAAGGGCGGACTCGAGCTTGTACCCGAGCCGCCCTTCCAGAAGCGTGTGGGACGAGGCTGTGTTGTCCGCCTTTTTCTTGGCGTTTGGGTCCGCCTTGGCGTCAGACATCAGACCTCTCACCAGCCGCTCAGACCTCGAGGACCTGGCGCTTGTTGTAAGTGCCGCAGGCCGGGCACGCGATGTGCTGCAGCTTGGGCTCGTGGCAGCGCTCGCACGCAACCAGGGTGGGGACCGCAGCCTTCCACTGCGACCGGCGGTGGCGCGTGTTGCTGCGCGACATCTTCCGCTTCGGAACAGCCACGGCTACTTCTCCTGCTTCTCGTCGGCGTGCGCTGATGGAAGCGCGCCGCCGCTCAACTCGTCCTTCTCGCCGTCTCCGGATGAACCAGCGAGTCCCTGCAGTGCCGCCCAACGGATGTCGACGGCGTCGTGGTGGTGGTCCGGGTCGTCCGCGAGCCGGACTCCACATTGGGAGCACAGGCCCAGGCAGTCGTCCTGGCACACCGGCTGCATCGGCAGTGCGAGCACCACCGCATCACGCAGCACGGGTTCGAGGTCGAACAGTCCGTCCTCGATGAAGAGCCTGTCCTCGTCTTCCTCGGCGTCGTCGGCCGGCTCCGCTTTGACACGGCCCCGGTCGTCGGCGTCAGGGTACGAGAACATCTCCTGGAATTCCGCGGCGAGCTCCAGCCCGAGCGGCTCCAGACACCTTACGCACTCCCCCTCGGCCCGTGCACGGGCGGTGCCTGTGACAAGCACACCTTCCATGACCGACTCGAGCCGGAGTTCGAGCTCCATCGGGGCGCCTTCCGGCACTCCGATGACTCCCTGGATCCCGAGATCCTTGGGAGCGTCGATCGTGCGGGTCAAGCGCTGCAGCGCACCAGGACGTCGCCCCAGCTCGTGTGTGTCGAACACGAGAGGGTTGCGATGGTCGAGGTGGGTGTTCAGAGCCGTTCCTGCTTTCGATCTTCGAAACTCGAGGGGATGCCACCCCTGGAGTTCCGTGGGCAGCGTTGATCGCGGGCGTACACGCGACCGAAGAGCCAGGATACTGGACCTTTCGCTCTCGGCCCAATCCGGTGCCCAGCCGATGCCCAGCCGGTGCCCGGACCGTGTCCGTCCGGGGTCAGCGACCCTGTTCGTACGCCCGCAGCTGCTCGGCGCTGATCATGGTGGTGTCGAAGAGGCTGGTCTCGTCCAGGGCGTTCGCCATCGGGTCCAGGGCCCCCGGCTGCTGCTGCGGATAGGCCTGCTGGCCGCTCTGGTCGTACGCCGTCTGCTGGTCGTAGCCCTGTTGCTGCGGGTAGGCGGCGTACGGGTCGGCCTGCTGGTAGCCGTACGCGTCCTGCTGGGCGTACTGCTGCTGATAGCCGTAGGGGTCGGGCTGCTGCTGGTACGCGTAGGCGTCCTGCTGCTGTCCGTAGTTCGGCTGGGCCGGCACCTCGGGGGTCGGCGCGGGCCGCTCGGGGGCCTCCGAGAGCTCGGCGAGGCCGGCCAGGTAGTCGGAGTCGCTGGTGTGATGGCCGGGCGTCCCGTCCTCCGCGAAGGTGCCCAGCTCGCCCAGGTCGTCGCTGGCGATGCGGCCGTGCAGCTTCTGGCGACCCTTGCCCACGGCCTCCAGGGTCTTGGCGAGGACCGCTTCGAAGGCGCCGAGCTTGACGTCCACGTAGGTGTCGGCGTCCCGGCGCAGGGTCTCCGGGTCGTGGCTGCGCTCGGGGGCGTCCTCGTCCTCGTAGCCCTGCTCGTCGGTGCCGGGGCCGGTGCCGAGGAGCTTCTCGCGGCCGCGGCCGACGGAGCCGAGGGTCTTGGTGAGGACGACCTCGAAGTTGGCGAGCTTGGAGTCGACGTAGTCGTCGGCCTCCGCGCGGATCTCCTCGGCCTCCTGGCGGGCCTCGGCGAGGATGCGGTCCGCCTCGTTCTGGGAGCGGCGGGCGACCTCGGTGTCGGAGATCAGGGAGCCGCGCTGGGCGTGCGCCGACTCGATGATCCGCTCGGCCTCCTGGCGGGCCTGCTCGACCATCTGCTCGCGGCCGCCGATCAGCTCCTCGGCCTGCGCGAGGGAGCCGGGCAGCGCCTGGCGCACCTCTTCGAGCATCGAGAGGAGGTCGGCGCGGTTGACCACGCACGAGGCCGACATGGGCATCGAACGGGCGCTGCCGACCGCCGCGACGATCTCATCGAGCTTCTTCTGCACGTCCACCGTGTGCTCGCCACTCTCTACAGCTGTGATGGAGACGGACGGGTCGACTGTACGACCACTCCCACCCCGCCCGACACCTGGTGACGCACTGTCAGGCACTCAGCCCTTTCCGAGCCGTCCCTTGAGTGCCTCCAGGACGACCCCCGGCACCAGGTGGGAGATGTCGCCGCCCCACTGGGCGACCTCCTTCACGAGCGAGGAGGAAAGGAAGCTGTAGGTGGGGCTGGTCGGGATGAAAAGCGTCTCGACGCCCGAGAGGCCGTTGTTCATCTGGGCCATCTGGAGTTCGTAGTCGAAGTCACTGACCGCCCGCAGACCCTTCACGATGGCGGGGATGTCGCGCTGCTTGCAGAAGTCGACGAGGAGGCCGTGGTAGGCCTCGACCTGGATGTTGCCGTACTCGGCGGTGACCTCGCGGATCAGCTCGATCCGCTCGTCGACGGTGAACAGGCCCTGCTTCGACTGATTGATCATCACCACGACGTGCACGACGTCGTAGAGCCTGGAAGCGCGGGCGATGATGTCGAGGTGTCCATTGGTGATGGGGTCGAATGACCCCGGACAGACGGCGCGGCGCAACTGTGGTTCCTCGCTCTCCGGTCCGGTCATCGTGCGTCTTCGCACGTAGAGGCGGCGCGACCGTACCAAAACGTCCCCTCGCCGTAACGACGGGCCCGGATCGCGTCGAAACCGTCCGGCCAGCTGAATTCGCCGCCTCTGGTGCTGCGCTCCACGGTGACGAGCGCTTCGGCCGCGAGCCAGCCCTGCGTCCGTAGTGTGAGCAGAATCTCGCGAAGATCGTCGTCGGACACGGCGTACGGCGGGTCGAGGAAGACCAGGTCGTACGGATCCGTCGGCGCCGATCCCTGGACGATCTGCTCCGCTTTGCCCGATCTGACCTCGGCGCCGGGCAGGCCCAGCGTTTTCACGTTCTCGCGGATGATCCGGGCCGCGCGGGCGTCGGCCTCGACGAGGAGGGCGTGGCCGGCGCCGCGGCTGAGCGCCTCCAGGCCGACGGCGCCCGAGCCCGCGTACAGGTCGAGGACCCGCTCGCCCTCCAGCGGGCCGCCGAGCAGGGACTGCCAGGTGGAGAAGAGGCCCTCGCGCGCCCGGTCGGAGGTGGGGCGGGTGCCGGTGCCCGGCGGGACGGCCAGACGGCGTCCGCCGGCCCGGCCGGCGATCACGCGGGTCATGAGGGTCCTTTGCGCTGGAAGTGTGTCGGGGCCAGTCTCTCAGCCCTTGTCCAGATACTGCTCGCGCTCCTCGTCGAGGAGGGCCTCCAGGGCCGTGCGCAGGCCGGGGAGGGCGGTGAGCTCGGGGTCGGCGGCGACGACCGCGGCGGCCTCCTCGCGGGCCTCGGCGATGATCTCCTCGTCCTCGATGACGGCGAGCATGCGCAGCGAGGAGCGGACGCCTGACTGGGCCTGGCCGAGCACGTCGCCCTCACGGCGCTGTTCGAGGTCGATGCGGGAGAGCTCGAAGCCGTCGAGCGTGGACGCCACCGCGGTCAGCCGCTGGCGCGCCGGGCTCGCCTCCGGCATCTCGCTGACCAGGAGGCAGAGTCCGGCGGCGGAGCCACGGCCGACGCGGCCGCGCAGCTGGTGGAGCTGGGACACGCCGAACCGGTCGGCGTCCATGATCACCATGGCCGTGGCGTTCGGTACGTTCACCCCGACCTCGATCACCGTCGTGGCGACCAGGACGTCCGTCTCGCCCGCGGCGAAGCGGCGCATCACGGCGTCCTTGTCGTCGGGCTGCATACGGCCGTGCAGGACCTCGACCTTGAGTCCTTGGAGGGGTCCCGTGGCGAGCTGGTCGGCGATGTCGAGGACGGCGAGGGGCGGGCGCTTCTCGGCCTCGTCCTCGGGGGACTTCTTCTTGGCCTTCTTCGGGTCGGCAGGTTCGTCGATGTCGTCGCCGATGCGCGGGCAGACCACGTACGCCTGATGGCCGTTCTCCACTTCTTCGCGCACGCGCTCCCACGCGCGCGTGAGGAAGTGCGGCTTGTCGGCGGCGGGGACGACATGGCTGGCGATCGGCGAACGCCCGGCGGGAAGCTGGTCGAGGACCGAGGTCTCCAGGTCGCCGAAGACGGTCATCGCGACCGTGCGCGGAATGGGCGTGGCGGTCATCACCAGGAGGTGTGGCGGCTGCTTGCCCTTGCCGCGCAGGGCGTCGCGCTGCTCGACACCGAAGCGGTGCTGCTCGTCCACCACGACCAGGCCCAGGTCGTGGAACTGCACCTTGTCCTCGATCAGCGCGTGGGTGCCGATCACGATCCCGGCCTCACCGGTGACCAGGTCGAGCAGCGCCTGCCGCCGCCCGGCCGCCCCCATGGAACCGGTGAGCAGCACGACCTTGGTGGAGTGCTCGGACCCGCCGAGCATGCCGCCCTCGGCCAGCTCGCCCATCATCTCGGTGATCGACCGGTGGTGCTGCTGGGCTAGCACCTCGGTCGGCGCGAGCATCGCGGCCTGCCCGCCCGCGTCGACGACGGCGAGCATGGCGCGCAGGGCGACCATCGTCTTCCCTGAACCGACCTCCCCCTGGAGCAGCCGGTGCATCGGGTGCTCGGTGGCGAGGTCGTCGAAGATCTCCTTGGAGACCTTCTGCTGGCCCTCGGTGAGGGTGAAGGGCAGCTTCGCGTCGAAGGCGGTCAGCAACCCGTCCGGCTTGGGGAGACGGGCCACGGCGGGGAGTTGGGCGTCGGCGTGGCGGCGGCGGGCCAGGGCGACCTGGAGGACGAAGGCCTCGTCCCACTTGAGACGGGCGCGGGCGTCATGGATGTCCGCCTTGGTGTGCGGGCGGTGGATCTTCAGAAGGGCCTCGGGGAGGGGGAGCAGGCCGCGGCCGTCCCGGAGGGAGTCCGGCAGCGGGTCGACGGCCTCCTGGGCGCTGAGCAGCACCGTCTGCACCGACTTGGCGATCTTCCAGGACTCCAGCTTGGCGGTGGCCGGGTAGATCGGGATGAGCGCGCCCGCCCAGGAGTCGACGGTCTCGGCGGCGTCGTCGCTGTCGGCGCGCAGCGGCTCGTACGCCGGATGGGCCAGCTGGAGGCGGTGGTTGAAGACGGAGACCTTGCCCGAGAACATCGCGCGCGTGCCGGGCAGCAGGTCCTTGTGGGGTTTGTGCACCCCGTTGCCGAAGAAGACCAGCTGGAGGCGGCCGCTGCCGTCGGTGATGGTCACTTCGAGGCGCTGGCCCTTGCCGCGGGGCGCCTTGGCGGAGGCGAAGGTGAGCAGGCGCGCGTCGGCGACCTGGGCGACCACCGTGACGTGCTCGTCCATGGGCAGGTCGGCGAGGTGGGTGAGCTGCCCGCGCTCCTCGTATCTGCGCGGGTAGTGGTGCAGCAGGTCGCCGACGGTGTGCAGGCCGAGGTGCTCGGCCATCACCTTCGCGGTGGGGGGACCGAGCACCTTCTTCAGTAGTTCATCGAGCGCGGGCACGAGATCCATTCCACACCACACCACTGACATTGCCGTATACGTCCCGGAAATCTGCTGGTCAGACGGCTCGTTCCGGGCCTAGGATGACGCGCTCCGGCCCTCTTCGCGGTCACCGTCCCCCGGGACCGCCCGACCCCGCGCCGTCGCACGTCCCCCCACCCTCGGCGCAGCGACGATGGACTCCCAGACCTCACAGTCATCACAGGCATCCCAGTCACCTCACACCTTCCAGGTCGACCTGCGTGGTCTGGTGGACCTGCTCTCCCATCACCTCTACTCCAGCCCCAAGGTCTACCTGCGCGAACTGCTGCAGAACGCCGTGGACGCGATCACCGCACGGCGGGCGGAGCAGCCCGACGCCCCGGCCGCCGTGCGCCTGTACGCCGAGGGCGGCACCCTGCGTGTGGAGGACTCCGGCATCGGGCTCAGCGAGTCCGACGTGCACAGCCTCCTCGCCACGATCGGCCGCAGTTCCAAGCGGGAGGACGGCCTGCAGGCGGCGCGCTCCGACTTTCTGGGGCAGTTCGGCATCGGGTTGCTGGCGTGTTTCGTGGTCGCCGAACGCATCCGCGTCGTCAGCCGCAGCGCGCGTACGCCCGACGCGGCGCCCGTGGAGTGGACGGCGACCGACGACGGCTCGTACACCGTGCGCACACTGCCGCACGACGCCCGCCCCGAACCGGGGACCACCGTGCACCTGGTGGCGCGCGCCGGAGCCGGCGAATGGCTCGCCGAGGAGCGGGTCCGCTCCCTGGCCCGGGACTTCGGCTCGCTGCTGCCGTACGACGTACGCGTCGGCGACGAGGCGATCGCGGAGCTTCCTGCGCCCTGGGACCGCACCCATCCGAGCCCCGCCACCCGCAGGGTGGCCCTGGCCCGTCACTGCCACGACCTGTTCGGCTTCACACCGCTGGACACGATCGACCTGAACGTGCCGCTCGCCGGAGTCCGCGGCGTGGCGTACGTCCTGCCGTCGACGGTCAGCCCTGCCCAGCGCGCGAGCCATCGGGTGCACCTGAAGGGCATGCTGCTCACCGAGCGGGCCGAACAGCTGTTGCCCGACTGGGCGTTCTTCGTGCGCTGCGTCCTGGACACGGACAGCCTGCGGCCCACCGCCTCGCGCGAGTCGCTGTACGAGGACGAGACCCTCGCGGCCGTACGCGAGGCCCTGGGCGAGCGCATCCGGTCGTGGCTGACGGGGCTCGCGGCGGGCGACCCGGAGCGGCTGGCGGCCTTCCTGTCGGTCCACCACCTGGGCGTGAAGTCCCTGGCGCGGCACGACAACGAGATGCTGCGCACGATGCTGCCGTGGCTGCCCTTCGAGACGACCGACGGACGGCTGTCCCTGGAGGAGTTCGCGCTGCGCCACCCGGTGGTGCACTTCACACGGACCGTGGAGGAGTACCGACAGGTCGCGCCCATCGCCTCCGCCCAGGGCATCGGGGTGATCAACGGCGGCTACACGTACGACAGCGAGCTGGTGGAGGCGCTGCCGTCGGTGCGTCCGGGGACGGTCGTCTCGGAGCTGGACGCGGACACCGTGACGGCGCACCTGGACGCCGTCGACCCGGCCGAGGAACTGGCCCTCTCGGGCTTCCTGATGGCCGCCCGGGCCAAGCTCGACCCCCTGGGCTGCGACGTGGTGCTGCGCGCCTTCCACCCGCTCTCCGTGCCCGCCCTGCACCTGGACGACCGGGCGGCCCGCCACGAGCAGGCCCGCGCGGAGGCCGAGGAGCAGGCCGACGACCTGTGGGCGGGCATTCTCGGCTCGCTGCGCGGCAGCGCGCCCCGTGCCCGCCTGGTCCTCAACCATCTCAACCCACTGATCCGAAGGATCAGTTCACTGCGCGACCCGGAGCTGATAGGCACCGCCACGGAGTCCCTCTACGGACAGGCCCTCCTCATGGCGCAGCGCCCCCTGCGGCCCGCCGACTCCGCGCTCCTCAACCGCGCATTCATCGGCCTCTTGGAGTGGGCCACCCACACCGAGCCCGGGAAGGACGACCTCCGATGAGCCAGGCCATGGGCATGGACTTCGACACCCTGCGCCAGGCGATGGCGGACAACCAGGAGCAGCCGGAGGGTCCGGCACGCAACGCGCGCGCGGAGCAACTGCTCGTCGAGGCCGAGAAGCTGAACATCCCGCTCGCCGTGATCGAGGCGCTCGGACACCAGCTGAAGGTCTACAACTACAGCTCCGAGAAGGACAAGATGTTCGTCCCCTTCGCGCGTCTGCTGCGCATGTGGGACGAGCGCCCGGAGGATTTCGACGAGTACGAGACCCACTCCCTGCACTGGGTCTTCAAGTGGATGTCGGCCGGCATGCTCGACCAGCCGCATATCCCGCTCGCCTCCATAGAGAAGTGGCTCGGCGAGATGGAGCACCGTTACCGGCTGGCCGGACACTCCGAACGGGCCGTGCGCGGGGCCGAGTTCAGCGTCGCCGCGCACCTGGGCGACCTGGGTCGCGCCGAGCGGGCGTACACCGCCTGGCTGGCCGCCGACCGGGACACCATGGCCGACTGCCACGCGTGCGAACTCCACAGCCAGGGGTGGTGGCGGGCGGAGCGCGACGCCGACGAGGAGGCGCTGGAACTGTGGCGCCCGGTTCTGGAGGGCGAGTACACGTGCGCCCACGAGCCGCACACCGTCCTGGCGTCCTCCCTGGTTCCCCTGCTGCGTCTGGGCCTCCTGGACGAGGCCCGGGCCCATCACCTGCGGGGCTTCCGGCTGGTGCGCCCCATGGAGAGCATGCGCGGCGCGTACGCGGACCACGTGGAGTTCTGCGCGCTCTCCGGCAACGAGGCGCGCGCCCTGGAGCTGCTCGCGGAGCGGCCCGCCTACTTCACCGACTCCGGGGATCCGCGCAGCAAGCTCGACTTCATGGCCGTGACGGCCCTCCTCATGGACCGCCTGACCGTGCTCGGTCTCGGCGATCAGCCGGTGCCGGGACCGGCCGACCGGGAGTGGACCGCGAGCGGGCTCGCTGTCCACGCGCGCGGGGAGGCCCTTTCGCTGGCGGCGCTCTTCGACGCGCGCAACGGCACGTCGTACGTCAGTGAGCGGGCTCGCGGGCGGATGGATCAGCGGCCGTTGGTCGAGCGCCTGCCGCTGGGGGTGCGGTCCCGGTCCGCGCGACGCTTGTCGCCTTCGGCTTCCGCGGCGGGTTCGGGTTCCGCGGCGGCTTCGGCTTCGGCCCGGTCGTCGGCCGCCGTCGTGGAGTCGGACGCCGGCTCGGACCCGTCCTCGCTCTCGGCGCTGCTCGCCGAGGCCCGGCGGCTGTCCGCGACCCGGAGCCCGGATGCCGTCGAGGCCTGGGCGGCGGTCTCACGGGCCGCCGAGGGCCAGGAGCTGGACGTCCGCGACCGCGCGGAGATCGCCGACCACGCGGCGATGGAACGAGGTCCCGAAGGCATCGAGCTCTTCCATGAGGCGGCCGAGCTCTACGCCGAGGCGGGCGACCCCGGTGAGGCGCTCGCGGCCCGTGCCCGCGCCGCGTACGTCCTCGCCCTCACCGGCGGGCCCGAGGAGGCGCTCGCGACCGTCTCGGAGCTGTACGAGGGGGTGCTCGCCCTCCTCGCGGACGGCGGGACGGGGGTGTCCCAGGCGGCGTCCGTGCTGGTGGGACGGGCGCGGATATTGATGCTGTTGGTGCAGGAAGACGTGGACGAGGGCGAGGCGGGGGCGACGGCGTCCGGGACGGCCGGTTCCGGGACCGGCGATTCCGCGGTCGGCGGGGACGAGGTCGTGGGCGCCGCCGAGGCGGCCGTACGGGAGCTGCTGGCGCTGGCCGAGCCGCACCGCTCGGACCTGCGGATGGCCTCGCGGGCCGCGGAGGCGCGGGCGATGCTCGGGGAGCTCGCGGCGCACGCCGGGGACGCCGAGGCCGCCGCGGAGCTGCTCGCGCAGGCCGCGGCGGCGTTCGTGGCGGCGGGGTTGCCGTGGTTCGCCGTCGAGTACGAGTCCCGGCTCGCCGGGATCGCCCGGCACCTGGGCGACGCGGAGGGGGCCGAGAGGGCCGCACGCGCGGCGCTGGAGCACGGAGGGCCTCGCCTGGAGCCGATGGGGCACGCGCAGCTGCACCTGCAGCTCGCCGAGGTCCTGGGCGCCACCGGGCAGTTCGGGCCCGCCTCGGAACACGCTCTGGAGGCCGCGCACTGGGCCGACGAGGCGGGCGAGGGACCCACACTCGGCGCCTGGGCCCGGCACCAGCTCGGCGGGTTCCTGCTCCGTCAGGGGCGGTGGGCCGAGGCCGCGGAGATCCTGGAGTCGGCACTGCCCGACCTGACCACCGACATGCACGGCGACGGTGCGATCGTGCAGACGCGGTGGTGGCTCGGCGACTGTCTCACCGAGCTCGGCGAACACCGTGCGGCGGCCGAGCACTGGCTGCGGGCCGCGGACGTCGCCCGGCACTGGCCCGAGCAGCGTGACCACGCGATGCTCGCCCATCTCGCCGCCGAGGCGCTCGGCCACGCCGAACTGCCCGCGCAGGCCGAACAGGCGTACGCGCGCGCCGGTGACCTGTGGCGTGACCTCGGCAACGTCCACGGTCTGATCCGGTCGCTGCGGGCCCGGGCGTGGGTCGCGCTGCGTACGGACTCGGGGCTGGACGGGGCGCGGGAGTCGATGGCGGCGGCGGTGCGGGAGTGCGAGGAGGGACTTCGGGCGGTGTCGTCCTCCGTTGGGGCCGAGGCTGTGGAGGCCTCGGATGCCATGGAGGACTCCGACGCCCTGGAGGGCTCCGATGCCGCGGAGGCCCGTCATCGCCTTGTCGCCGAACTCGGTCACACCCATCGGCAGTTCGGTGACCTGATCGCCCGTTCCGTTCCGGACGACACGGAGGAGGCACTGGCCCACTACACGCGGTCCATCTCCGTCTTCGCGTCCCTCGGAGACGACGCCCTCGACGCGCGCACCGGGGCCGAGCTCGCGGCGGGGTGGCTGGAGGCCGATCTGCTCCGACCCGCGGCGGCGGCCGCACGCGCGCGTGCGGTGCTTTCCGCGTACGCGGGTGTGGACGGGGAGGCCGCCCAGGCGCGTCGGGCCGAGGCGGAGAACATGCTGGGCGCGACGGAGAAGGCGTGATGGAGAAACAGCGGGACCAGTGACGGGCCGGGGCGGGGCGCGGGGAACCGGGCGGTCTGCTCCTCACCGGCCTCAGCCGAGCAACTCGGCCGGGCGGGGATCCGGGGCGCAGCCCCGGCCCAGGGGCGCGGGGAACTGCGCGACCAGCCCCCACCCACCGGCGGCCGAAGAACACACCCGGCGCCCCGAGGCGGAGCCCCGGCGGCTACTCCACCCCGATCAGCAGCAACGCGCCCTGTCGACCGCCCCGGTACGCCACCGTGTCCACCGCCAAGTACGACTCCCGGACCCGTGCTTCGAGGTGGGCGGCGATGGAGCCGGGAGCCTCGTCGCCCAGGACGAGGGTGACCATCTCCCCGCCGGCGGCGAGCATGCGGTCGAGGACGGTTTCGGCGGTGGCGGTGATGTCGGAGCCGATCACGGCGACATCGCCGTCGATGAGCCCGAGGACGTCGCCTGCCTGGCAGATGCCGGCCATGGTCCAGGACTGGCGCTCGGCGACGGCGACCTCGGCGTAACGCGTGGCGCCCGCCGCCGAGGTCATGGCGACGACGTCCTCGTCGAAGCGGCGGCCGGGCTCGTGGACGGCGAGCGCGGCGATGCCCTGGACCGCGGAGCGGGTCGGAATCAGCGCGACCCGGACGCCCTCCGTACGGGCCTGCTCGGCGGCGGCCGCCGCGGTGTGACGCAGGTCGGCGTCATTGGGCAGCAGCACCACCTCGCGCGCGTGGGCCCGGCGTACGGCCTCGACGAGTTCCCCGCTCGCGGGCGGTTCCCCGGGCCGCGCGAGCACGGTGGTCGCCCCGGCCTCGGCGTACAGCCCGGCCAGCCCTTCGCCGGGCACGACCGCCACCACGGCCCGCTGCGCCCGCTCCCGGGGCGGCCGCCCGGCCGCGCCCGCCGTGTGGGCGTCGCCGAGCCCGAAGTGCGTGATCCGGATCCGGTACGGCCGCCCGGCCTCGACCCCCGCCTCCACGGCGGCACCGGCGTCGTCCGCGTGCACATGGACGTTCCACAACCCGTCCCCGCCGACCACGACGAGCGAGTTGCCGAGGCGGTCGAGCCGGGCCCGCAGCCGCGCCACGTCCGCGTCCTCCGCCTCCAGCAGGTAGGTCACCTCGAAGGCCGGACTGTCCTCCCCCGGCGGGCCGTCCACGCACACGCCGTTCACATCCACACGGTCCACGCCACTCACGCCGTCCATGCCCTTCACGCCGTCCATGCCATTCACGCGCGTGTGGACCTCTACCGCCACCCGTCCGGCGCCCGGGGACTCCCCCGTGAACGTCTCCGCCAGTGCCGCCAGCACCGCCAGCAGCCCCCGCCCACCCGCGTCGACCACACCGGCACGCTCCAGCACGGCCAGCTGGCCGGGGGTCGCCATGAGGGCCGCCCGTGCTCCCTCGTAGGCCGCGCACGCGACCGTGCCGCAGTCGCCCTCCGTGCCGGTGGCCGCCTCGGCGGCGGCCGTGGCGACCGTGAGGACCGTGCCCTCCACAGGGTGCGCGACGGCTTCGCGTGCGGAGTCGGCGGCCTGCCGGAGGGCCAGCCGGAGGGCCTGTCCGCCGGTGTGAGCGGTCTCACCCTCGGTCGCACCGTCGATCCCACCACCGGCCGCGCCGTAGGTCTCACCAGCAGCCGCGCCATCGACCTCACCGTCGGCGGCGAGTACCTGTGCCATGCCGCGCAGCAACTGCGCGAGGATCGTCCCGGAGTTCCCGCGGGCCCCGATCAGCGCCCCGTGCGCCATCGCCCGCACGGCGTCGGCGAGCGTGGGCAGACCGGCCCCCGTGGCTCCCGTGGAAACGGCCCCGGAGGCAGCGGACCCCGTGGGACCGACGACCCCCGTCACCGTCTCGTAGCCCGCGAAAACCGCCTCCACCGCCGCTGTCGCGGACTCCACCGTCAGATACAGATTCGTCCCGGTGTCCCCGTCCGCGACCGGGTAGACATTGATGGCGTCGATCTCCTCGCGCGCCCGCCCCAGCGCCTCCAGCGCGAGGCCGCACCAGGTGCGCACCGCGAGAGCATCCAATGTCTGCGGCACCTGCGGCACCTGCGCCTCCTTGAGCCTCTGGACGTGGCACGCAGCGTAGACCCAGAATGGGTTACTGGCGGTAGGGGGACCCCAAGGAGGGCCGGGGTGAGCCCCGGGGCAGCCATGGTAGTTTCGTTCTCCGGACGCAGTCGTTGTATGCTGCTCCAGTTGCCCGATTCGATCGGGTCTTCCCCCTGGCACCGCCACTCAGATCCTAGATCTTGATTCCGGCATGCCGGGATCAACCGTAAGAGCATCTGAAGTCTTTGGAGTGACCCGTGGCTGCCAACTGCGACGTCTGCGGCAAGGGGCCGGGCTTCGGCAACAACATCTCGCACTCGCACCGCCGTACGTCCCGTCGCTGGAACCCCAACATCCAGCGCGTCCGTACCGTGGTCGGCGGGACGCCGAAGCGCGTCAACGCTTGCACCTCGTGCATCAAGGCCGGCAAGGTCTCGCGCTGACGCAACTCCCCCAAGCTCTCGACTCCGCTCGAGCAGGGGGGATCCCCATGCGCGCGGCCACTGCTGGTTCGCTAAGAACCGGTCCACCTCACGGTGGGCCGGTTTTTTGTTGTCCGGACCTGCCAGAATCTGCCGAATGCGCTTCGGCATCCTGGGCCCCCTCGAGATCCGCACCACGGACGGCAGCCCCCTGGACCCCGGCGGCCCCCGCCCCCGCGCGCTGCTCACCCTGCTCCTCCTGGACGCGGGCCGGACCGTCTCCACGGAGCGGCTGACCGACGGTCTGTACGGTGCCGATCCGCCGGCCGGGGCCGCCAACGCCCTCCAGTCCCAGGTCTCCCGGCTGCGCAGGCGGCTCGGCCCCGACATCGGGATCGAGGTCGACCCCACCGGTTACCGCGTCGTCGTCTCCCCCGACGCCGTCGACGCCCACCGCTTCGAGCGGCTCTCCCGCGACGGAACCGCGGCCCTCACCCAGGGCGACCACTCCCGAGCCGCGGCGTTGCTCCGGGAGGCGCTCACCCTGTGGCGCGGCCCGGCCCTGGCCGACCTCCCCGGCGCGCACGCCCAGGTGACCCGCCTCGAAGAGCTGAGGCTCAGTGCCTCACAGGACCGGATCGACGCGGACCTCGCGCTCGGCGGCGCCCCGGCACTCGTCCCGGAGCTGCGGGAACTACTCGCCGCGCATCCACTGAGCGAGCGGCTGTACGGACAGCTGATGCGGGCCCTGCACGCGAGCGGCCGGGCCGCCGAGGCACTGACGGTGTACGAGGAGGCGCGACGCACCCTCGCCGAGGAACTGGGCGCCGACCCCTCGCCCGATCTGTCCGCCCTCCACCTGGAACTGCTCCGGGGCGCGGGCCCTGCCCACCGTCGGCTGCCCGCCCAGCTGACCCGCTTCATCGGGCGCGACGACGAACTCGCACGCATCGGCGCTCTGCTCACCCAGGAGCGCCTGGTCACACTCACCGGGCCGGGCGGTGCAGGCAAGACCCGCCTGGCGATCGAGCTCGCCCATGCGAACGCGGACGCGCGCGTCAACGCAAACGCTCGCGTAAACGATTGCGTAAACGCTTACGCACCCGTTTGCCTGGTCGAGCTCGCCCCTCTCACCGACCCCTCCCAGCTCCCCTACGCCCTGCTCACCGCCCTCGGCCTGCGCGAAGGTTTCCGCACCCCCTCGGCGGACACCACCGACCGCCTCCTCGCCGCCCTGGAGAACCGCGAGCTGCTGCTCGTCCTGGACAACTGCGAGCATCTGGTCGAGGACGTGGCACGGATCACGGGGCTGCTCCTCGGCGCCTGCCCGGGTGTGCGGATCCTCGCCACGAGCCGTGAGTCGCTGGGGATCACCGGTGAGGTGGTGTGTCCGGTGCCACCGCTGTCGGCCGAGCCGGCCGCGCGCCTGTTCCTGGACCGGGCGGCCGCCGTGCGCCCCGGCTTCGCGGGGCACGCGCGCGTGCCGGACATCTGCGCAGCCCTGGACGGGCTGCCGCTGGCGATCGAGCTGGCGGCGGCGCGGCTGCGGACGCTGACCCCGGACGAACTGGCCGACCGCCTCACCGAGCACGTCGGGGACGACCGCTTCCGGCTGCTGTCCCGGGGTGACCGCACCAAGGCACCCCGGCACCGCACCCTCCGTGCCGTCGTGGAGTGGAGCTGGGAGCTGCTGGACGAGGAGGAGCGGGAGCTGGCGCGACGGCTGACCGTGTTCTCCGGGGGCGCGACGGTCGAGGCGGTCGAGGCGGTGTGCGGGACGCCCTTTCCGGAGGACCTGCTGGCCTCGCTGACGGAGAAGTCGTTCCTGGAGGTCACCGAGGGGCGCTACCGGATGCTGCAGACCATCCGCGCGTTCGGCGCCGAGCACCTCGTCCGCGCGGGCGAGCAGCAGCGGCTGCGGGACGCCCACGCCGCGTACTACCTGCGGCTGGCCGAACGGGCGGAGCCGCTCCTGCGCGGCGATGGCCAGTTGCCCTGGCTGGACCGGCTGACCGCCGAGCACGGCAACCTGGACGCGGCCTTGCGTCATCTCGTGCGCGCCGACCGGGAGAAGGCCCTGCGGCTGATGGCCGAGCTCTCCTGGTTCTGGCGGTTGCGTGGTCTCTACGGAGAGCAGGCGGCCACGGCCCGGGAGCTGCTCGCGGCCGTGGGCGCCGAGCCGCCCGCGGGTCTCGCGGAGGAGTACGTCCTGTGCGTGATCAACGCGCTCTCGGGTGAGAGCGGCAATCCGGCCGACCAGCGGCGCCTGGCCCGTGTCGAGGACGTGCTGGCCGGGCTGAGCCGGCCCCTGCGGCTGCCCTTCACCGTGGTGCTGTGGTCGGTGGTGGGCGGGCCGCGCCCCGCCGCGAACGACCGGGTGCGCGTGCAGGTCGGGGGCGACGCGTGGGGGCGGGCTCTTCTTGATGTCGGCCTCGGCTTCCAGGAGCAGTTCGCCGGGCGTCCGACGGCGTCCGAGGAGTCGTTCGCACGGTCTCTGGCGGGTTTTTGCGCGACCGGGGACCGCTGGGGCATGGCGAACTGTCTCGAACCGCTGGGCATGTTCGCCGACTGGCGCGGGGACCACCGGCGCGCTCTCGCACTGCTCGACGAAGGGCTCGCGTACGTCAGGGAGTTGGCCGCTCCCGAGGAGACCTCGGACCTCCTGCGCACCCGTGCGACCGTGCTGCTGCACCAGGGGGAACTGGTCGAGGCGAGGGAGCACTTCAGCCAGGCCCTGACGCTGGCCCGCACCGTGGGCCTCACCGACAAGGTGGCGGGTGCCCTGCGGGGCCTGGGCGACGCCGCTCGGCTCGCGGGAGACACTGGCCACGCGCGCGTGCGCTACGAAAGCGCCCTGGAGGCCTGCGCCGCCAACTGGTTCAGCATCGGGGAGACCGTGCGCATCCTCATCGGTCTTGGCCGCTCCGCGGCCACGGAAGGGCGCCTCGACGAGGCACGTGACTGGGCCCGCCAGGCGGCCGACCTCGCCGTCGAGAGTCCCGGAGTGCTGGAACTCGCCGAGTCCGCGGAGGCGTTGGCGGCCCTCGCCGACTCCCCCGAGCGCGCCGCCGTCCTGCTGGGCGCCGCGGTCGGCCTGCGCGGGGCGGCACTGCGGGGCGACCCCGAAGCCGTACGCGATGAGCGGGACATCCGCGAAAAGCTGTCCCCCGAAGCGTACGAAAAGGCCTTTGAACAGGGGCGAGTGCTCGGGGCGGCGGCGCTCACCACCGACTAGGACGGCGGTGCCGGCCGGCGGCCAGGCGCACGGTCAGCGAACGGTAGGAACACGGTCAGCGCCTCCCGCGAAGCTCCTGCCCATGACGACGAACCCGACACAGAACACGCCACGGAACATGGCGGAGAACCCGGCGCAGAACCTGGCGGGGAAACTCGCCCACCTCCACGTCCTCGTCTCCGGCGCCAGCGTCGCGGGTCCCGCCCTCGCCCTCAACCTGATCCGGTACGGCGCCCGCGTCACCGTCGTCGAGAAGGCACCCGACCTGCGGCCCGGCGGATTCGCGGTCGACTTCCGGGGGCACGTCCACCGGACCGTCCTGACCGCCATGGGCATCTGGGACGAGATCCACGCCCATCAGACACACATGGGCCGGCAGAGCGTCGTCGACGCCGACGGCACCCCGCGCGTGGACCTGCCGGCCGAGATGATGAGCGGCGACGTGGAGATCTTCCGCGGTGAGCTGGCGCGGATCATGTACGAACGCACCAAGGACAGGGTGGAGTACGTCTTCGGGGACTCGATCGCCACCCTCGCCGAGACCCCGGAAGGCGTCGACGTGACCTTCGAGCACGGCGTCCCGCGCCGCTTCGACCTCGTCGTGGGCGCCGACGGACTGCACTCCCTCACCCGTCGACTCGTCTTCGGTGAGGAGTCCCGCCACCTGCGCTTCCTCGACCACTACGTGGCGGCCTTCGGCGTCCCCAACGACCTGGGGCTCGACCGCACCGGGCGGCTGTACAGCGAGCCGGGGCGGGCGGTGGTCGTCGGTAACTACGACGGCGACCCGGACCGGGCGGGCGCGCTGCTCGTCTTCCGGTCCGAGAAGCTGGAGTTCGACCGCCGTGACGTGGCCGCGCAGAAGCGGATCCTGGCGGCACGGTTCGCGGGGATGGGCTGGGAGACCCCGGGGGTCCTCAAGGCCCTGGAGCGGGCCGGCGACCTGTACTTCGACGCGATCGCCCAGACCCATGTCGAACGGCTCACCCAGGGGCGCGTGGTGCTGCTCGGGGACGCCGGGTACGGGGCCACGATGGGCGGCATGGGCACCGGAGTGGCGATCGTGGGGGCGTACGTCCTGGCCGGCGAGCTGGCCCTCGCGGGCGGCGACCACCGCACCGCCTTCGCCGAGTACGAGACCCGCGTCCGGGACTTCGCCAAGGGCTGCCAGAAGATCTCGGGCAACGCGGGGCGGTTCTTCGCGCCACCGACCGAGCGGCGGATCCGCAGCCGGGACCGCGCGTACCGGCTGCTCAGCTCCCGCCTCCTGGCGGGCTTCTTCAAGAAGCTCACCGAGAAGGCGGCCACCGGCATCAAACTCCGCGAATACCCCGCCTGACGGGATGGGCGGCTACGCCTCGATGTCCCCGAAGTGGTCCCAACCGCCCTTGCTGGTCCAGGGCGCGCCGTCCACCGTGACCTGGGGCAGCGCCGAGGGGTTGAGGACCTCGCCGATCACCTTCCAGCGCGCGGGCAGCTTCACGTCCGGCGGGAAGGCCGCCACGATCGCGTGGTCCTCCCCGCCGGTCAGCACCCATTGGATGGGGTCGACGCCGACGGCCTGGCCGATGTCGTTCATCTGGGAGGGGATGTCGATCGCGCCCGAACGGATGTCGATGCGCACCTTGCTCGCCTCGGCGATGTGACCCAGGTCGGCGATCAGCCCGTCACTCACGTCGCACATCGCCGTCGCGCCCAGCCCGGCGGCGGCCGGGCCCGCGTGGTACGGCGGCTCGGGGCGGCGGTGGGCCTCGACGAAGGCGCGCGGTGAGCGGAAGCCGCGGGAGAGCACCGCGTGCCCGGCCGCGGACCAGCCCAGCCAGCCCGTCACGGCGATCACGTCGCCGGGCTGGGCGCCGCCCCGGGTGACCGGCTCGTGGTTGCGCAGATCGCCGAGCGCGGTGATCGAGATCATGATGGTGTCACCGCGCACGACATCGCCGCCGACCACGGACGCGCCCGCGACCTGGCACTCGTCGCGCAGCCCGTCCATCATCTCGGAGGGCCAGGTGGCCGGGAGTTCGGCCGGGACGACCAGACCGAGCAGCAGCGCGGTCGGTACGGCGCCCATCGCGGCGATGTCCGCGAGGTTCTGCGCGGCCGCCTTGCGCCCGACGTCGTACGCCGTGGACCAGTCACGGCGGAAGTGCCGCCCCTCCAGGAGGATGTCGGTGCTCGCCACTACTCTGCGGTCGGGCGCGGCCACCACCGCGGCGTCGTCGCCGGGGCCGACCCGGACCGCCGGGGTGGTGGTGAGACGCGAAGTGAGCTCCTTGATGAGCCCGAACTCCCCCAACTCGCCCACGGTGCCCTTCATGATCGTACTGCTCCCTCTGCCGCTACCCGTGCCCGGTCGCGAGCCGTCTCTGTACTCGGTACGGTCGAGTTGACCGTCAACTTGTGCAGTCCGTGCACCCCGGCGCGCAAGCCCCAGCCACCGCGGGTCTCCCCGTGGCGAGCGGCGACGCGATACCGTGGCGTTCCTTTTCCCCACATGATCCTCGTGGCCGCCCTGGAGGTTCCGTGGTACAGGCGTACATCCTGATCCAGACGGAGGTCGGCAAAGCGTCGACCGTCGCCGAGACGATCAGCAAGATCCCGGGGGTGATCCAGGCCGAGGACGTGACAGGACCGTACGACGTGATCGTGCGCGCCCAGGCCGATACGGTCGACGAACTCGGCCGCATGGTGGTCGCGAAAGTCCAGCAAGTGGACGGCATCACCCGTACGCTGACCTGCCCGGTGGTGCACCTCTAGCCCCCGTCTACCCTTGGCCGGTGAACTTCTCCCGTCACCGGCACACCGCTCTCTACGGGCTGTCCGTTCTCGCCCTGTTGATCGCCGCCACAGGCTGCTCCTCAGCAGACGACGGCGGATCGGCCGCGGTTCCCAGCCCGGGGGCGAAGGTCACCGGGCTGTGTCAGAACCTGGACAAGGTGCTGCCGAAGAAGATCGACGGCCTCGACCGGAACGATCCCGAGCCCCGGTCCGCGCTGACCGCGGGCTGGGGAAGCCCGGCGATCATACTGCGCTGCGGTGTCGAACGACCCGCGAAGATGAGCGACCAGAACGCGCTCAGCGGCGAGGTGAACGGCGTCGGCTGGCTCATGGAGAAGCAGGACGACGGGTCGTACCGCTTCACCACGAGCCTGCGGCGCGCGTACGTCGAGGTCAGCGTGCCCAAGAAGTGGGTCCAGCGGGACGGGTCGAACGCGCTCGTCGACCTGGCCGCGCCCATCAAGAAGGCGATCCCCGAAGGGATCGCCGACTGACGTACACACGTGCGCGCGGGGGCGTGTGCCCTGGAGCGGACCCCCGGTGCCCCAGGTCTACCGAAGCCCCGTCGGGCGGCGCAGCGCCGCCCCGATCAGGCGGTCCACCAGCTCCGGGTAGGCCACGCCACTCGCCTCCCACATCTTCGGGTACATGGAGATGGGCGTGAAGCCCGGCATGGTGTTGATCTCGTTGATCACGAACTCGCCGTCCTCGGTGAGGAAGAAGTCCGCGCGCACCAGGCCCTCGCAGGAGGCGGCCTCGAACGCGTCGACCGCGAGCCGCTGGACCTCGGCGGTCTGCTCGGGGGTCAGCGGGGCGGGCACGAGACCGGGCGTCGAGTCGATGTACTTCGCCTCGAAGTCGTAGTACGCGTGCGACTGCACGGGCGGGATCTCGGCGGGCACGCTGGCGCGCGGACCGTCCTCGAACTCCAGCACCCCGCACTCGATCTCGCGGCCGCGCAGCAGCGCCTCCACGATGATCTTCGGGTCGTGGCGCTGGGCCTCCTCGATCGCCTCGTCGAGGCCTTCGAGGGAGTCGACCTTGGTGATGCCGATCGAGGAGCCCGCGCGCGCGGGCTTGATGAACAGCGGCCAGCCGTGCTCACCCGCGAAGTCGATGATCTTCTTGCGGGCGGCGGACTCGTCGCGCTCCCACTCACGGGGCCGGATCACCACGTACGGGCCGACGGACAGCCCGAAGGAGGTGAACACCCGCTTCATGTACTCCTTGTCCTGGCCGACGGCCGAGGCGAGCACACCCGCACCGACGTACGGGACTCCGGACAGCTCCAGGAGGCCCTGGAGGGTGCCGTCCTCGCCGTAGGGGCCGTGCAGCACGGGGAACACGACGTCGACCTCGCCCAGGGCCTTGGGGACCGATCCGGGCTCGCTGTAGACGACTTCGCGGTTGGCCGGGTCGACGGGGAGGATCACGCCGCCCTCGCTCGACTCGGCGAGCTGCTCCACGTCCGGCTGGCGCCGGTCGACGATGGCCATCCGGTCCGGTTCGTCGGCGGTGAGCGCCCAACGGCCGTCCCGGGTGATACCGATCGGCAGGACGTCGTACTTCGTCCGGTCGATGGCGCGCAGGACGGCGCCGGCCGTGACCACGGAGATCCCGTGTTCGGAGCTGCGGCCGCCGAAGACGACGGCCACGCGCGGCTTGCGAGGCGGCTGCTCAGGGCTCTGGGGGAGGTTCTCGGTGCTCATATCGCGTTGAGAGTACCCGTTGGTACAGCGCTGAGTCAGCGCCCCACCGCGGCCGTTGTCCAACGTCGCACGAGTGGTCGCTCAGCGTCGTACGAGCCGTTGCGGAGCGTAGATTCCCGGCGCCGCGGCGCCGCTCCTCAGCGGCGCTCGGCCTTGGCGCTGCGCCCCATCAGCTCCTTGACCGCGACGACCGGCGACTTGCCCTCGTGGACGATGCCGACGACCGTCTCGGTGATGGGCATGTCGACGCCGTGCCTGCGGGCCAGATCCAGCACCGACTCACAGGACTTGACGCCCTCGGCGGTCTGCTTGGTGACCGCGATGGTCTCCTGGAGGGTCATGCCCCTGCCGAGGTTGGTGCCGAAGGTGTGGTTGCGCGACAGCGGCGAGGAGCAGGTGGCCACCAGGTCGCCGAGGCCCGCGAGTCCGGAGAAGGTCAGCGGGTCGGCGCCCATGACGACGCCGAGTCGGGTGGTCTCGGCGAGTCCGCGCGTGATCAGCGAGCCCTTGGCGTTGTCGCCCAGGCCCATGCCGTCCGCGATGCCGACGGCGAGACCGATCACGTTCTTCACCGCGCCGCCCAGCTCGCAGCCCACCACGTCGGTGTTGGTGTACGGGCGGAAGTAAGGGTTGTGGCTGGCGGCCTGGAGGCGCTGGGCGACCGCTTCGGAGGTGCAGGCGACCACGGCGGCGGCCGGCATCCGGGCGGCGATCTCACGGGCCAGGTTCGGTCCCGTGACCACGGCGATACGGTCGGCGCCGACCTTGGCGACGTCTTCGATCACCTCGCTCATCCGCATCGCGGAACCGAGTTCGACGCCCTTCATGAGGGAGACCAGGACCGTGTCGGGCTCCAGCAGCGGCGTCCACTCGGCGAGGTTCCCGCGCAGGGTCTGCGAGGGCACGGCGAGCACGGTGAAGTCGGCGTCACGCGCGGCCTCGGCGGCGTCGGTCGTCGCCCGTAGGTTCTCGGGGAGTTCGACGCCCGGCAGGTAGTCCGGGTTCGTACGCGTGGAGTTGACCGCCTCGACGAGCTCGGCGCGCCGCGCCCACAGGGTGACCTCGCACCCCGCGTCGGCCAGCACCATGCCGAAGGCCGTACCCCACGATCCGGTCCCGAAGACGGCCGCCTTGACCGGCTTGCTCACGTGCTCTGCCCCTCTTCCTGCTGTGCCTGTGCCTGCTGCTGGGCCTGTGCCCGCTCCTGAGCCTTCTCCTGGGCCCTGGTACGCCTGCGCTGTTCGATCCGTACCTGGCGCGGGTCGTAGCGCGTCTCAGGGGCCTTCTCGCCGCGGAGCTCCTCCAGCTGCGCGGTGATGGCGGCCATGATGACCTCGGTGGCCTCCTTCAGGAGGTCCGGGCTCATTTCCTTGTCGTAGAAACGTGACAGGTCCACCGGAGGGCCCGCGAGAACGTGGTGGGTCTTGCGGGGAAGGAGGTTGGGCTTCTTGGCGTACGGCGGCAGCAGTTCGTTGGCACCCCACTGGGCGACCGGAATCACCGGACACTTGGTCTGCAGGGCGACCCGGGCTGCGCCGGTCTTGCCGGTCATCGGCCAGCCGTCGGGGTCGCGGGTGAGGGTGCCCTCGGGGTAGAACGCGACGCACTCGCCGCGCTCCACGGCGTCGATCGCGGCCCGGAACGCGCTCAGCGCGTCGGTGCTCTCGCGGTACACGGGGATCTGTCCGGTGCCGCGCATCGCGGCCCCCACGAATCCCTTCCTGAAAAGCCCGGCCTTGGCCAGGAAACGCGGAACACGCCCGGTGTTGTACTGATAGTGGGCATACGCGAACGGGTCCACATGCGAATTGTGGTTCACCGCGGTGATAAATCCGCCCTCAGCCGGAATGTTCTCCATTCCGCGCCAGTCCCGCTTGATCAGAACCACCAGTGGTGGTTTGCAGAGGACCGCTGCGAAGCGGTACCAGAAGCCGATTCTGCGGCGGGGCACGCGGACACCTTCCTCTTAGGGCCTGGGGGGCCGCACAAGTGTCGCCCCAGGCCGCCTGTCTGTCGAGAACACCGTACGCCCCGACGTCCGGACCGCCAGGGGTGCCGGGTCACAATGGGCGCGACAAGGGAGGAACGGAGCGCTCGTGCAGTGGACCTTGGTCATCCCCCTCAAAGCCTTGGCGCGGGCCAAGAGCAGGCTCTCGGACACCGCCGCCGACGCGGTACGCCCCGGACTCGCCCTCGCCTTCGCGCAGGACACCGTGGCGGCCGCGCTGGCCTGCGCGGCGGTCGGCGATGTGGCGGTCGTCACGGACGACGCGCTGGCCGGGCGGGAGCTGGCCGCGCTGGGGGCGTGGATCGTGCCGGACGAGCCGGGCGGCGGTCTGAACGCCGCGCTGGCGCACGGGACGGCGGCCGTACGCTCCCGAAGTCCCGAAAGCGCAGTGGCCGCCCTGAACGCCGATCTGCCCGCGTTGCGTCCCCTGGAATTGGCCCGGGTACTCGATGCCGCCGCCGAATTCCCGCGTGCTTTTCTCTCCGATGCGGCCGCAATCGGCACCACTCTGCTGGCCGCATCTCCCGGCCGGGAATTGCGTCCCGCCTTCGGCACCGATTCCCGAGCCCGCCATCGCGCCTCGGGAGCCACGGAACTCCTCCTCACCGCGGTGGATTCCGTACGCCAGGACGTGGACACCGGCGACGATCTGCGCGCGGCCCTCGCCCTGGGAGTGGGCCCGCGCACGGCCACACTGGCGGCGAAACTCCTGATCCCGGGCCAACCGGGCCCCTGAACGCCCCCTAGGGCCTGTCCAGCGGATCACACCGGAGACGCGGGGCTTGGCGCGCACTCCCCCAAGCTCTTCGAGCAGGGGGTGCCCCCAGCGGCGTTGTCGTCGATAGCCGACTCCCCCGAGCTCTCGGCTGCGCTCGAGCAGGGGGGACCCCCATCGCGTCGACGCCCTCCTCCGCCTTGCAGCTGCACGCACCAAGCCCCGCTCACCCATGCTTACAAGGCGCCGCTGCTTCCCTCCGGCCTGATCCGCCGGACAGGCCCTAGCCGCATGAACCGGCGTTCGCCGAAGCCCGGTCCGCCGGACCCAGCGGCGGCGCACAACGGCACTGGATAGGCTTTCGGCATGCAGGCGACCGCGTACACCTACGACCCCGACACCCGGAGCGGACAGGTGCTGCTCGACGACGGCACGCCGGTGCCCTTCGACGGCGCGGCGTTCGACGCCGGCGGCCTCAGGCTGCTGCGCCCGGGACAGCGCGTGCGCATCGAGACCGAGGGCGACGGCGAGGCCCGCCGGATCACCCTGGTGACGCTCCAGACCTTCTGACCAGGCCCTCGCGCCAGGTCCCGGACACGCCGCGGGCCGGGCTCCCCGTGGGAGTCCGGCCCGGCGCGTGGGTTGCCCTGCGCCCCTGCTTCTAGCGGGCGGTGGCCTTCTTGGCGGTGGTCTTGCGAGCCGCCGACTTCTTGGCGGGGGCCTTCTTGGCGGTCGCCTTCTTCGCCGGGGCCTTCTTGGCGGTCGCCTTCTTGGCGGTGGTCTTCTTCGCCGCGGTCTTCTTGGCGGTCGCCGTGGTCTTCTTGGCGGTCGTCTTCTTGGCGGTCGCCGTGGTCTTCTTCGCCGCGGTGGTGGTCTTCTTCGCGGCCGTCTTCTTCACGGCGGCGGTGGTCTTCTTCGCGGCCGTCGCCCTCTTGGCGGTGGTGGCCTTCTTGGCCGCGGCCTTCTTCACGGTCGCCGCGGCGCCGCCGGTCAGGCTGCCCTTGGGCGCCTTCTTGACCGCGACCTCGCCACCACGCGGGAGCTTCTTCGAGCCGCTCACCAGGTCCTTGAAGCCCTGACCGGCGCGGAAGCGCGGCACAGAGGTCTTCTTGACCCGAACACGCTCACCGGTCTGCGGGTTACGGGCGTAACGAGCCGGACGGTCGACCTTCTCGAAGGAACCGAAGCCGGTGACCGAGACCCGGTCCCCGCCGACAACTGCACGGACGATCGCGTCCAGTACGGCGTCGACCGCGTCGGCGGCCTGCTGACGCCCGCCGACCTTGTCGGCAATCGCTTCTACGAGCTGCGCCTTGTTCACGTCTTCCCCTTCGGAGACATTGCCCGAACGAATGCGTTCAAGCTTTTTCGCACGTTAGGCAGATATATACCGCAAATCAAACACGAAACGGGCTAATCACCCTTGTGCCGCAACGAACTCGGGCTGTCGCGGAGTTCCTCAGCGATCCCCTTCGAGGAATCGACCCTCGTCGAGGTCGGTGGTGAACCGCTCCAGCCGCCTTGTCGCGTCGGCGAGATCGTGCTTGGCCACGGCCGTAATGACCAGCAGCTTCCGGGTCAGCGCCATCCGTACGCCCTCCGGGACTTGCAGTGCGCGCACTCTTGTGTGCGCTTCCTTCAGTTGGGCCGCGACTGCCGCATAGAGCTCGAGTTGGCCGTCGTGTTCCATGCACAGATTGTGCCATCTGGGGCGAGTTGTCGCCTGCCCAGGGGGTAACTGCCGCCCTTGGAGAGGGTCCTGAGCGTCCCGGAGCACCGCGCCCCCAAGCGGCGCCTACCCAGGCAATCTCCTTTGTAACTAGGGGAGTTGAAGCCTCCCGAAGGGGCGCTTCGGGGGCGTCCGGGGGCAGACACAGCTGTACCCCCAACCGTCCACGATTGGGGGTACAGAGGGGTGTTGCGGTGGCTGAAATCAGCCCTGCCTCAGCCGCGAAGCGACCCGGGCGTCAGACCTGGAGCGTCTTCGGCTTGTACGACGGCCGCTTGGCCTCGTACTCCGCGATGTCGCCCTCGTTCTGGAGGGTGATGGAGATGTCGTCCAGCCCGTTCAGCAGCCGCCAGCGGGCGTTCTCGTCGAGCTCGAAGGCGGCGGTGATGCCCTCGGCGCGCACTTCGCGGGCCTCCAGGTCGACCGTGATCTCGGCCTCGGGGTCCTTCTCCGTCAGCTCCTGCAGCGCGTCCACGATCTTCTGCTCCAGAACCACCGTGAGCAGGCCGTTCTTGAGCGAGTTGCCCCGGAAGATGTCCGCGAACCGGGACGAGATGACGGCCTTGAAACCGTAGTTCTGCAGCGCCCAGACGGCGTGCTCGCGCGAGGAGCCGGTGCCGAAGTCGGGGCCCGCGACCAGGACCGTGGCGCCCTTGCGCTCGGGCTGGTTGAGGATGAAGGACGAGTCCTTGCGCCAGGCCTCGAACAGCCCGTCCTCGAAACCGTCCCTGGTCACCTTCTTGAGCCAGTGGGCAGGGATGATCTGGTCGGTGTCGACGTTGCTGCGGCGCAGCGGAACGGCCCGGCCGGTGTGCGTGATGAATGCTTCCATGACTTCTCAGACTCCAGCGGGCGTGCGGGCGGCAGACGAGTCGGCGAGATCGGCCGGGGAGGCCAGGTGGCCGAGTACGGCGGTGGCGGCGGCGACCTGCGGCGACACCAGGTGCGTACGGCCGCCCTTGCCCTGCCTGCCCTCGAAGTTGCGGTTCGAGGTGGACGCGGAGCGCTCACCGGGGGCCAGCTGGTCGGGGTTCATGCCCAGACACATCGAGCAGCCCGCGTGCCGCCATTCGGCGCCGGCCTCCTTGAAGACCACGTCCAGGCCCTCGGAGACGGCCTGCAGACCGACCCGCGCGGAACCGGGGACCACCAGCATCCGTACGCCGTCGGCGACTTTGCGGCCCCCGACGATCGCGGCGGCGGCGCGCAGGTCCTCGATGCGGCCGTTGGTGCAGGAACCTACGAAGACGGTGTCGACCTTGATGTCGCGCAGCGACTGTCCGGCGGTCAACCCCATGTACTCCAGGGCCTTTTCGGCGGCCAGGCGCTCCGAAGCGTCTTCGTACGAAGCCGGGTCGGGGACGGACGCCGAAAGCGGCGCTCCCTGGCCGGGGTTGGTGCCCCAGGTGACGAACGGCGCCAGCGACGGGCCGTCGATGACCACCTCGGCGTCGAAGACCGCGTCCTCGTCCGTCTTCAGGGTCTTCCAGTACGCGACCGCCGCGTCCCACTCCTCGCCCTCGGGGGCGTGCGCGCGGCCCTTGAGGTACGCGAAGGTGGTCTCGTCGGGGGCGATCATGCCCGCGCGGGCGCCGGCCTCGATCGACATGTTGCAGATGGTCATCCGGGCTTCCATCGAGAGCTTCTCGATGGCGGAGCCGCGGTACTCCAGGATGTAGCCCTGGCCGCCGCCCGTACCGATCTTGGCGATGATCGCCAGGATCAGGTCCTTGGCGGTGACGCCGTCGGGCAGCTCGCCGTCGACCGTGATGGCCATGGTCTTGGGGCGGGCCAGCGGCAGCGTCTGGGTGGCCAGCACGTGCTCGACCTGCGAGGTGCCGATGCCGAACGCCAGCGCGCCGAAGGCGCCGTGCGTGGAGGTGTGGGAGTCGCCACAGACCACGGTGGTGCCGGGCTGGGTCAGACCCAGCTGCGGTCCCACCACGTGGACGACGCCCTGCTCGACGTCACCCAGCGAGTGCAGTCGTACACCGAACTCGGCGCAGTTCTTGCGCAGGGTCTCCAGCTGGGCCCGGGAGACCGGGTCCGCGATGGGCTTGTCGATGTCGAGGGTCGGGGTGTTGTGATCCTCGGTGGCGATGGTGAGGTCGAGACGGCGCACGGGACGCCCCGCCTGGCGGAGGCCGTCGAAGGCCTGCGGGCTGGTCACCTCGTGCAGCAGGTGCAGATCGATGAAGAGGAGGTCGGGCTCGCCCTCGGCGCGCCGGACGACATGGTCGTCCCAGACCTTCTCCGCGAGTGTCCTACCCATCGCTTTCCCTCCGGCCGGCCTGTGCGGCGCCGGCCCAACTAGAGATTTCCGGGGCGGCGACGTCCGTACCCCTCGTCCGGACGCCCTCCACCGGGCCCGTTGGTCCGCGGGCCGCTGTGTCTACAAGGGTGGCGCGTTCCACCGAAAATTGAACTTGCGTTTCACAGAGTGAGACGCGAGTATCGTTGCATGGACAACAGTAGCGGCGTCGGCGTTCTGGACAAGGCAGCCCTTGTCCTGAGCGCTCTGGAGTCCGGTCCGGCCACCCTCGCGGGACTGGTCGCGGCGACCGGACTGGCACGACCCACGGCACATCGCCTCGCCGTGGCACTTGAACACCACCGCATGGTGGCGCGTGACATGCAGGGCCGGTTCATTCTCGGCCCCCGCCTCGCCGAGCTGGCCGCGGCCGCGGGCGAGGACCGACTCCTCGCGACGGCCGGCCCGGTGCTCACGCACCTGCGCGACGTCACGGGCGAGAGCGCCCAGCTCTACCGCCGCCAGGGCGACATGCGCATCTGCGTCGCCGCGGCCGAGCGCCTGTCCGGCCTTCGGGACACGGTCCCGGTCGGCTCGACGCTCACGATGAAGGCCGGTTCCTCGGCGCAGATCCTGATGGCCTGGGAGGAGCCGGAGCGTCTGCACCGCGGTCTCCAGGGCGCCCGCTTCACCGCCACGGCGCTCTCGGGCGTACGGCGCCGGGGCTGGGCCCAGTCGATCGGCGAGCGCGAGCCGGGCGTCGCGTCGGTCTCCGCGCCGGTGCGCGGACCCTCGAACCGCGTGGTCGCCGCCGTCTCGGTCTCCGGTCCGATCGAGCGCCTGACCCGGCACCCTGGCCGTATGCACGCCCAGGCGATCATCGACGCCGCCGCCCGCCTCTCCGAGGCCCTTCGCCGCACGGGCTGAGCGACACCTCCCGTACGACACCGGTCCAGCACGACACCGGGGGACGAGCCGGCCTCAACGCCGCGGCAGGCTCATCCCCCGAACACCTCCCCTTTTCCTTCTTCCCCTCCCCGCCCAGGGGCGCGGGGAGCTGCGCGACCAGCCACACACCACCCGCAGAGCGAACCGGTCCGCCGCCCGCCGCCCCCTCCTTGGCCTCCCATACCGTCCTTCACGTCCCCTCCATTGGCGAGCGGTGCTATCCGATGGCGCCATGCTTGGATAGTTGCGCCACCCAACGAAGGGCGCAGGAGATGCGACTGTCGGAGTTGAGCGAGCGGAGCGGGGTGTCCACCGCAACGATCAAGTACTACCTGCGGGAAGGGCTGTTGACTCCCGGGCGCCAGGTCAACACGACGACTGCGGACTACGACGAGAGCCATCTGCGCCGGCTGCGGCTGGTGCGGGCGCTGATCCAGGTGGGCCGGGTGCCGGTGGCCACGGCCCGGGAGATTCTCGGGCACGTCGACGACGAGTCCCTGGGCCGGACGATCCGGCTGGGCTCGGCTCTGTGGGCGCTGCCGCAGGAGCCGGAACCGGACGATCAGGACCCGGCCGTCCGGTCCGCGCGCCGCGAGGTGGACCAACTCCTGGCGAACCTGGGCTGGGAGACCGCGCGGGAGCTCGCGCCCCGCTGCCCCGTGCACCGTTCGCTGGTGGCGGCGGTGGCCACGCTGATCCGGCTCGGCTATTCCTGGGACGCCGAACTCCTCGCGCCGTACGCGGAGTTGATGCACCAGGTGGCGATGCGGGACCTGGACTACCTGGAGACGCACACGTCCGACGCGGAGCGCGTGGAGACCGCGGTCGCCTCGGCCGTGCTCTTCGAGCCGGTGCTGCGGGCGCTGCACCGGCTGGCGCAGGAGCAGGAGTCGGCGCGGCGGTACGGCATCGAGTGAGCGGTCGTACGGGCCGGGCGCGTCGGGCCGCACGACGGGGCGCGGGGCCGACCGGGAAACGCCTACGGGCCCCCACCGAAGTGGAGGCCCGTAGGACTCTGTACCCCCGACCGGATTCGAACCGGCGCTACCGCCTTGAGAGGGCGGCGTGCTAGGCCGCTACACAACGGGGGCCTTGGATCTTGCGTTTCCGCAGATCCGAGCTGGGCTACCAGGACTCGAACCTAGAATGACGGTACCAGAAACCGGAGTGTTGCCAATTACACCATAGCCCATGGTGGTTTAGACCATTAAATGGTCTAGACCAGTACCCCCGACCGGATTCGAACCGGCGCTACTGCCGTGAGAGGGCAGCGTGCTAGGCCGCTACACAACGGGGGCCCTAGCGATCCTGCATGAGAGGCAGCGGGTGCGACCCGGACTGCCTTCCTGGGAAGGATCTGTACCCCCGACCGGATTCGAACCGGCGCTACTGCCGTGAGAGGGCAGCGTGCTAGGCCGCTACACAACGGGGGCGTTGCGGAGTTGATCTCCGCATGTGCAGATGAGCTCTGCGAGCTGGCCTACCAGGACTCGAACCTAGACTAACGGAACCAGAAACCGTCGTGCTGCCAATTACACCATAGGCCACTGAAACTCAATCCCTCGCGGGATCTTGTTTTAGCTAGCGCCTCCGAGTTCCGGCCTTTCGGCCCGCTCTCGGCGGCGCAGGAAGAACATTACCTGAAGGTGGACGACGCTCCAAAACGGGTATCGACGCCGAGGATCGCGGGGAGTTCGGCCAGCGAGGCGATCCGGTGCGGACCCGTCGGCGGACCGCCTACGGCGGCGTGAGTGCCGTCCCGGTCGATCCAGACGGAGAGCAGGCCGGCCTCGGCGGCGCCCCGTCCGTCGATCTGCGGGTGGTCACCGACGTAGGCGACCCGATGCGGCGGCAGTTCCAGGGCTTCGCAGGCCGCGTGGAAGGCGGCCGCGGCGGGCTTGGAGACGCCGAGCTCGGCGGCGCACAGGATCGCCTCGAAG
The DNA here is from genome assembly GCF_055656965.1 of Streptomyces sp. NPDC111656. Lineage (NCBI taxonomy): Bacteria > Bacillati > Actinomycetota > Actinomycetes > Kitasatosporales > Streptomycetaceae > Streptomyces > Streptomyces sp. NPDC111656. The sequence goes on from NZ_JBVKCA010000011.1 coordinate 272,765, forward strand.
CGGTCGTGCACACCGAGGACCCGCAGCTTGCGGTCCTGCACGAGGAGGCTGGAGTTGGACAGGACCGCGTGCCGGTGGCTGGCGACGAGGCTGTCCAGGACGGGCAGGACGTCCGGGAAAAGGCTCCAGGCGGATTCGTAGTGTGTGATGTAACGGTCGAACCAGGCGTCGGCCTCGGTGTCGCTCAGCGGCTCCCCCAGGAACACCCTGACGCGTTCCCTGCGCTGGCCCTGCCAGTCCGTCTCACCCGCCGAGAACCGCGCCCACTGCGCGTCGGTGACCTCGCGCCAGCGCGCGAGGGCCTGCTCGACGGACGCGCCGCCGAGCAGGCCCTCGGCCGCCAGATGGTTCCGCATGCCCGCCCGGTCCGCGGCCGTGTAGTCGAAGATCGTGTCGTCGATGTCCCAGACCACCGCGTCGATGCTCATGCACCGACCGTATCCCCGGGCGCGGGCGGCTGTCCCTCAGCCGGCCGTGGTCGTACCGGTCAGGGCGAGGGCCGGCCCCTGGCCGTCGCGCGGCTCGGCGGTCAGCTTCCAGGTGTAGGTGCCGGACGGAACGAAGGTGCCGGAGTCCGTACGGGCGTCCCAGGCGGGGCGGACCGCGGCGGCGGTGGAGGCGCCGGCGAGGGTGCGCACGACGTTGCCGGAGGCGTTGCTCAGGGTCAGCCGCCAGGTCGAGGGCTTGTTCAGCTGCCACACGGGCCGCCAGGGGTTCGCGGTGGTGGGGCCGCCCGGCTGCGGGTCGGTCTGTGCCTCCATCTGGGCGAGCGCCGAGGTCGGCACGCCCGCCGTGACGATCGCCACCTGACGCCTGTCGGTGAGGTAGGCGACGTTTCCGCCGAACCGGTCGACCGCCCAGCGGCCGGTGCTGCCGCCGGTGTTCTGGTCCGCGGTGGGCAGCACGGCCACGGTCCGGGTGGTCGCCGTGCCGGTGTGGAAGTCGGTGAGCAGCAGCTCGTGCGTGGTGCGGTTCTCGCGGACGAGATAGCCGTCGGCGAGGCGGGCTTGCCCGGACGGAACGGTGATGGCGCGGTTCGCGGCACGGTCGTAGACGCCCGCGGGGCCGGCCGAGCCGCAGCTCCAGTACAGCCAGGTGTTGACGGCCTGGATCTCGCTGGGCGTGCAGGGGGCGCCGGTGTCGACGGTGGCGACGTTCTTCTTGGCCTTGAGGTCGTACGCCACGACGGTGCCCTGGGTGCTGCCGGGGGTCCACAGGCGCTGGCCCCAGACCGCGGCGGCGGTGCGGGTGCGGTCGAGCGCGGTCGCGCCGGCGGTGGCGCCGCGCGGGAAGTCGGCGACCCGCTGGCTGCCGGAGGTGCCGCCGTTGTAGAGGACGTAGCGCCCGGTGCCGGTGCCGATGCGGCCGCCCGCGTCGCCGGTGGGCTCGTCGGCGATGGTCGTCCCGTCGAGCCCGACGGCCAGGACGTGCTCCTCGCCCTGGGCGTCGGTCCACAGGTAGGCCACCCGGCCGTCGCCCAGTGCTTCGAGCTGCGGGCACGCGGCGTCGCCGCCCGGGCAGGTCGAGCCCTGGAGCAGCGGGCCGCGACGGGACTGCAGGCCGGTGGGCTTGCCGGCGGTGTCCAGCGGGATGCCGTAGAAGCCGTAGATGCCGCCGGTGTGCGTCGTGTTGCCGTACATCAGCAGCTCGCCCCCGGCGAGCGTCATGCCGTCCAGCGAGGCCTGCCAGGCGGGCAGGTCGAGCGCCTTCTCGGTGGTGGCGGAGCCGTCGGCGGCGGGGGTGACCCGGTACACGTGCCAGTCGACGCTCGACGGTCCGGCGGTGGCGAGGGCGCCGCCGTCCGGAGTGGCCAGGAAGGAGCCCTTGGAGTTGGCGAGCAGTGTGTGGGCCGTGTTGTCGGTGAGCGAGACGGCCGTGAGTTCGGGGGTGGCGCCGCCGGGCAGGAACATCGCGTTGCCGGTGAGGAGTTGGTCGCCGACCACGGCCTGCGCCTCGCCCAGGAAGGACGCCGTGATGGTGCTGGGGGCGGTGCCGGGGGTGGAGTCCACGCGGATCGCCTTGGTGCCGTTGACCACCCAGCGGTCGTTGAAGACGATCCGGGGCGAGTTGCCGACGCCGGTGAGGTACGTACGGAAGGTCCCGTCCGCGAGGTCCACGAGCCCCACGTCGGTGGCGCCGTCGCGGGTGTAGACGACGGCGAGGTGGCGCACCGAGCCGCCGGTGACGAAGGTGCCGGTGAGCTGGGCGCCGTCGGGGAGCCCGGTCACCGGAAGATCGGTGGTGGTGCCGTCGGCGGCGGCGCGCAGCACGTGCGGGGCGCCCGCGGCGTCCTGGGTGAGCACGCTCCAGCCGGAGGCGGCCCGGTACGTCTGGCCGGACGGGACGGTGACCGTGGCGGTCACGCCGGTGGAGCGGTGCTGCTGGCTCACGGTGGCGCCGGAGACGCCGGTGATGACGTCGGTGCCGGTGGTCAGGTCGTCCGGGCCCGCGTGTGCGGGCGGTGTGACACCCGGGTAGTCGGCCCACTGGAGCGTTCCCGAGTTCTCGGGCAGCCGGTAGCGGAACCCGGAGGATCCCGCCCAGGTGTAGTCGATCTCGGTCGGCAGCGTGCTGCTCAGCTGTACCGTGGCCACGGGTGTGTCGACGCTCGGCGCGGCGTGCGCGGGCGCGGTGAGCACGGCGCACGACAGCGCCACCGCCCCGCTGAGGGCCACTGCGGCAAGTCTTCGTGAACGGGTCACGTTCCCCTCCCCTGAAACATGGTGCACAGACGCGTCATGAGCACGGGGGACATACAACTGCCCCGCCAGAGCGGCAGTTGACAGGAATGGTGAACTCCGGGTGACGGGTCGGCGCACACCAGGGGGGCGGCGTCCGAACCGGACGCCGCCCCCTGTGTGTACACCGTGTGCTTACGCGGCGAGCCGCTCCAGTGCGGCGTCGACGCGGGCCAGGGTCTGCTCCTTGCCCAGGATCTGCAGGGACTCGAAGAGCGGCAGGCCCACCGTGCGGCCGGTGACGGCGACGCGGACCGGCGCCTGGGCCTTGCCGAGCTTGAGGCCGTGCTCCTCACCGGCGGCCAGCACTGCCTCCTTGAGGGACTCCGGGGAGGACCAGTCGGCGGCGTCCAGCTTCTCGCGGGCCGTGCGGAGCAGGGCGTCGCTGCCCTCCTTCATGGCCTTCGTCCAGGAGGCCTCGTCGACGGCCGGCTCCGGCAGGAACAGGAAGTCGACGTTGTCCGTGATCTCGGAGAGGACCTTCATGCGCGACTGGGCGTGCGGGGCGATCGCCTGCCACTTCGCCTCGTCGAAGTCCTCCGGCGCCCAGGGGGCGAACGGGGCCCGCAGCCAGGGGGCGCAGCGCTCGGTGAAGTCCTTCACGTCGAGCAGGCGGATGTGGTCGGCGTTGATCGCCTCGCACTTCTTCAAGTCGAAGCGGGCCGGGTTCGGGTTCACGTCCGTGACGTCGAAGGCGGCGACCATCTCGTCGATGGAGAAGATGTCGCGGTCCGCCGCCAGCGACCAGCCGAGCAGGGAGAGGTAGTTCAGCAGGCCCTCGGGGAGGAAACCGCGCTCCCTGTAGAGGTTGAGCGAGGACTCCGGGTCGCGCTTGGAAAGCTTCTTGTTGCCCTCGCCCATGACGTACGGCAGGTGGCCGAAGGCGGGGGTCACCTTGGCCACGCCCAGCTCGATCAGCGCCTTGTAGAGGGCGATCTGCCGCGGGGTGGAGGAGAGCAGGTCCTCACCGCGCAGGACGTGGGTGATCTCCATCAGGGCGTCGTCGACCGGGTTGACCAGCGTGTAGAGCGGTGCGCCGTTCGCCCGGACGATGCCGTAGTCCGGAACGTTCTCCGGGAGGTAGGTGATCTCGCCGCGGACCAGGTCCGTGAAGGTGATCGCCTCGTCGGGCATCCGGAAGCGGACGATGGGCGTGCGGCCCTCGGCCACGTAGGCGGCCTTCTGCTCGTCGGTGAGGTCGCGGCAGTGGCCGTCGTAGCCGGAGGGCTTGCCGGCGGCGCGGGCGGCCTCGCGGCGGGCGTCCAGCTCCTCGGTGGAGCAGTAGCAGTGGTACGCGTGGCCGGCGTCCAGCAGCTTCTGGGCGACATCCTTGTAGATGTCCATGCGCTGCGACTGGCGGTACGGCGCGTGCGGGCCGCCGATCTCGGGGCCCTCGTCCCAGTCGAAGCCCAGCCAGCGCATCGAGTCGAGCAGCTGGTCGTACGACTCCTCGGAGTCGCGGGCCGCGTCGGTGTCCTCGATGCGGAAGACCAGAGTGCCTTCGTTGTGCCGGGCGAACGCCCAGTTGAACAGGGCGGTGCGGACCAGGCCCACGTGGGGGTTGCCGGTCGGGGACGGACAGAAACGTACGCGTGGGGGCACCCCCTGTCCGAGCGGAGTCGAGGACTTGGGGGAGTTCGCGTTAGCCACGCTTGATCACCTTGTTGGTGAGAGTGCCGATGCCTTCGATGGTGACGGCGACCTCGTCGCCGACGTTCAGGGGGCCGACCCCAGCCGGGGTGCCGGTGAGGATCACGTCGCCGGGGAGCAGCGTCATGGCCTCGGTGATGTTGACGATCAGGTCCTCGACGGAGTGGATCATCTCGCTGGTGCGGCCGAGCTGGCGCTGCGCGCCGTTGACCGTGCACTGGATCGTGATGCCCTCGGCGATCGCGGCGAGATCGAGGTCCGTCTCCACCCAGGGGCCGAGCGGGCAGGAGTTGTCGAAGCCCTTGGCCCGGGCCCACTGCTTCTCGCGCTTCTGGACGTCACGCGCGGTGACGTCGTTGGCGCAGGTGTAACCGAGGATGACGTCCTTGACGCGCTCGCGCGGGACCTCGCGGCACATGCGGCCGATGACCACGGCGAGCTCGGCCTCGTGGTGCAGCTCGCTGGAGAAGGAGGGGTACTGGATCTCGTCGCCGGGGCCGATCACCGAGGTCGACGGTTTGAAGAAGGCGAAGGGGGCGTCGGGCACCTCGTTGCCGAGTTCCTTCGCGTGCTCCGCGTAGTTGCGGCCGAAGGCCACGACCTTGTTGGGGAGCACCGGCGGCAGCAGCCGCACCTTGCTCAGCGGAACCTTCGTACCGGAGAGCTCGAAGTCCGCGAACGGAATGCCCTTGATGATGTCGAGGACGAGCTCGTCCGGCTTGTCGCCCTCGACCGCGCCGAAAGCGACGTTACCGTCGATGGAGAACCTGGCGATGCGCACGGGATCCTTGCGCCCCTCACTGAGCTGGCTGGAGTCTGACGCTCCAGGCTAACGCGGGGAGGGGGGCGAGCCTCGCGTATATCTGCCGGTGGGCCGCAAGCCGTGTGCGCCGGGCGGCTGTCCGCCGTGTGTGGCGGTTGGCTGTCCGCCGTGTGTGGCCGCCGTCGGTCACCAGCGCCGGGGGGCGTCATCCACATGCCCCGCCGGCCATCGGGCGCAGGTGGCGGTCGGCCGCCGACCAGGTGCGCGGGGCGACCGTCGACCATGCGTGCCGTCCGCCGGCCATCGATGCCGGGCGGCCCCTCAGCCACCTGCGTCGCGCAGCCCTCGGCCCTGCGCGGCGGCCGACCCCCGCCGCGGTGAGTCGGCGGCGCTCCGCGTGCGTACTACTCGGCGACGGCGGCCGTGACCGGGGCTTCCATCAGGATGGTGCGGCGGGGGTTGGCGGTCTGGGTGGGGAGGTCGACCGAGTGCTCCGGCTGCTCCGGCGTCTGCAGCGCGTCGGCGTCCTCGAGGTGCGCCAGCGTGGTGCGTCGCGGGTTGGCTATGTTGCGGAACATCATCGTCGTCTTCACTGTTGATCCAGACCTCGTCGTGGTGGGCGCCGCGGGAGGTCAAGGACCGCCTGGTCGGCGCGGGTTGTCGGATTTGCCATCCCTGTAAAGCGTCAGGCTAAACATGCAATTCCCGGTCGGAGCCGTGAAGACCTCATGATCGCCATGTGAGTTTGCTCACTTACTAGCAGGCAAACCGGTCAATTCAGGCCGCCAACTCACCGCGACGAAACGGACATTGCTCTACTGAACCCAACATTCCGCTCCTGATCATCGCGACTGGGACACCCCTCGCGCGCCCATGGCTCGTAGGCATACGCCCCTTATGTACGAGATCACTTTCTACGTCTCGTAACGCATCCCTCACAAGGTGTCACGGTGGTCACAGCCTGGTACACGGGCCTTGTTGGAGATCCTGCACTGTGCTGGAATTCCACGGACCGCCGCGGGATCCAACCGGCGCACAGGGGGCGCGACTCAGCGCCGGGTGGCGGCGGGAAGGGGAGCAGCGCCGGTCACTCACGACCAAACCTGGGGGCGTATCTGCGCCCCTGAACGACGCCGACACCGTCCCGCCGTTTCCGCGGAGGGGCGCCTGGTCCAGAGGTTGCGACGCTAGTGCAGGGACGTTTCAAGAGGGATGGCAGCGCTTCGGCGGAGCCGGAGCCGCACGGCGGGACCGACCGCGGTTCCTCGCCCCAGCACGCCCAGAGCCCGGGACAATCAGAACTCGGCGGCGGTGAGCGCTCCGCGCGCCCCGGCGCGACGGCTCCCGACCAACCACCCGCGAAGCCGAAGGGTCCCCCCGGCCCCGGCTCCCGAATAGCTCTGCGCAACTGGCGCATCTCCACGCGTCTGGTGTCGCTGCTCGCGCTCCCCGTGGTCGCCGCGACCACCCTGGGTGCCCTGCGCATCAACCAGTCGATGGACGACATCCAGCAGCTCGACAACATGAAGCTGCTGACCGACATGACCCAGCAGGCGACCGAGCTCGCCGCCGCCCTCCAGAAGGAGCGCGACCAGTCGGCCGGCCCGCTCGCGCACGGCGCGAAGCCCAACGACATCACGGTCAAGGGCGTCCGCGACGCGACGGACGTCGCCAAGCAGCAGTTCATCCAGGGCACGCAGGAGATCGACACCGCCAGCGCGAACGGACAGCTCACCGGTGTCCGTGACAGCCTCGTGGCCATCGCGGGCGAGCTGAACAAGCTGAGCACCATCCGCAACGGCGCCTACAGCGACGCCAAGAACTCCTCGCAGACGGTCGACGGGTACCACCGCCTCATCACCCAGCTGATCGGCCTCTCCCAGGACATGGCCGAGGCGACCAGCAACCCGGAGATGATCTCGCGCACCCGCGCCCTGTCGGCCTTCTCCTCCGCCAAGGAGTACGCCTCCGTCCAGCGCGCCGTCATCGCCGCCGCGCTGCCCGCGAGCAACACCACCTTCGGCCAGCTCTCCGAGAACGACCGGCTGTACGCGAACTCCGCGCAGGACAGTGAGGCGTCCGAGCGCACCAGCTTCGCGAGCATCTACGGCTCCGGAGCGGAAGACCTCACCAAGCCGATCGACCAGGGCAACCCGACCATCCAGGCCGCCGACGCGTACTCCAACCGCGTACTCGGCTCGACGGGCGGTCTGAACACCCAGGACAAGCGCTCGTACAAGGACTGGGTCGACGACGACACGGCCAAGATCGAGCAGATGTCGAAGATCGAGCTGACGCTGCTCAACCAGATGGAGCAGAAGGCCCGTGAGCTGAAGAACGCCTCCCAGCAGGAAGCGATCATCTCCGGTGCGCTGATCCTGCTGGTCCTCGGCGTCTCGCTGGTCGGCGCCTTCGTCGTGGCCCGCTCCATGATCCGCTCGCTGCGCCGGCTCCAGGACACCGCGACCAAGGTCGCCCAGGACCGTCTGCCCGAGCTGGTCAAGCAGCTCTCCGAGTCCGACCCGCAGGACGTCGACACCTCCGTCGAGTCCGTCGGTGTGCACTCCCGGGACGAGATCGGCCAGGTGGCCGCGGCCTTCGACGACGTGCACCGCGAGGCCGTACGACTGGCCGCCGAGCAGGCCCTCCTGCGAGGCAACGTCAACGCGATGTTCACCAACCTCTCGCGCCGCTCCCAGGGCCTCATCCAGCGTCAGCTCTCGCTCATCTCCGAGCTGGAGTCCCGCGAGGCCGACCCGGACCAGCTGTCCTCCCTCTTCAAGCTCGACCACCTCGCGACCCGCATGCGCCGTAACGGTGAGAACCTCCTCGTTCTCGCCGGTGAAGAGCCCGGCCGCCGCTGGACCCGCCCGGTCCCGCTGGTCGACGTGCTCCGCGCCGCCGCCTCCGAGGTGGAGCAGTACGAGCGCATCGAGCTGTCCTCGGTCCCGACGACGCAGGTCGCCGGCCGAGTCGTCAACGACCTCGTGCACCTGCTCGCCGAGCTCCTCGAGAACGCCACCTCGTTCTCCTCCCCGCAGACCAAGGTCAAGGTCACCGGTCACGCGCTGCCCGACGGCCGCGTGCTGATCGAGATCCACGACACCGGTATCGGCCTCTCCCCCGAGGACCTGGCCGCGATCAACGAGCGGCTCGCCTCGCCGCCCACCGTGGACGTCTCCGTCTCCCGCCGCATGGGTCTGTTCGTGGTCGGTCGTCTGTCGCAGCGGCACGGCATCCGCATCCAGCTGCGTCCGTCCGACTCCGGTGGCACCACCGCGCTCGTCATGCTCCCCGTCGATGTCGCCCAGGGCGGCAAGAAGGCTCCGGGCAAGCCGGGTCCGGGTGGTTCCGGTGGTCCGGCCGCCGCACAGGCCTCGGCCGGTGTCGCGGCGGCCCGCCGCGGTGGCCAGGGCGGCGGTCCGTCCCTCGGGGCGGGTGCCCCCGCCGCCGGTGGCGGTCTCCTCGGTGCCCAGCCGCAGCGCGGACAGGTCGGCGCCGGTCAGGGTCCGCGGGCCGCGCTCCCCGGCAGCAACCAGGGCGGTCGCCCGGGTGCCCCGGGTGGGGCGCGTGGGCCGCAGGGTCCCGGCAACCAGGGCAGGCCGGCCCCGGCCGGTGCGGGTGCCTTCGGGCAGAGCCCGCAGGGCCTGCAGGCTGCCGCAACCGGTGCCCCCCAGGGCTTCGGCGATGGACCCGCGCCCCGCCAGGGCTTCGACTTCGGTGACAACAGCGGCCCCGCGGCCGCTCCTCCGCAGCAGCCCGCGGGCAACAAGGGCGGCGGCCGTCGCAGGCCGCAGCTGCCCGGACGCGGTGGTCCGCGTGCCGAGCTGCCCGGTGGCAGCCCGCAGCAGTCCCGGCCGAGCTGGAGCGACGACAACGCGCAGCCGCCGGTGCCGCGCGCGTCCCTCGACACCCCGCGCGGTCACGAGGAACCCGACTCCACTTCGCGCATGCCCCGGATCGACGACCGGCAGGACCCGGCCGCGACCTCGGAGATGCCGCGGATCGACGACCGCCAGGGTCCCGCGGCCACCTCGGGGTTCCCCCGTCCCGACTTCGACGCCCCGCGCCCCGGCACGAACGCGCCGCAGAACAACGGGCAGAACAACGGCCAGTTCGTGCGCCCCGACGTGTACGGCTCCTCGGGCACGGCTCCGGCCGCCCCGAACCCGTCCACCACGGGCCAGTTCGCCACGCCCGGCTACGGCGCCTCCTCGGACCCTTCGTCCACGGGCCAGTTCGCCACGCCCGGCTACGGCGCCTCCCAGGACCCGTCGTCCACCGGCCAGTTCGCCCGGCCGGGTTACGGCAACGGCCAGGACCCCTCGTCGACCGGCCAGTTCGCGACGCCCGGCTACGCCAACCGCCAGGACCCCTCGTCCACCGGCCAGTTCGAGCGCCCGGCGTCCCCGCAGCAGCGGCCCACGCGTCCGCAGGAGCCCGAGGCGCTGCCGCCGGCGACGGGACCCGGTGACGGACGTACGCCGCTGTACGACACGCTGGAGACCAACTGGTTCCACGGTCAGGCGAACGGCTCCCAGAACGGCTCCCCCAACGGAGCTCACAACGGCGCCCAGAACAACGGCGTCCACACCAACGGCTCGCAGCCCTCGCAGCAGCAGCCGCCACAGACCCCCACAGCACCACCGCAACGGCCGGCCGCCGCACCGGCTTCCGCCAACTGGCGCACCTCGCCGAACGACGACCTCGTCCGGCAGGCAGAACGCGTCCGTCAACCGTCGGCGGGCGGGGTCACCACCTCAGGCCTGCCGCGCCGCGTCCCGCGAGCCAACCTCGTCGCGGGTACGGCACAGCAGCAACAGCACCAAACTGGTCCGCAGGTCTCCCGTGCGCCTGATGACGTACGCGGCCGGCTGACCAATCTCCGTAGGGGCATTCAGCAGGGTCGACAGGCCGGTACCGGCCAGACCGGCAGCTTCCCCAGCCCCACTCACCAGCAGGAGCGTTAGTTGAGCCCGATGAGCCAGGCGGCACAGAACCTGAACTGGTTGATCACCAACTTTGTGGACAACACCCCCGGGGTGTCCCACACCGTCGTCGTGTCCGCCGACGGGCTCCTTCTGGCCATGTCCGAAGGATTCCCACGCGACCGCGCCGACCAGCTTGCGGCCGTCGCCTCCGGTCTGACCTCGTTGACCGCCGGGGCCTCCCGGATCTTCGAGGGCGGCACGGTGGCCCAGACGGTCGTCGAAATGGAGCGCGGCTTCCTCTTCCTCATGTCCGTCTCGGACGGCTCGTCCTTGGCGGTCCTCTCCCACCCGGAGTGCGACATCGGCCTTGTCGGCTACGAGATGGCGCTGCTCGTCGATCGGGCGGGTGCCGTACTCACGCCGGACCTGCGCGCTGAACTCCAGGGAAGTCTGCTCCACTAAAGGGCCCTGGTTCTAGAGACTGCACGAAATCACCGTCCGGCCGCCACAATCCCCCCACCGGCCCCAACAGACGGCACGAATGACCGACTTGCTGTCCCGCCCGGAGGATTCATGACCCCGCCCACCGCCTCTCATGATCCGTACGCACAGCCGTACGGGGACGAGGGCGACCAGCCGCTGGTACGTCCGTACGCGATGACCGGCGGCCGGACCCGGCCGCGGTACCAACTCGCCATCGAGGCACTGATCAGCACTACGGCCGACCCCGCGCAGTTGATGGGGCTGCTCCCCGAGCACCAGCGGATCTGCCACCTTTGCCGTGAGGTCAAGTCGGTGGCCGAGGTGTCGGCCCTCCTGTCCATGCCGCTCGGTGTGGCCAGGATCCTCGTCGCGGACCTCGCGGAGGCCGGACTCGTCGCCATTCACCAGCCTGGCGGCGATGAGAACAACGGCGGCGCGCCGGACGTGACTTTGCTCGAAAGGGTGCTCAGTGGACTTCGCAAGCTCTGACGGAGGTCGTACGACCACCTCCGCGAAGATCGTGGTGGCGGGCGGATTCGGCGTGGGCAAGACCACGTTCGTCGGCGCCGTCTCGGAGATCAACCCGCTGCGCACCGAGGCCGTCATGACGTCCGCGTCCGCCGGCATCGACGACCTCACCCACACCGGGGACAAGACGACGACCACCGTCGCCATGGACTTCGGCCGCATCACCCTGGACCAGGACCTGATCCTGTACCTCTTCGGTACGCCGGGTCAGGACCGCTTCTGGTTCATGTGGGACGACCTGGTCCGCGGCGCCATCGGTGCCGTCGTCCTGGTCGACACCCGCCGTCTCGCCGACTGCTTCCCCGCGGTCGACTACTTCGAGAACAGCGGCCTGCCGTTCGTCATCGCCCTCAACGGCTTCGACGGACATCAGCCCTACAACCCCGAAGAGGTACGCGAGGCGCTCCAGATCGGACCGGACGCCCCGATCATCACGACGGACGCCCGGCACCGTGCGGATGCGAAGAGCGCGCTCATCACGCTGGTCGAGCACGCACTCATGGCACGTCTGCGCTAGCACTCAAGTCGACAGCTTCATACGACAGTTGTCGTAGGGACATTGGAGCCGGCTGTGTCGTTTGACACGGTCGGCCACAGTGTTCATAACGTTTCGACATGGAATTCGGTGGACACCGACACGCATCGCGGTCATTCGGTGTCGCTGCGCTCACAAAAGCCCCGTCTTTTGACGGGGCTCGCTCTTTATGACCGTTTTATCTAGGGGATACGTCACCCGGAACAAGCGGTTCCGAGTGTTTGGAAGGGCGCCGCCTGACGTGCTGGAATGCGCTGAACTGCCCAGTAGTCAAGGGCGCTGGAGACACCGCGGCACAACGTAGGTGCCGACGCCGAGAGGTTGTTGGTCGAGTGAGGCGAAGCAAGAACGGTCCCGAGCCGTTGGCACGGGGCAACTTCACCCCGCCGCCGCGCGGCGCGGCGCCCGCGCAGGTGCCCGTCCCGGAGCCCACGCCGGCGCCCCCGCCGAGCGGCGGTCGTATGTCCCCCCGTAACTGGCGCGTACCCACCAGGCTGAACGCGATCCTGCTCATACCTGTGATCGTCGGCCTCATCATGGGCGGCTTCCAGGTGAAGAACTCGATCGACACCTGGCAGGAGGCCCGCGACGCCGAGAAGGTCGCCAAGATCGTGGCGGCCTCCAGCGACTACGCCGAGGCTCTGCTCAACGAGCGCGACGTGTCCGCCGAGCCACTGCTCAACGGCGACCGGAACAACGCCACGGTCAAGAAGGTCCGCGCGACCACCGACCAGATGGCCGACGCCTTCCACAAGGAAGTCGTCGGTATGCCGGCCAAGCAGGGTCTTGAGCGCCGGCTGAGCCTGGTGGTGAAGGCCGAGCCCCAGCTGGACCAGATCCGCAAACTCGCCTTCACCAAGGCCATGGACCCGGTGCAGACCGAAGAGGGCTACGTCACCGTCGAGCACCTGCTGATGGAGTTCTCGAACGAACTCGGCCTCGGCACGGGCAACATCACGAGCTACGGCCGTTCGGTGTACGCCATCGCGCTCGCCAAGGGCGCCGAGTCGCTGCAGCGCTCGATCGGCATCCACCTGCTGGTCAAGCCCAGCACCGACACGAAGAACCACGCGCTGCAGGTCACCTCCTTCACCTCGTACGCGTACCTGGAGAACATCGCTCTCCAGGAGTACGTCTCCGGCGGCACCGAGCAGGACGAAGCCCGGCTCAAGCAGGTCATGGAAGAGAAGACCGCCGAGGGCAAGAGCCAGCTGGCCGCGGCCAAGAGCCAGGCCGAGGCCCAGGGCGGGACCTTCGTGGCGCCGCCCGACATGAAGGTGATGATCCAGGCGATCGCCAGCGGCGCCACGCCCACCCAGCTCGCTGCCAAGGGCATCACTCCCGAGACGTGGATGGCCGCCGCCACCCTCAAGTTCCAGGGCTACAGCCAGGTCGAGAACGAACTCATCGACCGGGCCGTCAACGACGCCGGAAGCATCGCCTCCGACGCCCAGCGCCGGGCCTACATCAACGGCGCCATCGTCGTGATCGCCCTGCTCGCCGCCTTCATCCTGGCCGGACTCATGGCCCGCCAGATGAGCCGCGCGATGCGCCAGCTGCGCAACGCGGCCTTCGGGGTCGCCGAGCAGCGTCTGCCGATGCTGGTCGACCAGCTCTCGCGCACCGACCCGGGCCGCGTCGACACCCGTGTCACGCCCATCCCGATCACCACCACGGACGAGATCGGCGAAGTCGCCCGCGCCTTCGACCAGGTCCACCGCGAGGCCGTCCGGCTCGCCGCCGAGCAGGCCCTCCTGCGGGGCAACATCAACGCGATCTTCACCAACCTGTCGCGCCGTAACCAGTCCCTGATCGAGGGCCAGCTGACCCTCATCACCGACCTGGAGAACAACGAGGCCGACCCGGACCAGCTGGAGAACCTCTTCCGCCTGGACCACCTCGCGACCCGTATGCGCCGCAACGGCGAGAACCTCCTCGTCCTCGCCGGTGAGGAGCCGGGCCGCCGCTGGGACCAGCCGGTGCCCCTCGTGGACGTCCTGCGGGCCGCCTCCTCCGAGGTGGAGCAGTACGAGCGCATCGAGCTCTCCGGCGTCCCGGAGGCCGAGATCCACGGCCGTGCCGTGACCGACCTCGTGCACCTGCTCGCCGAGCTCCTGGAGAACGCCACCACGTTCTCCTCCCCGCAAACCAAGGTCCGCGTCACCGCGACCCGGCTGCCCGACGGCCGCATCATGGTCGAGATCCACGACAAGGGCATCGGCCTCACCGCCGAGGACTTCGCGGACATCAACCACAAGCTGGCCAACCCGCCGACCGTGGACGCCGCGATCTCGCAGCGCATGGGCCTGTTCGTGGTCGGCCGGCTGTCCGACCGGCACGGCATCCGCGTCCAGCTGCGCCCCTCCGGCGAGCAGGCCGGTACGACCTCGCTCGTCATGCTCCCCGACGCGATCACCCACGGTGGTGGCGGCGGCGAACAGCAGCTCCAGCGCGACGAGTTCACCGTCTCGCAGATCATCCCGGAGCCGCAGAGCTTCCAGCCGGAGCAGGCCTTCCAGTCCCAGGCCCAGCCGATGCGCACCGCCGCCGAACTCGGCTTCGACGACAGCCGCTACACGGAGGTCCCCGACGACATCCGGGAGCTGGACCCCGTCGGGCGCTCGCTGATGCGTGAGGAGCGCCGTGCGGCCCTGGAGGCCCAGGCACAGGGCCAGCCGGAGGCCATCGAGCCGCCGAGGTACCAGGAGGGCTTCGAGGCCCCCCAGCCCGCGTACGACGACGCTCAGGCCTCCTTCGGCAACGGGCAGCCCGGGTACGACAACGGCCAGGGTGCCTACGAGGAGCAGCAGGCCTCGTACGACCAGCAGACGGGGTACGAGCAACCGCAGCAGGGGACGTACGACGAGACGTACTTCCCGTCGAACGGCGGCTACCCGGAACCCGCGTATGCGGAGCCGGTCCAGGAGGAGCACACGGGAGCCCGGAGTTCCGCTTCGGACACCTTCTCGGCCTTCGACGAGCCGTCCTACCAGGACGACTGGCCGCAGCAGGAGTCGAACCGGAACGGTTACCCGTCCGGGTACGCTCCCGAAGCGGAATCTTCGCAGGCCGCTGACGTGAGTGAGCAGGACCGCGTAGGCTTCAGCCGTCCGGGACCGACCTCTTCCGCCCCCCATGAGCTGACCGACGCCGGGCTGCCGCGCCGCGGATCCACCGCGAGCGGCACCAACGGGCAGCGGCCCGTGGACCAGGGCACCCAGGGGGTTCAGGCACCGCCTGCGGCCACCGCGAGCAATGGCGACGGCGACTGGCGTACGTCCAACGACAACCGCTGGCAGCGCGCCGAGCAGCTCAAGAAGCCCAAGGCGGGCGGGGTCACCTCGTCCGGTCTTCCCCGTCGGGTGCCCAAGGCCAATCTGGTCGAGGGAACCGCGGAAACGACCCCACAGGGCGGCCCCCAGGTCTCCCGCGCTCCCGAGGACATCCGGGGCAGGCTGAGCAACCTGCGCCGTGGCGTCCAGCAGGGACGCAATGCAGGTAGTGACACGAACGGCCAGGGCTTCGGTCCTGACAGCACCTACAACCAGGAGCGTTAGTGTGAGCCCGATGAGCCAGGCGGCGCAGAACCTCAACTGGTTGATCACCAACTTCGTGGACAACACCCCCGGGGTGTCCCACACGGTGGTGGTCTCCGCCGACGGACTCCTTCTGGCGATGTCCGAAGGCTTTCCCCGTGACCGCGCCGACCAGCTCGCGGCCGTCGCGTCCGGGCTGACCTCGTTGACCGCGGGCGCGTCCCGCATCTTCGAGGGCGGCAGCGTGAACCAGACAGTTGTGGAGATGGAGCGAGGATTCCTCTTCCTCATGTCCATTTCCGATGGCTCCTCGCTCGCGGTCCTTGCACATCCCGAAGCGGACATCGGTCTCATCGGGTACGAGATGGCCCTTCTGGTGGACCGTGCCGGTACGGTTCTGACCCCGGATCTTCGAGCGGAGCTCCAAGGGAGCCTTCTCAACTAACAGACAGACCGTGCGTTTTGGCGTCCCGGGGCCGTAAGGTTTCGGGACGCGGACCCACAGTGATGGGTGCCCGGCACAGTCGGAGGAGGAGAAAGTGGCAACACCCCCAGGCGGTTCGTCTTCGGGCAACTGGTCGTACGGCCCCGGCCAGGGGCAGGGCCAGGGTGACGGTTCTCAGAACCCGAACCGATTCAACTTCCCCTCCGCGCCGAGCCACCGGCGCCAGCAGCCGTACGCACCGCAGGGCCCCGGCCCGTCGCCGTACGACCAGCCGCCGGCGCCGCGCATCCAGCCTGTGCAGCCGCAGCGACGCACCCCCGAGGCGGCGCCCGCGGGATCGTCGAACAACCCTCTGGTGCGCCCGTACGCGATGACGGGCGGCCGCACCAGGCCCCGCTACCAGCTCGCCATCGAGGCACTGGTGCACACCACCGCACAACCGCACCAGATGCAGGGCCAGTTGCCCGAACATCAGCGGATCTGCAACCTCTGCCGGGAGATCAAGTCGGTGGCCGAAATCTCGGCGCTGCTGACGATCCCTCTCGGCGTGGCCAGGATTCTCGTCGCCGACTTGGCGGAGGCGGGCCTGGTCGCCATTCATCAGCCCGGCGGCGACGAGAGCGCCGGCGGCCAGCCAGCCGTGACATTGCTCGAAAGGGTGCTCAGTGGACTTCGCAAGCTCTAGCGGAGGGCCTTCCCGCTCCACCACGTCCGCGAAGATCGTGGTGGCGGGCGGCTTCGGCGTGGGCAAGACCACGTTCGTCGGGGCCGTCTCGGAGATCAACCCGCTGCGTACCGAGGCCGTCATGACGTCCGCGTCCGCGGGCATCGACGACCTCACGCACACCGGAGACAAGACGACGACGACCGTCGCCATGGACTTCGGCCGCATCACCCTGGACCAGGACCTGATCCTGTACCTGTTCGGCACCCCCGGTCAGGACCGCTTCTGGTTCATGTGGGACGACCTGGTCCGCGGCGCCATCGGCGCGATCGTCCTGGTCGACACCCGCCGTCTCGCCGACTGCTTCCCCGCGGTCGACTACTTCGAGAACAGCGGCCTGCCGTTCGTCATCGCCCTCAACGGCTTCGACGGCAACCAGCCCTACAACCCGGACGAGGTCCGTGAAGCCCTTCAGATCGGCCCGGACACGCCGATCATCACGACGGACGCCCGGCACCGCGCCGACGCGAAGTCGGCGCTGATCACGCTGGTCGAGCACGCCCTGATGGCACGTCTGCGGTAGCGCTTCCGCGCGGCGAAGCAACAAGTAGGGGCCCTCTCCACTCGCTGGAGAGGGCCCCTACTTGTGCCCTGGGAACTTCTGCCCTGGGGCTAAAGGCAGCCCCGGGACAAGGACCAAAGGGAAGGGCCCGCTCTTCACAGAGCGGGCCCTTCCCTTTTGCTGAGGCGCCGGAGGCTAGCCGTGCCAGCTGTGCGGGGCGCGGAAGCCGGGCTCGCGCTCCAGGCGGCGCCAGCCGGCCTTCGCACGGCCACGGTGGGTGGGGGTGGTGTCCGGCTGGGCGGCGGCGCGGGCCAGGAGGATGGCCGTGATGGCGGCGACTTCCTCGGGCTCGGCGTGGCCCTTCTCGACGCGGATGTCAGGGGTGTCCATAGGATTCAGTCTCCGTGAGAGAGGTTTCCGCGGCGGAACCGCGGAGGATCCGCAGGGTTACTGCGGGGGGTTGCCGTGCTTGCGGGAGGGCAGGTCCGCGTGCTTGGACTGCAGCATGGCCAGGGAGCGGATCAGCACCTCGCGGGTCTCCGCCGGGTCGATGACGTCGTCGACCAGGCCCCGCTCGGCCGCGTAGTAGGGGTGCATGAGTTCGGCCTTGTACTCCTTGACCATGCGTACGCGCATGGCCTCGGGGTCGGCGGCCTCGGCGATCTGCCGGCGGAAGATGACGTTGGCCGCACCTTCCGCACCCATCACGGCGATCTCGTTGGTGGGCCAGGCGTACGTGAGGTCGGCCCCGATGGACTGGCTGTCCATGACGATGTAGGCGCCGCCGTACGCCTTGCGCAGGATGAGCGAGATCCGCGGCACCGTCGCGTTGCAGTACGCGTACAACAGCTTGGCGCCGTGCCGGATGATCCCGCCGTGCTCCTGGTCGACCCCGGGCAGGAATCCGGGAACGTCCAGGAGGGTGACGATCGGAATATTAAAAGCGTCACACATCTGGACAAAGCGCGCAGCTTTTTCGGATGCCTCGATGTCCAGCACGCCCGCGAGGGACTGCGGCTGGTTGGCGACGATGCCCACCACCTGGCCGTCCAGGCGGGCCAGCGCGCAGATGATGTTGCGGGCCCAGCGCTCGTGGACCTCCAGGTAGTCGCCGTCGTCGACGAGTTCCTCGATGACCTTCGTCATGTCGTACGGCCGGTTGCCGTCCGCCGGGACCAGGTCCAGGAGGACGTCCGAGCGGCGGTCCGCGGGGTCCTGCGAGGTCGCGTGCGGCGGGTTCTCGCGGTTGTTCTGCGGAAGCATCGACAGGAGGTAGCGCACCTCCGCGATGCAGGTCTCCTCGTCGTCGTACGCGAAGTGACAGACTCCGGAGGTCTCCGCGTGGACGTCGGCGCCGCCGAGCCCGTTCTGGGTGATCTCCTCGCCGGTGACCGCCTTGACGACGTCGGGGCCGGTGATGAACATCTGCGAGGTCTCACGGACCATGAACACGAAGTCCGTCAGCGCGGGGCTGTAGGCGGCGCCGCCCGCGCACGGGCCGAGCATCACCGAGATCTGCGGGATGACACCGGACGCCTTCGTGTTGCGCTGGAAGATGCCGCCGTAGCCGGCGAGCGCGGAGACGCCCTCCTGGATGCGGGCGCCCGCACCGTCGTTGAGGGAGACCAGCGGCGCGCCGGCCGCGATGGCCATGTCCATGATCTTGTGGATCTTCGTGGCGTGCGCCTCGCCCAGCGCGCCGCCGAAGATACGGAAGTCGTGCGCGTAGACGAAGACCGTACGGCCCTCCACCGTGCCCCAGCCGGTGACGACACCGTCGGTGTACGGCTTCTTGGCCTCCAGGCCGAACCCGGTCGCCCGGTGCCGGCGCAGCTGCTCGACCTCCTGGAAGGACCCGGGGTCGAGAAGCAGCTCGATGCGCTCCCGGGCGGTCAGCTTGCCCTTGGCGTGCTGCGCCTCGGTCGCCTTCTCGCTGGGTCCTCGCAGCGCCGCCGCACGAATCGCGTGCAGTTCGGCCACGCGCCCGCGTGCGTCCGTGGGTTCGCCTGAGGGTGCGGCCTCATCCAAAACGGTCATGTAGCGACCATACGAAGTCGAACAAGAAAAGCGGGCCGTCGACTCCGTACAGTCTCCGGCCCGTTTTCCTGGTACCCCTGAACAGAACCGCGACGGGATGCAGGCGATCTGACTGCTCAGAGGGCATCTGGCTTGTAGAGGTCACACAAAGTCGCGGGCTGAGAGTCCGCTCACATTCCTGAGGGGCCCATGCCATCCCTAGAGTGACACGGGGCCTTGGACGGGACCCGTTCGGCGTACACCGCACCGTCGGCCCGACCCCCGTCCAGGTGGAGCGAGGATACGCGGGCTGCCGCGGGCGAGCGGAGAGTAACCGCCGGGAAGCGGGTCGCCGAAGCGCGACGTAACGTCGTAAACACATGGCGGATG
Organism: Streptomyces sp. NPDC111656; assembly: GCF_055656965.1. Taxonomy (NCBI): domain Bacteria; kingdom Bacillati; phylum Actinomycetota; class Actinomycetes; order Kitasatosporales; family Streptomycetaceae; genus Streptomyces; species Streptomyces sp. NPDC111656. The sequence goes on from NZ_JBVKCA010000011.1 coordinate 292,006, forward strand.
ATGTTGAAACTTGAACGGAATAGGTCTACTGTCTCCCTTGTTGGCCTCGTTGAATCTTCAACAACCTCTCTGCCGCGGCTTTCGGCTTCCCGACGAAACCGCGACCCGTCCCCCTAGGAGCACGTCATGGGCATCTTCGGCCGCAAGACCACCGACACCCCCGCCGCCCCCGCCGCTGTGAGCCCCGAACTCGCCGCGCTCACCGGCGAATACACGATCGACCCGTCCCACTCGGAGATCGGTTTCGTCGCCCGTCACGCCATGGTGACGAACGTCAAGGGCTACTTCAAGGACTTCGACGGCACCCTGCACCTGGACGGCACGGACCCGTCCAAGTCCACCGCCACGATCGACGTCAAGATGGAAAGCATCGAGACGGGCTCCGCGGACCGTGACGGCCACCTGAAGAGCTCCGACTTCTTCAAGATCGACGAGTTCCCGACCATGACCTTCCGCTCCACCAAGGCGGAGGCCCTCGGCGGCGACGACTACCGGATCACCGGCGACCTGTCGATCCTCGGCGTCACCAAGCCGCTCTCCATCGACCTGGAGTTCAACGGCTCCGCGAAGGACCCCTTCGGCAACGAGCGCGTCGGCTTCGAGGGCAAGGCGGAGATCCTGCGCTCCGAGTGGGGCCTCACCTGGAACGCGGCCCTGGAGACCGGTGGCGTCCTCGTCTCCGACAAGATCAAGCTGACCTTCGACATCTCGGCGATCAAGAGCGCCTGAGCCCTCGACTCACGCCGGTGCCCTGAGCGCGCCCGCCCTCTGACTCCCCCAGCGGGAGGGCGGGCGCTCGGCATGCCCGCGCCCGCCGCCCCGCCGCCTGGCTAGTCGGGTGGGTTCGGGTGGGCGAGGCCGAGGTCGTAGGCGAGGATGACCGCCTGGACGCGGTCGCGGGCTCCCACCTTCGCCAGGACCCGGCCGACATGGGTCTTCACGGTGGATTCCGCGACGACCAGGCGCTCGGCGATCTCGCTGTTGCTCCAGCCCTGGCCGATGGCGACGAAGATCTCGTACTCCCGTTCGGTGAGAGCGCGCACCCGGGGGTCGTCCGCCGTCCTTGGACCCGACGCACCCGGCCGACCGGACGAATCCCGGGGCAGGTGCTTGGCGTAGGCGTCCAGGAGGCGGCGGGTCAGTGCGGGGGCGATCACCGCGTCGCCCGCCGCGACCGCGCGGATACCGGCCAGCAGTTCCTCGGGGTGGGCGTCCTTGAGAAGGAATCCGCTGGCTCCCGCGCGCAGCGCCGCGTGGGCGTATTCGTCCAGATCGAACGTGGTCAGGATGAGGACGCGGGAGCGGTCACCGGAGGCGACCACGCGACGGGTGGCCTCGATGCCGTCCATGCCGGGCATCCGTACGTCCATGAGGATCACGTCCGGGCGCAGTTCGGCGGCCCTGCGGACGGCGTCGGCGCCGTGGGCCGCCTCGCCGACGACTTCGGTGTCGGGGGTGCTCTCCAGGAGCATCCGGAAGCCGAGGCGTTGCAGTGGCTGGTCGTCCACGATGAGCACGGTGGTCACACCGCACCGCCTGCGGTGGCCGGCGGGGTGACATCGGTCTCGGCCGGGATGTCGACCAAGGTCTCGGCCGGGGTCTCGGCCAGGGGGGTGAGGTCGAGGGTGGCCCGCACCGTCCATCCTCCGCCGGGGGCGGGTCCCGCGCTGACGGTCCCGCCGTAGAGGGCTGCGCGTTCTCTCATGCCGGCGAGTCCGTGTCCTTCCTCCTGGGGCGGCCCCGGACGGACCGTACCGCCACCCCGGCCGGTGTCGTGGACGTCGATGTGCAGCCGCGTGTCCTTGACACCGACCGCGAGCTCGACGCGGGTGTCGTGACCCGCGTGCTTGAGGGCGTTGGTGAGTGCTTCCTGCACGATGCGGTACACCGTCAGCTGGACCCCGCGGTCCAGGGTGTCCAGCTCGCCGCCCGTACGGTAGACGACCTGGGGACCGGCGGCGCGGATCCGGGCGCACAGGGCGTCGATGTCCGCGATGCCCGGCTGGGGGCTGAGCTGGGGCGCGGCGGGGGTCTGGGTCTGCTCGCGCAGCACGCCGAGCATGCGGCGCAGTTCGCCCAGCGCCTGACGCCCGGTGTCACCGATGAGCAGCAGGGCCTGCTTGCCGCGTTCCGGTGCGATGTCGGTCGCGTACGCGCCACCGTCGGCGAGCGTGATGATGACGGAGAGGTTGTGGCCGACGATGTCGTGCATCTCGCGGGCCACCCGGGTGCGTTCGGCGGCGGCGGCGAGCTTGCTGCGCTGGTCGCGTTCGATCTCCAGGCGGGTCGCACGATCGCGCAGGACGGCGAGCTGGGCGCGCCGGATCCGTACGGCCAGACCGAGTGCGACCGCCGCGGTGATCGTGCTGAACAGGACGAACAGCGCGTCCAGGACGGACACCGCGGACGGCAGCCGCAGGGCGACCAGGCCGAGGGCGGCCGCGGTGACCGCGCAGGCGACGGGCAGCCGCCGGAGCTGTCCGTGCAGCACCAGGCTGTAGAGGGCGATCAGCAGGGCGACGTCGGCGCGCAGCCAGACTCCCAGCGCCACCTGGAGCAAGAGCACCGCGGCGATCACGGCGAAGGCGAGTGACGGCCTTCGCCGCCGCCACAACAGCGGCAGGAGCAGTCCGGCCTGCAGGGCGACGGTCACCGGCCAGGGCAGGTGGGTGACCTGGGTGTCGAAGGCGTGTCGTCGGCCGTCGTCGTCGTGCACCAGGTCCGGCACGCAGAACATCAGCGCCACGACCACGATCACACCCGTGTCCAGGACCCACGGATGGTTCCGGTCGCCCTGCTTGAGACGTCGGCCGAGCCGGGACAGCCCACGGGCCAGGGGGTGGTTCCACGGGAGCTCCGCCTCCGCGAGGGGCAGGTCGGAGGGCGTACCTGGGTGGACGGTGTCGTCGATGCTCATGGGGGTCACTGGTCCGCGTTCATGGGTGTCACCTGTCCATTGTGTGTCCGGCCGCCTCCCCGTCCGCGTGTCTCTTGGGGTGTCTCTCCCTCAGGCGTCAGGCGTCGGTGCGCAGGAGGCGGTAGGCGGCGCCCGCCAGGGCGAGCACGGTCCAGCCGAGGAAGACCAGGAGCCCGGCCGTGGGCGCGAGGGTCGTCGAGTCGTGGGTGAGCGCGAACATCGACTCACCCGCGTTGCTGGGCAGGTACGGGCTGATGTTGTCCTGCCACGAGGTGGGCAGCAGCGAGATCAGGCCGGGGATCAGCATCAACGAGGCGACCAGGACCGATATGCCGCCGGCGACCGAGCGCAGCAGGGCGCCCAGGGCGGTGCCGATCACGCCGACCAGGCCGAGGTAGAGACCCGCGCCCAGCAGGCTGCGCACGACACCGGAGTGGGAGATCGTGAGGGCCGCCGGGGTGCCGGAGACGATCCCGCTGGCGATCATGAACGCGACGAAGACGCCGATGGTGGAGACGACGAGGGCGACCAGGCCGAACACCGCCGACTTGGACCACAGCACCGGCAGGCGACGCGGGACAGCGGCCAGCGTGGAGCGGATCATGCCGGTGGAGTACTCGCCGGCGGTGACCAGCACGCCCAGGACGCCGAGCGCCAGCTGGGCGAAGTTCGTGCCGAACACGGAGAGGCTGAGCGCGGTGGCCGTGGCGTCGTCCGGGCGCAGCCGCCCACCGGAGTTGATCTGGGACTTGTAGTGCGCGGCGGCGATCACGCCGAACGCGACCAGGAACAACAGGCCCAGACCGAGGGTGATCCAGGTGGAGCGCAGGGACCACAGCTTGGCCCATTCCGAGCGCAGCACGCGCCGACCGGTGACCTTGTACTCGGGACGTGCGGTCCGCGCCGGTGCGGGCGCGGAGCTGTCGGTGACGGTGATGGTGCTCATGCCGCCCTCCCGGGGGTCTCGACGGTGGCGTGGTACTCGACGGCGTCACGGGTCAGGTCCATGAAGGCCTGTTCCAGCGAGACGGTCCGGGAGCTGAGCTCGAACAGGGGGATGCCGTGCTCGGCGGCCTTGAGACCGATGGCCCGTGCGGACAGGCCCGTCACGTGCAGCTCCTCGGAGCCGACCGCGCCGGTGATCTCGACGCCGGGGCCGGCCAGCACCTCGCGCAGGCGGGCCGACTGGTCGGAGGCCACGGTCACGGTGTCGCCGCCGGCCTGCTGGACCAGTTCCTGCACGGTGGTGTCGGCGAGCAGGCGACCGCGGCCGACGACGATCAGGTGGTCGGCGACCAGCGCCATCTCGCTCATCAGGTGCGAGGAGACGAAGACCGTACGGCCGTCCGCCGCGAGTCCGGTCAGCAGGTTGCGGATCCACAGCACGCCCTCGGGGTCCAGTCCGTTGACCGGCTCGTCGAGCATGATGGTGGCCGGGTCGCCGAGGAGCGCGGCGGCGATACCCAGCCGCTGGCCCATGCCGAGGGAGAAGGCGCCCGCGCGCTTCTTGGCCACGGACTGCAGACCGGTCAGCTCGATGACCTCCGCCACCCGGCGGCGCGGAATCCCGTGGGTGTAGGCCTGCGCCATCAGGTGGTCGAACGCGGAGCGGCCGGGGTGGATCGACTTGGCCTCCAGCAGCGCCCCGACCTCCTGGAGCGGCGCGGTGTGCTCGGCGTAGTGCTTGCCGTTGACCGTCACGCTGCCGCCGGACGGCGCGTCCAGTCCGACGATCATGCGCATGGTGGTGGACTTGCCCGCGCCGTTCGGGCCCAGGAAGCCGGTGACCGTGCCGGGTCTGACGACGAAGTCGAGCCGGTCGACCGCCGTCTTCTCCCCGTACCGCTTCGTCAGCTGATGTGCCTCGATCATCGCTCTTCCCTCACGCTCGGGGGGCCTGACCCCGCCAGACTGCTCACTCGCCACGCTAGGGGCCCACGGACCGGGATCCGTGGTACCCGGGAGCTCAATGAGGTGCGGCCCGTAGTACCGAGGTACGACGGGGCCATGCGTGGGGGATGACGTCACCTCCCGCATACGCGCTGGTGGTTACGGAGGTCGAGGGCCCTCCCCTACAGTCGCCCGCGTGACTGATCTCGCCTACCTCGCCGCCGTCCGGGAGTCGTACGACAGGGTCGCCGCCGACTACGCCGAACAGGTCAAGACCCCGGCGCAGCTGGATCCACTGTCGCGCGCGATGCTCGTCGCGTTCGCCGAGACGGTGCGGACGGCCGACGTCGGCGCCCTCGCGGACCTGGGGTGCGGGCCCGGCCGGGTGACGGCTCATCTCGCCGACCTGGGGGTGTCCGTCTTCGGTATCGACCTCTCGCCCGCGATGGTCGAGCTGGCCCGTCGGGCCCACCCGGGTCTGCGTTTCACCGTCGGGTCGATGACCGAGCTGCCCCTCGATGACGACGAACTCGGCGGCATCCTCGCCTACTACTCCGTCCACCACACGCCACCGGAGTTGTTGCCCGTCGTGTTCGCCGAGTTCCGTCGCACGCTCGCGCCCGGCGGCCGTCTGATGATCGCCGGTTATGTGGGAGCCGGAGAACGTCTGCGTCCGACGCAGGCGTACGGCGGCCATCCGGTGTCCTTCGAGTCCTACCTGTTGCCGCCGGACCGGGTTGCCGAGCTGTTGGAGCAGACCGGGCTTGTCGTCACCGCGCGGCTGGTGCAGGAGCCCGGCGAGGGGGCCAAGAGGACGGTCGCCACGTTCCTCGCGCGAAAGCCGGAGCGTTAATGAGCTCGCACGCCGACAACGCCACGGCCCAAAACACGCCCAGCCTTTCAGCCAGTGCCCCCAGCCACTGACCCTTCAGCCGTCAGCCCTTCAAGCGTCATCCCTTCAGCCGTTCCCGCAGTTCCTCGACATCGGTGAGGAACCAGGTCTGCCGCCCCCGGTTGCACTCACGGACGAAGTCCCGCAGCGCCGAACTGGTCTCCGTGTGACGGGAGATGTCGCCGAGGACGACGAGTGCCATCCGGTAGTTGGCGAACTTCTGGACGATGCCACCGGCCACGCGGGTACGCAGCTGAAAGAACGCCTCGTCGAACCGCTCGACGGGAATGACCACCCACTGGGCACCCTGGTAGGAGGCGTTGCCGATGAGATCCAGGACGTCGCCCTCACCTCCGATGACTTCGCCCTCGGCGGCGCACATCATCACGGGTACGTCGTGGATCGTCTGCAGGGTGCTCATGAGCATCGAGGTTAGGCATGTAGGCGTCCTGTGGGCCACGGATTTCCCGGCTACGCGTCCCGGCATGTGAATATCGCGCCGCCCACCAGCAGCACCCCCAGCGCGTATGCCGCCAGCACCCCCAGCCCCGGCCAGGGGCCGATCGGCAGGCGGGCGAGGTCCTTCGTCGCGCGGATGGCGAGACCCGCCGGTATGGGCGCCCAGCGCTCGATGCGGTCCTTCCAGGTGGGTGAGCCCAGGAGGTCCGACAGGAGCGGGACCACGTAGAGGACTCCCAGGCCCGTGGTGATCGCCGCCGCGCTGCCCCGGAGCAGGACCGCCAGCCCCAGGCCCAGGAGGGCTATGAGGATCAGGCAGAGGGTGGAGCCGAGGGCGGCCCGGAGGGTGGGGGTGTCGGTGAGGGAGAGGAGGGGGTAGCCCGCCTCGGGGGTGAAGCCGTTGATCGGGAGGATCCAGCGGGCCGTGACGAGGGAGGCGAGGATCGCCGTGCCGGCCGCGATGCCCGTCGCCGCGGCCAGCACCGCCGCCTTCGACGCCAGGACCGTCGCCCGGCGCGGGATCGCCGTCAGCGTCGTCCGTACCGTGCCCGTGCCGTACTCCGCCCCCATCGACAGGGCGCCCAGGACGAGGACGGTCGCCTGACCGAGCCACACACCCGTCAGGGCGAGCTTCACCGTGTCCTCGTGGCAGGCCGCGGCGCTCGCGCACTCCCGGGTGCTGACCGAGGACACCGCGGCCGTGCCCACCGCGAAGGTCAGGACCACGGTCGCGGCCAGCAGCAGCCAGTTGCTGGGCAGCGTGCGGAGTTTGGTCCACTCGGCGTGGAGTGCGCGAAGTGCGGGCTGTGTGCTGCGGAGTGGAGGGCGGGCTCGGGGTGAGGGTCCTGTGGGGTGGGGTGCGGGGTGGGCGCGGAGCGCCGGCCTCGCGCGCCTCATACGTCCCTCCTGCGCAGGCGCCAGGCCGCGAGGGCGAGCGCCACGGCCGCGTACGCACACAGCACGGCGAAGCCGTTCCACGGGGCCATGGGGTAACAGCCGCTCTCCGGGAGGCAGCTGTGCTGCACCTGGGGGTAGTACGTCCTGCCCTGCTGGACCGCGAAGGCAGCCGCCGGGGTCGCGCGCAGCAGCCAGTGCGCGACTGGGAGCGGGAGGGCGAAGGCGAGGATCTGCGGCAGGATCACGAGGACCACGACGGCCGTGATCGCGCCCGCGCTGTTGCGGAGTATCGCTCCCAGGGCGAGGGCGAGGACCGCCACCAGGGACAGCAGTGCCGCGCTGCCCACCACCGCTCGCAGGGCGGGTGAGTCGAGGAGTGACAGGTCGGGGTAGGCGGGTGGCGCGAAGCCGTGGGAACGCATCGTGCTTTGGGCCAGGAGGAAGGCAATCGCCGTGGCCGGCAGGCTGACGGCGAAGGTGACGCTTCCGATCACCAGGGCCTTCGCGACGAGGACCCGCGCCCGGCGCGGGGTCGCCGTGAACGTCGTACGGATCATGCCGCGCTTGTACTCGGTCGTGATGAACAGGGCCCCCAGGGCGACCATGAAGAGGACGGCCACGAAGACGCCCTGGAAGCTCATCTGGACGTTGTCGGCGCCGGTCTCGTCGGGGGCGATGTCGCCCTGGCCGGTGAGGGTGTAGACACCGGTCGCGGAGACGGTGGTGGTGCCCGGCTCGACGCGGGCGGGGCCGGATTGCGGGGTGTCCGGGTCGTTCGGATCGGGGGCGCCCACGTCCGTGCTCGTCCAGGCGGCCGAGCCCGTCGCGGTGGCACCGCTCACGGCCAGGTGGTCGAAGATCGCCCCGGCGGTCGCGCTACCGGCCGTCTCCGACGTGCCGCCGAACGAGCGGCGCAGATTGTTGTGCAGCGGTGAGGCGACGAACAGGCCCGCCTGTGCCGTGTTCGGCAGCTCCGGCAGGGTGACCGAGCCGACCTTCGTCCAGTGGGCGCCGTCGGAGGACTCGTATCCGGTCAGGCGGGTGCCCGAGCGGGTCATGCGCAGCCAGTGCGGGGTCGTGCCGGAGGCGGCACTGCCCGCCTTGTCATGCGTGAAGTTCCACTGGAGGCGGACTCCGTGGTCGGGGGTGAGCATCAGGGCCGCGTACGGGCTGCCGGCCTTCGTGCTCGCCTTGACCAGCACGCCGGCCTTCGCCCACGGCTCCGGGTCCCGGCCGCCGCCGCCCTTCAGGTCGGACACGCGGACCGTCACGGCGCCCTCCGCCGGGAGGGCCTGGTGGACGTAGTGGAAGCTGTCGTTGACGCGGGTGCCGTCGGGCCCGACGGTGAGCGGGTGCTCGTTGGAATCGTCGACGGAGCCGCTCGCGGCGAGCTGGGAGATGGCAACCGTGACCGCGGCCGCCACGACGAGCGCCAGCACCCACACGCGTACCGTCCAGAACTTGGTCCATTCCGCGCGCAAAAGGCGCCCGAATCCCTCGCGGGCGGGCTTGAGCGGGGATCGGTAGGGAGTGAAGGTCGAGGTCATCGGGTCACCTCGCCGTCCGTCAGGTTCGGAGTCGACGTGAACTCCGCCGCGTCCCTGGTGAGCTCCATGTACGCCTCCTCCAACGAGGCCCGGTGCGCGCCGACCTCGGCGAAGGGGACGCCGGCCGCGGCGAGCAGCGCGACGATCCGCTCCGCGGGCAGACCGGTGACCGTGAGGGTGTCGGCGCTGGTGACCGCGACCGTGCCGCCCTCCCGGGTGAGCAGCTCCATCGCCTCCGTGCGGGCGCCCGTGCGCAGGGCCACGCGGTCGCCGGACGCGGCGGCGAGCAGTGTGGCGACGGAGGTGTCCGCGATGAGGCGGCCGCGGCCGACGACCAGCAGGTGGTGAGCGGTGTCCTCCAGCTCGCTCATGAGGTGGCTGGAGACCAGGACGGCGCGGCCCTCCCCGGCCAGTCGGCGCAGCAGGCCGCGGATCCACTGGATGCCCTCGGGATCAAGGCCGTTGACCGGTTCGTCGAGCAGGAGCACCGGAGGGTCTCCGAGCAACGCGGCCGCTATGCCCAGGCGTTGGCGCATACCGAGTGAGTAGCCGCCCGCGCGGCGGCGGGCGGCCTGATCCATGCCCACCTGTTCGAGCACCTCGTCGACCCGGCGCGGGGACAGCCCGTGCGAGTGCGCCAGCCAGCGCAGATGGTCGCGTCCGCGCCGGCTGGGGTGCAGGGCGGCCGCGTCGAGGAGCGCGCCGACCTCCAACAGCGGTGACCGCAGGGCGTGGTAGGGACGGCCGCCGATGAGCGCGCGCCCCTCGTCGGGAGTGTCCAGGCCGAGCACAGCCCGCATGGTGGTGGACTTGCCCGCCCCGTTCGGACCCACGAAACCGGTGACCTGTCCCGGCCGGACGGTGAAGGTGAGTCCGTCGACCGCGACGGTCCGCCCGAACCGCTTGCGCAGGTCCTGGACTTCGATCGTTGCATCGCTCATGCCAGCGAGATTAGGGACGGGCGGGCCTCGACGTCGTCCCGCCACGGAGCCGTCTTCGGCGCCCCTGTCACGAGGGACGGATCGTCGACCGGGTCCCCCGTGTGAGGGAGAAACCCCAGGGTGACGCGCCGCGGCGCGTCCGACGGCACAATGGCGGCATGGGCGAGGACACGGCGCGACGCGGCGAAGGAATCGCGGGGGTGCGGAAGTTGCTGCGGCACTTCCCCGCCTCCGTGACCTACCCGGTTGCCCTCGCGCTCCTCGCCTGCGCCGAGGTCCTGATCCGACTCGGGGGCCTGCGCGAGAACCTGTCGCTCGCCCTGCTGCTCGGGGTCTGCACCACCCTGCCGCTCACCTTCGTGCTCGGCACCGACCGGGTCCTGCCGGCGCGGGCCGGGGCCGCCGTGGCCGTGACCTCGGCGGGCGTGCTGGCGCTTGCGCCGTTCCGCACCCTCACGCTGGCGGGGGTGGCGGCCCAGCTGGCCTCGGTGTACTGGCTGGGACGGGCGGGGGCGCCCCGGTTCAGCGGAGTACTCGTCGTGCCGTACGTCGTGCTGGCCCTCGTCAGTCAGGGCGACCTCACCACCCGGGTGATGGCCGTGCTGGTGGCCACACTCGCCTCGGCGGCGGCCGCGACGGGCATCACGCACCACGTCCGCAGCGCCACGCTGGCCCACAGCGCGACGGAGCGAGCCTTCGCGGACACGCTCCTCGCCCACGCGGCACGGGGTGAACGGGCGCGCATCGCGAGAGAGTTGCACGACGTGGTCGCGCACCACATCTCGATGATCGCCGTGCAGGCCGAGACGGCCCGGCTGACCACGGCAGGGCTCCCGGCCGACGGCGCCACCCGGCTGCTCGCCATCGGGGACACCGCGCGGACCGCGCTGACGGAGATGCGGCGCCTGCTGGGGGTGCTGCGGGAGGACGCCGACACGGGGGTCAACCGGCGTCCGCAGCCGGGGCTGCGCCAGCTCCTGGAGCTCGTCGACGAGTCCCGGGACGCCTCCGGCTCCCGTACGCGGCTGATCGTCAGCGGGCCGGTCGCCCCGCTCGACCCGGGCATCGAGGTCACCGCGTACCGGATCGTGCAGGAGGCCCTGACCAACGCCCGCCGGCATGCTCCGGGTGCCGCCGTAGATGTCGAACTTCGGTACACGGAGGACGACTTGGCGATCCGTGTGCGCGACAACGGGCCGGGGCCCGCGTCCCCGACCGCCGGGCACGGTCTGCTCGGCATGCGCGAGCGGGCCGCCACGGTCGGCGGCACCCTGCGCACCGGTCCGGCGCGCGGCGGTGGCTTCCTGGTCGAGGCGCGGCTGCCGGTGCGGGCGGAGGCTCTCGTATGACGACCGCCGTAGAGGCCTCGGAAGCCGAAGGACGGGTCCCTGCCGTGCGGATCGTGGTGGCCGACGACCACGAGGTGGTGCGCGCCGGGTACGCCGGACTTCTCGCCACCCAGGCGGACTTCACCGTCGTCGGCACGGCGCGCGACGGCGCCGAGGCGGTGCGGGTCTGCCGGGAGCAGCGTCCCGACGTGATCCTCATGGACGTACGGATGCCGGTCATGGACGGGATCCAGGCCACCGCCGAGCTGATGGGGCCGGAGGCCGGGGACGCACCGCGGGTACTCATCCTCACCACCTTCGATCTGGATGAGCATGTGTATGACGCGCTCGCGGCCGGGGCGAGCGGGTTCCTGCTGAAGGACGTGACGGCGGAGCGGCTGTTCGAGGCGGTACGGGTCGTGGCCGCCGGGGAGGCGCTGCTCGCGCCCGTCATCACCCGGCGGCTGATCGCCGAGTTCGCCCGGCTCAAGCCCAGGGCGCCGACGGGGACGGCGCTCGGCGTGCTCACCCCGCGCGAGACGGAGGTGTTGCGGCTGCTGGCGGAAGGGCTGTCCAACCCGGAGATCGCCGCGCGGCTCCAGGTGGGCGAGGAGACGGTGAAGACCCATGTCAGCCGGGTGCTGTCCAAGCTGGGGCTGCGCGACCGGACGCAGGCGGTCGTGACGGCGTACGAGACGGGACTGGTCGTGCCGCGTGCGGCGGCTCCGGAAGCGTTCGGGCGGCAGGATCCGCGGGGGAGGGCGGGCGCGGGATGAGACCGAGCGGGGAGGGACTGCGTGGAGAGGGGTCGCGGGGTTGGTCAGGCGGGGCTGGGGGCCGGTGTGCGGCGGCGTGGGATCGGCAGAACACAGCAGGCCGACGCGACCGCCAGGACCGCGCCGACCGCGATCGCCCCGAGACGGGTGGGCAGCAGGTCCTGCGCGTCCTGGTCGAAATAGCCGAGGAGGAGGGAGAGGGCGGTGGTCATGCCGGCGGCCCAGTAGGCATGGTTCAGCGGACGTAGCCACAGGGCGACGGCCAGTACGGCGAAGATCAGGACGACGGAGGTCCGGCCGGTGACGCCGGCGGCGGCCACCGCGGTGGCGAGCAGTGTGCCGGCGCAGGCGCCGACCAGGCGCTCGACTCCCTTGCGTATGACGTCGGCGCGGCCGCGGTTGCCACTCGCGACCACATACACGGTCAGGACCATCCACGGCCAGTGGTGGTCGAAGAGGATCCGTCCGAGGGTGAAGGCGGCGGCGACGGCGGCGGCCATCTGCCACGCCATGCGGGTGCTGGGGACGGGGCGCAGTCGGGAGGCTCGTCGGGGGCGGTCCGGTTCCGGGTCGGGCTGCCAGGGGCCGAGGCGGTCGGCGGACATCTGGACCAGCCAGACGCAGCCGCAGGCCAGCAGCCCGATCACCGCCGACCAGCCCCAGCTCACCAGCGCGCTCTGGGCCCCGGGCGGCAGCGCGGGGCCGGGGACGACGAGCAGGGCGACCAGCGGCAACGTCATCAGCGTGCCTGCCTTCGTCGCGGCCGGGCCGAAGCGGCGGATCCAGATCGGCAGGGAGATGGCGAGGGTGAACACTCCGGCGCCGAGTGCGTAGTGGTCGGCGATCAGGTGGCCGAGCAGGGTCGCCGCGCCGGCCGTGGCGGGCAGCAGGACGCAGGCCAGGAGGCGACCGCGGGCGTCGGCGGTCCGTTGGGTGCGGGCCAGGGTGAGGGTCAGCGCGACCGCGAGGACGAGGACGTCCGTGTGCAGTGCGGCGGCGTCCTCCAGCCACAGGGCGAGGGAGTAGGAGAGCAGCACGGCCGTCATGGTCAGCGCTGCTTCGTAAGCATTGCGTATGTGTTTGACGGGCATAGTGGTGATGGTAGGGGGATTCGGGATGGTGATTAGTAAGTTTTCGCTTACGATATGTGGATGGATCATCTCTCCTACGCGGCCCAGGTCCGGCGTGGTGTCGTCAGGCTCAACCGGCGGCTGCGGCAGGAGCGGGGCGAGGGCAGCCTCAGTCCGAATCAGCTGGGGGTGCTGGGGCACTTGCGTCGGCACGGGGCGGCGACGCCCGGCGAGGTCGCGGCGGCCGAGCGGCAGCGGCCGCAGTCGTTGACGCGGGTCTTCGCCGAGCTGGAGTCGGACGGGCTGATCGCGCGGACGGCCGACAGCGCGGACCGGCGCCAGTCCGTGCTGACGCTCACCGCGGAGGGGCTGCGGGCGCTGGAGCGGGACATGGCTGAGCGGGATGCCTGGCTGGCGGCGGCCCTCGGCACATTGAACGAGACCGAACGTGAGGTGTTGCGACTGGCGGGCGCGCTGATGGACCGCCTTGCGGATACCGAGCCTCGGGGGACTTCGTCCGGAACGGCCGCGCTGTAGAAGGCCTTGGCCGGGACTGCTGTGCGCTTCAGATCTGTCGGGGACAGCTGCGCATCAGATCTGTCGACTGCTGCGTTTCAGAGACCTTCGCTTCAGAAGCCACTGCCGAAGTCTCCTCCTCCGCCGCCGAAGTCGCCGCCACCGCCGTCCCCGAAACCGCCGCCGAAGTCGCCGGGGTCGAAGTCGGAGCCGGAGACGTCACCGCCGCCGTAACCACCGAAGTCCCCGTAACCGGAGCCGTAGTCGGATGCGTAGGAGGGGGTGGCCATCACGCTGCCGAGCAGGGTGCCGACGAGGAGGCCGGGGAGCAGGCCGCCGCCGAAGTAGCCGCCCGCCCAGGGGCCGTAGGCCGGGCCGGCGTCCCAGTACGGGCGGCGGCCGTAGTCGGTGTCGACCTCGCGGACCGCCGGGGCGCGGCCGTCCGCCAGACGGGCTTGGTCCGCCGCGCAGACCGGGACCTCGCGGGGAGCACCGTCTGCCGGGGTCCAGGTCGCGTCGGCGACCGACGGGCCGTGTCGGGGGTCGAAGAAGCAGGGGGCGCGGCGTTCGGGCAGGGGCCTGCCCTCGCGGCGGGCGGACAGGAGCGCGAGGGAGAAGCGGCCGTCCTCCAGGGACTGGGTGACGGCGCGTACGTCCTCCGGGCGGCGGGCCGCTGCCATGGACGACTTCGCCTGTTCGTAGGCGTCGAGCGCGCGTTCGTAGTCGGCGCGCATCGCGTCGTCGGCGCCGGCCTCGGCGGGGTGGAAGTCGAGCCGGTCGAGTTCCTCGCCGAACGCGGTGATGTCCTCGTCGACGACCACGCGGAGTTTGTCCAGTGCTTCCTGCTGTTCCTGCTCTTTGCGGCGGCGGTTGCGGCGTACCAGGGTGTAGGCGCCCGCGCCGCCGGCCACGACTACCGCGGCCACCGCGATGAGGGCGCCGGTGGAGACGCCGTTCCCGTCGGTCGAGCCCCAGCTCTTGGGGGCCGAGCCGTTGATGTTGGCCAGGGCGCGGTCCGTGAAGTTGTTCAGCTGGGTCTTGGTGGGTTCGCCCTTGACGCTGGTGACGAGGTTCTGGACGGCGGTGCGGGGCATGACGGCGGTGTCGGCGCGGGCGTCGAAGCGGGTGCCCAGTCTGATGGCGTACAGGCCTGTGATGCCGGTGTCGGTGCGGAGGTTCTGGAAGAGGTTCTGGGTGGGGAAGTCCGCGGGGAGGACGGCCACGAAGACGGGCTTGTTCGCGTTCTTGATCTTCTTGGCCAGGGTGTCGGCGTCCGCCTTGGAGAGCTGTGCGGAGGCTGCCGGGTCCACGTAGACGGGGCTCTCGCGGAGGGCTGCCGCCACTGTTCCCACGTCTGTGGTCGCGCGGGCGGGGGGTGCGGTGAGAGTGAGCACCGTGAGGGCGGCGAGTATCAGCGCGATCAGCAGTCCGGGGAGTCCTCGGATCAGTGCGGCCTTCATATCTCCGAAGCTACCTGAACGTGCGCAAAATTGGGCATTGGGGCTGGTGGGGCTGGGGTGGTCCTAGGGGGCTGGTCGCGCCGTTCCCCGCGCCCCTGAAGGGGCGCTGCGCGCATCCTCAGCCGGAGGGGCGGCGGGGCGGGAGAGGCTTTGCCCCCCGGCCCCGCCGCATCAGCCTCTGGTCGTCACCTGGCTCGGTAGGCCTCCAGGAGTTTTGTCAGTGCCTGGGTGTAATGGGCGGTCAGGAGTAGGTGGTCGGCATCTGCGAAGGGCTTGGCGAGGGCTGGGGTGATGGTTGAGCCTGTGCTCTGCTGGACCAGGAGACGGGCCTTGGTGACCGCGGCGCGGCCCAGTCGCGCCGAGCCGGTCCGGTCCGCTGTCCGGGCGAGGAGGGTGAGGGCCTTGAGGGTGGCCTCGCCGCCCCCGGAGACCTTCGTGAGTGTGGTCAGGCCCCAGCCGTAGGGGAACTGGGGATCGTAGGACGCGTCGCCGACGTTGATCGGGAGTTGGGTCTGCGACTTGGGCCAGGTGACGGGAAGCTGGCCGGTGAAGGCGCGCTTGCCGTACAGCACGTCCGCCACGCCGTCGCCCTCCGTGCCGGGCAGCCACGAGGCCACCAGGGCGTCGATCTCACCCAGACGGTCGCCGATGAGCTGCGGGCGGCCCGAGACGATCAGGACCGCGCACTTCATGGCCGCGCACACCTTGTCCACGGCGGCCTGGTCGGCGGGGGTCAGAGCGAGGTCGTTGCCGTTGCCCACATCGCCGACGCCCTCCGCGTAGGGGGTCTCGCCCACGACGACCACACCCACGTCGTAGCCGGACGTCGGTGCCGAGGCGTCCTTCGAGTAGGTGACGTCACCGCCGGCGTTCCGCATGCCCTGCAGGATCGTCGTACCGTCCGTGTGCTTCCCGGACGCGCCCTGCCAGGTGATCGTCCAGCCGCCGGTCTGGTTGCCGAGGTCGTCGGCGTTCGAACCGGCCACGTACACCTTCTGGGACTTCTTCAGGGGCAGGACGCCGGCCGCGTTCTTCAGGAGGACCTGGGACTTGGCCGCCGCCTCGCGGGCGACCGCCCGGTGGCCGGCGGAGCCGATCTGTGCCGCGCCGCTCGTGTCCGCGTACGGCTTCTCGAAGAGGCCGAGTTTGAACTTCTGGGTGAGGATGCGGGACACGGCGTCGTCGATCCGCTTCGCGCTGACGCGGCCCGCGGTGGTCTCGTCGATCAGCGTCGTACGGAAGTCCTTGTACGAGTACGGCACCATCATCATGTCGACGCCCGCGTTGACCGAGGTGCGGACGTGGGAGGCGTAGTCGCCGGGGAGCTGGTCGATGGCGTTCCAGTCACTGATCACGAAGCCGTCGAAGCCCATCCGGCCCTTGAGCACGCCGTTGATCATGTCCGCGCGGGCGTGCATCTTCACCGGGCCCTGGCCGTCGCCGAGGATGTCGAGGGAGGAGTAGGACGGCATGACCGAGCCGATGCCACGGTCGACCGCCGTCTGGTACGGCGCCAGGTGGACAGCCTCCAACTGCTGCCGGGTGACCTTCGTGACGCCCTGGTCGATGGTGTACGAGCCCGTCGTGGACGAGCCGTACTCCGTGCCGCCGTCGCCGACGAAGTGCTTGGCCGTGGCCAGTACCTTGTCGTCGTCCTTCAGGTCCTTGCCGTCGCGGGCGCCCTGGAGGCCCTGGATGACCGTCTCCATGGACTTCACGAGGGCCGGGTCCTCACCGAAGGACTCGTACGAGCGGCCCCACCGTTCGTCGCGGGTCACGCACAGGCAGGGGGCGAAGTCCCACGGGATGCCGGTGGCACGGACCTCGGCGGCCGTCACCGCGCCCGCCTTCTCCGCCAAGCCCGGGTCACGGGTCGCGCCGATGCCGATGTTGTGCGGCATGATCGTCGCGCCGGTGAGGTTGTTGTGGCCGTGCACCGCGTCCACGCCGTAGATCAGCGGGATCTGGAACCGCGTGGCCTGCGCCCGGAGCTGGTAGCCGTCGATCATCTTCGCCCAGGCCGCGGGGGTGTTGGGCGTCGGCGTGGAGCCGCCGCCGGAGAGCAGCGACCCGAGGTCGTACGAGGCGATGTCGCCGCCCGCGCCGATCGCGCCTCGTTCGGCCTGGGTCATCTGCCCGGCCTTCTCCTCCAGGGACATGCGGGACACGAGGTCGGCGACCCGTTTCTTCACGGGCTGTTTCGGGTCCAGGTACGGCAGGCCGTGGGCGTCGATGACGATCTGCGGGGTCTCGGCGGGAGCCTTCGCGCCGGTGACCGTGAGCTTCAGGGGGATCGTCTCGGCGGGTTCGGCGGACTTGTCGCGCAGCGTCGGGACCTGGATGGCGCGGGTGGTGCCGGAGGTGGTGCCCGCCGGGAAGGTGATCTCGCCCTTGACCGGTGTGTAGTCCTTGCCGGGCTGGGCGGTGCCGCCCGCGCTCTCGTAGGCGACGGTCACGGGCTCGTCGATCGGGGCGGCTCCGGTGGTGGCGACGGAGAGCTTCACCGTCGCCGTCGCGCCCTCCTTCACCGGGTGGACGGCGGAGTCGGTGGTGACGGAGGCCCGAAGGGACTGGTCGGCCTTGCCGTACAACTCGACGTCGTCCATGGCGAACCGGCCGTTGACGCCGACCGGGAGCGTGAGGGCGTACCCCCACATCTGGGTGAGGCCGAGGACCTGATCGATGCCGCCGACAGGCTGGTAGTCCGTGCGATAGGTGAAGTCGGTGAAGGGGATCTCGATCTGCTTCCAGCCGGTGAAGTCGTCGGTGAAGGACGTCGTCCACAGCTCGGAGGCCTCGCCGTTGGCACCGCCGTCCTTGATCTCGAAGGCGACCTTCTTGGCGTTGTTCTGGCCGTCCCACCAGAAGCGGATGCCCTTGTGGGCCGACCAGTCGTGGGCCGGCTGGTCGAAGGCGAAGTCGTGGGTGAAGCCGCCGTAGCCGCTGATGTCGTAGGTGCCGGTGAGGGCCTTGGTGCCCTCGGGGGCGTCGGTGCGGGTGGTCAGGGCGAGCGCGGGCGGGTCGTCCGCGTCACCGCCCCAGGTGAACAGGCCCCCGGCGGGGGGATTGGCGAAGGGGACCTCGCCCTCGAAGCGGTCGACGGGGACGGGGGCCGGTTCGTCGGCCGTGGCCGCTCCGGCCGACAGGAGCGGCAGCAGCCCCGTGAGCAAAGCGGCGGAGGCGAGCAGGGCGGTTCTTCGCATGGACCTTCCCTCGACTCTACGTAGTCCCTGTAATACCTGGTGATCCCTGGTGATCCCTGACTGAATGCCTGACCGGATGCCGGGCTGGATGCCTGGCGGCGTCTCTTCCGGTTGGTCTCTTACGACTTAGATCACGGCGTGAGTTAACTGGCGTCCCGGGAGGCCGTCAAGACTTCACGTCAGAACCGGTACACGGGCAATGAGCGGCCGGATCAGGGCAGTTGTTCTTTCACGCCCTGAACGCGCGACCCCTTGACGTGGACCCGAAGCCGTCATTTACTCACGGCTCGCACGCCCCCTCCCCCACACCCAGAAGGGCGACGCGTCATGAGGAGATCCACTCGGGCGGTCCGTTTTCTTCTCGCCGGACTGCTCACCACCGCCGGACTGACCGCCGTGACGGCGGCGCCCGCGCACGCCGCGGGCGAACCCGTCACGGCCTGGCTGACCACGACGGACGACGACGGCGGACGCCATGTCGTCCGCGGGCTGCAGGCCCAGACGCCGTTCGCCTTCCAGGCCGGTACCGGTGGCAGCGGCGAGAACATCACCGTCGACGAGAACACCCGCTACCAGACCTTCACGGGCGGCGGCGCGTCCTTCACCGACACCGCGGCCTGGCTGATGAACAGCAGCGGGGCGCTGTCGGCGGCCACGCGGGACGCGACGATGCGCAAGCTGTTCTCGCCGACCGAGGGCATCGGGCTCTCGTTCCTGCGGAATCCTATGGGCGCGTCCGATCTCGCCCGGTACGGGTACACGTACGACGACGTGCCGGCCGGGCAGAGCGATCCGTCCCTCTCGTCGTTCTCGATCGCGCACGATCTGGCCGACGTGGTGCCGCTGACCAGGCAGGCGCTTCAGCTGAACCCCTCGCTCACCGTGATGGCCTCGCCGTGGACGGCGCCCGCCTGGATGAAGGACAGCGGGCAGCTCAACGGGGGCTGGCTGAAGTCGGAGGACTACGGGGCGTACGCCTCGTACTTCGTCAAGTACCTCCAGGCGTACCGGGACCAGGGGGTGCCGGTCTCCTACGTCACGGCGCAGAACGAGCCGACGTGCTGCTCGGGGTATCCGTCGATGAGCTGGAACGCGTCGGGGCTCGCGTACTTCACGAAGAGTGAACTGCTGCCGAAGCTGCAGGCCGCGGGGCTGTCCACGAAGGTGCTGGCGCACGACTGGAACTGGGACGTGTACGACTCGTACGCCGCCCAGACCGTCGACGACGCGGCCGTGCGCGCGCATCCGAACTTCGGGGGGATCGCCTGGCACGGGTACGGCGGGGACGTGGGCAAACAGACGAGCGTGCACAACCAGTACCCGGGGGTGGACGCCTTCGGGACCGAGCACTCCGGTGGCACCTGGATCGCCAACCAGCAGCGCGAGGACATGCTCAACATCGTCGACTACACGCGGAACTGGGCGAAGTCGGTGACGAAGTGGTCGCTGGCCGTCGATCAGAACCGGGGGCCGCACAACGGGGGGTGCGGGACGTGCTCCGGGCTGATCACCGTCCACAACGGGGACGGGGCGAGTGGACAGGTCGACTACACGATCGAGTACTACACGATGGGGCAGTTGACGAAGTTCGTGCGGCCGGGGGCGCAGCGGGTGGCCTCTACGGCGAGTACGTCCGTGTCGAACGTGGCGTGGCGCAATCCTGACGGTTCCAAGGCGCTGATCGCCTACAACGACTCCTCGTCCGCGAAGACCGTGACCATCAACTGGGGCTCGCAGCACGCGACGTACTCGCTGCCGGGGAAGACGTCCGCGACGTTCACCTGGGCTGGGGAGCAGGTCGGTGGGGGTGGGCAGACGGGGGCGTTCGTGGGGCTCGCGGGCAAGTGTCTTGATGTGGCCGGGGGGTCGTCGGCGAACGGTACGGCGGTTCAGTTGTACGACTGCAATGGCTCGAACGCGCAGCGGTGGACTGTGGCGGGGGACGGGTCGGTCCAGGCGCTGGGCAAGTGTCTCGACGTCACGTCGGCGTCCACGGCTGATGGAGCGAAGGTGCAGCTCTACGACTGCAATGGGACTGGGGCGCAGCGGTGGTCGTACAACGGGGCGACGGGTGACGTGGTCAATTCGGCGGCGGGCAAGTGTCTGGATGTGACGGGTAATTCGGCGGTGAATGGGGCTCGGGCGCAGATCTGGTCCTGCACGGGGGCGGCCAACCAGAAGTGGGCGCTGCGCTGACGGGGCTCGCCCGCTTTTCTCGCCCCCGCCGCCCCTACCCGTCCCCCAGGGGCTCCGCCCCTTCAACCCCGCCAGGGGCGCTGCGCCCCCTGGACCCCCGCATCGCCCAAAGGGCTCGTCCTCAAACGCCGGACGGGCTGAGTGATACGGGCCGAGGTGGGTGGGGCATCGGCCCCCGACCTCGTCCTCAAATGCCGGACGGGCTGAAAGATGCGCGCGGCGCCCCGTCAGGGGCGCGGGGAACTGCGCGCCGAGCCCCCACCGGCCGACGGCCGAACGAATCCGGGCGGGCGGGGGACGCGGGGCGAAGCCCCGCCCCAGGGGCGCGGGGAACTCCGCGACCAGCCCCCGCCCACCCGCAGACAAACGAATCGGGTGGGCGGGGAGCTGAGCGGGCTCGGGCGGCTACTCCGCCGGTTCTACGCCCGCGCGCAGCAGGCCGTACGTGTACGCGTCCTCCAGCGCTTGCCAGGACGCCGCGATCACGTTCTCCGCCACGCCCACCGTGGACCACTCCCCCGCGCCGTCGGACGTGGAGATGAGGACGCGGGTGGTGGACTGGGTGCCGTGCTTGCCTTCGAGGATGCGGACCTTGTAGTCCACGAGCTCCAGCTTGGCGAGCTGGGGGTAGATCTTTTCGAGGGCGACCCGCAGGGCACGGTCGAGGGCGTTCACCGGACCGTTGCCCTCCGCCGTGGCGACGATGCGCTCGCCCTTGGCGAAGAGTTTGACGGTGGCTTCGTTGGCGTGGGTGCCGTCGGGGCGGTCCTCGACGATCGCGCGCCAGGACTCGACCTGGAAGTACGTGCGGGCCCGTCCCTCCGCCTCCTCGCGGAGCAGGAGTTCGAAGGAGGCGTCCGCCGCCTCGTACGTGTAGCCCTTGAGCTCGCGTTCCTTGACGCGTTCCACGACGCGGCCCACCAGCTCGCGGTCGCCGCCGAGGTCGACGCCGAGTTCCTTGCCCTTGAGCTCGATCGACGCGCGGCCCGCCATGTCGGAGACCAGCATCCGCATGGTGTTGCCGACCTGTTCGGGGTCGATGTGCTGGTAGAGGTCCGGGTCGACCTTGATCGCGGAAGCGTGCAGGCCCGCCTTGTGGGCGAAGGCCGAGACGCCGACGTACGGCTGGTGCGTGGAGGGCGTGAGGTTGACGACCTCGGCGATCGCGTGCGAGATGCGGGTCATCTCGCGCAGGGCGCCGTCCGGGAGGACCTTCTTGCCGTACTTCAGTTCCAGGGCGGCCACGACCGGGAACAGGTTCGAGTTGCCGACCCGTTCGCCGTAGCCGTTCGCGGTGCACTGGACGTGGGTCGCGCCCGCGTCGACGGCGGCCAGGGTGTTGGCGACCGCGCAACCCGTGTCGTCCTGGGCGTGCATGCCGAGCCGGGCGCCGGTGTCGGCGAGGACCGTGGCGACGACCGCCTGGACCTGGGCGGGGAGCATGCCGCCGTTGGTGTCGCAGAGGATGACGACGTCGGCGCCCGCCTCCCAGGCCGCGCGGACGACCGCCTTCGCGTACTCGGAGTTCGCGCGGTAGCCGTCGAAGAAGTGCTCGCAGTCGACGAAGACCCGGCGGCCCTGCGAGCACAGGTGGGAGACCGTGTCGCGGACCATCTCCAGGTTTTCGTCGAGGGTGGTGCGCAGTGCGAGTTCGACGTGGCGGTCGTGGGACTTGGCGACCAGGGTGATCACCTGGGCGCCGGAGTCGAGAAGGGCCTTGACCTGCGGGTCCTCGCTCGCCTTGCCGCCCGCGCGGCGGGTGGCGCCGAACGCGACCAGCTGAGCGTGCTTGAAGTCGATCTCCTGCTGGGCGCGGGCGAAGAACTCGGTGTCCCGCGGGTTGGCGCCGGGCCAGCCGCCCTCGATGAAGCCCACGCCGAAGTCGTCCAGGTGCCGTGCGATGGCCAGCTTGTCCGCCACGGTGAGGTTGATGCCCTCACGCTGCGCGCCGTCGCGCAGGGTCGTGTCGAAGACGTGGAAAGAATCGTCGAGCTCGCTGGTTTCGGTCATGGTGTTCGGCTCCTGATGTCGGATCTCGGTCTGTACCGGAATGACCGGCTCCACCGTCCTCCAATGATCCCTCGCGCTCCCTTCCCGGCTTGAGGTGGGCCAGGAAAACGAAAAACCTCTCGCGGGTGCGAGAGGTCTGCGCGCGGGTCGAGGACGACGATGTCCGCCCGTACGTGGTGGTACGTGGCGGTCACTGCGGACCGGCGCGCCTGCTGCCAATAATCATGGCGAACGAGAGCACGGGGGCAGTCTGGCACATACCGCCCCCGTGCTCACGGGTTGTCTCAGGATGCGAGCCGCGCCTTGGGCTCCGAGGAGGGTTCCTGGCCGCGGCCGACCCGGTTGAGATCCAGGTCGCGGGTCTCCCGCATGGTGACGTAGACCACCAGCGACACCGCCGCGCACCCCGCCACGTACCAGGAGAAGCCGGACTCGATGCCCGCGTCCTTGAACCACAGGGCGACGTATTCGGCCGTACCGCCGAAGAGGGCGTTGGCGATGGCGTACGGGAGGGCGACACCCAGCGCGCGGACGCCGGTCGGGAACAGCTCCGCCTTCACACAGGCGTTGATGGAGGTGTAGCCGGTGACCACCACCAGGGCCAGCAGGGCCAGGCCGAGGGCGGGCCAGAAGCTGCCCACGTGCCCCAGCATCGTCATGATCGGGACCGTCAGGAACGTCGAGCCCACCGCGAAGGTGATGAGCAGCGGCCGGCGGCCGACACGGTCGGAGAGGCGTCCCGCGAGCGGCTGGAGACAGGCGAAGACGATCAGCGCGGTGAAGGAGACGAGGGTCGCGGTCTCCTTGGGCAGGCCCGCCGAGTTGGAGAGGTACTTCGTCAGGTAAGTGGTGTACGTGTAGTAGGCGACGGTGCCGCCCATCGTGAGCGCGATGACCAGGAAGGCCTCCCTCCGGTGCTGCCACAGCGCGCGCATCGTGCCGCGCTCCTCGCCGGACGCGGCCTCCTCGTACACCTCGGTCTCCAGCATCGTGCGCCGCAGATAGAAGACGACGGCGGCGCCGAGCGCGCCCACGATGAAGGGGATGCGCCAGCCCCAGTTGTGCAGCGCGTCGTCGGACAGGGTGCGCTGGAGGATGATCTGCAGGCCGAGGCCGAGGATCTGGCCCGCGGTCATCGACACGTACTGGAAGCTGGAGGCGAAGCCGCGCCGGTCGGGGGCGGAGGCCTCGGTGAGGTAGGTGGCGCTGGCCGCGTACTCGCCGCCCACCGAGAGCCCTTGCAGCAGGCGGGCGACGAGCAGGACGGCCGCGCCGCCGTAGCCCGCCACCGCGTAGGTCGGTGCGAAGGCGATGAGGAGCGCCGACAGCGACATCAGGGTGACGGTCAGCGTCAGGGCGGTCTTGCGGCCTCTGCGGTCGGCGATCCGGCCGAGCAGCCAGCCGCCGACCGGGCGCATGAAGAAGCCGACCGCGAAGATGCCCGCGGTGTTCATGAGCTGGGCGGTGGGGTTGTCGTCGGGGAAGAAGGCTCCGGCGAAGTAGGTGGCGAAGCTCGCGTACACGAACCAGTCGAACCACTCCACCATGTTGCCCGCCGAGCCGACCCAGATCTTCTTCCAGTGCTCTCGTCCCGTGAGTGCCATGAGCCGTAACGTGCCCGCTGATCACTGCCGCGACAAGGGCGCCTCACGTTTTGTTCATTGCGTTCATGACGTTCACCCCCGCGTCGGACGCCGCGTCGGACGGTACGGCCGCGCCGGTGAGCGTGAGCAGGCCGGGTGACGGTCAGCTGAGGGATTCGTCCAGAAACTCCCTTACGTGGCGCAGGATCCGCTCTCGGTCCGTGCCGCGCAGTCCGATCGCCACATGGATGGAGAAGCCGTCGAGCAGGGCCCGCAGCCGGGCGGCGCAGCGGTCCGGGTCGACCGGCCGGAACTCGCCGCGCGAGACACCCTCGGCGATCAGCGCGACCAGGTCCCGGTGCCAGGCGCCCTCGATGGCGACCTGCCGCTCGCGGGCGGCGTCGTCGGCGTTCTGCGAGCGGTTCCAGACCTCCAGCCAGAGCGTCCAGTGCGGGTCGCGGTGGCCGTCGGGGACGTACAGGTCGACGTACGCGTCGAGCCGCTCACGGGCGGTGCCCCGGGCGGCGAGCAACCGGCCGCGCTCGGCGCCGAGCCGCCCCTCGCTCCACTCCAGGGTCTGCAGGAGCAGCTCGTCCTTGGAGTGGAAGTAGTAGAGGAGATGACCGCTGCTCATGCCGACCTCGCGGCCGAGCGCCGCCATGGTGAGCTTCTCCAGACCGCGCTCGGCGATCATGTCCATGGCGGCGGCCAGCACGTCCTCGCGCGGAGGCGCGTTCTTCCTCCGCGGCGTGCTGTCCCCTGCCACGTGCGACTCCTGGTTCAGATCCTCGGCTGCTGCTGGGTGATGCAGTGGATGCCACCGCCTCCGGCAAAGATCGTACGTGCGTCCACCAGTGTCACCGTCCGCTCGGGGAAGAGCCGTCGGAAGATGCCGGCCGCGAGCTCGTCGCGCGGGTCGTCGAAGCCGCACAGGACCACGCCGCCGTTGCAGAGGTAGTGGTTGATATAGGAGTAGTCGGCCCAGTGGCCGTCGGCCTCCAGGATCGTCGGGGCCTGGACCTCGACGACCTCCAGGCGGCGCCCGCGGGCGTCGGTCGCGGCCTTGAGCAGGCCGATGACCTCCTTGGTCACCTCGTGGTCGGGGTGCGCCGGGTCCGGCTGGGAGTGCGCGACCACGACTCCGGGGCGGGCGAAGGCGGCCACGATGTCGACATGGCCGAGCGTGCCGAAGCCGTACGGGGGGTAGTCGCCGGCCAGCCCGCGCGGCAGCCAGATCGCCTTGCGGGTGCCGAGGTGGGCGTGGATCTCCGTCTCCACCTGCGCGCGCGTCCAGTCGGGGTTGCGCTCGGCGCCGAGCTGCACGGTCTCGGTCAGGAGCACGGTTCCCTCGCCGTCGACGTGGATCGCACCGCCCTCGTTGACCAGCTTCGAGGCGTACGTCTTCGCCCCCGCGAGGTCCGCGACATACGCGCCGATCTTGGCGTCGTGCTCCCAGCGGGCCCAGCCCTGCGCGCCCCAGCCGTTGAACGTCCAGTCCACGGCCGCCAGTTCGCCCTTCCCGTTGGTGAGGAAGGTGGGGCCGATGTCACGCATCCAGGCGTCGTCGAGTTCGCGTTCGACGGTGTCGACGTCCGGGCCGAGCAGCGCCCGGGCCGCCTGCGACTGGCCCGGCCCGCACACGACCGTCACCGGTTCGAACCGGCGGATCGCGCGCGCCACCGCCGCCCAGGCCGCACGTGCCTCGGCGAGGTCGTCGGGGTTGTCGAAGGTGGGGTTGGGGCCCGGCCACGCCATCCAGGTGCGCTCGTGCGGGGTCCACTCGGCGGGCATCCGGAAACCATCGACGGCAGGGGTCATGACGTGCACCTTCATCACAGGAAGTAGAGGCGGTTGAGGGAGACCGAGTCGGCGGGCTCGGAGCTCAGCGGGTCGCCGTCGAGGGTGACCAGGCCGGTGCGCTGGTCGACGTCGACGGATCCGGTACGGGAGTTGAGGCGCAGGTCGGCGGGGCCGATCCCGCGGGTGCCGCGCACGGCGACCCGGCGCCGGCGCGTCGGCATGAGGTCGTTGCCCTGGTCGAGCGCGGCCTGGGCGACGAAGGCGACCGAGATCTCGGCGGGCGTCGCGCCGTGCGCCCCGAACTGCGGTCCCAGGACGAGGGGTTCGCAGGTGTCGGTGGCGGCATTCGGGTCGCCGACGACGCCGTACGCCGGGAAGCCGGACTTGAGGACGAGCTGCGGCTTGGCGCCGAAGAACTCCGGGCGCCACAGGACGATGTCGGCGAGCTTGCCGACCTCGATCGAGCCGACCTCGTGGGCGAGCCCGTGCGCGATGGCCGGGTTGATGGTGAGCTTGGCCATGTAGCGCAGGACGCGCTCGTTGTCGTGGTCCACGTCCGCCGGGGCGCCGCGCTCGGCCTTCATCTTTCCGGCCATCGCGAAGGTGCGGCGTACGGTCTCGCCCGCGCGTCCCATTCCCTGCGCGTCCGAGGAGGTGATCCCGATCGCGCCCAGGTCGTGCAGCACGTCCTCGGCGCCCATGGTCCCGGCGCGGATCCGGTCGCGGGCCATGGCCGCGTCGCCGGGCAGGTCGGTCTTCAGGTCGTGGACGGAGACGATCATGCCGTAGTGCTCGGCGACCGCGTCCCGGCCGAAGGGCAGGGTGGGGTTGGTGGACGAGCCGATGACGTTCGGGACCCCCGCCATCTTCAGGACGTTCGGCACGTGACCGCCGCCGCAGCCCTCGATGTGGAAGGCGTGGATGGTCCGGCCTTCGAGGACGCGCAGGGTGTCCTCGACCGACAGGCATTCGTTCAGCCCGTCGCTGTGCAGGGCGACCTGGACGTCGTGCTCCTCGGCGACGCGCAGCGCGGTGTCGAGGGCGCGGGTGTGGGCGCCCATGTCCTCGTGCACCTTGAAGCCGCTCGCGCCGCCCTCGGCCAGGGCCTCGACGAGGGGGGCGGCGTCGGAGGACGAACCTCGGCCCAGAAAGCCGATGTTGACCGGCCAGGCGTCGAAGGCGTTGAAGGCGTGGCGCAGCGCCCAGGGCGAGTTGACGCCGACGCCCCACACCGGCCCGAACTCCTGGCCGATGATCGTGGTGACCCCGGAGGCGAGCGAGGCCTCCATGATGCGCGGCGACAGCAGGTGCACATGGGTGTCGACGGCTCCGGCGGTGGCGATCAGTCCCTCGCCCGAGACGATCGACGTCCCCGTACCGACCACCACGTCGACCCCGTCGAGGGTGTCGGGGTTCCCGGCCCGCCCGATCGAGCAGATCCGCCCCTCGCGGATGCCGATGGAGACCTTGCGGATCCCCTGGGCCGCGTCGATCACCACGACGTTGCTGATGACGACGTCGCAGGTGTCGCGGACGGCGGCGGCCTTGAGGTGCAGTCCGTCGCGGGCGGTCTTGCCGAAGCCGGCGAGGAACTCGTCGCCGTAGCGCTGGGCGTCGGACTCGACGCGGATGGTCAGCCCGGAATCACCGAGGCGGACGCGGTCGCCGGCGCGGGGGCCGTGGGTGGCTGCGTACTCGTAAGGATTCATCGCGGCTCAGCTCCCTGGATTTCCCCGGTCTCCCCGGAGTCCCCGCCGTTGCCGGCACCCCCGGCATCCCCCGCGTCCCCTGCGCCCCCGGCTCCGAGGTATCCGCAGGCGGCGGCCCTGCGCAGGGCCTCTTCCCTGGCCCCGGGCGCGTCCAGGGGCCCGTCGACCAGTCCCGCGAAGCCGATGGCGATCCGCTCACCGCCGATGGGCAGCAGCCCGACCTCGATGCTCTCCCCCGGTCCGAAGCGCACGGAGGACCCGGCGGGGACCGCGAGCCGCATCCCGTAGGCCGCCGCCCGCGGGAAGTCGAGCCGCGGGTTGGTCTCGAAGAAGTGGAAGTGCGAGGTGACGGAGACGGGCACGGTCGCGGTGTTGGTGACCGTCAGCCGGACGACCGCGGCGGGCTCGGCGTGCGCCGGCCCCGGCAGCAGCGCACCCGGTGCCCGCTCCCCCAGCCCGCCCCCGAGGGGGTCGCTGACGACCGCGAGCCGGGACCCGTCGTCGAAGACGGCCTCGACGTGCACCTCGGTGACGACGTCGGCGACGCCCGGCAGGACGTCGTCCGGGCCGAGCACCGCCCGGGCCGCCGCGATCGCCTCGGCGAGCCGACGCCCGTCCCGGGCCGCCTCGCACACGGTGTCCGCGATGAGTGCGGTCGCCTCGGGAACGTTCAGCCTGAGGCCCCGGGCCCGGCGGGCACGGGCCAGCTCGGCGGCCCCGAAGAGCAGCAGCCGGTCACGTTCCGTGGGGGTCAGTCTCATGTCCGGGCACCTCCTTGCCTTCCTCGATTTAGAGCACCACTCTAAACGCGAGATTCATGGAACGGAAACATTGACATCCAGAATCTGGTCACAGACATTGAACGTCGCTCTAACTCTCGGGCGGCCGTCGAAGGAGACCAGCCATGCCGATCGAACAGCGCGGAGTCGACACCATCCCCGACGAGGAACGGACCAGCGGGCCGGGGGACCTCGTCTCGATCCTGCTGGGGTCGAACCTCTGCCTCGGCGTGATCATCTTCGGCTGGCTGCCCCCCTCCTTCGGGCTCGACTGGTGGTCGTCGGTGAGCGCGATCGTGGCGGGCACGGTGATCGGCACGGCGCTCACCGCGCCGCTCGCGCTGGTGTCGCTGCGCACGGCGACGAACCTCTCCACCTCCTCCGGCGCCCAGTTCGGCGTGCGCGGACGGCTGGTCGGCTCGGTCGTCGGGCTGCTGCTCGCCCTCGGCTACACCGCGCTGACCGTCTGGATCGGCGGCGACGTGATGGTGAGCGTGCTCGGCCGCCTGTTCGGGCTGCCGGCGAACGGACTGTCGTACGCCGTCGTGTACGCCGTCCTCGCCGCCGCCACCGTCGCGGGCGCGGTGTACGGCTACCGCGTGCTGCTCGCGATGTCCCGGGTCCTCGCGGTCGGCATGACCGCGCTCCTCGCACTCGGTGTGCTCGCCTACGCGCCGCACTTCACCACCGCCGCGCTCCCGGAGACCGGCGGCTATCTGCTGGGCTCGTTCTGGCCGACCTGGCTGCTGGCGGCGGTCGCGGCGGGCCTGTCCGGACCGATCGCGTTCATCACCCTGCTCGGCGACTACACGCGCTACATCTCCCCGTCCCGGCACTCCTCCCGTACGGTTCTGCACGCCACCTGGCTGGGCCTGATCGCCGGGCTGCTGGTCCCGCAGCTCTTCGGCACCTTCACGGCGTACGCCGCCCGCGCGGCCCTCGACTACGCGGGGCCGCTGGTCTCCGCCTCCCCCACCTGGTACCTGGTCCCGCTGCTGCTCGCCGCCTCCGCGGGGTCCGTCGGCAACGCGGGCCTGATGCTGTACTCCATGGGCCTGGACCTGGACGCGATCCTGCCGAAGGCCTCGCGCGCCCGGGCCACCCTCACGGTCGCCGTCGTCGCCACCGTCTGTGTCTTCGTCGGCCACTACGCCTGGAACGCGCAGTCCGCGATGACGTCCTTCGTCCTTCTCCTGACCGCCATCGGCACCCCGTGGGCGGTCATCACCCTCATCGGCTTCGCCCGCTGCCGCGGAATCTACGACCCGGACGCCCTCCAGGTCTTCAACCGCCGCTCCCGGGGCGGGATCTACTGGTACCGCGCCGGCTGGAACGTCCAGGCGACGGTCTCCTGGGTGCTGGGCGCGTTCGCCGGCCTCCTCGCCGTCTCCCTCCCGTCGTACCAGGGACCGCTGCTGTCCCTCACCGGTGGAGTGGACTGCAGCTTCGTCCTGTCGGGCCTGGTCGGCGGTCTCGTCTACGTGGCCCTCTCGCCGAAGCGGGCGTCACACCGGGTCGAGGCCGGGCAGGAACCGGCTCGCGCCGAAAGCGGGCTTTAGGTCGCTGAACCAGGTGGCGTTCTCGTCGTACGCGGCGAAGAACGGGCGGCCCACCAGCTCCGGGTCACGGGCCTGGATGAGGTGGAGCACGAAGACCTTCTCACCGGCCACCTCCGTGATCCCGTCCACGCACACCTTGCCCGGCATCGCCGACATGACCGGGCCGCGCACGGTCCGCGCGAGTCCGGACACCTGGGCGTAGGCGTCACGGAAGATCTGGTGGCCGCGGGCGAGCGGCACCCCGAAGTAGCCCTGCGGGCCGGTGTCCCGCTCCACGAACTGGTAGTACGGCACCGCCCCCAGCGCGGTCGTCTCGTTCCACAGCGCGGCCCACGCCTCGGCACTGTCGTTGATGCCCCTGACCAGTGGCCCCTGGCAGCGGATCACGGCACCCGTGTCACGCACCCGGCGCATCGCCTCCCGCACCACCGGGGGCCGCAGCTCCTGGGGATGGGTGAAGTGGGCCATCAGGGCGAGGTGGCGGCCGCTCGCGACGACCTTCTCGAACAGGCGCAGCACGTCGTCGGCGTCGCGGTCGGTGAGGAAACGGTACGGCCAGAAGGCGAGCGACTTGGTGCCGATGCGGATCGACTGGACCGACTCGATCTCCAGGAGCGGTTCGACGTAGCGGCGCAGCACCTCGGTGCTCATCACCATCGGGTCGCCGCCCGTGATGAGCGCGCTGGTGACCTCCGGGTGGGCGCGCAGATAGGCGGATGTGGTGGCGATGTCGTCGGTGGCGATGCGCAGGTCGGACTCGCCGACGAACTGGGGCCAGCGGAAGCAGTACGTGCAGTAGGCGTGGCAGGTCTGGCCCTGGCGCGGGAAGATCAGCACCGTCTCCGGGTATTTGTGCTGGAGGCCGGTGAGACGCTGCCCCCCGTACTCGGGGACGTTGGCGTCGAGCTGGCCGGAGGGATGCGGGTTGAGCTTCATCCGGATCTCGTGGGCCGCGCGCAGGACGTCGGCCTTCGGGGCGTCCTGCGCCAGCAGTTCCGCCATCTGCTTGAGGTCGGGCTCGGGCAGCATCTCGGCCTGTGGGAACGTCAGCCGGAAGATCGGGTCGTCGGGCACGGCCGACCAGTCGATCAACTCGTCGACCACGTAGGCGTTCGTACGGAACGGCAGGACGGCCGCCACGGCCCGCAGGGCGAGTCGCTCGGCGGGCGGCAGGGACACGCGCCGCAGCAGGCCGTCCAGGTCACGGGGCGTGAAGGCGCGAAAGCGGGGGCTCGGGTGCGAAGACCGGGAGCTGGTGTCCGGAGACCGGAGGCTCGGGTGCGCGGAGCCGGGTCTCGCGGGCTGAGCGGGGTGGAGCGCTGAACTCATGTGTGCCGCGGCCTCTATTCCCTGACCAGGACCAACGGCCGCAACTCGACGAAGGCGCCCGCCGACGCATCGTACTTCTCCGCGAAGCGCTGCATGAGCAGCCCGTGCAGCTCGCTCTCGTCGTCCACGACGATCAGCTCGTGCGCGCCGGCGGCGGTCAAGGCCTCGCTGTAGGCCGAGAGTTGGTCGAGGCGGTGGCGGGCCATGTACGACACGAGGTCGTGTCCGGCGACGTACAGGCAGTCGTCGACGTAGACGAAGCGACAGCTGAACGCCCGGCGGCCGTCGGTCGCGTCGACCAGGGTCAGCGGCAGATGGGTGAATCGCTCCATCGGCTTGCTCTGCTGCCACAGTTCGTCGAAGCGTTGTTCGACGAAGGTGCCGAGCGGGGAGTGGACGGCGACCTCCAGCTGGACTCCCTCGCCGGAGAGACGCCCGACGGTCAGGAAGGAGACCAGGGAGCGCTCGTCCCAGCGGTAGAGAGTCACGCCGGGGGAGGTGGAGCAGAGGCGTACTTCGAGGAGCTGACGGGAGTTCTCGTCGAGCCGGAGCGCGAACCGGTCCAGCGTGCGCAGGTTGCGCATGATGTCGCGGCGGATGTCGGCGCTCTGCTCGCCCAGTTCACGGCCGCGCAGGATGACCGCGAGGGAGTCGGGGTCGAGGAGGAGGATCTGCACGCGGGCGCCGTGCCCGGTGGCCGCCTTGACGCCGCGGAAGAGGCGCTCGGAGAACTGCGGGCCGAACACGTGGGAGAAGGTGTCGAGGACCTTCACGTTCGAGGTCGAGCCGTAGACCTGGGCGCTGAACCACTCATAGTCCAGCCGGGTGTGTTCGCGGACCCGGCCCTCCTGGGCGCGGCTGATCAGCGGGCCGATCACGAAGACGGTGACGACGACGCCGACGATGTCGGTGCCGAGGTTGAGGGTGAGGTTCTCCTCGTAGTTGTCCATCCGCGAGCTGCTCCACAGGAGGAGGGCTGCGACGGTGGCGAGCAGGACGAGGACGGTGAGGCTCTGGGGGCGGCGTGGGGTGCGTAAGGTGCGCAGCAGCCAGCGCAGTCGTGGTATCGGCGACCCTGCGCTCACCTGCGCTCCCTCCGTGGCCGTGCGGGCACACGGGAGGGCGGCACGCTCCCCCCGTGGAATCTGTGGATACCCGTGTCACGGAGCCGCTACGCGTCGAACGAACCGCCGGTCCCCGCACTCCTGTTGGGGAGAGAGGGACCGGCGGGAGGCGTGGGTTGTCGTGGACCGAAGGGCGCGAGGGGCGCCCTAGCCCAGCGGGTGCATCCAGTCGTGCTTGTCCTCGCTGGTGCCGCGCTGGATGTCGAGGAGCGCCTCGCGCAGCTTCACGGTGACGTCGCCGGGCTCGCCGCCGGACTGCTGCCACTCGGTGCCGGTGCGCTTGACCGTGCCGACGGGGGTGATGACCGCGGCCGTGCCGCAGGCGAAGACCTCCGTCAGGGTGCCGTTCTCCGCGTCGCGCTGCCACTGGTCGATGGAGACGCGGCCCTCCTCGGAGGTGTAGCCGAGGTCGCGGGCGACGGTGAGGAGGGAGTCGCGGGTGACGCCCTCCAGGATGGAGCCGGTGAGGGAGGGGGTGATGATCCTGTCCCCGTACACGAAGTACAGGTTCATGCCGCCGAGCTCCTCGATCCACTTGTGCTCGACCGCGTCGAGGTAGCAGACCTGGGCGCAGCCCTGCTCGGCGGCCTCGGCCTGGGCGAGGAGGGAGGCCGCGTAGTTGCCGCCGGTCTTGGCGTCGCCCATGCCACCGGGGACGGCGCGGACGTGGTCCTCGGAGACCCAGATGGAGACGGGCTTGACGCCGCCGGGGAAGTAGGCGCCGGCCGGGGAGGCGATGACCAGGAACAGGTACTCGTTGGCGGGCTTCACACCCAAGCCGACCTCGGTCGCGATCATGAACGGGCGCAGGTAGAGGGATTCTTCGCCGCCGTGCGCCGGGACCCAGGCGCAGTCCTGCTGGACCAGCACGTCACAGGCCTCGATGAACGTCTCCACGGGCAGCTCCGGCATGCCGAGCCGACGGGCGGAGGCCTGGAAGCGCCGGGCGTTCTTGTCCGGGCGGAAGGTGGCGACGGAGCCGTCGGGCTGGCGGTAGGCCTTGAGGCCCTCGAAGATCTCCTGCGCGTAGTGCAGGGTCATGTTCGCGGGGTCGAGGGAGAGCGGGCCGTACGGAACGAGCTGGCCGTCGTGCCAGCCGCGGCCTTCGGTCCACTTGATCGTCACCATGTGGTCGGTGAAGTGGCGGCCGAACCCGGGGTTGGCGAGGATCGCCTCGCGCTCCGCCGCGGAGCGGGGCTGCGAAGAGGGCTTGAGCTCGATCGTGGGCGTCGTCATGTGGTTGTCCTTCACCGGTTGTGTGTGACGGGCCGCGCTCACGCCTGTACTGCCAGTGGCCAGTACTAGGACGTCCGAGCATTCCCTCATTCCCGCGGCTCCGCGTTCGATTATCGCGCGCGCGAAGCCTTGGACGAAACGGGGTGAACACGGCCCAGGGGTTGCCCAGGGGTTGTTGATGGTGACACCCGGCGAGGGCATAGGAAAAGCCGCCGGGTGCGGATGCGACCCGGCGGCTCCTACGAAAGGTAAGTGGCGGTGGGGGTCCCCCCACGCCCTTAAGGCAGTGAGGGAGGGTCAGCCGGCTACTCGTACGGCGAGCGCGTCGCCGATTTCCTCGGTGCTGCGGGCGGGCTTGCCCACGCGCTCGGCGAGGTCGGCCGAGACGGCGTCCTCGATGCGGGCGGCCTCGGCCTCGTAGCCGAGGTGGCGCAGCAGGAGGGCGACGGACAGGACGGTGGCGCTGGGGTCGGCCTTGCCCTGGCCCGCGATGTCGGGCGCCGAGCCGTGCACGGGCTCGAACATCGAGGGGAACTCGCCGGAGGGGTTGATGTTCCCGCTCGCGGCCACGCCGATGCCGCCGGAGACGGCCGCGGCGAGGTCGGTGATGATGTCGCCGAAGAGGTTGTCGGTGACGATCACGTCGAAGCGCGCGGGGTCCGTGACGAGGTAGATCGTCGCGGCGTCCACGTGGATGTAGTCCGTGGTGACCTCGGGGAACTCCTCGGCCACCTTGTTGAAGACGTTCGTCCAGAGGTGACCCGCGAAGGTCAGCACGTTGTTCTTGTGCACCAGCGTCAGCTTCTTGCGCGGGCGGGCCTGGGCGCGGGCGAAGGCGTCACGGACGACACGCTCGACACCGAAGGCCGTGTTGACGGAGACCTCGGTGGCGACCTCGTGCTCGGTGCCCTTGCGGATCGTGCCGCCGTTGCCCGTGTACGGGCCCTCGGTGCCCTCGCGGACCACGACGAAGTCGATCTCCGGCTGCCCGGCCAGCGGGGTGGCGACACCCGGAAGGAGCTTCGACGGACGCAGGTTGACGTGGTGATCGAAGGCGAAGCGGAGCTTGAGCAGGAAGCCGCGCTCCAGGACGCCCGACGGGACCGAGGGGTCGCCGATCGCGCCGAGCAGGATCGCGTCATGCTGCTTGAGGGCGTCGAGGTCGGCCTCGGTGAGGGTCTCACCGGTGGCGTGGTAGCGCTTGGCCCCGAAGTCGAACTCCTTGGTCTCCAGCTTCACATCCTGCGGAAGGACGGCGGAGAGCACCTTCAGCCCCTGGGCCACGACCTCCTGGCCGATGCCGTCACCGGGGATCACTGCGAGATTGATGCTGCGAGACATGAAGGCACCGTACTCCGTGTCCCATGGAATGACACGAGCTGTCCGCCATCCGGACATCCTCGGGGTGTCGCGAACCGTTTCGTCGACGTGCGTTCACCCGTACGTATGGCGGGCGTTGGGGCGTGCTGGGAAGTTCACCAGCATGGACATTCCCGACTTCGGCATTCCGCAGCAGCTCGCGAGCCGGATGAGCATGGCGGAGCAGTACGAGTACCTGCGTACGAAGCTCACACGGCGCCGCGCCCTGGTGTCGGCGGGTGCGTTCGCGGGCGGCGGGCTGCTGGCCGGCTGCTCGTCCCCGTCGGGGACGGTGACGCGCGGCTCCGCCCCGAGCACGAGCGTCACCGGGCAGGTGCACGGTTCCGTCGTCACCCCCTTCGGCCGCCACCTCGCCTTCGGCGCCGACCCGAAGACCCAGATGCGGGTCTCCTGGCAGGTGCCGCTCGCGGTCCGGAAGCCGTATCTGCGGGTGGGCACGCATCCCGGACAGCTGAGCCGGAAGGTCGGGGCCGAGGTCCGCGCCCTGCACACGCCGGGGGTCACGGGCGTGCGGCTGGCCCTGGACCAGTACTACGTGCACGCGGCCCTGGACGGTCTGCGGCCCGGCACGACGTACTACTACGGCGTCGGCCACGACGGCTTCGACCCGGCCTCACCGGCGCACAGGCCGACCGTCGGCTCCTTCCGTACGGCGCCCGCGAACCCGGAGAAGTTCGTGTTCACCGCCTTCGGCGACCAGGGCGTCAGCTCGGCCGCGCTCGCCAACGACAAGGTGCTGCTGCGCCAGAAGCCCGCCTTCCACCTCCACGCGGGTGACATCTGCTACGCGGACGGGACCGGGCGCGGCAAGAAGTCGGACGGGTTCGACCCCGGGTACTGGGACCTGTTCCTCAAGCAGACCGAGCCGGTGGCGAAGTCGGTGCCGTGGATGGTGACGACCGGCAACCACGACATGGAGGCCTGGTACTCGCCGGACGGCTACGGCGGCCAGGCGGCCCGCTTCTCCCTCCCGGACAGCGGCTTCGACCCGCGGACGGCACCGGGCGTCTACTCCTTCACCTACGGCAACGTCGGCGTCGTGGCACTGGACGCGAACGACGTGTCGTACGAGATTCCCGCCAACCAGGGCTACACGGGCGGGAAGCAGACGCAGTGGCTGGACAGGAAGCTGGCCGAGCTGCGCTCCTCGGCGGCGGTGGACTTCATCGTGGTCTTCTTCCACCACTGCGCCTATTCGACGTCCGCGCACGCCTCCGACGGCGGGGTGCGCGCGGCGTGGCTGCCGCTGTTCGCCAAGCACCAGGTGGACCTGGTGATCAACGGGCACAACCACGTGTATGAGCGGACGGACGCCGTCAAGAAGGGTGCGGTGGGCCGTGCGGTGCCGGTGGGCGGCTCGACGGACCCGACGCGGGACGGGATCGTCTACGTCACCGCGGGCGGCGGCGGCAAGGATCTGTACGGCTTCCCGTCGGGCGTGAAGGACAGCTACGAGGGGCACGTCGGCCGCCACGAGTCCGTGAGCAGCTTCCACTGGACCAAGTCGCAGGACCAGCAGCGGGAGACGGTGGAGTGGTCCCGGGTGCGGTACACCGGCTTCTCCTTCCTCTCGGTGGAGGCGGAGGCGGGCACGACGCCCCGGCTCAAGGTGTCGGCGCTCGCGGAGAGCGGCAAGCGCATCGACCACTTCGAGGTGCGGCGCGGTCACTGAGCACACGGCGGCGGCCGAGCACTCCGAGGTGCGGCGCGGGGCGTGGACCCCGCGCCGCACCCCGTGCGGGTGCGGCTCCCGGTATGAGGGTGGTGTGGTGCGGGCGGGTCAGTGACCCGTCTCGCCGCCGTTGTCCCTGCGGTCGAGGGCGCGCTGGAGGGCGGCGGCCGCGTTCTTGCGGTCGGACTCGCTGCTGCGGGACACGTGGCGGACTCGGCGGACGGTCGTCTCGGCCATGATGAATCGACTCCTTGCCTCCGGAAAGCGGCCCGGAACGGACCACCGGAAGTGCGATGAGGGAGGGATACGAGACGCCGGGGGCGGGGAGCGGTGCCGCAGGGGTTGCCTGCCAGGGGCTCCGGCTCACGACCGCCATTCGCTTGGTCTAGCGAGACGTTCGGCTCCTACAAAACTAAGCGAGGAAGAGGCATCTGTCTCCACAGTTAGTCGGACTTCCTACTATCTGAGACGGTGGATTGGGTCACACGGCCCTGAGCTGGGACAACAGTGCGCGCGGCATCGCCCGCCGCCGGGTGCAACCGCAGGGCGCCCGCCGTCGCAACGAGACACAGCACGCCGAGCACCACGAACGCGACGGCGTACGCCGAGCGCGTCCCGTCCGTCAGCGCCGCGCCCCCGCGCAGCGCGACGGCGGTGACGGCCACGCCCAGCCCGGCGGCCAGTTGGTGGGAGGTCGCGAAGAGGGCGTTGGCGTCGCGCAGCCGCTCCGGCGGGGTCTCGCTGAAGGCGATGGTCGCGTAGCCGCTGAGGCCGACCGAACGGGCGACGCCGGAGAGCACCGCGACGACCGCGATCACCGCGACCGGCGTCCCCCGCGTGAACAGCGCGCAGGCCGCGGTGGTGACCGCGAGCCCGAGCGTGGAGACGATCAGCAGCGGACGGAAGCCGAAGCGGTTGATCAGATACGTGGTCGCTGGCTTGACCCCGATGTTCCCGACGAAGACGAACAGCACCACCGCGCCCGACTTCACCGCGCTCCAGCCGAACACCTCCTGGAAGAGCAGCGGGAGGAGGAAGGGCAGGGCGGCGACGACCGCCATGTAGAGCGAGCCGTCGAGCGCCGACGCGCGGAAGGACTGGACGTCCAGGGTGCGCAGGTTGACCAGCGGGTGCGGGGTGCGCAGCAGATGCCGTACGGCCGCGGTGAGCGCCACGGCGGCGATCACGCCGGCCGCCACCGTCCGCGCCGGAGCACCTCCCATCGGGGCGGAGAGCAGGTGCGCGGTCCAGGTCAGGGCGGCGAGACCGGTACAGGTGAGCAGGGTGCCGACGAGGTCCAGCGGGGGCGTCTCGTCCCGCGGGGCCGGTGCGATCAGGCGGTGCGCGACGAGCAGGGCGACCACGCCGAGGGGCACGTTCAGCAGGAAGATCCAGTGCCAGGAGGCGTACGTGGTGATCAGGCCCCCGAGCAGGGGCGCGAGGACCGGGGCGACGAGGCCGGGCCACACGATGTACGCGACCATGCGCGGCAGTTCCCGCTTGGCGGTGCCGGTCAGGACGACCAGCCGGCCGACCGGCACCATCATGGCGCCGCCGACGCCCTGCAGCACACGGGTCCCGACGAGCACGCCGAGGTTCGGGGCGAACGCGCAGGCCAGGGAGGCGAGGGTGAAGACCGTGATCGCGGTGAGGAAGACACGGCGTGGGCCGAAGCGGGCGGTGAGCCAGCCGGAGAGGGGGATGAGCACGGCGAGGGTGACGAGGTAGGCGGTGATGACCAGGCCCACGGACGTGGGGGCGGTGTGCAGGTCCCGGGCTATCTGCGGAGCAGCGGTCGACACGATCGTGCCGTCGAGCATCTCCATGAAGAAGCAGCCCGCGACGAGGAGCGCGGTGGCGGTGCCGCGCGGGTGAGAATCCGTCATGGGTCCAGGTTCGGGGCGACCATTGCTGCACACAAGGTCCGATTGCTTCACGTAGCCTTGCGCCCCATGCAGCATTCAGCGCATGCGTCGTCCGGGTCCGGGCTGACCGCCCCCCTCCCCGACATGAACCTCCTGCCCGCCCTCGACGCCCTGCTGCGCGCGGGCAGCGTGGCGGGCGCGGCGGCCGAACTGAGCGTCTCCCCCTCGGCGATGAGCCGCACCCTGGGCCGGCTGCGCCGGGTGGTCGGCGACCCGCTCCTCGTCCCGTCGGGGCGGGGGCTGACCCTGACACCCCGCGCGCGGGAGATGCAGCCTCGGGTGCAGGCCGCGCTGGCGGGCGCGGTGGCGGCGCTGCGACCACCGGCCGATGTCGAACTCTCCTCGCTGCGAAGGGAGTTCAGAATTCGCACCAACGACGGGGCCGCTCTGTCCCTCGGCGCCCCGCTGCTGGAACTGGTGGCCCGGGAGGCACCCGGCGTACGGCTGCGGCTGCTGCCCGAGGGCGAGGAGGACCCGGCGGATCTGCGCACCCATGTCGACCTGGACGTGGGCGAGTTGCCGGACCCGCTGCCGCACGACGTGCGCGCCTCGACGCTGCAGGAACACCGGATGGTGGCGGTGGCGCGGGCCGGCGCGGAGTTCGCGGGCGAGCCGCTGGCGCCGGAGCGGTTCGCCGCGCTGCCGCACATCACGGTGACCCGGCGCGGCCGGGCGCACAGCGTGGTGGACGAACACCTCGCCGGGCTCGGCCTGCGCCGCGACGTTCTGGCGACGGCGCCCACCTACGGCGCGGCCTGCTTCTTCGTCCTGCGCACCGACGCCCTGGCGCTCGTCCCGGCGGAGGTCGCGAGGGAGGCGGCGCGCTGGATGCCGCTGACGGTGCTGGAGGTTCCGCTGGACCTGCCGGGGTTCTCGTCGGGCCAGGCATGGCACGTACGACTGGACACGGATCCGGCGCACCGGTGGCTGCGGGGGGCGCTGGCGCGGGTGGCGGAAGAGGTCAGGGGCCCCGTCGAAAATTGATCCTATCTCTGATGCGGTCGGACGCCTTGACAGGCCCATTGCGCACCTTCACTCTCACAATCATCGGATGACTACAGGTGATGACTGCGAGAAGGAGGGTTCCTGATGTCGGTCCAGTTACGGGCCCGCACCATCGTGTTGACGCTCTGTTCCACCCTGCTCGCCACGGCGGTGGCGGCGCTCCCCGCCCGCGCCGAGGCAACGGCGCGGGCCGCCTGGGAGGTGAAGGGGCCGCACGGCTCACCCACGGTGGTCGTCGCGCTCGATCGGACCGACGGACATCCCACGCTCGCCGTGAGACGCGAGGGCAGAACGGTCCTGGAGCCCTCCCCCCTCGGCCTGGTCACCGAACAGACCGACTTCTCCCGGGGGTTGACCCTCACCGGACGCTCCGAGCGCACGGTCACCGAGCACTACACGAGCCCGGCCGGCAAGTCCCGCGACCGCGTGGCCCGCATGACCGAGGCCCGCTTCCGCTTCCGCACCGCCGACGGCGCCCGGCTCGACCTGGTGACACGGGTCGCCCGTGACGGCGTCGCCTACCGCTACGTCCTGCCGCGAAGCCACGGCAACATACTGCGCGAGGCCTCCGCCTTCACCCTCCCCACCGGTGCCAACGCCCTCCTCGGCGGCTACCGCGCCGACAACGAGCTCCGCTTCGCCCGCTACGACTCCGCGGCGGCGGCGCCGACGGGCGCGTACATGATGCAGGGCCTGTTCAGGACGGACGGGGGCAACGGCGCCGCCGCCGACGGCGACTACGCCCTGATCGCCGAGTCGGACGTCACCGGCACCTACGCGGGGGCCCACCTGACGCACACCGCGGACTCGTCGACGTACGGGCTGAGCCTCTGGAACGACGAGCCGATCCTGACGA
This sequence comes from Streptomyces sp. NPDC111656, assembly GCF_055656965.1. NCBI lineage: Bacteria > Bacillati > Actinomycetota > Actinomycetes > Kitasatosporales > Streptomycetaceae > Streptomyces > Streptomyces sp. NPDC111656. The sequence goes on from NZ_JBVKCA010000011.1 coordinate 332,065, forward strand.
CCGGCCCGCTCACCACCCCCTGGCGCGCGATCGTCACCGGTGATCTCGCGACCGTCACCGAGTCGACCTTCGTGGACGACCTCGCCCCGGCGTCCCGGGTCCCCGACACGTCCTGGATCAAGCCGGGCCCGGCGCTGTGGACCTGGCTGGCGGGCGGCAAGGAGGCGGGGCAGAGCCTGGCCGCACAGGAGAAGTACGTGGACTACGCGGCCGAGCGCGGTTGGCCCTACGAAGTGGTGGACGCGGGCTGGTACTTCAAGGCGGACGCCTGGGACGTGATCGATCCCCAGTGGCAGACGGACAGCTGGATGCCTGAGCTGGTGCGCCACGCGGCGGCCAAGGGCGTGGGCATCCACGTCTGGCTGCACTACAGCCTGCTGACCGATCCCGTCGAGCGCGAGAAGTGGCTTTCCACGCTGGCGCGTTGGGGCGTCAAGGGCGTGAAGATCGACTTCATGGACTCCGAGTCCCAGGAGCGGATGCGCTGGTACGACGACGTGCTGGAGTCCACGGCCCGCCACCACCTCATGGTGAACTTCCACGGCTCGACGATCCCCAAGGGCATCCAGCGCACCTGGCCGCAGGTCATGTCGATGGAGGGGGTCGGCGGCGAGGAGAAGCGCAACAACACGGCGGAGCAGTTGGCCTCACTCCCCTTCACCCGCAATGTCATCGGCTCCATGGACTTCACTCCGGGCGCCTTCCATCGCCCGTACCGCCCGAACGTCGCCTCGGACGCGGGTGAGCTGGGCCTGAGCGTCCTGTACGAGTCCGGGATCCAGAACCTCTCCGGCACCCCGGAGTCGTACGACGCGCGGCCCGAGGCCCGCCGCTATCTGGAGCAGCTTCCCGCCCGCTGGGAGGAGACCCGGCTGCTGACCGGCGATCCGGGCCGCTCGGCGGTCCTCGCCCGGCGCGCCGCCGACGGCCGGTGGTTCATCGGCGGCACGTTCACGGGCACGGCCCGCACGGTCGACGTACCGCTGCGGCTGGGCGCGGGCCGCTGGCTGGTGGAGACCCTGACGGACGGTCCGTCGGGCCTGGTGCGCGAGACGCACCTCCTCCGGGGCGGCGGCACGCTGGCCGTACCCGTCGTGGCGGACGGCGGCTTCGCGGCGCTCGCCTGTCGCGCGCGCGAAGGCCGGACGACCTGCGAGAACTGACCCCCCCGAAGCGCCCCATCGCTCCCCTGGCCCCGAACGGGGTCGGGGGAGCCGTCCGTGCCCGGCGACCGCCGACGGCCGAGCAGTGGATCGCCCACACGACTGATCCTCCGCGCGGCATGCGACATCGGGCTCCGGCAGGGGGAACGGTGACGTCATGAGCGACACGACCAAAGCACTGCTCGAGGGCGGCCCGGACGATCTGCCCGAGCGGATCGTCCCGGTCCCGCCTCCTGGAACGGACGTGAAGATCGAGTTGCGCGGTGGATACGAACACTTCAGGGCGACCCCACGACAGGCGGACACGCCGGAGGGCAGGCTGCCCGTGTACGAGTGGTGGGAGCGGACGGAGTTCGCCGGGTAACGCCACCTCCGCCACGGCGAGGGACGGCGGATCACCGCAACGCCGCCGTCACCGCCTCCCGAAAGCCCCTCGGGTCCTCGACCCACGGCAGGTGCCCGGCCTCCGGCAGGATCACCCGGCGCACCCGGGGCAGCGCCCTCTCCAGTGAGTCGACCGCCGAGCGCGGCCGGATGTCGAGCGCCCCGTCGACGACGACCACGGGCAGGTCGAGCTGTTGGCAGGCGGCGTACAGCTCCGGGGTGCCCCAGGACCTTCTCCGCTCGGCGTTGAAGGCCTTGTTGCACTCGGTGTTGATGTCGAACCAGCGCTCGGCCATCCGCCCGGCCTGCTCCAGGTCCCGCTCGCGGTCCACGAACTCGGCGGACCACTGCAGCACCGCACGCTCCCGTTCCGCCGCCTCGGAGCGCACCGGACGGTCCGTCAACTCGCGCCAGCGGGCCAGGCGTTCGGGGCGCTCGCCGAGCCGGGCGACGAGGTTCGCCTTGAAGCCGTCGAACCAGTCGGAGTCGGGTCCGATCCCCGTACCGCTCACATAGACCAGCGCGTTCACCCGCTCGGGATGGGCCAGCGCATGGCTCAGCGCCAGCTGCGCGCCCCACGAATGGCCGAGCAGCGTCATCCGCTCCAGCCCGAAGTGCCGCCGTACGGCCTCCAGGTCGGCGACGAACCGCTCGCTCGTCCAAGGCCCGGCGCACGGCCCCGACCGTCCGCAACCGCGCTGGTCCCAGCGGTGCACGGCGGCCCGGCCCGCCAGTGATCCGGCCACGTCCTCGAACATGTCCCACAGGCCGGGGCCGCCGTGGCACAGCACGAGCGGGGGGCCTTCACCCGACCGCTGCGCCCACAGACGTACGCCGTCGTCGGTCTCGACCGTCTCACTCCGCGTCCGGGCCATGGGGAAATTCTGCCCGCGGGCGCCCGGACATGGAGACGGGCCGGGAAGCCCGCTCGGAGGTCGGGCTTCCCGGCCCGGGTTCAAAAGGGCTGATCAGCCCATGTGCGGGTACGTGTAGTCGGTCGGCGGGACCAGGGTCTCCTTGATGGCGCGGGTCAGCGTCCAGCGCATCAGGTTCTGCGGGGCGCCCGCCTTGTCGTTGGTGCCGGAGGCACGGCCGCCGCCGAAGGGCTGCTGGCCGACGACGGCGCCGGTCGACTTGTCGTTGATGTAGAAGTTGCCCGCGGCGTAGCGGAGCTTCTCCATCGTGTACGCGGCCGCCGCGCGGTCGCCGGAGATGACCGCGCCGGTGAGCGCGTAGTCGGACGCCGACTCCATCTGGGTCAGCATCTCGTCGTACTTGTCGTCCTCGTAGACGTGGACGGCGAGGAAGGGGCCGAAGTACTCGGTCGTGAAGACCTCGCTCGAAGGGTCCGAGCACTCGACGACGGTCGGGCGCACGAAGTAGCCGACGGAGTCGTCGTACGTGCCGCCCGCGACGATCGTGCAGGTCGGGTCGGCCTTCGCGCGGTCGATGGCCGCCTTGTTCTTGGCGAACGAGCGCTCGTCGATGACCGCGCCGATGAAGTTCGACAGGTCGGTGACGTCACCCATGGTCAGGTGGTCGACCTCGGCCGCGAACTCCTCCTTGAAACCGGAGTTCCAGATGGAGGCCGGGACGTAGGCGCGGGAGCTCGCCGAGCACTTCTGGCCCTGGTACTCGAAGGAACCGCGGGTCAGGGCGGTCTTGAGGACCGCGCGGTCCGCCGACGGGTGGGCGACCACGAAGTCCTTGCCGCCGGTCTCGCCGACCAGACGCGGGTAGGAGCGGTACTTCTCGATGTTGTTGCCGACCGTCTTCCACAGGTACTGGAAGGTCTTGGTCGAGCCGGTGAAGTGGATGCCGGCGAGGTCGCGGTGCTCCAGGGCGACCTTGGAGACCTCGATGCCGTCACCGGTGACGAGGTTGATGACGCCCTTGGGCAGGCCGGCCTCCTCCAGGAGCTGCATCAGCAGCACGGCGGCGTGGGTCTGCGTCGGGGACGGCTTCCACACGACGACGTTGCCCATGAGCGCCGGAGCGGTGGGCAGGTTGCCCGCGATCGCCGTGAAGTTGAAGGGCGTGATCGCGTAGACGAAGCCCTCCAGCGGACGGTGGTCCATGCGGTTCCACACGCCCGGGGAGTTCGCCGGCGGCTGCTCGGCGAGGATCTGGCGGGCGTAGTGGACGTTGAAGCGCCAGAAGTCGACGAGCTCGCAGGGGCAGTCGATCTCGGCCTGCTGGGCGGTCTTCGACTGGCCGAGCATGGTGGAGGCGGCCAGCGTCTCGCGCCAGGGGCCGGCCAGCAGCTCGGCGGCGCGCAGGATGATCGCGGCGCGGTCGTCGAAGGACATCGCGCGCCAGGCGGGGGCGGCGGCGAGGGCCGCGTCGATGGCGTCCTGCGCGTCCTGCTGGGTGGCGTGCGTGCCGGTGCCGATGACGGCCCTGTGGTTGTGCGGCTGCACGACCTCGAAGCGCTCACCGCCGCCGAGCCGCTTCTCGCCGCCGATGGTCATCGACAGCTCGATCGGGTTCTCCGCCAGCTCCTTGAGCTTGGCCTCCAGGCGGGCGCGCTCGGGCGAACCGGGAGCGTAGCCGTGCACCGGCTCGTTGACGGGGGTGGGGACCTGGGTCACAGCGTCCATGGTGTCCGTAACTCCTTTATGAGCGGGTGGTTCGGGCTCGGCCCGTGGATCAGCCCTTGGTCAGAATCGAGCGGGCGCTGTGCTTTCCCGGGGGACAACCCCCGGACCCCCGGCAGAAAATGCCAGTGACAGCCATCTCTCAACCTCGGGTCAGAATGCTGCGGGCGAAAAACAGCAGGTTGGCCGGCTTCTCGGCGAGGCGGCGCATGAAGTAGCCGTACCAGTCGGTGCCGTACGCGGTGTACACCCGCATGCGGTGGCCTTCGGCGGCGAGCCGCAGGTGCTCCTCGCTCCGGATGCCGTACAGCATCTGGAACTCGTACTCGTCCAGCTTGCGCCCGGCCTTGCGCGCCAGCTCCTGCGCGATGGAGATGAGGCGCGGGTCGTGGGACCCGATCATCGGGTACCCCTCGCCCTCCATCAGGACGCGCAGGACGCGGACGTACGCCTTGTCGGTCTCGGCCTTGTCCTGGTACGCGACCTCGGCGGGCTCCTTGTAGGCGCCCTTCACCAGGCGGACGCGGCTGCCGCTCGCGGCGAGGCGGCGGGCGTCGGCCTCGGTGCGGTACAGGTAGGCCTGGATGACGCAGCCGGTCTGCGGGAAGTCCTTCCGCAGCTCCTCGTGGATGGCGAACATCGAGTCGAGGGTGGTGTGGTCCTCGGCGTCCAGGGTGACGGTGGTGCCGATGGCGGCGGCGGCCTCGACGACCGGGCGCACGTTGGCGAGGGCCAGCTCGTGGCCGCCCTCCAGGGCCTGCCCGAACATCGACAGCTTGATCGACATCTCGGCCTTGGTGCCGAGGTCCAGCACCTTCAGATGCTCGATGAGCTCCAGGTACGCGTCCCGGGCGGCGAAGGCCTGCTCGCGGGTGGTGATGTCCTCGCCGACGACGTCGAGGGTGACCTCCAGGCCCTTGGCGACGGCGTCCTGGACGACCGGAACGACCTGGTCGACGCTCTCACCGGCGATGAAGCGGGCGACGACCTGCTTGGTGCCGGGGGCCGCCGACACGAAGCGACGCATCCGGTCGCTGCGCGACGCGGCGAGAATCACGGGACCCAGCACGGGGCACCTCCACAACAAGGCGAGCAGAAGGCCGTATCCCGACCATTCGGGTACGGCACGGAGAACCACCGTGAAACCTAAGGATCCCTCCGATCCTGAGCCATCGACAGCTGTCACGCATCCGTGCCCTGGATCTCAGACAGATGTATGAAGGGCTGCGGAATTGCGGGAGAATGCCCGGGTGAGCGACGAACACAGGGATCACAAAGAGCCCCGGGAACACCGGGAGCACCGAGATCACCGTGGCGACCACCGCGGCTATCAGGAGCTGGTCGACGAGATCTCGGCGCTCCTCGGCGTGCCCGCGACGCTGGAGAACCGGGACTTCGAGCTGATCGCCTTCGGCGCCTACGACAGCGAGGGCGAGCTCGACCCGTCGGCCCTGGACCCCGTACGGACCCGCTCGATCCTCACCCGTCGCTCCACGGCGGCGGTCCGCACCTGGTTCGAGGGCTTCGGCATCACGCGCGCGACGGCCCCCGTGCACATCCCGCCCACCCCGGAGGCGGGCGTGTACCGGGGCCGGATCTGTCTGCCGGTACGCCATCGGGGTGTCGTCCTCGGCTACGTCTGGCTGCTGGAGGACGACCCCGGCCCGTCCGGGGCACAGCTCTCCGCGGCGATGGAGGTCGCCGCCCGCATCGGCGACCTGCTCGCGGACGAGGCACAGGCGGGCGCGGACCTCACTCGCGAGCTGCGGGCGGTCCTCACCGCCGAGCGCGGCTGGCAGCGGGACATGGCGGTGGCCGAGCTGCGCACCGCCCTCGGCCCGCGCGGCGACGGCCTGCACGCGGTGGTGTGCGTCGCCCCCTGGCCCTCCGCCGACCCGGACGACGCCCCTTCGGTCCGTACGGTGCCGGGCGCGACCGCGCTGTGCACGGTGCCGTGGGGGGCCACCGGCCAGAGCCTGGCCCTTCTCGTACGGCTGCGCTCGGCGGACGTACTGACTCCGGCACGCACGGCGGCGACCCGCTTCGTACGGGAGGCGGACGGGGAGCGCGGGGCCGGGCAGGGAACGGCGAAGGGTGCCGGGACGACCGTGGCCGCCGGAGTCGCCGGCGCCCGGGTGGGCCTCGCCGAGCTGGGGGCGGCCTGGCAGGAGGCGTCCGCCGCCGCCCGTGCGGTCCTCGCGGAACCCCGCCTCGGCCCGGTCGCCGAGTGGGCCTCCATCGGCCCGTTCCGTCTCCTCACGGCCCTCCCCCCGGAGGCGGCCCACGACCCCGCCGTTCGCACCCTCCTCTCCCCCGCGCACCGCGAACTCGCCCGCACCGCCGAGGTGTTCCTGGACTGCGCGGGCCAGGCGGGGCGTACGGCGGCGGAGTTGGGCATCCACCGGCAGACCCTCTACTACCGGCTGTCCCGCGTCGAGCAGCTGACCGGCCTCGACCTGGACGACGGCGAGGACCGCCTGCTGCTGCACATGGCGTTGAAGGGGGCGCGACTGTGATGCCCGCGCACGGCGATCAGCCGTAGGGTGTGCCGCCGAAACGCTCGTCGCGGGCTCGGACGACGGTGGTCCTAGGACGTGTTTGAGATGTGGTCACAGCGCCTGCCGTATGAGGGTGAGCTGGACGGTCGACTCGTAGCGGACGGCGAGCTTGTCGTACCTGGTC